>PARE01000054.1 GCA_002709525.1 Magnetovibrio sp. | reverse complement strand
GGATCCGGCGAACCTTCCAGGTGGAATCCAGGCCCGTAATTTCGTGCCGCCCATGACAGCCCTTGCGGATCCCGAGAAGAGTGAAGAGGAGGGTAGCCTCCTCGAGGCGCCTGTTTTCGACGGCACTGAGCCAAATAAGGAATTTGGTTCGGATGCCTCGGAACGAGAATTGACGCAGGAAGAACAAGAGGCAGTGGGCGCCCTGCCTCCACTTGAGCGCCTGGACAAGGATTCCGATTTCACTCCGTTCTTGGCGGATAATATTCCAGACTTCATCCGCAACCGAGCGCTAAAAATCCTTTGGCGTAGCGACCCTTTGTTCGGTTTCCAGGATGGCCTGGACGATTACGCGGAGAACTTTCGAGTAATCGATAAACTCATCGATGCCGCAACACAATCCAGCTATAAGCCAGGTCAAGGGTATGACCAGCCTGAAAAGGTGGATGCGGATGAAGATGTCGAGACAGCCGACGCAGTCGAGACGACTGAATTGACTGAGACGTCCAATGCGCAGAGCGACGACGAGTCTTCGGCGGCATCGAGCGAGTCGACGGCGACATCGAACGAGTCGACGGAAGATGATTTTCCGCAAGTAGACCAAAATACGGCTGGTCCGGAGAGCGAGCCCGATTCCGGGGGCCAAGGACGCGTGACTCACGCCTCCAAACTAAAAAAATTACCTGCGAAAAATATTACGAAATAAATTTTTGTGCGATGCAAGGTAGATAACCAGGCATGCAATATTCCCACATTTTGCCTATGGTTAAAATTTTTAAATGGCTGAAATGTGCTACTTGAGCCTATTAAGAATTTAATAGAGATAGTCATTCGCAACTAGGGCATAGTTTTCTGCTTTGTATTTTGCATTAGATTGCGGCGCTGCAGCATCAGAACTCGAATCATATTTCCACTTAAGTAATTGATAATAAATGGTTTTTTTTTAGCTTAAATTTTCAGATCATGGCTAGGCACCCATTGACTCGCGAACGTTTAATAAGCAATATTATTGATAATCATGTGCCAATTCTTAATTCGCATATGTCAGGGAGAACGCCCTTACTTGGGGAAAATGCTCGGCGAAAGTAGGGCAATTGAAATAAGGACCAATATCTTTGGGGGCAGGCACCATAATGGAGACTGAGTCTCTTGGGAGAGATGCTGTACCGGCTCGGGTAGAAACCGAGACGACAACCGCCGTATCCGGTGAGGATATGCTGCGGGCTAATGTTTATGGTTTGTTGGCGCGTTTGTTGACATCGCCGCCCTCCGACGAAACCCTCGAAATTGTGCGCGGCCTCGCCGACGCGGATGACGGCACTGAGATGGGCACAGCTTTGGCCAATCTTGGGAGCCTTGCCGCCCGGACCCCGCGCGCTCAAGCGGAAGATGAGTTTACGCGCTTGTTCTTTGGTTTTGGGGCTGGCGGGGGAATCACGCCGACGGCATCTTTCTACCAGACGGGCTTCATCAATGATAAACCTTTGGCGAATCTGCGCCAGGATCTGTTGGAAATGGGCATTGCCGTGTCGGGCCTCAACAAGGAGCCAGAGGACCACATCGCGTTTCTTTGTGAAGTTATGCACGGTCTAATCACAGGCGGACTTGGATCCCGGAGCCAAAAAGGTATCGGGCTGGATAAGCAAAAATCGTTTTTCCAAAGACACCTGGCCGCTTGGGCGGCCCGGTTGTTTAGGGATTTAGAGGGGGCCAATGCGGCTGTTCTTTACATGCCGGTCGGCACTGTAGGGAAATTGTTCATGGCGGTGGAGGCTGAGGCTTTCGAGATGGCGGCCTAGCGAACGGTCGTGTGGTAACCCTGGCGTTCTAGTGAATGCCGATTTTAAGACGAGACGAATTTGGGAGTTAACAGTAGGGAGAAGACAATGGCAGATAAAGACGCCAAAACCCTGCCGAGACGTGAATTCCTGAAGGCCGCCGGGATGACCGGCGCCGCTGCGGGTGCAGCGGTTGCGCTTTCATCGAATGACGTTGAGGCAGCGACCCCTGAGACCGGGAAAAAGTCCGGCTATCAGGAAACAGAGCACGTGATGAAGTATTACGAGCTCGCACGGTTTTAATTTTAAGCCAAAGGGAGTAGTTTTCTATGCTCACGAAAAAGAGCAACGGGGTGGCGAATGGCCCCCGTTTGAAGAAGGCCTTGGCCGGTGTGATCGGTGGTTCGATGGACCGCCGGACGTTCCTGAAACGCTCAGGACTCACTGCTGGAGGGGCCGCGCTCGCGGCAGCCACGCCTTTAGGCATGGCGAAGCAGGCGAAAGCCCAAGCTGCGACAGCAAAAATTAGCAAAATCAAATCCGTATGTACGCACTGCTCAGTCGGCTGCACCGTCGTCGGTGAAGTTGCCAATGGTGTGTGGGTTGGTCAGGAGCCTGGCTTTGAAAGCCCCTTTAACTTGGGCGCGCACTGCGCAAAAGGAGCTGCGGTTCGCGAACACGCCCACAATGAGCGGCGTCTGCGCTACCCGATGAAACTTGAAGGTGGCCAGTGGAAGAAATTGAGCTGGGATGTCGCCATCAACGAGATCGGCGACAAGATGCTCGATATTCGAAAGTCGTCCGGTCCCGATTCCGTGTACTGGCTGGGCTCTGCCAAGTTTAATAACGAGCAATCTTACCTGTTCAGGAAGTTCTATGCCTTCTGGGGCTCTAATAACGGCGATCACCAGGCTCGAATTTGTCACTCCACTACGGTTGCCGGTGTTGCGAACACCTGGGGCTATGGTGCGATGACAAACAGCTACAATGACATGCATAATTCGCGTGCCATGTTCCTCATCGGCTCGAATCCAGCCGAGGCCCATCCTGTAGCTGTGCAACATATTCTTAAGGCGAAAGAGCAGAACAACTCAGCTCTGATTGTTTGTGATCCTCGGTTCACGCGGACGGCGGCCCATGCCGACGAGTTCGTGCGGTTCCGTCCAGGCACAGACGTGGCGCTGATCTGGGGAATCCTGCATCACATCTTCGAAAATGGCTGGGAAGATAAGCAGTATATCAAACAGCGCGTTTGGGGTATGGATCAGATCCGGTCCGAAGTCGCAAAATGGACGCCTGAGGAGACGGAACGCGTCACGGGTGTTCCAGGTGCGCAGCTTAAAAGGGTTGCTCGGACGCTTGCCAACAACCGTCCTGGCACCATTGTATGGTGCATGGGCGGCACCCAGCACACCAACGGCAACAATAACACACGGGCCTATTGCATACTGATGTTGGCGCTTGGCAACATCGGCCGCTCGGGTGGTGGCGCCAATATCTTCCGCGGCCACGATAACGTTCAGGGTGCTACGGACTTCTGCATCCTATCGCACTCCTTACCAGGCTACTACGGCTTGAAAAAGGGGTCTTGGAAGCATTGGGCGCGGGTTTGGGATGTTGACTACGACTATCTAAAAGATCGTTTTGCATCCGAGAAACTAATGCAGTCCAAAGGCATTCCGGTCAGCCGCTGGATCGATGGTATTCTTGAAGATAAAAAGAATATGGACCAGCCGGACAATGTCCGGGCCATGGTTTTGTGGGGGCACGCCGTGAACTCGCAGACCCGCCTGCCGGAAATGAAGACCGCGATGGAGAAGCTGGATTTGATGGTGATCATCGATCCGGTGCCGACCTTCGCCGCCGTAATTCCGGATCGCAAGGATGGCATCTACGTGTTACCGGCGGCGACACAGTTCGAGACCTATGGTTCTGTGACTGCGTCGAACCGCTCCCTGCAATGGCGTGAGAAGATTGTCGACCCGGTTTATGAATCACTGCCGGATCACACAATCATTTATAAGCTTGCGAAAAAGCTCGGCTTTGAGAAAGAGATGTTCAAAAACATCAAGGTCAACAATGACGAGCCGCTGATCGAAGACGTGACCCGCGAATTCAACAAGGGCATGTGGACGATTGGTTATACGGGTCAGTCACCCGAGCGCTTGCGCACGCACATGCAGAACCAATCGACCTTTGACAAGACCACGCTTCTTGCGCGCGGTGGTCCAGCCGATGGTGACTACTATGGTCTGCCGTGGCCGTGCTGGGGCACCGCCGATATGAAGCATCCGGGGACACCTGTCTTGTACGATCCGTCCAAGCCGGTTGCTGAAGGTGGTTTGAACTTCCGGGCCCGCTTCGGCGTGGAACGAAAAGGTGAAAATCTTCTGGCTGAAGGCTCCTACCCGGTGGGGAACGAGCTCAAGGACGGTCACCCCGAATTCACCATGGCCATGCTGAAAAAATTGGGCTGGGATTCGGATCTGACCGCCGACGAGCGAGCCGCTATCGAGAAGGTTGCCGGAGATAAGACCAATTGGAAAACCGACCTTTCTGGCGGTATTCAACGGGTTGCCATTAAGCACGGTTGTGCGCCTTTTGGTAACGCGAAAGCGCGAACCGTCGTCTGGACGTTCCCGGATCCGGTGCCTCTCCATCGCGAACCATTATACACGCCCCGGCGTGACCTTTTGCCAAAGTACTCCACGTACAAGGACAAAAAAGCTTATCGTCTTCCGACCATGTACGAGTCCATTCAGAAGAAAGACTTTTCAAAGGACTTTCCGACGATTCTTACCTCCGGACGCTTGGTTGAATATGAAGGTGGTGGCGATGAGAGCCGGTCAGTGAAATGGTTGGCCGAATTGCAGCAGGACATGTTCTGTGAAGTTCACCCTATTGATGCCAACAATGCTGGTATCCGCGATGGGGCAGACATGTGGGTCTATTCACCTGAGGGCGGCAAGGTTCTTGTTAAAGCCCTGGTAACTGAACGTGTCGCACAAGGGGTCGCCTTCATGCCGTTCCACTTTGGTGGTCACTGGCAGGGTAAAGATCTCAGGTCGAAATATCCGGAGGGTAGTGATCCCTACGTGTTGGGTGAAGCTTCTAACATGTGCGGTACCTATGGCTACGATTCGGTGACCCAAATGCAGGAAACCAAGACCACTCTCTGCAAAATCGAAGCAGCGTAAGGTAAAGGAGAAATATCATGGCAAGAATGAAGTTCCTTTGCGATGCCGAGCGCTGCATTGAGTGCAACGCTTGTGTCACAGCATGTAAGAACGAGCATGAGGTGCCTTGGGGCGTTAACCGACGCCGCGTGGTTACCATTAATGATGGGAAGCCTGGCGAGCGGTCGATATCTGTGGCCTGCATGCACTGCTCTGACGCGCCGTGCATCGCGGTCTGCCCTGTTGATTGCATTTACGAAACAGAGCAGGGTGTAGTTCTGCACTCGAAAGATCTTTGCATCGGGTGTGGCTATTGCTTCTTTGCTTGTCCCTTTGGGGCGCCGCAGTACCCGCAGGCGGGTAACTATGGTAGCCGTGGAAAAATGGACAAGTGTACCTTCTGCGCGGGCGGTCCGGAGGACGACAACTCCGCCGCTGAGTTTCAGAAGTATGGCAAGAACCGCCTAGCGGAAGGGAAGCTGCCGCTATGCGCCGAAATGTGCTCGACCAAGGCTCTCTTGGGCGGCGACGGCGACATGCTCAGCAACATCTACCGCGAGCGGATTGTTAGCCGTGGCTTCGGCTCTGGTGCTTGGGGTTGGGGTACCGCCTATCAACTGAAGGCGGGGTCTTAGACCCGAATAGGTAAGCGATTGGGGCGGCGGCATCTAATATTTTGGATGCCGCCGCCCTGCGTTATTCATCCCCGAGATGTGCGGATACCGTTCGGCGTCCAAATTTTTTGGGGAAATGTCGACACGGGATAGGGATAAGAGCGGCATGAAAGCCCTTTATACGCTCCGGAACGTAAGCGTCCTGATGATTGCAGGCGGTATTCTCACGGGGTGCCTAGATGATAAGCATGATCGTATCACCAAATTCGAACCCGGCGTGTATCTGGGTAAACCAGATACAGAGTTATCTGCCAAGCAAACTGATACTCTAGTGCGTCGGGCTAAGCTTCAGAGTGGGGTCGTTCAGGTAACAGGTGGGGGTGGTATCTTAGCAGCGCCGTCGAGGTCAAGCTCCGTCCGCATACCGTCCAACAGTGCGGCCTTTTTTGAAAAATTAAATTCGCGCACCGCTAATCAGAAAGGTCCGTAGATCGTGAATATACGAGTACGCATANCAAGAGGGNATGANGTCATGANAGGCAANAAACTGNGCCGNNTNNTGGCNGTNTTGAGCNTNNTTGTTTTCGCTGTTTTNGCCGGTNTCATTGGGTCACCGACGTTGTCTGTGCAGCCCGCAGCCGCGCAATCAGGCGGCCAGGTCCCGGGTGGCTGGTCAGGTAGCACCTCAGACGCGGAATTTTGGCGGGCCATCCGCAAGGGNGTNCGCGGGTCGGTAAGCATTCCAGACAAAAAAGCCGCCCAGTTGGTGCAGTCAGATGGTGATGAGNTCCGAGCTTTTCGTAACGGCAAGATGGCCAGTTCTGGCGTTACCGCCATGATTGTTGTGGTCCTGGTGTTGCTTGTCTTCTTTGTAATTCGCGGCAAAATTATGATTGATGCCGGGCGGGACCCCGGAGGCCAGACCATCGAGCGCTTCAACACTTTGGAGCGTTTCACGCACTGGATGACGGCGTCTAGCTTTATAATCCTCTCAGTGACTGGCTTAAACATTCTATATGGTAAGCTCTTTATGCCNGCACTAATTGGTAAAGAGGCTTTTGCGACTTTGTCCATGTGGGGCAAGATGTCNCATAACTATATCGCTTGGGCGTTCATGATCGGTATCGTTATGATGTTTGTCCTTTGGGTTAAGGATAACATCCCTAGCTCGACNGATATAANATGGCTCGCTAAAGGTGGCGGCCTNTTCGCAAAGGGGGTGCATCCGCCGGCGAAGAGGTTCAACGCAGGACAAAAACTGATATTCTGGTCTGTAGTTGTAGGGGGCGGATCGCTGTCTACCTCGGGTCTGGCCCTGCTATTCCCATTTGAACTTCAGATGTTTGCCGGCACTTTTAAAATCATTAATGTATTCGGCTTCGATTTTCCGACAGTNTTGAGCCCGCTTCAGGAAACGCAGTATGCACTCATGTGGCATGGTATTGTTGGATTAGGCATGATCGTCATCATCATAGCCCATATTTATATAGGATCTCTTGGCATGGAAGGTGCTATCGATGCCGTTGCCGATGGCCGCGTTGACCGTAACTGGGCAAAAGAGCACCATGGTTTATGGGTGGAGGAATTAGATAATCAGGCCAAGGCGAGTGCTGAGAGTCAACCAGCAGAATAGGCGGCGAGGAGAATTGAGATGACCGGAGAGAAGTGGAAATCATTCTGGATGGGCACTATCGCGGCCGTTGTAATCGCAGTGGCGGCAGGAGTCGTGATGACAAGCATCAACTTGACGGCGGGAGAAAAATTTTCGTCGTCCAGCACGCGCCTCTANAACGGTCGTGATGNCCAGTATACGCTAACGCGGCGANNGNTAGTCACCGCGAGAACGCAGATATGTCAAAGAATCAGGCTTGGCTCGAACTCTCCGTAGAGGAGACACTAGACCCGTCTCTTCCCATTATAGATCCCCATCATCACCTCTGGGACTTTCGTGCCGATGGAGTGTCACCGCGTTATCTGATGGATGAGTTTCAGACGGATTTGAGCGCTGGACACAATATCGTCGCTACCGTCTTCATCGAATGTGGTACCATGTATAAGACTGACGGCCCGAAGGCCTTTCACTCGGTCGGGGAGATGGAGTTTGCCAATGGGATCGCCGCGATGAGTGCGTCAGGAATGTACGGTGCAACGCGGGTCGGTGCTGGTCTTGTTGGCAATGCGGATCTTTGTTTAGGCGAGGCCGTNGGGGAGGTCTTGGATGCCTTAGCCGTGGCTGGTGGTGGCCGCTTTCGCGGTATTCGAGATCAGGCAAATTGGGAGGCGGATGAACGGATCCGTAATGGTCGNTTCGTCAATGGTCCNCACGCTTNCATGGATCCTGATTTCCGCNTNGGCTTCTCNGAATTGGAGAAGCGCGATCTGAGCTTTGAGGCCTGGTGTTTTCATACTCAGATCACCGAACTTACTGATCTTGCACAAGAATTTCCGAATACCAGGATCGTCCTGAACCATTTTGGTGGCCCCCTGGGTGTAGGTCCCTACGCTGGGCGCAAGGACGAGGTTTTTGAGATCTGGAAAGGCGATGTGGCTAAGCTAGCCGGTTGNCCAAATGTCTATGCTAAGCTGGGGGGCATCAACATGGACATCAACGGTTTCGGTTGGGAGGGTCAGGATCGGCCTCCAGAGAGCGCCACGCTTATGGACGCCACGCGGCGTTTTTATGATCATGCTATTTCTTGTTTCGGCGTTAGTCGGTGTATGTTTGAGTCGAACTTTCCCGTCGATAAACTGAGTTGCAGCTACAATACCCTCTGGAANTCCTTCAAAAGAATGACCAAGGGATATAGTGCTGATGAGCGGACAGCATTGTTTCACGATACTGCCAATAAATTTTATCGTTTAGGGCTTTAAGTGCGATCGATCTGTGATGAGGTAACCCTCATGCTGTTAAAACAGAGTTCGTGGAACATCATCGTCAACTTTAGCGGTTAGTATTTTGAGTGACTAAAAGGAGGCTCTTACGCTATTGGATAAAACCTTATGATCGATCATGGCTAAGCCTCCCAATTTAAGANGAGAAACCGAACCTCAGACCCTTTGAGGGCTAATTATTGATCTGGCAGGTTTTATTCCGCAGCTACTGCGGTTTCACCTGCTGGCGTCACTCGCACGGCACAGAATTTAAACTCGGGAATCTTGCCGACCGGGTCTAATTGTGGATTGGTCAGAATATTCGCCGCCGCCTCATGGAAGCAAAATGGAATGAAGACCATACCGTCGGGCACATCCCTATCGGCGCGGACCTGGATTTCCAATGCGCCACGGCGACTCTCGACACAGACGGTGTCGCCCGGGCCGACGCCCATTTCGCCCATCTGGTGGGGGTTAATGCTGACGACAGGGACTGATTCCAGGCCATTTAAAGTCTCGGCACGTCGNGTCATGGCACCCGTGTGCCAATGTTCGAGCATGCGGCCGGTAGTCAAGACCAGGGGATAATCGTCATCTGGCAACTCGTCCGGCGGCGTTAGTTGCGCGGCCACCAGTTTGGCGCGACCTGTTTNCGTAGGGAACCCNTCGCCAAAGATGATGTCGTTGCCGGGCTGATCCTCGGCTTCGCAGGGATAGGTGACCGCATCTTCGCGCTCAAGCCGTTCCCAGGTGATGTTATCCAGTGACTTCATGGTCCGTTTCATNTCGTTAAAAACATCGGCAGGACCCGTGTAGTTCCAGTCCAAGCCTATACGGTTGGCGATCTCCTGAATGATCCACCAATCCTGGCGCGCATCGCCAGGCATTGAGATCGCTGGCCGGGCAAGTTGTACCTGACGGTTAGTGTTGGAGAATGTGCCGGATTTCTCGGGAAATGCTGACGCTGGTAGGATAACATCCGCGTGGAAGCACGTTTCGGTCATGAAGATATCCTGAACGACCAGGTGCTCCAGCATGGCCAGGCCGTCACGGGCATGCTGTACGTCGGGGTCAGACATGGCCGGGTTTTCTCCCATGATGTAGATACCTTTGATCTGCCCAGCGTGGACGGCATCCATGATCTCCACGACTGTCAGACCCTTCTTGGTGTCCAACTTCGTGTTCCATTCTTTTTCATAGATGGCGCGGATGTCCTCCGCTTCAACTGATTTGTAGTCGGGATAGACCATGGGGATCAGTCCAGCATCAGATGCCCCTTGAACGTTGTTCTGGCCGCGCAACGGATGCAGGCCTGTGCCGCGACGTCCAACCTGACCGGTGATCATGGATAGAGCAATCAGGCAACGCGCATTGTCGGTGCCATGGACATGCTGAGAAATACCCATGCCCCAGAATATGATAGAGCGTTCCGCNGTGGCGTAGGTGCGCGCCACAGTGCGAATGGTCTCCGCATCAATACCGCAGACCTCCGCCATTTTTTCCGGGGCAAAGTTCTGGGCGTTTTCCTTTATGGCCTCAAAGCCCTCGGTCATGGCTTGGACATACTGTTTGTCAACCAGGCCTTCTTCGATGATGGTGTGGATCATGGCGCCCAACAGGGCCACATCGGTCCCTGGCTTGAACTGCAGCATATGGTCAGCGTGTCTGGTTAGGTCCTGGCCGCGGGGGTCCATCACAATAAGTGTCGCACCGCGTTTCGATGCCCCCTTCAAATAAGTAGCGGCCACCGGATGGTTCTGGGTGGGNCGCGCGCCGATAACAATNATNCAATCAGAGTCGGTGGCTGCCGTAAACGGTGCTGTCACCGCGCCGGAGTTGACGCCTTCCATAAGCGCAGCCACCGACGACGCATGACACAGGCGCGTGCAATGGTCGACGTTGTTGGTGCCAAAGCCCTGGCGCACTAGTTTTTGGACCATGTAGGCCTCTTCGTTAGAACCNTTGGCAGACCCGAACCCGGCCAGCGCTGACGAGCCGTCGCGGTTCCGAATGGNCTTCAGNCCGGACGCCGCATAATCTAGGGCTTCCTCCCAGGTCGCCTCACGGAAATGGGTAAAAGGGTTGGTAGGATCGACTTTGTCGTGTCCATCCTTCGCGACACCTTCCTTGCGGATCAGCGGTGTGGTCAGCCGATGNGGGTGCCGTGCGTAATCGAAACCGAAGCGACCCTTTACGCATAATCGGTTCTGATTGGCCGGCCCATCGCGTCCNTCGACGTAGAGNATGTTATCGTCTTTGGTATGGAAGGTAAGCTGACAACCGACACCGCAATAGGGGCAGAGGGAATTTGTCGATCCTGTGGCGCCNCCCTTGAAGACCTGATTGTCATCAAGTAGGGCCTTNGGCATCAGCGCGCCCGTGGGACAAGCCTGTACACATTCACCACAGGCGACGCAGGTGCTGTCGCCCATGGGATCGTTCATGTCGAAGATGATTTGGCTTTCAGCACCTCGGTGCGCCATGCCGATTACGTCATTGACCTGGACCTCTCTGCAAGCGCGCACACATAGGTTGCAGTGGATGCACGCGTCTAAGTTCACGGACATGGCCGAATGTGATGTATCTGGGACGGGCGTTCCGTCGCGCACCGGGAACCGGCTACCCCCGAGCCCGGCGTTGTCGATCCAATGCCACAAGAGCGATTCTGGATCGTGCGCCCTCACTTTCTCCGGTTGATCGGCAAGCAGCAGTTCCAGAACCATCTTGCGTGCNGTCTTGGCGCGTTCGTTATTGGTTGTCACCTTCATGCCCGGCGTTGGCGTNCGGCGGCACGAGGGAGCCANCACANGTTCGCCNTCNATCTCGACCATGCAGGCGCGGCAGTTGGCGTCGGGGCGGTAGCCTGGTTTGTCGCGNTGGCACANGNGNGGGATNGTGTTGCCGCGACGTTTGGCAATCTCCCANATNGTNTCGNNNGTNTGGGCCTCGATCTCTTCGCCGTCNAGGGTGAAGNAAANCNTATCGCTCATTTNACNTCCTCCGCAAAGAAACGCAGCGCACTCTCGACCGGGTTTGGGGCCGCCTGACCCAACCCACATATAGAAGCATCCCGCATGGCAGCGCTCAATTCCATAATCAAATTTTCATCCCAGTTGGGGGCATCGATCAGCTTTAACATTTTCTCGCAGCCGACGCGGCACGGTGTGCATTGCCCGCAGCTCTCATACTCAAAGAAGTGTATCAGGTTCCGGCAGATGGCGCGCACATCATCGTGTTCTGAAAATACGACGACTGCGGACGAGCCGGTGAAACAGCCGTATTCATCCAGGGCGCCGAAATCCAGGGGGACATCCCCCTTGTCTGCGGGTAACAAGCCCCCAGAGGCGCCGCCCGGCAAGTAGGCCTTGAAGGCGTGGCCGTCCTGCATACCGCCACAATAGTCCTCAATGAGCTGGCGGACCGTAACACCGGCTGGCGCCAGTTTGACGCCAGGTTCATTGACCCGGCCGGACACGGAATAGAAATGCTGGCGGCCTTGTTTTTGGTACCAGTCAGCTCCATTCACGATGATATCGCGGAGCCAAAACATGGTCTCCACGTTATTGATCAATGTTGGCCGTTTAAACAGCCCCTCCTGCGCTGGAAAGGGTGGGCGGTTGCGCGGTAGGCCACGCTTGCCCTCAATGCTCTCCAACATTGCAGACTCTTCACCGCAAATGTAGGAGCCAGCACCGCGCCGCAAATGCAGTGAAATACCACCGGTGATGTCGTCCGCCTCCAGCCGTGCGATTTCCTTCAGGAGTAGATCCCGGCACTGGGGGTATTCGTCGCGCAGATAGATGTAGGCGGCATCAGCTTCCACAGCCCATGCGGCAATCAGGATGCCTTCCAACACGCGGTGCGGATCTGTCTCGAAACAATAGCGGTCCTTGAACGTGCCGGGCTCGCCCTCGTCGGCATTGATGGCGATCAGTCGCGGCTTCGGCGTGCCCTCGAGGAAGCCCCACTTTCTAGCTGTGGGGAAGCCCGCGCCACCAAGTCCGCGAAGGCCGGATCGGTCGACGACGTCGATCACCTCGTCACGATCGCGTTCGCCGTTTCGGCAGGCGTTCCAAACCGCATAGCCATCGTCCGCCCGGTAGGCATCTAATTCGATGTAGTCCGGGAGGTGCGCGCTGTTGTTGCCTGCGTTCGCGGCCTCGGCGACGCGGGCAGTGTTTGCGAAGTAAATCTGACGTTGTCCGACTACAGCAACGGGGGCGCGGTCGCAGGCCCCGACACAAGGCGCATGGACGATGCGGATTTCCGTTCCCACGCCATAGCGCGCGGCAAGTTCTTCGAGTAGGGAAGCGCTACCCATCATTTCGCAGGTAATGCCGTTGCAAACGCGGACAGTTAGTGCTGGTGGTCCCGTTTCGCCTTCCTTCACGACATCGAAATGGTGATAGAAGGTGGCGACTTCATACACCTCCGTCATGGCGAGCTTCATTTCACTGGCCAGGGCTGCCAAGTGTGCGGCGGATAGCTGCTTGTAGGTGTCCTGAATGAGGTGCAGATACTCGATCAGAAGGTCTCTGCGACGCGGCTGGGTGCCCAACAGTTGGCGGACCTCATCCGTCGCCTTGTCTTCGACCTGCCGGCCCTTGGGATAAAATGGTGACCGCCCCCCACGGCGGGGGCGGGCGAGGGGTATCGTACTAGACATTCGGTGTCACTCCCAAAGGCCGAAATGCTTTTATTTTTTGCAACTTTACCGACCGTAGCATAGGTAAAATGCGTTGGAATTCGTATACCAGAGATTCTCGTTTTCTCAAGATGTTCATTCTCTCAAGTGGAACGATTTTTGGGCGATCTCCCCAAAATAACCACATTGACTGTACTAGTTGCAGCTTACATTGATCACAAAAGATTATAATGTAAAAGTTCACGCTACGTAGGGCCGTCATGCTTAATAACGTGATGGGGGTATACGGGGTGCAGATCGATCTCAAAACGGCGCAATTGTTAAATTCGCGACTCTTCCATGACCTTGTCGGCGCCGTAAGTGCTGTCAACACGGGGATCGAGTTTATGGCCGAGCCGGGCAGCGATGAAGATGCCGCCAGTCTGCTGAAGCAAAGCGCCGACCGACTGACCCGACGTCTCGATTTTTTCCGGGGTGCTTTTGGTTTTGGCGGCGGCAAGCAAGGGGAATTGTCGCTGGTGAACGCCGGTATATTGGTGGCTGGTTGGTTCGTGGATTCCAGATCGTCGCTTGTGTGGCCCAGCAGCGATGTGATGATGGCAGCAGGGGATGTGTGCACCCAACCCGTCAAGGTCTTGATGATCCTCTCCATGATGGCTGAGGAATGTTTGCCGCGCGGTGGGGAGGTCTCGATTCAGGTCACACGTTACCCAGAGGGACTTGGCCTNGCAGNTTCGGCGATGGGNCAGGGCGCTCGAGCGCCCGATGGGACGCTCGATGCGCTTNTAGAGAACTGTTCANTAGACGCTGTNACNGCGCGNAACGTGACNGCTTACTTTGGCGCTCGATTNGCGGCAAGTCAGGGTCTGCGGATCGAGGCTGCAGAAACGATGGACCGGGTCGATTACGCGTTCCTGATACCGGCTNAATAAGNCTGCGTTCTCTCATTGNTGCAAACTGACCCAACATTGGANCNGCTNAACNCAATTCGAGNAAGGTTNTTGAGTGTGGCACAAATGAATAAGATNTGANTCCANTCGACCCTAANTNTGCCTTCTCTGACCTGACTTAGTCTTGAAGAGCTTGTCTCACGAGCTCAACGCTTTTGTTCCCGGAACGAAGACTTTATAGACAACCTAATGAATGTTGCGCCTTCAGCTAAGTTGGTAGGCTCAGGCATTGGCCCGCATCTTTTCTTCTGCCTCCTCGGGATCACGCAGTACGTAGCCGCGACCCCATACCGTTTGGATATAGTTTTCGCCATCCATAGCCGTGGAGAGCTTCTTACGGAGCTTACAAATGAACACATCGATAATCTTCAATTCCGGCTCATCCATGCCGCCGTATAAATGATTGAGGAACATTTCCTTGGTTAGCGTGGTGCCCTTGCGCAGGCTAAGAAGTTCGAGGATGCCATATTCCTTCCCGGTTAGATGGATGGACTGGCCGTCTACCTCTACAGTCTGCGCGTCGAGGTTAACTGCCAGGCGACCTGTATCAATGATCGACTGAGAATGGCCTTGCGAGCGACGCACAATAGCCTGGATTCGGGCTACCAACTCTTCCTTATTAAATGGTTTAGTCAAATAGTCATCGGCGCCCGTGCCCAGTCCCTTGACCTTGTTTTCCGACTCCGTGAGGCCGGAAAGAATCAATACTGGCGTCTTCACCCGGGCGTCCCGTAATCGGCGTAGCACATCCATGCCGTCCATATCCGGAAGCATTAAGTCGAGAACAATAATATCGTAGTCGTAGAGCTTACCCAGATCCAACCCGTCTTCGCCGAGATCCGTAGCGTCGACGACCATACCGGCGGTCTCAAGCATCAAGGTCACACTTTGTTGGGTGCTTGGATCGTCCTCAACAAGAAGTACGCGCATGCCTAGCCCCTTTGTTTAGCTCGAATATGTGTTAACCATATTCCTGGGATGAATCGGGTGCAAGAGTAACGCCCATAATCACGGTAACATGTTGAATAAAAGTAATTAAATATGACTTGGCTGTGATCACCGTTGTATCAAATATTAATTTTGGCCGAATCCCAGACCCAGGTGTTTAAGACTCCTTGAAGTATTCGGCTGCCGCGTCAATTTTTCCCGAGGTCATTAATAGGCTGTTCAGTTGTCTCGCCATGACTAACGCTTCGGCCAGCGGCATGGTGGACGTGGCTCGGCCCATTTCCTTGGTCAGGCGCACGGCGATTGGATCGAGCGTGGCCAATGCATCAATTCTGCGTCTCGAAATCTCTTCCAGCTCTTTGCCGCTCGCGGCCAATTCGTTGATAAGCCCCATGCGAAATAGCACGTCAGCGGAGAACATATCCGCTGATAACAAAAGCTCCATCGCGTGGCGCGGTCCACAAAGGTGCGACAGGATGGCCGTGTTAATAGCGGCGGGAAACCCGCCTCGCATCTCGAGTGCCCCGAAACGGGCCGACTGGTCCGCGATAACGAAGTCGCATCCCATGGCCAGGGTGAACCCACCGGCCACTGCGAAACCCTGAACAATGGCGATGGAGGGTTTGGTCGACCGGCGCAAGATTTCGAATACAGCTGTATAGGCATCGTCGTAGGCCATGACATCTTGCAAGGGCGTGGATGCATCGGAGTCGCCAAGGTCGCGACCCGCGGAGAAGTGTCCTTCGGCGCCTGTGATCACCAGCACTCGGCAGCTTACATCTGCTTCCACAGCGGCGAGCTCATTGCGAAGATTGGTGATCATCGCTCGGTTTAGGGCGTTACGTTTGGCCGGCCGGTCAAGAACAAGAGTTGTCACGGGGCCATCAGTCTTTGAGATGATCATGTTAGGTCCCTCTTGATTCTTCGTGCAGGTTCAAGTCCTGAGTGAGAGCCAAGTTCTCGACCATGGTCACCAACTTGATTCCCAGGGCCGGGAGTGTGTCGGCATCGATAAGGTTGCTGGAACCGCCGCAATTAAAGGCGAGGCAAGTGCCGTCACGCAATCGAAGCGGCACGCCGACAGCGTTGTAATCCGGGTCCCAGTCGCCAGCTGAAATGGTAAACCCGTGGTGCTTGAAATGGTTGAGGGTACTCTTGATCTGCGCGTTAATGGCCGGCCAGCGAAGACCGTAATACGCTTCAAGATTGGTCTGAAGGTCGGTGCGTTCTAAAACGCTGAGACCGGCCAGGTAGGCTCGACCAACAGCTGTTATCGCCAACTCTCGACCGATCCCGATATCCAATGGAACCCGGGTCATAGTCGGGTGACGGGCCCGTTCTATTACGATCATGTTGACGCCGTCACGGACCGCCATAGCCACCGCTCCGCCGCAGCCGTTGGCCAGATCTTCCATGAGGGGCCGCGCGACGTCGCGAATAGAGAGCTGACGAAGCACCGGAAATCCAAGCGATAGAACATGGGGATGCAAGGCGTAGCGCCCGGTGGTTTCGTCCAAACTTAGGTACCCCAATGACATCAAAGTAAAGGTCAAACGGGATACTGTTGGCTTAGGAAAGCCTGTTCTTGCCGCCAGTTCGGCGTTGCTAAGGCCGCGGTCATCGGCTTCGAAGGCTTTCAGAACATCGAAGCCGCGCGCCAGAGCCCGCACGAATTGGCGGTCTGTGGCGCCTTTGCCTGCCATAGCCAATGACGTATTCTTGCGAAATCCCATGCCGATTTGCTCCACGTTTCACGGTGCACAAACGCGCGCCCTTGACAACTGACTTTGTCACACGAAAATATCGCCAGTCAAATTTCAAAACATAGTTTTGATCTGCAAAAATTCATATTCATTTAGGTCTTCCCCTGATGTCAGACGCCATTGAAGCTCTTCTAAACCCGCGTTCCGTGGCCATTATCGGTGCGTCGCCGGACGCCAATAAGCTCAACGGCCGACCTCAACACTTCATGCAGCGTGACGGCTATACGGGGGCCATTTATCCGGTGAACCCCAAGTATACTGTGATCAGCGGTCTCACCTGCTACCCGGATATCGCATCGTTGCCGGAACCGCCAGATCTGGCAGTTGTCGTGGTCGCGGCAGCCCGCGCAATCAGGGCCGTGGCGGACTTGGGTGATAGGGGTACCAAGGTGGCGGTGCTTTTCAGCTCTGGTTTTGGAGAAATGGGTGAGAGCGGGCGAGCGCGCGAAGCCAAACTTATGGAGACCGCTATCACTCATGGCGTTCGCCTTTGTGGGCCCAACAACCTAGGCGTTATTAACTCTTTCATTAATATGCCCGCGACCTTCAGCCAATACGCCGATTTGCCTCCCGAGGCTGGCCCCGTTGCCTTCGCCAGCCAGTCAGGAGCGTTTGGCACCGGTATAGCTGCTCTTGCGCGTAGTCGGGGTCTAGGCATCGGTTATTTCGTGAATACAGGGAACCAGGCGGACATTACTCTTATGGAGGCCCTCGACTACACCCTCGAAGATGACCGCATTCGTGTCGCATCGGCTTACTTGGAAGGTCTGCGGGACGGCGATCAACTGGTAGCCTTGGCCGACAAGTCAGTGCGTATGGGGAAGCCTTTGATTGCCGTGAAAGTGGGCCGCAAGGCCGCCGGCGCCCGAGCAGCAGCTTCGCACACTGGCTCTATGGCCGGCGAGGATGCGGTGTTTGACGGTGTTGCTCGCCAGCGCGGCGTGGTCCGGGCTCGGAACGAAGCGCACATGCTCGATCTAGTATCAGCCTTCGTACACAGCGACGTTCCTGAAGGCAACGGCGTTGCGATTGTAACCCAATCCGGCGGTGCCGGTGTGCTGATGGCGGATCGCGCCGAGGAACTAGGTCTGATGGTGCCGGAACTTGGCGGAACTACAAAGAAAAAGTTGCTGAACGTGATCCCCGATTTTGGCGCCACGGGAAATCCAGTGGACATCACCGGGCAGTTCCTCGCAGAGCCCAAAATCATGACCGAGAGCGTCCGCGTGGTATTGGCCGACCCTAAAGTCCACCTTGGCATTATTTGGCTGCAGTTAATGCACGGCTACGCGAACCTATTGGTTGATGTATTCAAAGAAATCATGGCGCACGCGACCAAACCGTTCTTGGTGTGTTGGTTGGAGGCGCCTGAACAGGCCCTTACGGCTTTACGTGAAGCGGGCATTTGCGTTATCGATGGTACCGAGCGGGCCGTTGATGCGGCAGCTGGGCTGGTTGCGTTTGGTGAAGCCCGTAGAAGAATTACGGCCGTGCCGGCGCCGGTCTTTCGAAAAACGGCACCGGTGTCCGACCACGTTGGCCCTGTGCCGTCTGTGGAAGCTTGGCACCGGTTAAAGGCGTCAGGTCTGCCGTTGGTAGATTGTGCGCTTACAGCCGATGCGGGGGCTGCGGTTGCCGCAGCCGAAGGCATTGGGTTTCCCGTCGCCGTAAAGATAGAATCACCGGATATCCTCCACAAGATGGATATAGGCGGCGTGGCGCTGGGGCTTGGTGATGCCGAGTCCGTGCGGGTCGCGGCAGAAGCCATCATCCAGAACGCCGAGATCCGGGCGCCCGAGGCAAGGATCGATGGACTGTTGGTACAGGCCATGGCACCGGCGCGGACCGAGATGGTTATGGGCCTCCGCCATGACTCAGCTTTTGGGCCGGTCCTAATGGTGGGGCTGGGCGGTATCTTCGTCGAAGTCTTGAAAGATGTCGTCTTTGCTCAGGCGCCGCTAAGTTGGGATGATGCGGAACTGATGCTTGATCAGTTAGCGGGGAAGGCCGTCCTGGACGGCGTGCGCGGTCAACCGGCGGTTGATAAACGCGCGTTAATCGATACCCTGTGCGCCCTATCTGAATTCGCGGTCGAAAACCCCGATGTGGTCGAATTGGATCTCAACCCGGTGTTCGCCGGACCGGATGGAACGCTGGCGGTAGACTGGTTAATGATGTCAACGAATGGGAGGAAATGAATGTCGTTGGTCCTATTGGAACGACCGGAAGATCACATTGCGTTGTTGCGCATGAACCGTCCAGATGCAATGAACGCACTGAGCACGGCTGTTCGCGAAGAACTGAGTGATCATTTCGAGGCTTTGAGCTTAGATGACGACATCCGCGCTATTATCATCACCGGGAACGAGAAAGTCTTTATCGCGGGTGCCGACCTGAAGGAAATGGCGAGCCGGGGAACGATCGATTGGAGCTTATTCGATGCGCGCCGGATGAATCGTGCCATTTCAGCGTGTCCAAAGCCGATAATTTCGGCAATTAACGGATTTGCCCTGGGTGGTGGCTGTGAGATTGCCATGTCGACAGACATCATCATCGCCGGCGAGGGTGCACAATTAGGTCAACCGGAAATCCGGGTCGGGATCATTCCTGGCGCCGGTGGCACCCAGCGACTGGTTCGAACCGTGGGTAAATACCGCGCCAATATGATGCTGTTGACCGCGGATTTCGTTAGTGCTGCCGAAGCACTGGAAATGGGGCTGGTGAGCGAAGTTGTGCCTGATGAAGAGGTGGAAACCCGGGCCTTGGAGGTCGCCCGCAAGATCACTCGGATGCCGCCGCTTGCGGTGAAGCTGACCAAGGAAGTGGTTAATGCGGGCATGGATGCATCTTTGGAGACCGGTCTGCTTTTGGAGCGCAAGGCATTTGAAATTCTGTTTTCGTCGGAGGACCAAAAAGAGGGAATGCAGGCCTTTATTGAGAAGCGCCAGCCCAAATATAAAGGCAAGTAGGGGAATCATTAAATGACTATCGATGCAAATAGCGAAGATCTGATCCTCGGCGTCGCCGGTGCCGGCGCCATGGGGCGCGGTATCGTACAGGTAGCCGCTGCCGGCGGCTGCAAGGTGTTGCTGTACGACACCAACGCAGACGCGGCCAAAGAAGCAGTCGACTTCGTTGGCAACATGCTGAACCGAAACGTGGAAAAGGGCCGTATGGCCGAAGAAGACGCTCAGGCTGCTATCGCGAATATCGAGGTGGTAGATTCGCTATTCGACTTCGCACATTGCCAGATTGTCATTGAGGCAGTGGTCGAGAACCTTGAGATTAAGAATGTTGTTTTCCGCGAGATCGAGGCTGCCGTCAGCGATGACACGATCATCGCGTCGAATACGTCGTCCCTGTCGGTAACTACCATTGCGGCGGCTTGCGTGCGGCCTGAACGTGTCGCCGGGATGCATTTCTTCAATCCCGTGCCGCTCATGAAGCTGGTCGAGGTAATTGACGGGGTTCGTACTGCACCACACGTTGCCGGAGTCCTCATGGATCTGGGGAAGCGAATGGCCCGCACGCCGGTGCATGTGAGCGATGCGCCAGGCTTTCTCGTCAATCAGGTGGGGCGTGGTTACAACATCGAGTGCGCACACATTGCGTCTGATGGCGTCGCCAGCTATGCGGATATCGACCGCATCTGCCGCGATGCCGTGGGTTTTCGCATGGGGCCCTTTGAGTTAATGGACCTGACCGCCGTGGACGTGACCCATCCCGCGACAAACCTCATCTATGAACAGTTCTACCACGAACCGCGGTTCCGTCCCGCGACGCTCATGCAAATGCAATTAGATGCAGGGCTCCTGGGCCGCAAGGTGGGCAACGGGTTCTATGTTTACGAGGACGGCAAGGCGCAAATCGCGGAAGAAGCGCCGGCGCCGGACTTCGACGGCCGGCCGGTCTGGATCAGCAAGGAAGAGCTGAAGGCTTATGAAAAATTAGCAGCTATCGTGCACGAAACTGGGGCCATATTAGAAAATGGCGATAAGCCGAGCGACGATGCTTTAATCCTGGTGACGCCTATCGGTGGTGACGCAACAGACTGCGCCGTGGTTGGAGACCTGGATGCGGAACGCACGATTGCTGTTGATACGCTCTTCGGCCTATCTAAGCGCAGAACTCTAATGAAGACCGCAGTGAGCCGAGCCGATGTAGTGGAAGCAGCACATGGCCTGTTGGGTGGCGGCGATGTACCGGCCACAGTCATTGGTGATACGCCCGGCTTCATTGCTCAGCGCGCCGTAGCTGCTATCTGCAACATTGGCTGTTCGGTGGCGCAGGCGCGTACCGCCGCCCCTGAGGACATTGATATAGCGGTCGTTTTGGCGCTGAACTATCCCATGGGGCCACTGGCCTTTGGAGACTCTATCGGTGCCGAAACAGTGTTGAAAATTCTCAGGAATATTCACCGGCTGACTGGCGACCCCCGCTACCGGCCGACGCCATGGTTACGTCGTCGCGCAGAATTACGCATTCCGCTGTCCACGCCGGAAGCGTAGAATAAAATAAAAAGAGGAAATAGAGCATGTTGAACGCATACATTTACAATGGTATCCGGACACCTTTCGGGCGCAATGCCGGCGCCCTTGCAAAGGTCCGTCCGGACAACATGATGGGCGCGGTTATCAAGGAAGTGGTTGAAAATTCGCCCTTTGAAGCTGCTGACATCGACGACGTTAACATTGGTTGCGGAAACCAAGCTGGAGAGGATAGCCGCTGCGTCGCCCGTCATGCGGTCTTACTGGCAGGCCTACCGATCGAAATTCCAGGCAGTGTCGTGCAACGCAACTGTGGCTCTGGAATGAACGCCATAATTTCGGCGGCTCATGCTATCACCTGCGGTGAAGGCGATCTGATTGTTGCGGGTGGCGTTGAAAGCATGACACGCGCGCCCTTCGTGGTTGGCAAGGCAGAGACGGCTTTTGCAAAATCCTTTCCAAGTTTTGAGAGTTCGCTCGGCGCGCGTTTCCCAAACCCAAAAATCGAGAGCGAGTTCGGTGCGGATACCATGCCTGAGACAGCTGATAATTTGGCCCGCGAGTTCCAATTGAGCCGCGAGGAGGTGGATAATTTCGCCGCTGAAAGCCAGTCCAAGTACGCTGCTGCTAAGGCTGATGGTTTCTACAATGAAGAACTCATGGCAATTATGGTGCCTGGCGAGCGCAAGAAACCGGATGTGAGTGTCGGTGAAGACGAGCATCCGCGGCCCGGAACTAATTTGGAGACCTTGGGCGGAATGCGGCCTTTATTTTCCGGCGGCGTAACCACGGCCGGCAACGCATCTGGTATAAATGACGGCGCGGCCGCCGTGTTCGTTGCGAGCATGGAGAAAGGTGAACAGGCTGGTGCTATACCGATGGCCCGAGTCGTCTCCACGGGTGTTGCCGGTGTCGAGCCAAGGGTAATGGGCTACGGCCCCGTTCCCGCAGCTCAAAAGGCGCTCGATCGCGCTGGCCTGACTTTGACAGACATGGACGTGGTGGAAATCAACGAAGCTTTCGCTGCTCAGGTATTGTCTTGTATGAAGGGCCTAGACATAGCCCTCGACGACTCGAGGATTAATCCAAACGGCGGTGCCATTGCCATCGGTCATCCTCTCGGAGCGTCCGGGGCTCGTATCGCACTCACTGCAACCCGGCAGCTGCATCGATCGGGTGGCCGTTATGCACTGATCTCGATGTGCATTGGTATGGGTCAGGGTATCGCCATGGTACTGGAAAGGGTCTGATCATGGCTGATGGAAACACCAACTTTTCCTGGGACGATCCACTTCTACTGGACGACCAACTAACCGAAGAGGAGCGCATGGTTCGCGATATGGCTCGGCGATTCGGTGAGGATCGTTTGATGCCGGTGATCCTGGAATGGAACCGCAAGGAGGAATTTGATCGAGAACTCATGAGAGAGTTTGGCGAGCTAGGTTTTCTTGGTGGTGTCCTCGAGGGTTACGGTTGTCCGGGGCTTGGCCATGTGGCGTACGGTTTGCTCTGTCGGGAGCTAGAACGTATCGACACTGCGTTCCGCTCGGCAGTGGGCGTTCAGTCCGGCCTGGCCATGGGAGCTATCCATGGTTACGGCTCGGAGGAACAGAAACAACGATTTCTCCCACAAATGGCGACCGGTGAGCTTATCGGATGTTTTGGCCTTACTGAGCCCGATCACGGGTCCGACCCGTCTGGCATGAAATCTCGGGCAAAGAAGGAAGGCAATGGGTATCGGCTGACGGGGAACAAGATTTGGATAACCAATTCGCCGTTGGCGGATGTCCTGGTGATTTGGGCTAAGGATGACGACGGAAAATTTGGAGGTTTCGTCCTGGAGCGCGGCATGGAAGGTCTGCAAACACCCAAAATTGAGGGTAAGTTTGGTGCGCGTGCGTCATCCACGGGTGAAGTGGTCATGGATAACGTTTTTGTTCCGGAAAAGAACCGCTTGGCAGAAGTTAAAGGGTTGGGTGCGGCCCTGTCTTGTTTAAGTCGGGCGCGTTTTGGCATCAGCTGGGGCGCTATGGGTGCGGCAGAGTTCTGCTGGCAAGCGGCACGCCAATACGTTATCGACCGGGAACAATTTGGTCGCCCATTGGCGGCAAACCAATTAGTCCAAAAAAAACTTGCGGACATGCAGACGGATATAGCCTTGGGTTTGCAAGGAGCGCTGCGCGTCAGCCGTCTCCAGGAGGTGGGCCGTGCGACGCCGGAAATGATTTCATTGGTCAAGCGGAACAATACGCAAAAAGCGCTGGAGGTTGCCCGGCAGGCCCGCGATATGCACGGTGGCAACGGCATCTCGGACGAATATCATATAATTCGCCATATGCTGAACATGGAGGTTATCAATACCCTTGAAGGCTCATATGATATCCATACGCTGATCCTGGGACGTGCACAAACGGGTATTAATGCGTTCGGCAACTGAAATCCTACCTTTTCCTTGTGCGATCCAGACCATGGAATAACGGTTTAAATAGTCGACAAGA
Organism: Magnetovibrio sp.; assembly: GCA_002709525.1. GTDB lineage: Bacteria > Pseudomonadota > Alphaproteobacteria > Rhodospirillales > Casp-alpha2 > UBA3470. The sequence continues at coordinate 15,349 of PARE01000054.1, read as the reverse complement.
AGATCACTAAATTAGAGGTCACAATAAGCTTATAAACACAAGTAGCAGTTTTGAGGATCCAACCCATATCGGCTTATTTTGGCGTCGTCACCACGGGCATGACGAGGCGGTGTTAATTTGGTAGCTGGGCTGTGTGCCCCCAACCAAGAATATTGCCTAGCGATTGTGCCCTTTGGCGGCCTTTACGTGAGCGTGAAAGAGCTTGAAATAAATGCTTAACGTGACCAATTTCTAACAAGCTAGTTCGAAACAAAGCGCATCTTCAGTTGGTAACTCCAAATTAAAGCTTTCACGGTTGCTCACGTCCAAAGTTCTGGTTCAATCAGTGAAATAGGGGCGTTGGTTTGGTTTTCTCTTCCGCAGTGTTTCGCTTAAATTTGTCTCGATTTTAAGGGAGTAGAGCATGGACATGCGCCATCAGGACATTCGTGATGCGGTTCGCCACTTATGTGAGGGTTTTCCCGGTGAATACTGGCGAGAGAAAGATCGTGATCGGGCCTATCCAACGGAATTTGTTCGAGAGCTGACCGCATCGGGCTTTCTGGCCTGTCTGATCCCGGAGGAATACGGGGGATCGGGTCTCGGCGTTTCCGAGGGTGCCGCCATACTGGAGGAGATTCAGGCCGCTGGATGCAATGGTGGGGCCTGTCATGCTCAAATGTACACAATGGGCACGGTGCTGCGTCACGGCACGGAAGACCAAAAGCGCATGTTGCTGCCAGGAATTGCCTCAGGTGAGCTGCGCCTTCAGGCCTTTGGGGTCACCGAGCCCACGTCGGGTACCGATACCAGCCGGATCCGCACGACGGCTGTCAGGGACGGTGACGATTATGTGGTGAACGGCCAGAAAGTATGGACCTCGCGAATTGAGCACTCCGATTTCATGCTGTTACTTGCCCGCACGGCGGCTCGGGACGAGGGAAAACGGCCGCATGACGGTATGTCTGTATTCCTTATCGATATCCGTGAACTAAAGGGAAAAGGACTGGAGATTAAGCCTATCCGCGCCATGATCAACCATGCGACGACTGAGGTCTTCTTTGATGACATGCGCATTCCTGCCGACACGCTAGTCGGTGAGGAAGGAAAGGGGTTTCGCTATATTCTGGATGGTATGAACGCAGAACGTATCCTCATTGGGTCTGAGACTATAGGTGATGCGCGCTGGTTTATTGATAAGGCCAGCGCGTATGCTTGCGAGCGCACAGTGTTCGATCGCCCCATCGGTCAGAACCAGGGTATTCAGTTTCCCATCGCCCGCGCATATGCTCAAATGAGCGCTGCTAAGCTTATGGTGGAGCGCGCCGCCGACCTCTTTGATGCCGGTGAACCCTGCGGCGAGGAAGCTAATATGTGCAAGATGCTGGGTTCTGAGGCCGCCTGGGCGGCCGCGGAAAGTTGCATGCAGACCCACGGTGGTTTTGCCTTCGCCGAGGAATACGACGTGGAGCGCAAGTTTCGAGAGGCGCGGCTTTATCAAATCGCCCCAGTATCTACGAACTTGATCCTGAGCTATATTGCAGAACATGTGTTGGGCATGCCACGTTCGTTTTAGGGATATCTAATGACCGTCGATATTGATTATCTGCGCACCTGGGTTGGCAAGTCAGAGATCGCCACAGATATACTCCATGGCGGCCAATTAGCCAGTCTGGCAGCCACCTTAGATCGCGATGAGCTGAGTCCGCAACCCGGTGACTTGGTGCCACCAGCGGCACATTGGATCTTTTTTACGCCCCGTCCCAAGGCCTCTGAAATTGGGCCCGATGGTCATGCAAAACGGGGCGGCTTCCTGCCACCCATTGACCTTCCGCGACGTATGTGGGCCGGCGGCCGCATGCGATGGCCCGGGGCACTGCGGGTTGGTGACTCGATTACCCGAACGTCGACGATTGCCGAGGTCAATCACAAGTCGGGAAAATCTGGTGAGCTGGTTTTTGTATTGGTCAAACATGCTATTGCCGGCCCCGACGGTGTATGCATTGAGGAAGAACACGACATTGTCTATCGGAGCGAATCTGACCCAGATATCTTACCGCCGCCTCCCAAGCCTGCGCCAACAGATGCAGATTGGTCACGTACGATCGAGCCTGATCCGGTTTTGCTGTTCCGATACTCGGCGCTAACCTTCAACGGCCACCGAATTCACTATGACTTAGCATACGTTACAGAAGAAGAGGGGTATCCGGGCTTGATCGTCCACGGACCGCTAATTGCAACGCTGTTGATGGATCTCTGTAGGCGCGAGCGGCCCGAACGGCAGTTAGTTCGCTTTGACTATCGGGCCATGAGCCCGCTGTTCCATATTGCGCCATTTACGGTCAACGGTCGACCGGATGACAATGGCAATACTGTGCAACTCTGGGCAGCTGATGCCGACGGTGGACTGGCTATGCGGGCTGAGGCCGAATTTGCGGCTTGAGCATGTGTCCTCGCCTAATGACGTCATTATTATACTCGGCGCTAAGCCACTGTGTGATGGATTGCCGGGACCTGCCATTGAGCGCCGTGTAACCCATGGCGTTAAATTGTACACCGCTGGGCGTGCACCGAATGTTTTGATGAGCGGCGGCGTTANCCAAGGCGCGATGCCANAGGCTGAGATAATGCGCAAGGTGGCCGCCGATGCCGGTGTGCCGGCGGCATCGCTGCATAGCGAAGAGGTTTCAACCCGGACTTTTGAAAACGCTAGGGAGTGCTGTCGGGTCATGGGAGAACAGGGCCGGCGTAAGGCGATCGTGGTGACCGACCACTTCCACATGCGTAGGGCTATTATGTGTTTCGAGTGCCTAGGTTGTCATGTCACTCCTGATCCTGTGAGGCTTGCACTCTCGCCTTACTTGGCCGCCGCCCATGTGCGCGAGTTCTTCGCCCGACTTATATGTGCGCTTATGATTCGCGCCTACATGCATGGCGATGCCCAAGGCTGACTATAGGCCTCAAATGAAGAGTGACCTGCAGGCTACCTCAGTATAAAAACAGAGGTATGGAAAATACAGATATCAAACCGGCCCTGAACGGTGTTCGAGTTCTAGACGCGGCGACATTTATCGCTGCGCCTTATGCGGCGTCTATTCTAGGAGAGTTTGGTGCCGAGGTGATCAAAGTGGAAAACCCGAAGGGTGGAGATCCATGGCGTCATTTTGGCACGGCCACAAACCAGCCGGGGATGTCATTGTCCTGGCTGACAGAAGCCCGTAACAAGCGATCCATTACACTCAATCTCCGCGATCCGGAGGGTGCGAGCCTGTTCAAGCGTTTGGCTGCGGATGCGGATGTTGTATGTGAAAACTTTCGGCCGGGTACCCTGGAGAAGTGGGGGTTGGGTTGGGACGTATTGAGCGAAATTAATCCCGGCCTAGTGATGATGCGTATCTCTGGTTACGGCCAGAACGGGCCGTATCGTGATCGCCCAGGATTTGCGCGGATTGGCCACGCGGTGGGCGGCCTCACCTATCTTTCCGGACTTTCTGGCGAGACCCCAGTGACGCCGGGATCCACCTCGCTTGGAGACTATATGTCTGGCATGTATGGGGCAATCGGCATCATGATGGCGCTACGTCATCGCGATGCCACGGGCGAGGGGCAAGTTATAGATATGGCTCTGTATGAATCGGTGTTTCGGGTGCTTGATGAGATTGCGCCGCGGTACGCTTTTGAGGGTCACGTGCGCGAGCCGGAGGGTACAGGAACTGTGAACGCTTGTCCTCATGGACATTTCCCAACGGGTGACGGCAAATACATTGCTATTGCATGCACCACCGACAAAATGTTCGAACGTCTGTGCGCTGCGATGGACCGCCCTGATCTTCAGGAGGCCTATGGCAATCAGTCGGTGCGACTGGCAAATAGGGATAAGGTGATTACCGAGGTGGAGGCTTGGACCCGCTCACTCGATCGTGATGAGATCATGCGACGCTGTATAGATCATGAGGTGCCATCCGGTCCCATTAATTCTATCGCTGATATTTTTGCCGATCCGCACTTCAAGGCTCGCGAGAATATCGTCACCGTACCGGTTCCCGGTATTGGGGATGTTCCGGTCCCTGGTGTGCTGCCGAAGTTGTCCCTAACGCCGGGTGATATCCGAACCCTGGGGCCAAGCCTTGGGGATGCCAACAAAGCGATTTACGGCGGTGAACTCGGGCTTTCTGATACGGAGATCGTGGATTTGCAGGCGAGGGGAATTATATAAAGATCTTCGCATTAGCTCTCGCCTGTTATCATACCTTTTTTATTGAGTTGAGGCCCTTCACATTGTGCGCTGAAGAGCTCAAAGCTGCCATTGACGAGGGCTAAGAACCTCCTAATATCCCGGCTCCATGGCTAACGATTTATCCACGCATGTCGTTGGGCGAGGGGATAACCCGGCGCTCGGCATCTTAATGATGATGACTGCGATCGGCGTGCTCTCGACGATGAATGTTGTCGTCAAGCACATTGGGCCCGATTTTCATCCCATGCAGGTGACGTTTATCCGCAACTTCATTGCGACAATGATTATCGTGCCTTTCATTTTGCGGGCGGGCGGGGTCGGAATCCTGAAAACCAAGCGGCCGTGGGGACATGCTGCCCGGGCCGTAGGTGGCGTATTGGGAAATGCCGGCTTCTTTTACGCGTTCGCTCGGCTGCCCTTGGCCGACGTCATGGTTATCAGTCAGGCTGTGCCGCTATTTGCGACCCTTTTAGCCGTGGTTTTTTTAAATGAGAATGTTGGTTGGCGGCGCTGGAGCGCGATTATCTGTGGGTTTTTAGGTGTTGTAATTGCTCTCGATCCCTCAGGCACGATTGACCTGGCCTCTCTAGCGACAGTGTTCGCGACGTTGTGTTGGGCGTCGACCATCCTGCTGATGCGAAGCTTGGGATCAACTGAGAGCCCCTACACAATTGTTTTTTACTATATGGCGGCCGGCACAGTGATCGCGGCGATGTTCATGCCCTGGGTCTGGGTAGCGACACCTATAGAGACCATTAAGCTGTTTGTGGCGGCGGGTGTGCTGGGGGCGCTAGGCCAGTATCTGATGACCTTTGCGCTCAAGGTTGCGGAGGCTTCTGTAGTTAGCCCCTTCAACTACACCGCAATCATCTGGGGTATCTGTTTCGATCTGGTCATCTGGAGCATCTGGCCCAGTTGGCCCACCGTGATTGGAGCCATGTTTATCAGCGCTGCCGGGCTCTACATTTTCCATCGGGAAGCCCTTCTTAAAGCGCCTTGAGGGGGGCTTTTTGATCCGGCTAAAGTATGCCAGAATTCACGCAAGTAAAACTGGAGTGGACATGTTCCCAAAGAAAATGATCGGGTTCCAGCCTGCGGCGCCAACGATAGCGCCAGTCAGGATACCACCAAGAAAATGAGAACGCCGACGAACAAAAAGAGGGTTTTTTGATGGCAGGGAACATTCATGTCTCACCTGTGGCAGGCGCCCTCGGCGCTGAAATTGTAGGTGTTGATCTGAACCATGTCAGCGATCAGGTGATCAAAGACATTCGGAGCGCGTTGCTCAAGCATGGCGTCATCTTTTTCCGGGATCAAGATTTGACGCCTGAGAGCCAGACCACCTTCGCGCGCCACTTTGGTTCGTTGAACCGGCACCCGTACGTAACCCCGATGGATGGCTATCCGGATGTTTTCCTGATTGTCAAGGAACCAGAGGATAAACACCATTTTGGCAACAGCTGGCATACGGATCTAGCCTATACGGAGCGTCCCGCCATGGCGACCATCTTGTATGGTCTGGAAGTTCCGGACGCAGGTGGCGACACCATGTTTCTGAGTCAGACGGCTGCTTATGAAGCTCTGTCTGATGGCATGAAGGCCATGCTGTCTGACCTCAGGGTCGTAAACACAAATGCCAATTCCTATGGAAAGGGCTCACAGCGGTTTAGGGACGGCGTGGCCAAGGCTATGGAGGTTAGCCAAGCGGCGGCAAATGAAGTGACACATCCGGTGGTGCGCACTCATCCTGAAACGGGTCGTAAAGGGCTTTATTTGAGCGATTTGCATTTCGTGCGCTTCGCTGATATGACGCCCGCAGAGTCGCGGCCCTTGTTTAATTATCTCGTCGTCCATGCGACCCGGCCCGAATTTACCTGCCGGTTCCAATGGCGAAACGGCTCGGTGGCTATGTGGGACAACCGTTGCACCATGCACTACGCTATTAGTGATTTTCCAGACGCCCGACGCATCATGCAGCGTGTCACTATAGAGGGTGACAGGCCGATCTAGGAGGATAGCGGCCGGTTCAGGCCGCTTCCGGGAAATTCAGCTCCACATAAATGTTATGCGGACCGATGACGAAGATCTGGCGGATGCCGCTTCCCGGCACTATGCGGCGATCTTGTACCCATTCCATGACGCTGATGCGGGCGTCGAACTCATTATAGCGTTCAGGGTCACCCAGGTAGGCCAGGTGATGGAGGGCACCCGTGTTGTTCCCAATCTTTTCCTCTGTACCGATGAGGTGGATGATCGGATGTTTGTCGATCTTATTATAGAGCCAATAGCCGGGAAAATCGAAAGGTGGTCGATCACCCGGATAGAGCTCCAAAACTTCACAAAAACAGTTCTTAGTCTCCTCCAGATGATTGGTCTGAAGTGTCGTGTGATCCATGCGCATGACCTTAAAGTCCCTTAATGAAAACGCTGATCGCGTTGATGGCGTTTTGCCTGTTTTCATCCTCAGTTAGCCCCGAGGTCTTGCGCGGCCTGAAACTGTGGTCGCCATCTTCTAGCCAATGCAGCTGGACGTTGGCGCTCAGGCGATACCCAGCGATTTCGTCCCGGGTACCAAGCGCGTCACGCGTACCTTGGCAAATCAAGGTTGGTGTTTCCAGCCCTTCTAGGTGTTCCAGCCGATTCGGTCCTGGTTCCTTACCCGGAGCGTGGAACGGATAACCCAGGCAAACCAGACCTTTGACCCTGGCAGCGTCCACAATGAGAGATGCAATCCGACCGCCCATCGATTTTCCCCCAATAACAAGATTGCTCGAGCCTAGTTCGGCGATAACGTCTTGCCAGGTCTTTATAAGCAGCGATAGTCGATCTGGTGGCTTCTTTCTCCCGATTTCCCGGCGTTCCGCCATATAGGGGAACTCGAACCGGACGACGCGAGATCCCGTGTCGCCGAGACGTTCGGCGAAAACTTGCATAAAATCAGAGTCCATCGGCGCACCTGCGCCGTGAGCGAGTGCGATGGTGGTAGTGGCGTTGTCTGGGCCGTCGGACAGGAAATTCACCGATTTAAATCCGTCCGCCGCTGACCCTCAGGTTCGCGCCGTTGACGTAGGAGGCGGCATCGGAAAGCAGCCAGATAATGGCCTCGCCGATTTCTTCCGGTTGGCCGACCCTACCCGAAGGCAATTGTGGACCCATCTGCTCCAAGGCTTCCTTTGATGGCATATCTGTCTCTGTGAGGCCCGGCGCTACGGTGTTAACGCGGATGCCATCGCGGGCAACTTCTTGCGAGAGCCCGATGGTGAGGCTGTTTACCGCACCCTTCGATGCTGCGTAGAGGATACCGTCGTTCGGTGCACCCAGGTGGGCAGATCCAGACGAGACATTGACGATGACCCCTCCGCTACCGCCGTGTTTCGTTGACATGCGTTTGACAGCCGCCCGGGCGCAGAGGAAACAGCCCAGCACATTGGTCCTCAATACCGCTTGAATTTCGTCATTAGTGAGATCCTCAAGACGTCCACGCGGACCGTGAACGCCTGCGTTGTTCACCAGTCCGGAGATAGGGCCCAGTTCGGTCGTAACAGCATCGAACATACGTTCGACCTGGGCCTCGTCACCCGTGTCCGCCTGCACGGACATGGCAATGCCACCTGCGTTGCGAATGGCCCCAACTAGGGCTTCGGCCTTGTCCGCATTGGTTATGTAATTAACGGCAACAGCGTGGCCCGCCTTGGCGCTGAGCTTGGCCGTTGCCGCGCCAATTCCTCGGCTTCCGCCGGTGATCAATGTAATTCGTTTCATGCTCACCCCGTGAACTCGGAGAAGAAGTCGTTGCCCTTGTCATCGACGACGACGAAAGCGGGAAAGTTTTCGACTTCGATCTTCCATATAGCTTCCATGCCAAGTTCTTCGAATTCCATCACCTCTACATGCTTGATACAATCTTGGGCTAGGCGTGCGCCTGGACCGCCGATCGATCCAAGATAAAACCCCCCGTGCTGATGGCAGGCGTCTGTGACGGCCCTGGAGCGATTGCCCTTGGCTAGCATTACCATAGAGCCCCCGGCAGCTTGAAATTGTTCCACGTAGGCGTCCATGCGTCCTGCCGTAGTTGGTCCGAACGATCCTGAGGCGAGGCCTTTTGGCGTCTTCGCGGGGCCGGCGTAATAGATACCGTGGTCTTTAAAGTACTGGGGCAGGCTATCACCCATATCTAAACGCTCTTTAAGTTTCGCGTGGGCGATATCACGGGCGACGATCAGCGGACCGTTGAGGCTTAGCCGCGTCTTCACCGGACATTTCGTCAACTCGATCAGGATCTCTGACATGGGCCGGTTGAGATCCAAACAAACGACTTCGCCACCTAGGGATCCGCTGGTGATGTCTGGCAAGTATTGGGCCGGATTGGTCTCTAATTGCTCCAGGAACACGCCTTCTTTGGTTATCTTCCCTTTGATTTGACGGTCGGCCGAGCAGGAGACCCCAAGACCGACGGGACAGGATGCGCCATGGCGCGGCAGCCGGATGACCCGAATATCATGACAGAAGTACTTACCGCCAAACTGGGCGCCGATACCCATGTCCTGTGTCATCTGCAAGATATTCTGTTCCCATTCCGTGTCACGGAAGGCCTGGCCGTACTGTGTCCCTTGAGTCGGAAGTGCGTCCAGGTATTTGGTGGACGCCAATTTTACCGTTTTCAGGTTCATTTCCGCTGACATTCCGCCGACGACCACCGCCAAGTGATAGGGCGGACAAGCAGCCGTGCCCAGCGTGCGGATTTTTTCGTCGAGGAATTTCATAAGGCTGTCCGGATTCAAGATGGCCTTAGTCTGCTGATACAGGAACGTCTTGTTCGCCGATCCGCCACCCTTGGCGATAAACAGGAATGAAAATTCATCGCCTTCAGTGGCATAGATATCTATTTGGGCGGGCATGTTGTTGCCCGTGTTGACCTCCTGGAACATATCCAAAGGCGCCACCTGAGAATAGCGTAAGTTGTTCTCATCGTAGGCTCTCATTGCGCCCTCGGCCAGAGCTGCTTCGTCTCCCCCGCCGGTCCAAACGCTCTGACCTTTCTTAGCCATAACGATGGCAGTCCCCGTATCTTGGCACATGGGCAATACCCCGCCAGCAGCAATATTGGCGTTCTTTAGGAGGTCTAGGGCAACGAACCGGTCGTTGTTAGAGGCTTCCGGGTCCTCCAGGATTTTTTTGAGCTGAACTAGGTGCGCGGGACGTAGGAGATGGTTGATGTCCTTGAAGGCCTCCGCCGAGAGCTCGACGATTACGGTCGGATCAATGACTAGTATTTCTGTGCCATTTATGGACGTTGTGTCCATGCCGCCGTTGATATCGAGCTTCCGATAAATCGTCTCATCTGAGCTGAGCGGGAACATGTTTTGGTGATCGTAGCCAGTCATGACATCCTCTCTGATCTTCAGTGGGCGCGTTTGGGAGTGGATTGTCTGGCTGCGCCGCGCCAAGTATCAGGACTGCTTATTGCGGAAAGCGTCGAGAGCAATGACTTCGCCGGTCTTTGGTTGATCATCGTCGTCGTCGATGTCCTCCGTCAAAGCCCTTTCTTCGATCGCCTCATAATTGTCCCCCTCTTCATCACCGACAAGGGCATGCAGGTTTTCGTCATCCATGGAGATAGTTTTAAGCTGCAAGCCAAAATTCACCGACGGATCGGCAAAAGATGTGATGGCGGCGTAGGGGATCATTAGTTGCTCTGGCTTGTTTTTAAACCGCAGCGTGACTGCGAAACCGTCCGCATCAACAATTAGGTTCTCGAACTGATGCTGAATAACAATGGTCATCTCATCGGGATGCTCTGCCCTCAGGTATGATGGGATCTCGACGCCATCGTCACCAGTCTTGAAAGTGATGTAAAAATGATGATCGCCGGGCAGGCCATGCCTGCTCGCCAAAGTCAGCGCACGCTCGATGACGCGGCGCAGCGCCTCTTCAATCCAAACATCGCAGCAGAGTTGTTTTGGGTCCATGAGACCCTTCTACCTTGGAAAGGCCAGCATGGCCAGACCCGAGGTGAAATGGGTTGGCACACAGGGCTTATGAACCGAAACATTTATGAGTGCCCTCTATTTGGCTGTCTACTTAAACGTATTACAAAAGGTCAATAGGCAGCCGCTAGAGATGAGGACAGAAGAGTCTATGATGATAGAACGCATCAGTTCAACACCAGGTCGAAATGGCGTGCGGAAAGCTGAGGCGTTCATTGAAATGCTTGCTATCAAAAGTTTTGAAATAAATTTCCAGGGGTTGTTGTTCACTGGCTTTACTATGAAACCAAGAACCGTTAATAGCAACGCAGCCTTTATCATTGCATGTTACAAACTGATTCAACCCCGTGTAGAACTTAAGTCAAACACAGGTTCTTTGCAGGAGTATAGTCACAGGCTGAGAGAATTTTTGAGGGATGATCGTATCTGGTTACGGGTGTAACAAGTTCTTGAGAGAAAGTGGGAGGCTTCTGTTGCCAGGCGCCTCCCGAACCCCGCCTAGATGGGCTAGCACCTAGGACTTAATGTGTCGGTCGTGAGACTGCATTAAGCAGCGGCACGAACCGGAGCATAGTTGTCGTTNGCAACTATTACAAATGGACCGGTATCGGCGGTACCCCACCGAGCGAAAGCCATTGCCTTTACTACGCACGTCGATCCTGTTTCGCCCCCCGAGATCCCCTCGCGCCCTGATCCCGAAGGAAATCGTACAAGAGAAGATAAATGGTGGAGGCGCCGGGCACTGCCCCCGGGTCCGCAACGCTTATTCCGCAACGCGTTTATCGCCATAGCTGGAAAACCAGCAGCCACATTGTGCGCCAAAATTAGAAAAATTGCAAAGAATTGTCCGCTTCTGCGTTCTGAAACAGCCTCACATATACCCGTTCAACAGACGCTGATACGGTTTCCGCCTGTAACGTTAACCAGGATGGGATTTTTGCTATGAAGGTGGGCTTTATCGGTCTGGGTACGATGGGCGCGAGCATCGCGATGAACGCTATCCGAGGTCAGCATGCGCTCGTGGTTCATGACATCAATCGTCAAAGCGCCCATCCGCACCTTAGAGAGGGGGCGATATGGGCACACTCTCCTCGAGAGGTCGCAGCAAATAGCGAGGTAGTTTTCACCTCTTTGCCGGGGCCGTCTGAGGTAAAGGAGGTAGCGCTTGGCGNAGACGGCATTCTTGCTGGACTTTCGGCGGGGCAGGCCTATTTCGACCTGTCCACCAATTCGCCGACCGTCATGCGCGAATTGTACGCGGTGTTTGCGGAAAAGGGAGTTTCGGTTCTAGATGCGCCGGTTTCCGGCGGACCCGACGGCGCCAAGAGCGGNGAAATGGCAATCTGGGTGGGTGGCGATGAAGAAGTGTTCACCGCCCATAAACCGGTTCTTGATACCATGAGTGACTCGGCGCGTTACATCGGATCCATCGGGGCTGGATCCGTGGCCAAGCTGGTCCACAATCTATCAGGCTATATCATTCAGACGGCACTGGCGGAGACATTTACCATGGGNGTGAAGGCGGGATTGGAGCCAGATGCTATATGGGAGGCCGTGCGCCAGGGTGCGCTTGGTCGTCGTCGGACCTTTGATACGCTGTATCGGAATTTTCTTCCGGCGCGGTTCGACCCACCTGACTTTGCTTTGGCTCTCGCGCGAAAGGACGTGGCCCTAGCCTGCGAGGTGGGCCGCGAGTTTGAGGTGCCCATGAAACTAGCGCACACGACACTGGCCGAGCTTACCGAGGCCATGAACCGAGGTTGGGGCGGTCGTGACTCACGTGTGGCTATGTTGTTACAGTCAGAGCGAGCCGGCGTCGATATTCAAGTTGCTGATGACCGGCTGAACGAGATCCTGGATCAAGATTAACGCTCACGTGTAGCGAACATCGCTCTTCAAAGCAGAGGCAGTGCCAAGAAAAATTAAAAAGTGCGGAGAGAAGGCAGTGAAAGGAAGGTTCAGGCAGTGACGAGAATTNTAGTCATTGGTTTTTTTGTGCTGCGACAGGCCCCGGAAAATTGGGGTATGTGAGCTATAGGAGTTGTCGCGCAAGTCACTCTGAGGCCAATCGTTTGACCGTGTCCAGCAATTCGGTAGCCAACGGGATGCCGTCTTTCCGACGCTCCTGAATGGCGCGGAATTCCAACTCACCGGGGATTAAAACCTCGCCATTCTCATAAAACGGCGCAGAGGCTTTGACCTTGTTTACGAAGCTCTCCATACGGTCATAGTAATCGCCGGCGCCCATTAGACGGATTGGGTCTATGACGATGAAGAAGTGGCTGACACCCTGCGGTTCCCTCTCCGCCCACATGTCGCCAACGTCGTCGAGGAACCGTCCACCGGACAGAAGTCCGCCCAGCATTTCAACCATCAACGACAGCCCGTAGCCCTTGTGGCCGCCAATGAACTGGATAAACCCGTTTAGACCAGCTGCAGGGTCGGTGGTCGGATTGCCGTTGACGTCCAGCGCCCAGCCGATTGGCATCGCTTCACCCAAATCGCGGAGTTTACGCATCTTACCGCGCGCAGCGATGCTCATAGCCATGTCCAGGATGAAGGGCGCGTCGCTGCGCCTAGGCGCGGCGAACCCAAACGGATTGTTACCCATTTTCAAATCCCTCCCACCGAAAGGCGCCATAGCTGGCGAGGCGCTGGTACCGCACATGAGCACCATGGCAGCCACTGAGGCGGCAAAGCCATAGGGCGCGGTGGCACCGAAGTGGTTGGAGTTTTTTACGGTCACGAAGGCGATACCGTTGGCCCGCGCCTTAGTCATGGCCAATTCTAGGGCTCGCGCCGCGACTACCTGGCCCTGGCCGTCATCTCCGTCAAGGATTGCCAGCGCTGGGGCGCGGTCGTCGGCAACGATCTTGGGTGCAGAATTGATCATCCCGGCGCGCACCCGTTTTATGTATTGCTCGAGGCGGTGTACGCCGTGCGTGGAAATACCCATNAAGTCCGTGGTGACCAGTATTTCGGCAGCTGCTTCTGCATCGCTCTGGCAAAAACCGGCCCGTTCAAATGCCCGTCGAGTAAGGCCGGATAACTCCTCGGCATTAATGTTAACGGTGTCTGACATTCTGAAACACTGCCGTCTTCTTCAAGGCGCGTCAAATAATGTAAAAAGGTGGGAATCAGAGAGAGCTCGCCTGCATGTCTCTTCTTGAATTGGCGAAACAATTGGAAGCCACCGCTGAGGTGTTACATACGCCCTCCGGCCGGGGCCATATGGTCTGGCACGAATGGGGTTCTGGCGACCCGATTGTNTTGTTGCATGGCGGTTCAGGGGCGTGGAACCACTGGCTAAAGAATATCGAAATGCTCTCTCAGAATTATCGGCTGATTGTCGCCGATATTCCAGGGTTGGGTGACTCCGATGATCCGCCGTTTAAATTCGACCATAAGGATTACCCAGCCGGCGTCCGAAAACTGGCCGAGATTATGTCACAAGGTATTGAGACCATTCTTGGGAATATGCGCTTTCATCTCTGCGGATTTTCGTTTGGTTCCATCGTAGGATCGTATGTGGCGGCGGCGGCTGGGCTGCGATTGAAGTCCTTCACCCTGGTGGGCTCATCGGCTTTCGGTTGGCCATGGGGAGGCTTAAAGAAGCCGTTTCTCTCTATGCACAGTGATATGACACAGGATGAACGTGTGGCTGTGCAACAGGCGAACTTGGCTAACGCGATGCTGACGTCCGAGGTTGGTAAGGACCTTGCGCGTATGCAATTGAACAACGTTAGTCGGGCACGGTTGCGTTCCCACCTGATTACGGAAACGGATGTGTTGCTGCCGGGTCTCCGCGCTGTCACCGCGCCTCTAAACGGCATATGGGGTGGCGAAGATGTTTACGCGCAACCGAACCTCGGTCGAATTGAGTCTTTGCTTCGCGAGCTAGACCCAGAGGCTTGCTTCGAAATTATTGATGGCGCGGGCCATTGGGTCATGATGGATGCGCCTGAAGAATTCAATTCGCGCCTGATGATGGCTCTGGAGCCAAGGGGGCGACGTTGACAGAACCCACGTTCCTGTATCCTGAAGCCATCATGTCCAGCGAATGGTTGGCGGCTCACCTCAATGACCCTGATGTGCGCATTTTCGAGTGCACTATGTACCTTCAGTATGGCGCCGACGGCGTCACAGCGCGCAACGCCCGACCGGAATTTGATGCCGGCCACATTCCTGGCGCAGGATATTTCGATCTACAGTGCGACCTATCTGATCAAAGCCCAGATTCTTTCCGCTTCGCGATGCCCTCGCCGGATGTCCTTGCCGCGAAGCTGGGAGAGATGGGAATTGGCGACGGACACCGAGTTGTGCTTTATAGCCGAGATACCCTTCAGTGGTCGACGCGTGTCTGGTGGATGTTACATGCCATAGGTCTGGAGAAGATCTCAATTTTGGATGGTGGCTTCCACACTTGGGTGGCGGAAGGGCGGCCAGTTTCCGCCGCACCCGCCAATTATCCTCCGGCAAGCGTTACGGCGAGACCGCGCGCTGGCGCTTTTATTGACAAGGATGAGGTGTTGGATGCTATCGACGCGGAGGGGATTTGCACAATTAACGCGCTAACTGCTGACATTCATCGGGGCGACGATGAACGTTATGGTCGCGCTGGGCGAATCCCTGGTAGTGTTAATGTGCCAGCAGCCTCCTTACAAAATGCCGACAGTCTGAAGATCAATAGTCCTGCCGAGGTCGCTAGAGCGTTTGCCAATATTGGTGCCGAACAGAATGGCCGCGTCATTGTCTATTGTGGCGGTGGTGTTGCAGCGACACTCGATGCGTTTCTGTTGCGCCAACTGGGATACAATGACATCACCGTTTACGATAACTCTATGACTGAATGGGCGAACGATCCAGAAATGCCCATGGAAGTGGATTCCTGAGAAAAAGATGGTTTAGCAAATAGCCGAGCCGAAGCTGTCATTATTGTGCATAATCGGTCTGTGCGAATGAACTGCTTTTGCGCGAACCATGTTATGGCCGTGCAGGCTCCGGTTGCCGTTGGATTGATGCGATAGGCGCTGATGGTTCGTCATCGACAATGGAAAGATGCCAGACCTCTATTCAGCTCTGTTAGCAACAGCGGTGTTCGAGCTGACCACTATGTTAGGTCCCGTGGTGTTGTGGCGGTAACAAG
>PARE01000053.1 GCA_002709525.1 Magnetovibrio sp. | reverse complement strand
TTTGACTTGGTTGGTTTAAATTGTCAGCCTATTAGAAAATGATAATAATAAACTGCTGATGTCGACAAACTATCTTTTGTATACTGGAACTCGGTTGATCATTGGGGAGAGTAAAATGTACACGAATAAACTACGAATTTTTATAGGTTGTTTATCTCTTTTTGGATTTTTAAGCGCGATTACGCTTGAGGCAATCGCGGCACCAAAGAAGCCTGGAGGCTATCCGTCGCGTCCAATCACAATTATCATGTGTTATGGAAAAGCTGGTGGATCGGCGCAGGCGATAATGGCGATGAAAGGGCCCATGTCAAAGATAATGGGCGTTAAAGTGAATATGATAAGTAAGCCGGGTGGGGGCGGTACGAACTGTCTGCCGGATTATCAGCAGACCCCAGCAGACGGCTATACTCTTCTAATGCATACTGATGGCCTTATCACAAAATATGTGGGGGGTGTCCATGATATCCATCCGACAAAAGACCTTACGCCTCTTGTCATTATGAACGTGGCCCCAACGGGTATGTACATTAAGGGCGGTGACGAACGCTTTATGACTAATGGTAAGCCTGATTGGGATAAGGTTGTTAAACATGCAAAGCAGGGTGATGGAAAACTTTCAGTTTCTAACATCAACTCAGAGATGGAGCTCATCACTCAGATAAAGGTTGAAAAGCATTTTGGATTTAAAACCAAACAAGTGTTATTCAACAAGCCAGCCCAACGTTATGGTGCCGTTATTGGTGGCAAGTTAGATGTTTTGGTTGAGCAACCGGGTGACGTTTCAAAACACGTTGCCGCGGGGACCTTGGCTCCTGTTTTGTCTGTTTGGCCAGAGCGGTTCAAGGTGGCTCCAGATGCAAAGTCAACCCACGCCGATTATGGCATGAAGTGGGATCCATTGCTCAGAGTTCGCGGCTTTTTCATTAAAAAAGAAACGCCACCTGAGATAATTTCCTACCTCGCAGAGGTAATGGCAGAGGCCTATCGAACAGATGAGCACCAGGCGTTTCTGAAGCGAAAAAGTCTGGATATCGTAGACTCATTTCGTAGTGCTGCGGATGCAAAAAAGATCTTCGATGCATCCATCGGAGAGTACGCAAAAATCTACAAGGAAATGGGACGTAAAGTCCGGCCTGGCTTGTAAACAACAGGCAGGATATTTCTACTCAAAGCGTTTTGGTTAAATGGCTTGGGTGCCGAGAGGCACCCAAGCATTAGCTCCTGGATAAGCTTATGTTCCCCATTAAGATAAAACATATCGCGCCTTCCATATTTTGGATAGTTTTTGGCGCTGTTGGTGTTTTTATAACACTTGATTACATGGGGCCACTTCCTTCATTTAAGCTCGGGGCAGCTTTTTGGCCACAAACCATTCTTGTTGGAATTATATTGGTCTCAGCTTTTCAAATAATTTTCACTTTTATGCAAGGTACTCATTCTGATCCGGAAAATATTGGGTCATTAACAGATACAGATACACAAAATCTAAATGAACAAGTGGGCGAGGTTTCCAGCGTATCGCGGCCCAAGATGCTGGCAATATTTGTATTGCCACTTATTTATGTATACGGCATGCACCAGTTTGGATTTTTTCTGGTTACACCACTTTTCCTNCCNCTTTATATGTACGTAATGGGTGTAAAGGAGGTCAAAAAATTATTCTTCGTTTCTACCGGAGTTTATGCATCAATCATTTTTTTGTTTGTTAATTTGGTATTTACCCCATTACCACAAGGGGCCGGTTTTTTCCATTCTTTGAATGGTCAATTTTTGGCCCTCTTTCAATAATTTAAGTGGCCTTNAAAAATGAATGACTTTCTTACNGGATCCACGTCGTTATTCACTGATCCTATAGGGATTGCTGTGTTTATCGGTGGTTTGGTAGGAGGCCTAGTGTTCGGGGCGATCCCTGGTCTTAGCTTGTTGACATTAGCTGCAGTTTTATTGCCATTCAGTGCGTGGTTGAAGCCAGAGCATGCNATAATGTTGTACGGTGTTATTTATGTATCTGGTGTTTACGGTGGGGCAATAACGGCGATACTTTTTAACATTCCCGGCTCGGTGGAGAACGCACCAACTGCCTTTGATGGCTACCCAATGACCCNAAAAGGCGAAGCTGGAAAGGCGATTGGNTTTGCTGTGACATGCTCGGCAGTTGGCGGAACCATCTCGGCGGTTCTTATGATGATGGCAACGGCGCCAATAGCGAATTTTGCGATTAGTACTTTTGGTCCAATCGAGGTATTTGCGGTAATTTTCTTCGGCCTTACTGTCGTTGCAGGGGTGGGTACTGGTTCGCTATCAAAGGGTTGGTTGTCGCTACTATTTGGCTTGTTCTTGGGGACAATTGGTCAGGATCCAGTGGGAGCCACTCCAAGATTCACCTTCGGCTCTCTATATTTGAGCGGTGGAATTAGTTTCGTGCCTCTAATCTTGGGTTTCTTTGCAGTGGCCGAGGTCTTTATTCAAGGGCATCGTGTCGCCACAGGAACCCATTCTTCGTCAAGCGTGTCCGTCTCGTACCCATCGCTCCTGGAGTTCTGGAGCATGAAAATTGCTGTGGTGCGTTCGGCTGTGATTGGCTGGTTTTGTGGCCTTTTACCGGGAGTGGGGGCTACGCTGGCTGCTTTCATCTCCTACAATGAAGCGGTTCGATGGTCTAAGGAACCGGAGAAGTTTGGGAAAGGAGAGCCAGAGGGTGTGGTAGCGGCTGAGACCGCGAACAATGCCGCCACAGGTGCAGCGATGATTCCGTTATTGGCGTTAGGTCTACCGGGTGGGGCGCTCACGGCAATAATGATCGGTGTATTTAACATGCATGATATGGAAATTGGCCCCCTTATCATGGTAGAAGCTCACGATCTAGTGTGGGTTTTATTCGCCTCAATATTTTGGGCAAGTGTTGCAATTCTGGCTCTAGGTGTGGTGGAAGCTAAAGGTATCGTTCACCTACTCCGCATTCCATTCCCAATACTTGCACCGTGTATTCTCATATTCGCTACGATAGGGACCTACGCATTGAGAGCNAGCATCGTTGACGTTTACGTGATGTTTGGTGCCGGAATTCTAGGGTTCCTCATGCGCAAGACAAATTATTCGATACCCGCGGTCGTTATGGGACTTATTCTCGGGCAGATCGGTGAAAATGTGTTCTCACAAGCAATGGTGATGGTAGACTACAGTGTTATCGGGTTGTTCGATACGTGGGTCTCAGCGGGGTGTCTACTAGGGGGTGTCCTTACCATATTTTTTCTTCTTTATCGTCGAGTAGCTGCGTTCATCGATCAGCAAAAAGCTCACACACGCAATGGTTAGA
This sequence comes from Magnetovibrio sp., assembly GCA_002709525.1. Taxonomy (GTDB): domain Bacteria; phylum Pseudomonadota; class Alphaproteobacteria; order Rhodospirillales; family Casp-alpha2; genus UBA3470. The sequence goes on along the minus strand of PARE01000053.1, from coordinate 33,816 downwards.
GACTATATNGGGNCGANCGCNCCCTAACCGTGGTAGAATGGTAATCCTTGGTCGCGAATCCACATGCGAACGAGGTGGCGACGACGATTAGGTTNCGGCCAATCAACATATGCGGTACGTCGATGGCCGATACGTCTGTTATTGAGGATTTGTATCTGCCCAATTTCGAATTCTAGATTTTTTCCAATACCTGGGCNTTCACAAACACTTTTGATGGCTTCAAGAGCTGTGTGTGTTTCATCATCCATCTCGTCATCAATCATTTTGTAACCGCGATAAATGACATTAGGAGAGTAGTTGGTCTCTATGGTTTTGCCATTTGTCTCAAAAATTGGTTTGTGGACAGTTCTTACTTCGCCGGGAGCATGTTCCATNTGTCTATCAAAGTAGAATGGCTCATACAGCCTTTTCAAAGTATCAGGATGATCGTCGCGCAAGAGATTATGGACAGTCTCAAAGCTAATAATACCGCTAGTTCCACCCTCTTTGGCGGTTTTTAGGCAAAGCAGGCTNACAAACTCAGGAGGNAAGTTAAAGGCGTTATCAACGTGATATCCTTGGTCTCCATTTGTTTTTGAGGATCGAACATTTGATCCTGCAATATCNTTTCCGCCTTCATCACGCACATCGTACANAAGTGTTCCGTCCCACTTTTGGGCAACAGGTTGNCCTACCATCGNCATAAGNAGCCAATATAGCTTTTTAGCAATAGTCTCATCATAGTTTTGTATAGGAAGCCTATCGATGATAGCCAGACCAATACCGCTATCTATTTGTTTCCGTATTTTCGCCATGAGAGCATTGCAAGCCGGCATGTCGAAAAATTTAAAGCTAAGGGCAANATCAGGAAGNGGGTTTGCGCGGAGTTCGTTCGCCACGCGCTCAAGCTCTTGNAGGCACTCATCATCAAGATGCACCAGACCTCCTTGNTCTAGCACTGTTTCTGACGTCCATGACATTGGAGTGCTTATGGTCTGATCAAAAATTTGGGACATGCCTTAGCCTCAACCAAACATTCAATTGAATAATAACTCGATTATACAGACCACTATCACGGGATGTAAACTGACAGCACTTATTTCGAATATTCATTGATGTATACGTTTTCGACATGGCTTCCAAATCAAGCAGATTATTGGGCCACAGCTATGTATTTTTCCTAAGCTACCGTGTTACCTATAGCTCTAACTTTAACCAAGAAGAGACGATCTATGTCAGTTATAGATGTGAAGACAGAAATCACAGGAAGTGTCTGNAAAATCCTACTCAAAGCGGGCGATCCTGTGGAGGAGGATGAGCCTATAATCATTCTTGAGTCTATGAAAATGGAAATACCGGTTTCCTCGCCTGAGAGTGGAATTATTTCTGAGTTATTGGTNAAGCANGATGAGACAGTTATAGAGGGAANTATTGTNGCTCGAGTAGAAGTTTAGAAGAGTTTTTGGAGACGTGTATGTCAAGAGTNTTAGTTGCAAATCGNGGTGAAATCGCCCGTCGGATTATCAAAGCATGTCATGGTTTAGGTTATCAGGCGGTTGCCNTTNACTCCGAGGTAGATGCGCAATTGGCGCATGTGANAGAAGCTGATCACTCAATTGAAATTGGTCCCGCTCCAGCAAAAGAGAGTTATCTAAATATNCAAGCTATNTTGGATGCTGCCATNAANATGGATTGTGATTTTTTACATCCTGGATATGGGTTTTTGTCTGAAAATGCTGAATTTGCCGAAGAGGTCATAAAAGCTGGTATTCGTTGGATCGGTCCGCGACCTGAAACAATCAAGACTATGGGAGATAAAGATCGCGCTCGGTCTATCGTGGCTGCAGTAGGCGTGCCAATAGTCCCGGGAAGTAAGAGGTTAGAGCCAGGAATGGTTAAAAGGACTTTNGAAGCGGCTAGGGATATCGGTTTGCCATTGCTCGTTAAGGCCTCCGCCGGAGGCGGGGGTATTGGCATGCGACGTGTGGACTCTATCAATGATGTGGAGGAAATTNTCGAGGCTACGCAAGTGATGGCNNAGAATGTGTTTGGTGATNNGGCAGTTTTCCTGGAAAAATTCATTCCAAAATCGAGACACGTAGAAATCCAAATTTTTGGATTTGAGGATGGCAGCTGTATTCATATNTTTGAGCGTGAGTGCTCACTGCAGCGGCGGTTCCAAAAGGTTATCGAGGAGAGTCCGGCTCCGGNTATCCCGCCAGAAACTCTAGTTCAGATGTTTGAGGCTGCCGTCGCAATTTGTCGCGAGACCAAGTATGTGGGGGCTGGAACGGTAGAGTTTATTTTTGATCCCAGTACGAATGAGTTCTTTTTTCTGGAGTTAAATACGCGAATTCAGGTAGAGCACCCTGTAACCGAAATGATAACGGGTTTGGATTTGGTTGGCATGCAGATTGAGTGCGCAGCAGGTACCGGTCACGTCATTACCCAATCGTCTGTCTCAAGGTTTGGAGCCGCGATTGAGTGTCGTTTGTATGCTGAAAGCCCAAANAAGATGTTCATGCCGTCACCNGGAGTTCTTGAACGTTTTCAATTNCCCGATGAAAACGCCTCTATANGNATNGATTCAGGTTATCAACAAGGTGACACGCTTACTCATTTTTATGATCCGATGATTGCAAAATTAATATTTTNTGGGGAAACCCGAGAAGAAGCTCGNCACACAGCCATCGACGCNNTGAGCAAGATTGANGTTGATGGGGTCCAAACAAATTGTGATTTCTTAATTTCTTGCCTTTGTCACAAAGATTACGCTGAAGGAAATATTCACACTACCTTTGTGCAGGAAAATCTAGAAACGCTAACCAAGACTCCGAATATCACCTGAATAATTTATAGGGTGACGATCAGTTGCTCACGAATAATATTACTAACCTATCGATTTTGATAGCTTCCTCTCAAGCTTGGAAACTGCAGAAAGCGCGAGAGCTAATTCGGGAATTTCATCGTAGACAGGGACATTTACAAGTCGTGCACGTTCTCTGTAATCGCGTTTAGCATCGTCAAGTTCTGGAGAGCCATCTGTCCTAAGAGCCAGGCCAAAGTGCGCTTTCCCTGGGTGGTCTTGTTGAACTTTTTCAACAATTCTTAGAAGGTTATTTACTGGGTCAACACCCCCGCGACCGACAAAAGAAGCGAGGTTCAGATGCATTGCAATGGCATCTTGCTGACCATATTCGTAAATTATGTCGAGGATCTCCCCAGCGATCCAACCATCCTTTTCTTGGAGGGTCTTAACGGGTGTATCAACTGGGTTTAGTATACTTGTACCGGGTGGAAGTTTGAGTGCGTCAAGATTTTTTATTGTTGTCGAGTTAAATGGCGATACATTTAAATCAAGTTTGGCGAAGATGTCTGCGCCGAGAACGCTTGTTCCGCCGCCGTTCCCAAACAATGCGACATTTCGCGTCGGTTGAGCAGGCCGAAGTTCAAAGCTCTGAAGAGCGAGTAGGACGTCGATAAAAGCATTAATTGTAGTGACAATTACAACGTTTGATTGTTTCTCGAGTGCCTGCCATGCTTCGTAATTCGTTGCCAATGCACCAGTGTGAGATGCTGCCGCCAGTTTTCCCTGACTTGACTGCCCGCCCAACAACATGACCACTGGCTTTGTTGCTGATTTGGACCGCAATAGAGAGCTGAACCGGGGGCCGTCTTTAATGTCTTCAAGGTATAGACCAATTGCGCGTGTGTGTGGATCAGCAAAATAAAATTCAACTAAGTCCACCGGGCTCACATCTGCGCTGTTTCCAATCGTTACTAGGCTGCTGAAGCGCAGCCCTCGCCACTCACCACGCTTGATAATATCAGTGGAAAGGCCACCTGACTGGGAAACGACACCGATAGAGCCAAGCTCTTTGGGTGCGTTAGCCGGGAATGTCAAACCGCCTCTAGGGGAATATGTGCCAAGACAGTTAGGTCCTAGAATACGTGTTTTATTTTGACGGGCCTTATTTACGAGATCTAACTGCGAATCTACCCCCTGTGTTGTTTCAGCAAATCCTGCCGAGATGACTTGCGCAAAGCGCACGTTACTCTTTGACTTCGCTAAAATATCTGGAATGAGGTCTGCTCGAATTGCAATGTAGGCATAATCAATCACTTCAGGTACAGAACGCAGGTCAGGAAATGTGGATAGTCCTTCGATTTCATGGACTGTTGGATGTATAGGATAAATATTTCCCGGATATCCAAAATCTTTTAATCTACGAATAAATGTATTTGCTATCGTTTTTGATTTTGAGGAAGCTCCCAGGACCGCAACGGTTTTAGGCTCGAATAAAGGCTGAAATTGAGAAAGTATTGAATGGTTGGGCTCTGCTTTTGTAAATTTAGTACAATCAGAACTTTCTTCTGAAATTATAAAACGGGAGTCTACAGCAACAACTCTATCCTCTGAAACTATCAACGGATTAACATCCGCCTCAGAGATCAAATTGGCGTTTCGATAGAACAAACCATTGACCCCTCCAAAAAGCAGCATGATTTCGACAAGCTGGCGCGGGTCCATTGGCTTGCTGCCCCGCACGCCATCGAATATTTTACCGTACTTTATTTCAGAGATCATCTCTCTGGCATCCATTTCGGTTATTGGGCATATGCGAAGTGCAATATCTTCAAGAACCTCGATGAAAATGCCACCAACGGCTAGTAAGATCATAGGCCCAAAGCTGGGGTCATTGACGCCTCCGATGGCAAATTCATAACCATTAGGTGCCATTTCCTCCACCAGCCAACCATCGATTTTTGCCGTCTTTATCTTGGGGGCAGCGGACATCTGCTTTATTGCTTCTCCAACAGCGTCGCTGTCTGGGAGGCCTGTTATTACTCCACCGACGTCTGATTTATGAACGATATCCGGTGAAATGACTTTTACAGCGAATGGCGGACGCAACTCTCTCGCCAAACTCCTGGCGTGATCTTCGGAAGAGGCAACTGAGAATTTTGGCGTGTCAAATCCAGCCGCGGCGAGGATTGATTTTCCTTCGGGCTCACTCAAAAAGGACCGCCCTGCGGCTGTGGCGGCTTCAACGGCTTTACTGATCAGCATAAGGTCTCAATTCAGTAACTCGTTGGCCAGGTTCTCATCCGATGTTCCCCGATGCCCCCAGTCCGGCGCCGGCGCTGCAAGTCGAGCATGCGGATGAGGAAGCTTCTCGTCTCTTGAGGCTTTATGACATCATGTGCCGAGAATATTCGTGCCATATCCCATACCTCGAGATCTTTCTGAATATGATTTAGGGCTTCGTCAAAACCTTCATCTCCGGGCCTTTTACTATGAACAATATCTGTCGCGAATACCGGGTCCATAAAACTTACCTCTGCCATTGGCCACGCCACCATTGCATCATTGTGGGCGCCTCCGCCCATTGCGACGTATGCTCTACCATATGCCTTTCGAACAATAACGGTAATCGATGGAACAGTGGTTAGGCAGGTCGCATTCATAAAGTTCATAATCCATCCCGGTGCCCCCCGTCTCTCTGCCTCAGTGCCTACTACAAATCCGGGCGTATCCATCAAACGGATGATCGGGATATTAAAGCTATCGCACAATACCGTAAAATCTACTGCCTTTCGGCAGGCATCAGCTGAAAGGGCTCCGCCCCCAACTATTGGATTGTTTGCTATGATGCCGATAACTTTCCCCTGCAATCGAGCAAGTCCGACAACTAAAGATTTTCCAAATCTTGGTTTAATCTCGAAAAAGCTATTTGTATCAACGATCACGGTTATGATTTTTTTAATATTGTAAACTTGAGTTCGTTTTTCAGGTAAGATTTCAAGGATTTGTTCCTGGTTGGACCCGGAGCCATCTGGAATGGCGGTATCTGGAGGTAATTCTCCATTATGATTTGGCATAAAGGAAATAAACGCCCTCAATGCCAGCATGGCTTCCTCGTCTGTATCGACAAATTGGTCAATCAATCCGGTTTGCTCCGCATGTAACCGCCAGCCACCTAATTCCTCTAAATCGACCTCTTCTCCGATGGCCATTGAGACCAATCGAGGGCTAGACACAGACATAACGGAGCCTTTTTTCATGACAGAAAAATCAGATATACAACAAAGCCACGCCGAAGAGCCAAATGAAGTATTGAGTGCAGCGGCAGCCCATGGGGTCTCTCGTGTCCGCGTAAATTGTGAGACGTCATTACCCATAAGTTGGCCCATCCCTCTGGACCCCATTGCATCGGGGAGGCGAGCCCCGGTAGACTCACCCACATGAATGAAGGGCATGCCTCGTTCAGTGCAAGTTTTCCGTATATAACCCATTTTCTTTGAGTTAGTTGCGCTAGTTGAGGCTCCCTTTGTAGTAAAATCATTAACTACGACGCCTACATCACGCCCTTCAACTTGGCCAAATCCAACGATCTTTCCATCGCGAGGGGTTTTGTCGATATCATGTTCGAATACAGCAGAGGCGCCGAGTAAGCCCAATTCAATGAAGGTATCTTCATCGACCAGCTTCTCGAGCCGCTCCTCTGCATTGAGGTCGCCATTAGATTTTCGTTTTGAGAGTTTTTTTTCTCCCCCCATTTGGCTCGCTCGTGAACGGCGTTGGTCCAATTCCGCTAAAATCTTTTGATGAGCCATGGGGTCTCCTGTATTTGGTCAACATAAGCTGATGAATATTAGAATATCCATCAGCTTATTTTTATCATGAGTTTTGAGGAGGCAAAAGGAATGGCACATTAAAGATCTGGTGAAAACATACGCCCATTTAGTTCTTGAAAATGACTTTCTGCATTTGGCAAAGGTAATTTACGGCATATTCTTTTTTAATAGTTTACCGTTTAGAGAATATTCTCCCAACTCGACCTTCCAGTTATTGTCTGTAAAACTCGTGGGCCTGACGTTTCTTCGCTTTCTAGCTAAATCAATCGTCCCATATTGGTATTTCTCCAGACCGGGCCCTTCCATAAAGCCATCCGCCCTCGACCTTAATGTCAGACCCCGTAATAAATTCAGCTGAATCTGATGCTAAAAAAACAGCGGCACCTGAGATATCGTCTGGAACTCCCCATCTTCCGACAAGGTTCTCTGTAGCCCAAGTGTCGCCCGTGGCCTCTGACTCGGCGAAAGACTGATTAAATGGAGAAGCAATCATACCAGGTGAAATAGCATTTACGCGGATTTTCTTTATACTTAAGTCAATCGCCATTGTTCGGGTAAGACCAATAAGGCCAGATTTCGCCGCGACGTATCCACACCGATTTGGCCTGCCTATATAGCTTGCGATTGAGCACAGATTGATGATCGACCCTCCGCCATTTTTTACCATGCTCGGTATAAAGGCTTGTGAGCAATGGAAAGGACCACTCAGGTTTATCGCCAGCATATGATCCCAGTCTTCCTCTGTATGCTGCATAAAACCTTTGATAATCCGGGATCCAGCATTGTTTACTAAAATATCTACGCGACCGTAGTTTGAAATCACCTGTTCTGCTGCTGCCATGACTGTTGAACGTCTGCTTATGTCAACCTCGATTGAAGATGTCGCTCCTCCAATTTCATTGGATACCTTTGAAGCGGCGGAAGCATCCCTGTCAGCGATAATCACTGTTGCTCCCTCTTTCGCATAAGCTTTAGATATAGCCTCTCCAATTCCACTTCCGCCGCCAGTTATAACGGCGATTTTATTGTTGAGTTTCATCGTGGTTTCTCACCTCTAATGGTTTGGATGTTATTTAGTCACCTCTAGGAAGATCTTGATTGCACTATTTATTTAATGAGAGAGAAAATGCAAAAAATCAAAATTTTGTTGGCGTTTTTTGTCAACCTTGAGGGGCAAAAAGCCCAAAGCATAAAATGTATAGATTATTATCTTGCTGCCGAATCATGCCAGCTAGACTAACGGACGTATTTGGTCCGGTGAACTAGTGTCAGCGGCCATACCTCCAAAACCTGGGTCATCATGATATCTCTCTCGCCATGAAGTACGCGAACCCTGCATCTCATGGTATGCATAATGTCGATAAAGGCCCATTGGGCGTTACAACACTAACCATTAGAAATCTATGGAGAGGCAATTCACATTCGACTTGATCTAATGATAATCACTGGTCAGGATTGAACTCTGTCGCAAATCTTACGTCTCGACTTGAGCAAGGGCCTGTAATGAATTTGATACCTAACAGAGAAATCCTGATTTTTCATGCCATCCCGAATGGCAGGTTAAATACGTGGTTGGGGTATTTTCTCATAGTTGTACTTGGAAGTTGTCTTATCACGTTATCGGCGAAGGTTCAGGTTCCTTTCTATCCTGTGCCGATGACCCTCCAAACTATGACCGTGCTTATGTTGGGTATGGCCTTAGGCTGGCGCCTCGCAGGAGCAACACTTCTACTCTATTTAGTTGAAGGGGCATTAGGCTTGCCCGTTTTCGCTGGTACGCCGGGGAAAGGAGTTGGTTTGGCCTATATGCTGGGGACTACAGGCGGGTATCTTTTTGGTTTTCTTGCTGCGGCAACAGTATGTGGATGGCTGGCAGAGCGGGGTTGGGGGCACAGCTTTGTCGCCACATCTGCATGTATGGTTATCGGTAATTTGGTGATATACCTGTTTGGTATTTTATGGCTGGGTGTGGTTCTCGGTTGGGACAAACCACTTCTTGAATGGGGAGTTCTTCCTTTCTTATGGGGTGATTTCCTAAAAATAACTCTTGCTGCTATTACAATGCCACTTGCCTGGAAAATAATTCTCAAACGTTGATATTTACTGCGCCAAATTTGTTTCCATACTAATGCGATATTTTGGAGGCTTAATTATCGGATCCCATGGCGCCCGGCGGTTTTTTGGCGCAAAGCCCTTCTTCAAACTTTTTATAAAAGTCCTCAAGGTTCTCCATCATCAGCCCACGGCAGGTTTCATTGACAACCCTCTCAAGAACAAACTTCACCCCATTCAATCCGCCAAACATAGGGCCAATGCTCAAGGTAGCTGCGGCACCAAGAAGGCTGATCCGTGGAAGAACCGGATACGCCCCAGGTTCGCGTTCCTGAAACCCGCATCCGCGATCAAGGTAGGGTTGGTTCAAAAGCATGGCGTTCTCTTCGCCAACAGGCGGCGTGAACCGCTCATGCCAGCGCAATACATGTGGGGCCAGGGTGGCCAACTCCGGCCGCGCCCCGATATCCATGTCGAAACCAGTACCGAAGATCGCGAAGTCGAAAACCGACGTCCCTTTCGGAGTCTCAATGGCAACCTTGTCAGCATCCATGCGCATATTTAGCCATGGGCTGCCAAGATGCAGCACGAAGTTTGGTAATTTCAGGGCCTGCTCGACGGTGTGGCGCGGTGGCGGGATTGGTGTTTCAACAATCCCTCGAATGAAGCGCCAGCGAGAGAGGTCCGGGAAGTCGGCAAAGTGGCCCATGAAGCCGGCGTTCTCCAATCCCTTCTTGGCGCTTAGCCAGGGGATTTCCTCGCGCCGGCAGAACAAGTGGGCCCGTCTGGCACCGGCTTCGGCGGCGGTCATCGCATTGTCGAAGGCTGAAGCTCCGGCTCCGAGCACGGCGACCTCAGCCCCTTTTAAGGCAGCGAAGTCAATGTCGTCGGCGGCGTGCGCCCAGCTATCCGACGGCAGCGCGTCGGTCAATCCGACGGGGACATGTTTACCGCCGCTGCCCAGTAGGCCCGTGGCCAACACGACCCGGCGTGCACGAAGCAATGACTCCGTGCCGTTCCGAGAAACCGTAACCTGTACCTCATCCGCATCGCCGTCGATGGTCAAAACCTTGGTGTCGTTCTGAACGGGTAGATCAAGAACATCGCGATACCACATCAGATACGCCATCCATTCATGGCGGGGAAGGCGATCCAGCGCTGCCCAGGACGCCTGCCCATATTTTGCTTCCCAGTAGGCCCGCGCGGACAGGCTTGGGATCCCGAACTCGATACCCGTCAATTGCTTTGCAGTGCGCAGGCTCTTCATTCGCGCAAACGTCATCCAGGGTCCTTCCTGGCCTGCCGACGAGGCGTCAATCACGGCGATATTTGTCACCTTTGCACGCAATAGGCCCCATGCAAGGCCGAGCCCGTAGAACCCGCCACCGACAATGAGGACGTCGAGGATCGGCGATCCATGCTCGCTTGTCGCTGGCGGCACCCAGGGACCGTAGTTGTGGCTCAGCAAATCAATCTCATGACGGACCCGGTCCTCAAGCCATGCGAGCCCCTGCGGGTTGTCGTTCACTTCGATGTCCATGTTCCGTATCCCGCACGTACTATGCTTCTTGCCAGACCTCGTCCAACAGGCGCAGCCAATTGCCGCCGAGCACCGCCTTGACCCGCGCCGCCGGCCAGCCGCGCGCCACCATCTCCGCGGTAAGGTTTGGAAACTCATCTATACGCCGGATGCCTTCAGGCTTGCTGATCTTCGCGGTGGCGAAGCCAGTGAGGACCCGTGCCGAACCCTTGTCCCTGTTGGCCCATTCTTGCCAGGGACCGGGCCGCGGCCGGTTCAATGAGAAATCCGTGCCGATGGCGACGTGGTCTTCCCCAACCAGATCAATCATGTAGGCCATGGCATCGACGACGTCTTTGACCGTTGCTTCGTTGCCAGCTGCAAGGCCTGGTGCGAACAACGACACGCCGATTACGCCACCCTTGTCGGCGCAGCGCTTGAACAGCGCGTCTGACTTGTTGCGGGGTACGTCCCTTAGGGCTTTTGGCAGGCAATGCGTGATCGCGCAAGGGTGGTCGGAATGATCAATAGTTTCCGCCGCTGTTATCTCGCCGACATGGCTCAAATCGCATAGCACACCAACCCGGTTCATTTCAGCGACCATCTCTTTGCCGAACCCGGTCAGACCAGCATCCTTCTCTTCCAAATAGCCGGCCCCGGCGAGGTTCTGCGTATTGTAGGTGAGTTGCATGATGCCGATCCCGAGTGTCTTGAATACCGGTAGATAATCAAGCCGGTCCTCCAAAGGCGAAGTATTTTGCCAGCCCATGATGATTCCTAGCTTCCCGGCCGCCCTTGCCGCATGGATATCAGCGACCGAGCGGACCGGCATAACGATATCGGCGTTAGCGTCGAATAGGCCGCGCCATTCGATTATCCGGTCGATACCGTCGCGGAAGTTCTCCCACAGGATTGCCGCGTGGTTGATCGCCGTAACTCCACCCCGAAGGGCTTCTTCCATCAATGCGCGGTTGAAATCACAGCACTGCAGGCCGTCGATGACTATAGCGTCTGAGTGAAGTGCGGTGGCATCGGTCATGTTTTCTCCCCCCTTGTCTTCGCAACGGCGCGCTCCAGGAACGCCAACCTGTCTTGGCCCCAAAACAGTTCACCCCTGTAGACGTAGGTCGGCGTGCCGAAAATACCGATGCGTTGGGCCTCGGCAAGGTTGCTTTCCCACATTAGCCGAATTTCGGTGGGCAACCGTTTGGCAATGAGTTTCGCTCCGGTCTCACCAATGGTGGCACGAGCTAGTTCGCGTAAGGTTTCCTGATCGGCGATATCCCGTTCCTCAGACCATAAGGCCCGCTGTACGGCGAAGGAAAAGGCGCGCGCATCCAGACCGGCGCGTTGTGCGGCGATTATCGCGCCAGCGGCAATTTCGATGGTTTGGCAAGGGTAGTATTTCGGCCGAAGATTGAGCGTGATACCCAAGTGATGAGACCATCGGGCCAGTTCCAACGCATGGTAGTCTTGGCGCGGCTGAGGGCGGGTGCGTAAGGGAACGCCGCCGTTTTCCTGGATCACCCGGATCGGCCGTAAGATTAGTGGACAGGCATGGCGGTCTGCCAAGCCATAGAGGCGCTCGGCGCCGAGGTAGGCCCATGGCGATGACGGCCCATAAAAGGCCTGTATCGGTTCGAGGTCAGTCATTGCGTGCGTCCACTCCTGCTGCGCTGCTCATCTTTTTTGCGTTTATTCTCTCTCGTTTTAGGGCGCTCGCAAAATAGCAGGTAAAGTCCGCAGACGAAAATCACCGTGCCGCCCAGTACGGTCCATTGATCGGGAATCTCGAAAAATAGGAGATAGCCAAGTAGGCCAGCCCAGACCAAGCGCATGTAGTCGAAGGGCAGCAAGGTTGTAACATCAGCCACCTTGCAGGCTTCTGCCAGGCAGATATGGGCTATGGTACCAAAGGTGCCGAGCAGGAATAGCCAACCGAGGTCTGGAAGCGTTGGTACGGTCCAATCGAAGAGGGCGAAGACGAGACATATCGGCGTCGTTACCAGGGTCTGATACATGGTGATGGTAACGCTTGTTTCGGTGCGGGCAAGAAGCTTCACCAGAATAATGTTAGCGGCCAGGAACACCGCACTCAAAAGTGCCGATAAAACGCCCGTGTCCAGCGTGGCTAAACCCGGCCGGATGATGATCCAGGTCCCGGCAAAGCCAATCAGTAGCGCCAACACGCGCCCACAACTGACTCGTTCTTTAAGGATCAGCACGGCGGCGAGGGTGGTGAACAGGGGAGCCGTAAACTGCACCGCAGTCACTTTCGCAAGTGGTGCCAAGGTCACCGCCAGGAAAGATAATAGGCCCTGAAAAGCCTGGACGGTGCCGCGCACCGCGTGCAGCCCGAGACGCTCGGTGCGCAACGGCGAGAAGCCGTCTTGGAAGAACATCGGCACCAGTACCAAGCCCCCGAACAAATAGCGGAAAAACGCCGCCTCGAAAGGATGGACGTTTGCGGATACATGGCGGATACATGCATGCATGGCGGCGAAGGCCAATGTTGAACCCAGCATCAGACCGATGCCCAGTATCGTGTTGGGCCTTCGCAATGCAGGTGAAGAGATGTCATCCGATAGGTTCATAACGCCAAAGAGCCACGCCGCCGGTATTTGGCGGATCCAGATTCTATGCTAGCATACGCACTGGCAGTGGAGACAAACGGTTTCGTCTATCGAGCCTGAAACGCAGATACCCGCATTGGGCTGTGGCCCTATGGTGTGTGCACTCACATAGGCTCAACCTCGCTTTCCGATGTTACCCTGTCTCGCACGATGGAAAGAAGACGCCTTGAACATAAGTGTACGCAAACTCAGCCACGCCTTGGGGGCGGAAGTTTTGGATTTTGATCCGAGGCGGTCCATGGACTCTGCGACGGCCCGCGAACTGCGGGACATATGGCTAGAATACAGTGTTTTGCTTTTTCGCAAGGTCGATTGGACAGCCGCCGAGCATATCGCCTTTACCAAGACGTTTGGCACATTGCATATCATGCCGCGTCTGGGCACCGAGATTCCGGTCAACCTCCGACAGCATCCAGAAATCTTCGTCGTTTCCAATATCGAGAAAAATGGCAAGCCGCTGGGCGTCAAACGCGCCGGCTGGGGCTGGCATAGCGACGGTGAAGACAAGCAGGTTCCGAACATGGCCTCCATGCTTTACGGCGTCAAAACACCGAAAGTTGGCGGCGATACCGGATTCGCCAGTACATATCGCGCCTTTGAAGCATTATCCCCGGAAACTCAGGCGTTCCTGGACGGCAAGCGGGCTCGCTTCAGCCGAGTTGAAATGCATCTGATCAATTATCCAAACCTTCCGCCGCTCACGGAAGAAGAGAAACGTGATCGACCCGATGTTTGGCACCCCATCGTCCGAACTCACCCGGAAACCCAGCGCAAATGCCTCTACATCGGCCGCTGGGCTGTTGAGATCGAGGGCATGGCGGACGAGGAGGGTGGCACCCTGATCGACGAATTAACGACGCATATCGCCAAGTCCGAGTTCACGTATATCCACAAGTGGCAACCCGGCGACGTGGTCTTATGGGACAATCGTTGCACGCAGCACTGCGCCATTCCTTACGACGACAGTAAGGAAGAGCGACATATGCTGCGCACCACGCTGGAAGGCGACGTACCATTCCATTTAACCACTGACGGCCGAAGGGTTGAGAGTTCTCTGGACCAGTAGTCTTATGGCTGAAAAATCCGATCAATCTTGCGCCGTCTTCGCCGCTATTTGGCCAGCGCAATCCGAAACCGCTGTTCCTTATCGAGGCCACCGATACGGGTGACCCGGAACCAAAGCTGAGTGCTCCTGGCGCTGATATCCGCACCGATTTGCCTGCCTACCGGGTCTACCGGGACGGCAAGGATGTCGAAGATTTGGCCGATATTCGGCATCTTTGGCGCGACGATCACGCAGCCTTTTTGACAGGCTGCAATCTCTCCATCGATCAAGTCATGATTGAGGAGAAAATCCCGCAACTGCACCTAATCGACGAAGTGGCTTGGCCGTCGCAATACGTGTCTAATATTTTTTGCCGGCCAACCTGTATTTTTCATGGTTCTCAGGTCGTTAGTATGTGTCCGGTCCCGAAATCACTTTTAATTAAGGTGATTGAGATCACCAGCCGGTTTCCGCGATTTCACGGGGCGCCGCTGCATGTTGGGGGTCCGGCCGCCATCGGCATTGCGAATTTGAAAGATGTCGATTGGGGTAAGCAAAATACGGTCGGCGACAATTAAGTACCGGCTTTTTGGGCCTTCGGTATCACCGCCCAGGCGGTCGATTTCAAAATCGGTATTCCCGAGATGATCACCCACAACCGGGGCACATGTTCGTTACTGATCTTCCGGTCTGTGACCCGGCTCCATCTTGATCCACGCTACGGCGGCCCCATGATCAGATTGGGCAGCCAGAGCGTCAGCGCTGGGATATAGGTTATCAAGATTAGCACTACTGTCAGGGGCACCAAAAATGGCAGTACCGCTAACGTCAATTTCTCAAAGGGGCGGTTAGTGATGCCGACCATAATGTAGACACCAACCCCCATTGGCGGCGTGGCCAAGCCCAGCAGGAGCGCATACACGATAATCAGACCAAAGTGTACTCGGTCGATTCCAAAATGATCGATGATCGGCAAGAGGACGGGGATGAGGATCAGCTTTGCAGGTACCCCTTCGACGACGCAGCCAATGGCTAGTAAAAAGACGATCAGCAGGGCCAAGAAGACATTGCGGTCGTCTGTGACCAAGAGCACGGCCTCAGCCATAGCTTGGGGTATCTGCTCGATGGCCAGCAACCAACCCATGCCGTGGGAGAAGCCGATGATCATCATAATCATGGCGGTAACACGCATAGAATCCGTGATTGCCTTCCACAACCGTTTGGCGTCTAGCGTGCGATATAGAGCACCCAGCAAGACCGAGTAGGCGCAGGCCAGCACACCGGCTTCCGTCGGGGTGGTGAACCCAAAGGTAATGGCGCCAAGAATGATTCCTGGCGCAGCCAGGGCCGCGATCCCGTCGATAGCTTGTGACCCGATGTTTCCGAGGCTGGCTTTCGGTTCGCGCGGGAAGTCATGCTTGATCGCCATATACCGGTTGAACAGCATCAGCGATATGCCAATTAATAGACCAGGAACGACGCCCCCCAGGAACAGTCTGCCAATGGACGTGTTGGCGAGGAAGCCATAAATGACGAGTGCAATTGACGGCGGGATGATCGGTCCGATCACCGCAGTTGCCACGGTTAAGGCACCAGCGAATTCAACGGGATAGCCACGATCACGCATGGCCTTTACTTCAATAGTGCCGAGGCCTGCGATATCCGCCACGGCGGAACCTGAAATACCAGCGAAAATCATCGAGGAAACTACATTGACCTGCGCTAATCCGGCTCGGAAATGCCCGACAAGTGTTGTTGCGAAGTTGAAGATCTTGTCGGTCATACCAACGGCGTTCATTAGGTTGCCAGCGAGGATGAAAAACGGTACGGCCAGAAGACCCGGGTTTTCCACCCCGTCAGCAACCATGCGCGGGACGATATAAAGCTGGTTCGAAAAACCGCCGGCGATCACCGCGCTCAGCACCGCCATGCCCATGGCGATGACAATCGGAACACGAAGCATAATCAACGCCATGAACCCAATGAAGAGTATCCAAGCCATCAGGCGTCCTTCTCAATTTTTTCTATGCTCCGCATAAACGAGACCTCTGGATCACCGCGGAGAGCCTTCGCCGTATCAAGAAGTGAATTGGCTGCAATTAGGATGCATGAGAGGAATAGGGGTAAGGTCTGCACCCAACGATCCAACTCAACAATCTCGATCTCATCCCCAATCTGTTGGAGCAAAGTCTGAGGACCGTGCCAAAGCATCACTCCCATCAGAAGAAGTGTAATTACATTGACAAAGTGTCGCGAAAAATTACGCCCACCCTCGCCAAACCGGTCGACAAAGAAGTCGACGGTAATATCCCCACCTTGCCGATAAAGAACGAAGAACGCGAAAAAAACCGACCAGCAGAATAAAAAAACAGTCCACGGGAAAACCAACGAAATGCCCAGGTCAAACAACGCGCGGGAGGTAATTTGAACCATGTTGATGACCAACATGATGATTAGACAGATATTAGCTAGCGCATGAAATATGCGCTCAAACGAAAACAAAAAACGTTCTGCTTTATCAATCATGTTTATAGTCTGTCTAGGTAGGTCTATGCGCCCGGCACTTGTGCCGCACGCATAGACCTCGAGAGAAGTTTACCGTGTTGCCTCTACGGCCTCCAAAAAGCCCTTCGGCAATTCACCCGCTTTCGCACGAGCCGCGTAAAATTTCGTCATTCGTGCCCTGAAGGGACCGGTATCCATGCTGTCGTTGTAGGTTACGCCTTTGGACTTAAGGCGATTAATCGACGCCATAGTGTCGGCGTCCAAAAGCCCCTGTTCGTAGAGCGAAGCACCTGCATGAGCTTTGTCAACAGCGGCACGCAGGTCGGCCGGCAAACTATTATAGGCCTTGGCATTGACCATGTAGCCAACGCTTTGCTCGTACTCACGGTGCGCCGTGATGTGCGGGGCCTTTTCGTAGAACCGCATGGACTCAACCAAGGCGGCGGGACTGTTGACGGCCTCGATGATGCCCTTGCCGAGCGATTCATACACTGAGGTCCAGCCAAGAACCCGGATCTCCGCGCCGAGATGGCTCCATGCCGCGCCGGCTAACTTGTCCGGATGCATGCGTAGTTTCAGACCTTTAATGTCCGCGATGGATTTGACCGGTTTCTTGGCAACGATGACCCGCCATGAGCCTCGCGGGAAGTCCATATAGTTGCCAATCAGGGTGATGCCGCCCTTGTCCTCGACGTTTTTCAGCCAGCCCTTGACCAAGTCGGTTTCCATAAACCGGAGCCAATGCGCCCGATCATCGAATACAAACGGCGCGCTAATGTATTTCATTGCCGGTTCCCATTTGCTGAGATAGGCGGCGGTTGAGTTGAAGATATGCACCGTCCCGGCTTGCAACTGGTCGATAACAGCGGCTTTCTTTCCGAGTTGTTCGGACGGAAAGATTTTGATTTCCATTCGGCCGTTGGAATACTTCTTCACCAATTCCGCAAATTTCTGATGCCCTTGACCCTCGAGGCTGTCGGCTGGTTGCTCCGTGCTCTGGCGCCAAACGACTTCGGGCGCAGCAGCGGCGCTGTGCGGTGCCGCCCAAACGGCAAGCGCTAGAACTACGGTTGAAAATGATATCAAACTCCGATACGACATGTTTAAACTCCCTAGTGGTTAATTTCTGCTTTTCATCTATTCTACAGTGATCTTCATTTTTATTATTGGCATCCATTCGATATTTCTCGAATTTTTGATTATGCACACGTCGCGATGCGGTAAAATTGACGTGCGCCCTCAGGCGTAAACAAACGGCTCCATTTTGATCGGTTCGGCCAGGACCAAATCGCAAATGTGGTCCAAAGTCGTGCCAACAGGCGTAATGCCGCGGGCTTGGCAGCACTCGGTAATGGCGGTCATCGACTTGATCAAGTTAGCGCAGACCCGGTCTTTCGGATTGGTATGATCATTGTCGTTATGGGTGATGAAGTTGAGAACGGGGATTGTCGGCGCGCGGACTTGGATCTGGTCAAGAATGTTGTTGGTAATGGTTACATAATCCGCATCGCGCCAGTCCGGCCGCAGGTCCCAATGGCTGGAAACCGTGTTTGCTCCCGCCGCCTCCGGCGAATTGGGATCGATCTTCTGGAAATCGCTGCCGACGGTGACGGTTCGGCTTGAGAAATCAACCGACACCGGCATGTTGGCGAATTCGATATCGCCGACCAGTTGACGAAATACAGCATGGGCCCGGTGCGGATCAGGTTCAGCGCCGGTCCATATGGCGTTCATGCGCCGCCAGATTCGTCCTGGTAAGGAGCACGAACCGCCCCGGAAACCCAGATCAACAAGAACCTGATACATGAAATCGTTGGCTGAAAACGTGCCAGGACGGAAGTAAAGCGGTCGCCGACCCATGCCCGATTGCCACATGGAGATCCCCTCGGACAGGTTGGCGCGCATATCTTTCTCATTCAAGCCGCCAAAATGCGCCTTATACTTGCCATCACGGAACTTCCAGGCGTGCATGTGCAACCCTTCGACGCAGTGGCCTTTTTCGCCTAACTCCAGGAACAGATCACTCTGCACCACCGTGACTTCAGGGTGAATGAAAAAGGAGACGGGAAAGCCAAAGTCACCGGTTCGATCGACGTAACCGCGGATGAATTTTTCACCATCTTCCCAACTTTCAGGTCCCGTCGCGGAGGCGTGCGTTGTCGAAGTTGCAGGCTCAACATCCATTGTGGCGACGATGAAAATCTTGTCCATGAGCATATCCCTCCTAACAAAAGGATACCACTAGCAAACACGAGCATAGCAATGATTTGGGCGTTATAGCAAAATCTTCGTGTTACTGACTT
Source organism: Magnetovibrio sp. (assembly GCA_002709525.1). GTDB lineage: Bacteria > Pseudomonadota > Alphaproteobacteria > Rhodospirillales > Casp-alpha2 > UBA3470. Next base: position 15,141 of record PARE01000053.1, on the reverse strand, counting down.
CTTTCCGGCCGATGAAATTCCAGGCGAAAACGTTCTAAAAGAACCTGAAGTGTGCTTCATCGTCAGGCGGATTCATAGATTTCTCGTCTAAAAACAGTATTTAACCCAGGCGTCGTTAGATGCATTGGCAACATGCCCTCATTCGTGTGTGTGCATAATTAGTCGGTGAAACTGCCTACACTAAGGCGTTGCTGGCGCCCCCAACAAGCTCATATGATCTAAGCTTTGCGGCAAACTTTTGAGAGACGTAAAAGCATGGTCTACGTGATTAACGACATGCCAGCGCCGGTTACCCCGGCACTGGTCGACAAGTGCACAACGGTGGAGACGGCGACCATCGGACATATCCGCCACATGGGCTTTGTCGATAAAGCTATTCAAAACGTCCTCAGTGAGCCGATGACCGTTGCGGGGACGGCGGTCACCTTGGCTATTCCTGGACAAGATTCCACCTTGCTCCACCATGTGATCCAGTTTCTGCGGCCCAGCGATATGCTGTGCATCGATCGCCTTGGTGATCATAAACACGCTTGTCTCGGCGGCGGCGTCGCAGCCGCAATCGTCGCCACAGGATGTCGCGCCGTTATCATCGACGGGCCCTGCACAGATTTGCCGGAGATCAAGCAATACGGCCTTCCAGTCTGGAGCCGTGGCCTCGCACCCGTGACAACCCGGATCTACGATATCGGCGGCAGCTTCAATGTGCCGGTGTCAATCGGTGGTAGCGTCGTTAATCCGGGCGATCTGGTGATTGCCGACTTCTCCGGTGTCCTGGTAATGCCGGCAGACGATGCGGAGGCGCACGTGGATTGGGCACTAGCCAAGCGAGAGGGCGAACCGGGCATTCACAAACGCCTGTTGGACGGGGAAAGATTAGGCGATATCTCGGGTGCCTCGGCGAAGGTCACCACGCGCCTTAACGCGGACAGATGAGCTCATCCACGGCGAAACTGAACGTCTTTATCACCTCGCCACTGGAGGTGAAATACGTTGACCGTATCAAGGCAGTGGCGCCTGATCGGGTCGAGGTGGTCTACGCGGCGGACTTGTTGCCCCCGACGCGCTACATTGCGGATCACAAAGGGGTCGAAGATTTTCGCCGCAACCCAGGGCAGCAGAAGCGCTGGGAACAACATCTTGCCGAGGCAGAGGTGCTCTGGGATTTTCCTGCCGACGTGCCAGGCCAAGCGCTCGGTCTCGATGGCGCGCCGAAGGTGCGCTGGGTTCAAACCACGAGTTCCGGTGTTGGGCAATTGGTTAAGGACCTTGGCCTGCAGAATTCGGATGTCCTAGTCACTACGGCGCGAGGTGTCCATGCAGCGCCGTTGACGGAATTCGTGGCGCTGGCGCTGCTCATCCATTACCGCGACCTTGCCCACCTCTCNNCGGAAAAAGAACACCANCACTGGGCCCGCTACTGCGGCGACGGTCTTGAGGGCAAGACATTGGCGGTTATCGGTGCCGGTCAANTNGGTCGCCGGGTTCTCGCCATGGGGCGTAACTTNGGAATGCGAACANTTTATCTNGGAAGCCCAGGCGGCACTTCGCACGCCGAGGTAATTGGAGCCGAGTTCTACAATTCAGACGCTCTTTACGATATGCTAGCCATAAGCGANGCTGTNGTNCTGAGTACNCCGCATACNACCGAAACAGAGAAAATGATTGATGCTANGGCGTTCCGAGCGATNAAACCCGGTGGTGTTTTTNTTAATGTGGCGCGNGGGGCNGTGGTCGATGAGCCGGCTTTNATCGAAGCCTTGGTTACCGGTCAAGTAGGTTTTGCGGCACTTGATGTATTTGCTGTCGAACCTCTGCCGCCAGAGAGNCGGCTTTGGAGCCTGCCAAACGTCCTGATCAGTCCCCATTCNGCAAGCACCGTGGAAAGAGAAAACGCTCTAATCACNGANATCTTCTGCCGGAACCTTGAGCGCTACTTGGCCGGCCGATTTAACGAAATGGAGAATATNCTCGATAAGGCGCGGCTCTATTNATTTTGATGAAATATTNCGGAACCGTGAGATCAACTGGTGCANGNCAAGCGACNATATTAGGCGTTATCTGTNCGTTCANGGTTTTTGAGATGCAATATTTTATTCCGATCTTCGTTTAGGAGGTACCACTTAGACACCACAGGCTCGGTTCTAGCGGTTCGCCGATGGCGGTGGAGGTCAAAAAATAGCTAATCTTCGTTCAGCGGGTGCAGCTATGGGCATCGCCGAACAGGTTCGCGATCATACATTTATTTGCATTACGCTGGATTTGTTTTGGCTCCAGCAGCAGTCCAATCATTATCATTGTTCGTCTGCAAAGATCTAAGAACACCCATCAACCAGGTCTCTAAGAATTTCGTGATTAGGTCAAAGCCATGAAATTTTTCGGTTCAAGTCATGCGTAAACCTGAGAGTTTTATCCGAAAAACGCCGTTTTTTTATGGATGGGTCATCGTTGGATGCACTATGAGCGCAAACTTTGCCAAGCAAGGTTCATCGGTGGCAGTCCTATCGATCTTTGCCATTCCAATGTGCGCGACCTTCAATTGGTCGATGGCTGAATTTTCAGGCGCAGTTACGGTTGGCGGACTTCTTGGCGCGCTAATTTCTCCAAAAGTTGGGGTGATCGCTGACCGCGGAGGAGCGCGGCAAATTCTTGTGGTTGGATCATTGGTTATTGGACTGAGCCTAATACTTTTATCGCAAACTCAGTCATTGATATGGTTCTATGTAGCGTATTGCCTGGGGCGAATGGCATTTGTAGGGCCGTTCCAAATAGCTGTCACAAGCGCTGTTGCCAACTGGTTTATCTATCTTCGTGGGCGCGCCATGTCATTTGCAGCGCTCGCGCACAGTTTGGGTCTGGCCGTCTTTCCAATCGTTGCTTTCGCAGTCATCGAGTTTTGGGATTGGAGATTAGGATGGCTTGTCATTGGTGTCTTTGTCTTACTCGTGGGCGTTCTTCCTAACCTAATCTTAATGGTACAACGGCCGGAGGATATAGGTCTCCGACCATACACCAACATTGAGGATAGGGTCTCCAATACATCAGATGAGGGGGATTATTTCGACCCAGAGCGAAGTTTTACGCGAGGTCAGGCTCTTAGGACACCAACATTTTGGTTATTAGTTGCCTTTTCGGCATTTATTTTCCCTGTTCAGGCAGGGGTAAGTCTGCACCAAGCTCCACACCTTATCGACAGGGGTATCTCGATGGGGTATGCCGCAGCGGCCGTCAGTGCCTTTTCTTTAATGTCGGCCATTGGCGGACTCGTATTTGGCCAGCTTGAGGCAAAATTTGGTGCTATGAAAAGCTTGTTGGTTGCTGCGGTCCTAATGTCAATTGGTGCGGGCATCATGCTTGTGGTATTTGATGTCTGGACAGCACTCCTGGCCTCTTGTGTTTTTGGAGCTGGGATTGGGGGCTTATTGACGCTTTTGCCAGTGGCGTGGGCCAACAGTTTCGGGCGTCAAAACTTGGGTGCTATACGTGGCGTCACTCTCCCAGTGCAAATCATTGCACAAGCTGTCGGTCCTCTCATGTCTGGCAGCCTGGTCGATGTGACTGGTGATTATGAAGTATCTCTGATTCTTTTTACGTTCTTTGGTATTTGTGCATCCACACTGGTCTTGGTTGCAGTTAGGCGATGTGGCTCAAAAAGTAGATAGAGTAAGGTGCCAGATTACGGGGTCTAGTCACGCCTCTCGAATGAATTTTCTGTGGCGGATTCAATCGAAGCCTTGGTTAACAGACATCCATATTAAGCGTGATCTTTATGTTTGGGGATTTTTGGGGTGTTAGATTGTATTCAGATCTTCGTTTGGTAAGAACCACTTAGTCACCACATGCTAGGTCCTACCTCTCGCATTTTATCTGTAATGGGAGGTTTTCTCACGAAAACCTCCCATTACATTCATGGCGAACAATTAGAGAGATGGTAGTGGTGGCAGGTCTTGGCCCAGCCATTTCTGAGAGATTTTATTCAAATCACCACCCAGCTTCTTGTGTAGGATGAATACATTCACCCAACGCAGAAGGTCTTCATTCCCTTTTTTAACGCCGATAAAGCAAGGACTGTCCTTGATTATGAATTTTCGCACTATATCCAAGCTTGGATTGTTACTTGCTAATGCGGCGGCAGCGGTGTTTCCGGCAACCAAGACGTCAACCTGGCCCGACTTGAAAGCACTTAGCGTCGCAGCATTATCTCCAAAACGGGTAATTTTCGCGCCCTTTGGAGCTGTTTTTGTGATTTCCAGGTCCTCTAAAGTACCTTGAGTTACGCCTACTTTAAGACCAACTAAATCGGCCGGGCTAGATACCTTAACGTCAGATGCCGCAAATGCCCCAGAGTAAAAGGGTGCGTAGGCACTAGAAAAATTTATAGACTTCGCGCGCTTGGGGTTTGCCCCCATCGTTGAGATAACTAAATCCACTCTGTCCGTTTCAAGAAATGGTATTCTTTGCTTAGAAACAACAGGCACGAGTTCTAATTTTACTCCAAGATCCTTGGCTATTAATTTAGCGACATCGACATCATAGCCCTCATGCTCGCCCGATTTACCGACGGAGCCAAAGGGAGCAAAGGCCTCCGGTACAGCAATTTTTACGACGCCTTTAGAGAGTATATCGCTCAGGTCCGCGTGTGCAGGGGCTGACAATAGGAACACAGACGCTACCGCGTATTTGATAAATTTGTTTATTAATTGCATGACCACTCCTTTTCATCAGGTTGACGTTACCGTTGGTGTACGTATTTCACAAAAGACCCTCTTGCCGAAAATCATTCAGCAAAATCCACCATTGGGCTCACTACTTCAAATAACGTGCCAACCAGGGAAAACGTGATTGAAAATCTATCCCCTCATGAAATCTCACTTAATAACAAGCGCTTATAGATGAGAAAAAGAATTTTTATATTGGTAAAATATTCCACAGTTCTCTCATGGATGGATACCCAGCACCAGTTTGCATTGAATTTGCCTAAATATTAATCAGGCAATGCAATAAAATTCAGCTACACTGTACAATTTAAACTAGATTTAGAGATTCTAGTTAAAAAAATTTGTCGTCCTAATGATGCTTATTGCGCAAAGTGCATTTTTTTTTCAAGACTCAAAGTGCATGTTTTTTCTCAAGAAATGTCGCAATTTTAGATAATGGAAAACACAGAGAGAAGTAAATGAGTGCCATTAATGGAAAGACTAAATAGGGTTCTGAACCTGGTATAGGTGCATTTGCCCAACGTTTTCCCAATAGCATAAGGTCTTGAAAACCAATGATATAAGCCAATGAAGTACCTTTAATAATTTGAACTAAAAAACCAACTGTTGGGCCGAGAGCATATCGATAGGCCTGAGGAAGGATGATGATGAAAAAAATCCTTACAAAACTTAACCCCAGTGCCGCTCCCCCTTCCCACTGCCCAGCAGGGACCGCATTAAATGCTCCTCGCCATACCTCAGCGAGATACGCAGAAGTAAAGATAGTTAGTGAGACAACCGCAGCAGTCCATGGGTCAACATTGATCTCAAATAATCGAGGCACACCTAGCCCGGCTAAAAATAAGATCATCAATAAAGGAATGGATTGGAAGCTCCAAATGTAACCGGCAGAGACGCGTTTTGCGAAATTCGAAGGACTAATTCTCGCGAAGCAAATAATTGCTGCGACAACGCCACCCCCCAAAAATGCGATAAGAGAGAGATATATTGTAAACCGGGTGGCAGCTATAAGTTGCCAAAAAATTATGCCCTCTGGCTCTCCAAATATTGCCACACAAATTTCTTGCATTTAAATGCCTGAATTCAGCTTTTTAGAAAATATTATATGCAGGACAGATCTAAATATGAGGGCTATCAATACGTAAAGTATCGTCAGCACAATGAATACCTCAAAAGATCGGAATGTTCGACTATCTATATATAATCCTGAGTGAGTTAAATCTACCACACCTATTTCTGAAATGACCCCGGTCGTCAAAAAAACAAAGATAAATTGGCTGCATAATGATGGATACATCGACCGTAGCGTTTGAGGCAGAATTATTTTCCTAAAAATAATCCATTTTCTTAAACCAATGGACTTTGCAGCCTCAATTTGACCCCGTGGCGTCTTCAAAAAGCCACTGTAAAGTATTGCCGAGAAATAGCCGGAGAAATTTACCGTTAAGGCGAGTAGGGCGTGACACCAAAATGGCCATACATACGAGAGTAGTGCAGGAAGACCAAATGCGAAAAAAAATAACTGAACTATTAACGGGGTATTCCTGATAAACTCCACATAAGAGGTACAGATTTGGGCCAATATAGATATTTGCCAAAATCGAATGGCTGCAATTAAAATTGCTAAAAGAAACGCTGCTATGCTCGAAGCTATCGTTAGAGAGCTTGTCACCAGAACACCGTCGAGAAGGAGTAAGAGGTATTCTTCTGAGCGATAAATCTCGAAGAAACGAAATTCAAACAAGACTTTTCAACTAGCTATATATTTAAAGGGACTTTTCAAAGTGTATAAGATTAAACGCGTTTTCAAAACAAGCTATACTTAATTTTCAGATTAGCACTCCAAACACCATTATCGAGACGGATAGAAGTAAATGTTTTCAATGGCTTAGAATTCTTTTCTTCCTCTCATTTGATATGCCGATGGTATCTCATCTATTTCTCCCGAACGTGGTCTTTTTAGTAACGTCCGCTGATGTGCATAAAGATATGGATTTTATTTGATTAAAATGGCGCGCGCGGCAGGACTAAAACTTGCAAACTTTGGATAAAAAGCCGGTCGGTCACTCAAGATAGTAGCCCTTACATCAGATACATTGCTCTAGCTTGACCAATTATCTTCGTGCTTTCTACTCTGTATGGGTAGGCATGTTCAGTCTAGACCGCTAAATACTTCCCTCGAACCTCTGCATTGGCCTCCAATTCAGCAATGGTGCCTTCGTAGCGTATTTCTCCGGACTCGATGATGTAGGCCTTGTCCGATACAAGCTTGGCGAAATGCAGGTTCTGTTCGGACAGCAGGACCGTGAGACCGGCGGTTTTGAATTCGGCGATGACCTCGGCCATTTTCTCGATGATCACCGGCGCGATCCCCTCCGAGGGTTCATCAAGCAAGATCAGTTTCGGGTTACCCATGAGGGTCCGTGCGATGGTTAGCATCTGCTGTTCGCCGCCGGACAAATGGCCACCCAGGTTGTAACGACGCTCTGCCAGGTTGGGGAATAGTTCGAACAGAGTGTCCGAGGTCCAGTTAGGGGTATCTGTACGGGCCGGGCGGCGGCCAACCTCTAGGTTCTCCATCACCGTGAGATCGGAGAAAATCCGCCGTTCTTCGGGCACGTAACCTAGGCCCAAATGACAGATCCGGTGTGAGGTCCAGTAGGTGGTTTCTGTGCCATCGAAGATTATGTGGCCGTCGCGGGGACGGACCATGCCGATGGCGCTTTTGATGGTTGTCGTCTTGCCGGCGCCGTTGCGGCCCAGGAGGCTGACAACTTCACCAGCTTCGACGCGGAGCGACACACCGTGCAGGATGTGGGCGCCGCCGTAAAAGGTATGGATATCGCTGAATTCAAGCATGATCGCCGTCTCCGCCAAAGGTTGTGCCGCCGCCCAGGTAGACTTCCTGGACAGCCGGGTTGGCGCGGACATCGTCCACGGAGCCCTCAGCCAGCAACTGGCCCCGGTTTAGAACTAGAACGCGATGTGCGTTCTCAAACACCACGTCCATGTCGTGTTCCGTGAACAGAACACTGACGCCGCGTTTGGCGACAATGTCGGCGGTCAGCTTCATGAGTGCGCGGCGTTCACCCGGTGCCATGCCGGCGGTGGGCTCGTCCATGAGGAGGAGCACCGGGTCGTGTGCCAGGGCGACGGCCAGTTCCAGACGCTTCAAATCCCCGTAGGCAAGGATGTTAGCGGCCCGGTCAGCCTGATCCTTCATACCAATGAGATCAAGGAGCGCCATGGCGTCGTCCCGATAGAGCTTGGCTGCCCCAGTGAAGGCGGAAAATGCCTTTCGGTTATGGGAGATCAGGGCCATCTGCACGTTTTCCACCACCGACATGGAAGCATAGACAGCAGTGATCTGGAAGGTCCTGCCAACGCCTAGGCGCCAGATGTCGCGGGGCTTCATGCCGATCAGCTCGCGGCCGTCCAGGCAGACAGAACCCTTATCTGGAGCAAGGATACCGTAGAGCATGTTGAAGCAAGTTGATTTCCCCGCCCCGTTTGGACCAATCAGGGCCAGCAGTTCGCCCTTCCCCAGGGTGAAGGAAACGTCATCGACGGCACGGTTGCCGCCGAAGGACTTTGACAGGTTCTGGACTGTCAGGAAACTCATCGCTGGGCCTCATCCTTGCGCGCGTAACCAATTAGGGCCTTCACCTGATCGACGGCCCCGGCCAGACCGCCCGGCAGCAGGATTGCGATGAAGATTATCAACAAGCCCAGCAATAGACGCCAGTATTCGAACCGCGATAACCAGTCCTGCAGCAAAGTGAACACGCTGGCCCCGGCTATGGGCCCGGTGAGCGATTGCACGCCGCCCAGGAAGACCATGATCAGCGCGTCGAAAGAGGTGGCGATTTCCATCTCGGTCGGGAACACACTACCCTTTGCGAAGACGAACAGGCCACCGGCCAGGCCGGCCATGGCACCAGCGAATACGAAGGCCATCCATTGGATCAGCTTAACATTCATGCCAATGGCCTCGGTCCGGAGCGCGGAGTCGCGCGTGCCGCGAAGCGCGTAACCGAATGGGGTGTGTGCCATGGCGCGGAGCACCAGGACACCGCCGACACCGAGGATTAGAACTAGGTAGTAATATACACTGGGCTCGCTGGCCCAGGCGGAGGGCCAGATGTTGAGCATGCCATCGTCGCCGCCGGTGACCTCATCCCATTGGAAGACTATGGACCATAATACCTGTGCGCAGGCCAGGGTCAGCATGGCGAAGTAGACACCAGTTAGTCGAACACAGAACCAGCCGATGATTAGTGCAGCGAAACCCGCACCCAACGGCGCCAGCATCAGCGCTAGTTCCATAGTCGTGCCCGCGTACTGGACGAACAGAGCGGCCACGTAAGCGCCGCCACCATAGAAGGCGGCGTGGCCGAAGGATACAAGTCCGCCGACGCCCAGGATGTAATGCAGGCTGGCGGCGAACAGGCAGAAGATGATGATATCGGCAAACAGGACCGAAAGGAAATTGACACCCGATAATGGCACAAGGGCTAAGCCCGCGATGATAACCGCCACAATGATCTGGCCGCTTGGATCGAGTTGGCGGAAGGGTTTTGGTGGCGGCCCTTGAGAGCCATGATCACCAGCGGCCTCAGGCTTGCCGAAAAGGCCCCAGGGCCGAATCACCAGGACCACGGCCATGACGATGAACATCAGCACTAAAGTTGAATTGGGCAGGAGCCGGATACCGTATACCTGTAATACGGAGATCAGCATGGCGGCCACAAATGCGCCCCAGATGGATCCCATGCCGCCGGTTACCACAACAACGAAAATTGGCGCTAGGATACCAAAATCCATTAGCAGGTTGGCGCTGCCTTTGGGCAACTGGGCCGCACCACCGATGCCGGCTAGAAAGGCGCCTAGGAAGAACACGCCAGAGAACAGAACCGATTGATTGACGCCCAAGGCCGAGACCATCTCGCGGTCTTGTGTCGCGGCGCGGACCAGTATGCCGACGCGGGTCTTGGTGAACAGGCACCAAAGCCCGATCAGCACGGCTATGGCGAGAACAATAAGAACCAGGTCATAGGAGGGGACCCGTTCACCGAAGATCTCGACTACGCCCTCGAAGCCCGGCGCGCGCTGACCAAACAGATCTTCGGGACCCCAGATAAGGAGCGCCATATCCTGGATCACTAGGATCACGCCGAAAGTGGCCACCAGTTGGAACAATTCCGGTGCCTTGTAGATGGGCTTTAGAACGCAGATCTCGATAATAATGCCGATCAGGCCCACCGCAAGCCCGGCGACCAGGATCGACGCCCAGAAACCGATGATGCCCGGCAAAACGGTCATCGACGAGTAAGCGATGTAGGCGCCCAGCATGTAAAGCGACCCGTGCGAGAAGTTCACAACCCGGGTGACCCCGAAGATGATCGATAATCCCGACGCTACCAGAAATAGGGCAGAGGCGTTCGCCATGCCGGTCAGCAATTGCGCGAAATAAAAAGCCATAGCAACAGTTCAGCCCGGTCTAGTCGGGAGAATAAAAAGGAGACGGGGCGCGTTTGTGGCGCGCCCCGTCGGGTTCAGGCAGGCTATTTGGCAGGACGCATCTTCATGACTTCGGCGTCCGACGGCAGGTACTTGGCACCGTCCTTAAAGGCCCAGTCGACCATCATACCTTTGCCATCCTTGACGGCAATCTTGCCGACCCAGGCGCCCATAGTGGACTGGTGGTCGATCTTGCGGTAGTGAACTTTGCCCATAGGGGTATCGACGTTCAGCCCCTCGAAGGCGTCGACCAGCTTTTCCGTATCAGTGGAGCCGGCCTTCTTAAGCGCGGCGGCAACGGAGAGCATCGTGTTGTAGCCGACGATGGAGCCGATGCGTGGGTAGTCGTTGAACTTCTTCTGGTAGGCATCGACAAATTTCTGGTGAGCCGCATCCTTGATTGCGTACCAGGGATAACCCGTGACGACCCAACCGGCTGGTGCGTCACCCTTCAAGGGGTCAAGATATTCGGGCTCGCCGGTCAGTAGGCCCAATGTTAAACGACCCTTAAACAAGCCGCGCAGGTCCCCTTCGCGGACGAATTTAGCTAGGTCACCGCCAAAAGTGACGTTGTAGATGGCGTCAGGCTTGGCCGCTTCGATGGCCTGCACTTCGGCGCCGGCATCGATCTTGAAAAGGCCGGGCCACTGCTCAGTGACGAATTCCACGTCGGGACGGATCGACTTGAGAACCTTTTTGAATGCGCCAACGGCATCCTTGCCATAGGCGTAGTTGGGCGCGATCGTGGCCCATTTCTTAGCCGTGGAAACTTTCGCCGCGGCCTCCGCTAGCATGGCGGCTTGCATGTAGGTCGAGGGGCGCAGGCGGAAGGTGTAGCGATTGCCCTTCGCCCACACCAATGCATCGGCAAGTGGCTCAGCGGCCAGATATAAGCGTTTCTTTTGCCCTGCATATGATGTCAAAGCGAGACCAATGTGGCTGAACAGGGATCCAGAAATCATCACGACCCCGTCACGCGTAAACAGTTCCTCGGCGATTTTCACGGCTTCGCCAGGCTTACCCTGGTCATCGCGAGAGATAATTTCGAGCTTTTTCCCCAATACCCCGCCAGCGCTATTGATCATATCAATCGCGAGTTCGGTACCTTTCTTATATGGGATTGTGTGGGCGGGAAGACGTTTGTAACTGTTGATGTCGCCGATCTTAATGGTCTCGGCGGCCATTCCGTTGACGCCCCAAACGGTGGACAACGCTGCAATAAGTCCGCCCGTCAGAAATTTTGAAAGTTTCATGTCGTGTCCTCTCTGTTGATGCCAATTTAGATGCCTTGGCTCTGCTTGGTTGAAAATTTATTCCGCCGCTTGAAGTGATTCTGCCTCAATCAGTCGGTCGATGCGTTTGCGGTATATGTTGGCTCCCTTGTCGATGGCAAGACGCAAAGTCGGTGGACTGGCCGCCCGTTCTTCTTCGGCCTGAATGGCTTCCAAAATCGCTCTATCTTCGTCGAAGGCAACCTTGAGCATTGCATCTATTTGAGCGGCCACTTGATCGTCGTCGATGGCCGTGTTGCGGATGTGCATCCATCGATCAATAGTGTAGTTAGCCGTGACGGGCGTCATGAAGTGGATGGCGTAAATTTGACAACCCTCGTGACGGCGGGCTTCCGGCAGTTGCAATGCGGATTCTACGCAGCCGAAATCGATAACGGCTGTACAAGGAAGTTGAAGGTAATAATAATGCCAGCGGTCCACGTTGCCACCGAAATTTCCATACTGTTGGAAAAAGCCGATCGGTGGAGAATTCCTGATCCAGCGCCACGCGATAATGTTTTTGTCTGTAATCTCAAACTCGACAGGAATGTCTTCACTGGCCGTACTCCCGAGCGTTGTCGGATGCACCCAGCTAACATGTGCAGGGTCGACAAGGTTTTCTGCAACGCTGAGATAGTTGCAATTCAGGTGAAGAGCCTCTCCCAGATGCGCTTGCCAGGCTGGATTTTCGAATTGGGGAAGGTCGAAAACGTCCGCCGTATTTGCATGCTCACGCTCACCCATCCAAATCCAGACGATACCGTGTCGTTCGTAAGTCGGATAGGCATGGACCTTCGCCGAGGGTGGAATATTGCTTTGGCCAGGCACCCGTTTGCAGACACCATCGCCGCCAAAGGTGAGCCCGTGGTAGCCACAGACGATCTGGTCCTCGATCAGCTGACCCTTAGAGAGAGGGAGGAATTTATGGGGGCAGCGGTCATCAAGTGCGACCACCTGACCATTTGAAGTCCTGTAAGCTACTATATTGCGTTCGAGAATTGTTATCGATTTTAATTGGCTCTTAAACTCACTGGCCCAACCCGCAACATACCAAGCATTGTTAACAAACTTCATTGCCAAAACATCGCTCTCTTCAGAGTTGTCAAACGCAATAAGCGTTTAAACGCTGTGGAAAGGTGAGTATGACGACATAATTGAAAGTAACCTAGCGTCCCTGAGCAAACTCTCGCGAGCTTTAAGTTATTGTTTGTATTGAAACAAGCTTGTATGGGGAGCGAACCTGTGTCAACCGCTTTGTCGTTACATGTCTAGACGGCTGAATTGATCCAAAATCTTGCTGGTTTGGTAGCTTCGCGCTATCAGAAACTATGTTCTTTTGGTTTTCGAAGATTTTATGGTTTCTTGTGCATCCGCTAAACCTCTTGTTTATCGGGATCTGCGTGATTGCCATCTGTTTTTACTTCCGGTGGAACCGGACCGCACGAGCTATTTCCTACGCCATGGCAATTGTTTGCATCGCCATCACTACACTTCCCGTCGGAATATCCGTAGTACAGGAATTGGAAAACCGATTTCCCGCAAACCCTAATTTGCCGGCCCAGATTGATGGAATCGTGATTTTGGGCGGCGTTCTTGATGCGAAGATTACAAGGGCGCGCGGCAGATTATCGATCAACGATGCGGTAGAGCGCATTTCCGAGGTGAGGGCGCTTTTAGAGCATAGTCCCGAGGCGCGGGTTGTTTTCAGCGGGGGATCAGGCAATCCATTGGACCAGGAAAACAAGGAGGCTCACGTCGCACCTGGTGCGTTTATGTTGTTTTCTATTGATCCGGCTCGCGTGCTATTCGAGGATAAGTCACGAAACACATTCGAGAACGCCAATTTCACCTTCGATATTATTAAACCAAAAATGGAGGAGAATTGGGTTTTGATCACCTCAGCTTTCCATATGCCAAGAAGCGTTGGAGCATTTCGCAAGGCGGGATGGAGGGTCATACCCTATCCTGTAGATTTTGTGACGGCAGGTGATATTGTATTTCGTCCAAGCTTCAATTTCAGGGGCGGCATTTCTGCATTTTCGAGAGCCTTACATGAGTGTCTGGGGTTGTTGTTCTACTGGTTGACGGATCGATCTGAGTCTTTATTTCCGGCTCCCGGCCAGTAATTGTTAACGGTTACGTGGCATCTTCTCGTCAGAGAATGATCGGGAAGTATCATATGAAACCTATATATCGAAAATTGTTTGGCACTGGGGTTCTGGCCCTGGTCATAGGCAACAGCTTGCCTGGAATGGCAAAACCCGTCGCACCGCCTCCGCCTTTTCCGACGTGGCTACAGGCTCTGATGGCGGAGGCGGAGGCAAGGGGCGTTGGAAAGGCAACCATCGAGCATGCTTTAAGAGGGGTAAAGCCGATACCAAGGGTCATTGAATTGGACCGCCGCCAGCCAGAATTCACGCTGACCCTCGGCAGCTACTTCAAGAAAGCCATCTCTGCGGAAAGAATAGTGAAGGGCAAGAAGATGCTCGAAAGGCACGCGCCGCTATTGCGTCGCGTATTTGAACGCTATGGCGTACAGCCTCGGTTTTTGGTCGCGTTTTGGGGATTGGAGAGTAACTATGGTCAGTATACTGGCGTTTTCCCGGTTGTCGGCGCCTTGGTCACCTTGGCTCACGATCGTCGGCGTGCCGCGTTTTTTCGCCAGCAACTCTTAGCTGTTCTACAATTGATTGACAAAGGCCATTTCCCTCCAGCCGTCAAAGGGTCCTGGGCGGGTGCGATGGGTAATCATCAATTTATTCCCACAACGTATAGAGATTTTGCCGTTGATTTTGATCGTGACGGAAAGCGCGACCTTTGGAACAGTCTACCAGATATTTTTGCGTCTGCTGCCAACTATCTCAGTCAATCCGGATGGCAAAAAGACCGCACATGGGGACGGGAAGTTCAGTTGCCACGGTCTTTTGATGTCGGGTTGTCGGGACTGGAAATTCAAAAATCCTTGGCGGAATGGAATATTCTGGGTGTGCGGCAGGTAAATGGGAAACCTCTGCCTGATGTGGTGGTTGATGATGCATCAATTTTACTGCCAGCAGGTTATCGTGGCCCAGCATTTCTGGTTTATAAAAATTACCGCACAACAATGATATGGAATCGATCTCATCTCTACGCTCTTGCGGTTGGGCATCTCTCTGATCGATTAGTTGGTAAAGGCAAATTACGCGCGGAGCTGGGAGATATTAACCCACTTTCCCGGCATGATATCCTCGATTTGCAGCGTCGATTGAACGCTTTGGGGTTCAACGCGGGAAAACCTGATGGCCGAGTCGGACCGATGACGTCGAAAGCCATTAAAAAGTATCAGCGTAGGCATAGCCTTCCTGCTGATGGGTTCCCGAACTCTCAGCTTATTGAACACATAAAAAAACAGTCGTGAGTTATCAGACAACCACAAGATCCAGTGATTTGACTTGTTTTCTGTAATAGATATAGGTCACACTTAGACAGTTTTTTAGATGGGTAAGGTTATGTTTCGGCGCGCCAGAGTGATGCGAGTATGGTTGGTTGCGGCGATTATGGTAATCGTTAGCTCTTGTGCGGAGACTCAACTGGCGATTCATTCCGTAAAGCGTGTTGCCGATAATGTAGAAGAGAAGTCTCAGGCTCGCTACAAG
>PARE01000052.1 GCA_002709525.1 Magnetovibrio sp. | reverse complement strand
CGAAGAGTTTCAAAAAACGCACTAGCCCGCATCATTATCTCGCGCCATCCACCCCATTTAAACGACTTTTGAGCTAGGAGACCCAGGTCTCTTCGCCCACTCAACTCCACCAGATGACAATGACCTGGCGCGAAAAATGTTGATCATTGCTGCGCTAGGAATTTCTATCACCTGATCTAGGGACAAAAGTGTATATTTTTCAATGCTATACGAAAATTAGTTGTTTTCTTAAGTGAATTCAGTCTTCGCCTGGCGCTGGGTTCAGAAGTTGCCTTGATGAAGCCTGAGCACGCAGTACTGCCAACGGAACGCCAAGGTTGATATATTGGCCCGCTGCCCAGGGCTTCAAAAAATTCCGATATTGCGGCGATAGGGGATTTCCCGACTGTCCAGTGGCAATCATGAATCTCGATCCCTGCAGATCCCTTAAGTTATAGATAGCCCGATAGCCTGGGCCATGGACATGTCGGAAGGGCTCCCGTTTAGCACCCAAATGCATGGCGCCCCGGTTGAGAGTGGCATTGCCGCCGCCCGTCGGCACGCTCAGGTCTGCAATTCCGCGCAAAACCGGCACGCGGGTCAGCACGGGATGTGGGAAATGGGCCACATGGGCTTGATCCCAGCGCCAACCGTTCACGTCCGCACCATACCGGTCAATCAGGGCTGCAGTGGCATTATCCAGCGACTGTGCAAGGATAAACGCGCAGGTTTCCACTCTATCAGTCTTCACGTTATCGCACCAAGCCTGGTACCGAGTTAATAGGGATTTCACGGTCATCGGGCGTCCGCCCAGATAATCGCCCAATTGCATACCAAGCTCGTCCCCGTAAAGGGCGCGGTTCAAGGTCAACAGCCACGCATTGAAAATCATCGGCTCCACGCGCTGTGGCGCCATAACGCCATCCCAGTTGCGGAGCAGCGCGATCGCTCGTTGGCCCGCCATCGAGTTGGGTTCGGCACCTATCATTATGGGCAATAGGTCATGCACCATCCCTGAGAACAAATCACGCTGCATGACCGCAGCGTCTTGGATCGTTCGCCCTCTACCATCGTCCAAGAGTGTGTGGATGCGCGCCGCGCGATAGGGCGGCGCCCAATCAACGCCTAGGAAATAGGGATAAGCCGTCTCGGTTACTGGATTATTGGCGTTAACCAAGCGACGCACATGGGTTCCGGCCAGTTGCGGCAATGCATCCAAAGCCACGAATTCGCGCCAGTCAGTCTCGCCAGTCCAACCTTTGGTGGGCACAAAACCCTTACCGCGACCGCGGATAGGTGCCCATCCGGCAGTTATGAACCCAATATCCCCGTCAACGTTGGCGAAAAAAAAATTCTGCTGCGGCGCTTGAAATAGTCCTAGCGCAGCCTTGAAGGAGGTCCAGTTCTCAGCCCGCACGAGCTCGTAGAACGCATCGGCGCTGCGATCCCCCGGTTTTAAGTATGTCGCCGAGAGAGCGGCCACGAAGTCATCGTCGACCAACCCTTTGACGCTAGGGCGGAGATCGGAAATTACGGGCCCGTGGCGGGTGGAGCGAACCGTTAGCTTTACATCGTCGCTGCCTTTTACCTTTATGGTTTCCTCGCGAATAAGAAATTTCTCGGACCCATCGGGGGTGAGGTAGCGACCGGGCTCATCTGGACTGAACTTCTCGATGAATAGGTCTTCGATATCGGACTGGGTCGACGTCATGCCCCAAGCATGCGTGCCAGTCTGAGCCAGTATGAAGAAGGGAACACCAGGCACGGTTGCGCCCATGGCTTTCCATTTAGGGGTCTCAACGCGGGCAAGATACCACATGATAGGCGCCGAAAATGCCAGATGCGGGTCGTTGGCGAGGATAGCGCCACCGGTATCCGTCGCCCCCTTCGCCAAAGCCCAGGCATTGGACGCGCCTTTTGGCCAATTGGCAGGCCAGGGCGCAAGGTCGGCCAATCCCATCAACCCGCCCGACTCTGCGTTAGCAAGGGTCACGGGCCCGTCGCCGGGGTAGGGCGGCCATAATTGACTAACCTGCTCAGTTGAAAGGATTTTTAATAGTTCCGCTCTGAGTACTTCGCCGCGCCAATTTCCGCCTAGCCGCGATGCCATGATTTTTCCCCAGACCAATGAATCCGCCGGTTTCCAGGGTTCGGGCTCAAAACGGATGATCGCGAATTCCAGCGCTAGCAGGCCAATATCCGTCTCGAGCCAATGGTTGACGCCACGCGCATAAGCCTCCAACGCCACGCGCGCGGGCGGCGCAGTATCGGCGACCATCTTCTCGGCCAGCGCATACAGTCCGAGAGTCCGAGCCCAGCGGTCCACCTCCACGACCTCGGGTCCCAGAACCTCCGCCAAACGGCCCGCGCCGAAGCGACGCATGATCTCCATCTGCCAAAACCTATCCTGGGCGTGGGTCACTCCAAGTGCGAAATAGGCGTCCACTTCTGTCTCAGCGACAATATGCGGCACACCGTTCTCATCGCGTAAAATTTCGACAGGCCTCGTAAGACCCTCTACGTTCATTGACCCTCTGGTCCAGGGCAAGGAAGAGGCCAACCAGACCATAGCTCCCGCGACGATGACCATCATGATCAGGAATATCTTTATAAATCTCTTGTAAAATTGCATTTCACCCTCGCGCCGGCGCATAGCGCGCGGCCCTTGTTTACCAACCCAACCCGTGGGATATCTCTGCTATGGCGTACAGATTACGCCGTACATCAAAACGAATCATTTTGAATCTTTGGAGATTTCCATGACCGGTCCCCTTCACGGCATCCGCGTGTTCGACATGACCCGCATCCTGGCTGGCCCTTCATGCACGCAAATGCTCGGCGATTTGGGCGCAGACGTAATCAAGATCGAGCGTCCCGATACAGGCGACGACACACGCCGCTTCGCGCCGCCATTCCTGCCAGACGCAGATGGCAACGATACGGGTGAGAGCGCCTATTTTACCTGTGCTAACCGCAACAAGCGGTCCATGACCCTGGACGTCAAACACCCTGATGGACAGGAGCTGGCGCGCCGCATGATCACCAAATGCGATATCTTCGCCGACAACTTTAAGACCGGTGGCCTGGCCAAGTACGGCTTGGACTACGAAAGTCTGAAGGGGGAAAACCCCGGCCTCATATACTGCTCCATCACTGGTTTCGGCCAGACAGGGCCCTATGCAAAACGCCCCGGATATGATGTCCTTATTCAGGGAATGGGCGGGTTCATGAGCGTCACCGGCGACCCTGACAGCGAGCCGCAAAAGGCAGGGATTCCAGTCTCCGACCTGATTGCCGGCATGTATGCAGGCGTCGCCATCAACGCCGCGCTACGCCACCGGGAAGTCACTGGGAAAGGGCAATTCATCGACATCGGTATGTTGGATACCACCGCCGCCATTCTCTCAATTATGGGTGCTAATTATCTGGCCACGGGAGAGGTCCCAAAACGGTTGGGTAACGCACACCCGAACATTGTGCCCTATCAGTCGTTCCCAACCGCCGACGGAGATATCATCCTGGCGGTGGGCAACGACGGCCAGTTCGAGAGGCTCTGTGAATTTGCCGGCTGCCCCGAGCTTACAGCGGACGGACGCTTCGCCACTAATGGCGCGCGCGTCACTAATCGCGACGCGCTTATCCCCATCTTACGAGACATTCTATCAACCAAACCGTCCAAGCATTGGCTGGAAGGTCTGGAGAAAAATAATGTTAGCTGCGGACCGATTAACCGCCTCGACCAAGTCTTCGATGATCCCCAGGTCGAGGCTCGTGGCATGAAAATTCACATGGACCATCCGGCCACGGGCGGGCGTGGCGTCGACATGGTCGGCAGCCCCATGCGATTCTCCGATTCGCCCACTTCATACCGGCACGCCCCACCCATGTTGGGTCAGCACACGGAAGAAATACTCAGGGAGGTCATTGACGCCACTGAAGCTGAGATCGTCGAATGGCGCGCCAAAGGTGTGATATGAGAACACTCTGGTTAGCGCCGGATATCACCCCAATCCATGGCACAGCTTTGAGCCATCACGCTTGGGCGAAACTGAGGATTGGAGTCATAAACCAGCACTTATCGCGCTAGTATGGCGCCAGACCAGATTTCGGTCGGCCGCGAATGGCTAAGGGCCTTGGCAGCCAGATTGAAACAAATATTCCATCTGCAACACAGGATAGGTTTGCAGTAAGCTACTCCAAAAGGCAAACTATGCATAGTGGTTTGGTGTCGCACGCGGACATGGATATGGCACGGTCGCAGCTACGCCATTTTCAAAACTAATGAAACGAAAATACCAAGGAGGAAACTTCGATGAAATTCCTGAAAACGCTTGCCGTCACGGCGACGGTTGCTGCTTCTGCTCTTGCCAGCAACGCAGAAGCTCAAAAGATGCAATTTTTCCGCATCGCGTCCGGTAGCGCTGGGGGCACCTATTTTCCGATGGCCGGCCTGCTAGCACAGGTTATCTCTAATCCACCGGGAGCAAGAACGTGTGCCAAGGGCGGCAACTGCGGGATGGAGAATTTGGTAGCCATTGCGCAATCGGCGCACGGTTCAGTGGCTAACGTCAACTCGATCAAGTCCGACCAAGTCGAGTCTGGCTTTGCGCAATCCGACGTCACCTTCTGGGCTTATAGCGGCTCGGGACCGTTCAAAGGCAAAAAGCCAATCAAGAAGCTTTGTGTACTCGCCAGCCTGTATCCAGAGCACGTACACGTGGTCGCAGGAAAGGACCGCGGCATCAAGAGCGTCAGTGACTTGAAGGGCAAGAGCGTCGCAATGGGACTACCCGGATCAGGTGCACTTGTTGGCGCGCGTTTGGTGGTGGACGCATATGGCCTTAAGGAAAAACAAGATTTCAAGGCAGAATATGTTAAGTCCAAGACCGGTGCGGATATGATCAGAGACAAGCACCTAGATGCATTTATTACGGTGACAGGCTATCCCAACGCCTCGATCGTCGAGATGTCAGCAACGCAGGGTGCTCAATTGGTGACGGTGTCCGGTTCGCAACGGGACGCGCTGATCAAGAAAGCACCATTTTATTCTAAAGCAGTGATTCCTGGTGGCACTTACAAGGGCAATGATACAGACGTCGAGACAGTCGCCGTTGGTGCGCTCTGGGTGTCGCGCAATAACTTGCCCGAAGATCTGCACTATGGCGTAGTCAAAGGCCTGTTTGGCAATAAAAAAGCCGCTAAGATTCTCGCCAACGGTCATGCCAAAGGAAAGTCCATGACCATAGAGACGGCGTTTGACGGCGTACCAATCCCACTCTGCAAGGGTGCAGAGAGATACTACAAAGAAGTCGGCGCTAAATAATCGAAGAACCATCTCTTGCGATCTAGGAGCTTCAGCGCTCCTGGATCGCGTTCTTCGTCCTATTTTCTATCAATCAAATTAGATACTATGCGGGATGGGAGTGAAAGGGTTTGTCTGACGCTAAGATCGACTATAAGGCAGCCGAGGAACTGGAAGAGCGATATGACCCGGAAATGCAGTTCCGACACACCTACGCGCTAGCCAAATGGTTGGTTATCGGCCTCCTGTTCCTGCTCTCGCTGTTTCACTACTACACCGCCGGTTTTGGCGTATTAGAGCACCACTGGCATGTTGGCGTACATTTGGCGTTCGTGCTGGGTTTAATTTACCTCGTGTACACCCCACACCGAACCGTCGACACCATTGGACAAATCGCGGGCACTGCAGAGCTCTCTATTCGCTGGCCAGACTTGATCAAGATCGGCGTTCCAACAATTTTTGTCTACGGCATGATGGGCTCTCTCGCGTCTATCGCGCTTTTCACCTACTTTATTCTTGTTGTCCATTTCTCGAGGCGCTTGTGCGCCAACCGTGACAGCACAAAATCCAATACCAAAGATCATGTATTACTAGCCATGCTGGCCCTTTTTATGGTGCTCATGGCTTGCATTTCCGCAGACGTAATCGGTAACAACTTATGGGGCGCAAACGGCGTCCCGCCTGCCATTCGCATGGGCCTCGCAGTTATGATGTTAACCCTAATAATAGAGGCGCAGCGGCGCATGCCGATTGTGATCATGTTCTTCCTAATCATAGGGTATTACTACGGCGGTGGCATCGGTGATATTACCTGGGGACTAGAGAACGACGGACTGCATTTAATAACAGCCGCCAGCATAGTCGCATTTGTGATCGCTCTTGAGCCCGTAGCACGCGGTGTTGTCCATCTTTCCGGCGCCGAGGCCAAGGCTCGGGATGCCACGCGACACGGTGGCGTGCCCTACTACGACTGGTTTTTATTCGTGCTGATCGGCATTTCATCCATGTATGTGGCTATCACCTATGAAGGGATGGGCGGGGTTCTGGATGAGCTTAATTTTCGGATTGGGGACCCCCACCTTTTCGATATTCTTATGGGAACTGCGTTGGTTCTGATCGTTGTTGAGGCGGCCCGGCGCACATCAGGGATCTCGCTTCCAATCATCACCAACTTGTTCATTATGTACGCGCTGTTTGGTTTGTATTTCGAATATCCACTGGTCAACCCAGGGACCTCATGGCCAGCGCTCATTGACCATCTTTACCTGAAGGGCGAGGGTATCAACGGGCGCCCCGTATTCGTGGTTGCCACCTACGTGTTTCACTTCGTTCTGTTTGGCATGGTTGCGATCCGCGTAGGATTGGGCCAGTTGTTTATCGATCTGGCGCATTGCGTCGCAGGGCGTTTCGCTGGCGGGCCAGCCAAGGTCAGCGTATTAGCATCGGGCATGATGGGTATGATTTCCGGGTCCTCCATCGCAAACACGGTGATGACCGGCTCACTCACCATTCCAACCATGAAGCGCATTGGCTACAAACCTCACTTTGCCGGCGCAGTCGAGGCCGCAGCTTCAACAGGCGGGCAAATCACCCCACCGATAATGGGTTCGGCGGCTTTTCTAATGGTCGAGTTTTTGGAAATACCTCTGAAGAATGTCATATTAGCGGCGATCATTCCGGCGTCCATGCACTTTCTAGGCGTGCTGATTATGGTACATTTTGAAGCCAAGCGGCTAGGGCTTCGGGGATTACATGATCACGAATTGCCGAAGTTGATACAAATCCTGGCAAGCCGCTGGCTCACCTTCATTCCATTTATCGGCATCATTTTTATGATCTTCAATGGGTACACCCCCTATTGGGCGGCCTTCTGGGCGATCAGCGCCGCACTCTCTATGGGGTTCGGCAAGGCCTTTATTGGATGGGCGGCTAACCGATTTTTCAACATCGAAGAGGAACGCGCGACCAAGTACATCGCCTGCGATGCAATTAATCTCCGGGGATTCATTGACGCATTCCAAATGGGCGGAAAGTATGCGCTCTCCGTTGGCGCGGCGGCAGCCACGGTGGGTATCATTATAGGCGTACTGACCGTGACCGGCACACCTTTCAACATCGCCGCAATGGTCAATGCATTCGCATCAGATTTCGGTGCCCTGATCAGTGCCCTTGATCCTACTGGCATGCTAACTGTGCACTCCGCGACCTTATTTATGACGCTGGTGCTAGTGGCAGTATCTTGCATCATCATGGGTGCCGGCTTGCCCACAACAGCCACCTACCTGGTGCTAGCTACCATGGCAACGCCGGCCTTAGCAGTGCTTGGCGTCGATGCAATGCAGACGCATTTCTTCGTTTTTTATTACGGTGTCCTTGCGGACATCACACCGCCCGTGGCCTTGGCAGCCTACGCTGGTGCGACGATTGCACAGGCACCACTCATGCAGACCGGGAACACGGCGTTCCGGCTTGGCGCGGCAAAGGCGTTGGTGCCTTTCGTATTCATGTACGCACCATCAATGTTATTAGTGCTAGACAACTTCACTTGGGAAGAGTTCTTCATCGCCACCGGCGGCAGTGCGTTAGGTATCGTCATGCTGGGCGCAGCCCTGACAGGTTATTTTGTTGCCGACATGCGGCCCTGGCACCGCTGGTTACTGGGCATTGCGGCAATCTTAGTGGTGGCGCCCGGATTAAATTCCGGTTTCATCGGTATGGTTCTAGCGCTACCCATTTTAATGCTGCAACTAACAGCTTGGCAGAAAGGGCGGAAAACGGCCGCGACATGATAAAATGGACTAACGAGCCGACTTTGTGTCCGGTCTCTAAACCTATCAGCCACTGACCCGGCTGAGGATCTAGACGATTAGGTGACCACTTTTTTATCGAAAACAGAATGTTATGGTTACCCGAACTTGACCTATAGGACATTTTGGCGCCGGAGAACACTGTCGCTGTACCGCTGGCACTCCCGGAAGTGACGGTCTATGTCAACCGATGAAGGCATAGGTATAACGTAGATAGATATGCGGGTCCGTTTGGGTCGAGTCCGGAAGAGCATGGACAATGGCTACGGCGGACGCCTTAACTTGATTTCAGGTAATTTGCCGCATCAACCGCGCCGTAGGTGAGGATACCATCAGCGCCGGCGCGTTTAAACGACGCTAACGTCTCCATCAAGACCTTAGGATAATCAAGACGCCCTGCTTCGCCCGCGCCGCGCAGCATGGCATATTCACCGGATACGTTGTAAGCGAAGGTGGGCATGCCGAAGGCTTCCTTGACCCGCCAGACCACGTCCAGATAGGGCAAGCCTGGCTTAACCATTACCATATCAGCGCCTTCTGCGATATCCAAGGCCACCTCCCGAAGAGCCTCATCAGTGTTACCCGGATCCATCTGGTAGGTTTTCTTGTCACCCTTCAGTGCGCCACCGGAGCCCACGGCATCGCGGAAGGGGTCGTAAAATCCAGACGCGTACTTGGCCGCGTAGGACATGATCGCGACGTGCTCAAATCCGTCCCCATCTAGGGTCGAGCGGATCGCGGCGACGCGTCCATCCATCATGTCTGAGGGTGCAATAACGTCACAACCAGCCTGGGCTTGGATTAGAGCTTGCTGGCATAAGATCTCAACGGATCCATCATTGAGGATGATGCCGTCCTGTAAAATGCCATCGTGTCCATCGGAATTGAACGGATCCAGCGCCACATCGCACATGACGCCGATATCAGGTACGCTGTCCTTGATAGCTCGAACGGCCCGGCAAACTAGATTGTCCGGATTGACCGCTTCGCGGGCGTCGGGTGTCTTCAGCCTCTCGCTCGTGTATGGGAAAATAGCGATCATCGGGATACCTAGGTCCCAGGCCTGACCGACCGCATCACCGATCAAATCGCAGCTCAGGCGATCGACGCCCGGCATGGACTCGATCGGCACACGCTGGCTTTCCCCATCGACCACGAAGACGGGCCAGATCAGGTCGTTGACAGTCACCTGGCTCTCTCGCACCAGCCGGCGCAGCCAGGGGGTGCGGCGGTTGCGGCGCATACGGGTGGCGGGAAATCTGGCAGGGGGGAAACTATCGGTCATGGTTTGATCAGGGGTCCGTGGTCGGGTTTTGGGTAGTCATAAACGGGCCAACCTTGCGTTCGACGCTTCTTTTGTCAATGCTTTGGCGGCCCAGGGGCCAAGGACGAGGTTCACAATCATTTGGCTTCCAGCGCTGCCAACCGCGGAAAATGGCAAGGCACAGATTTTCTCAATCGGTTACCGGAAGAAGCCTTTGGAGACAGGCCTCGTACCTGGGCGGTGGCGCCTATCCCCGTGCTATATAATCCTGAACCGCTAGCCCAAGCGTAATCATCCCGATCACCGCCAACATCAACAGGGCCGCACCGCGAAAATGGCGCTGTCCCCCGCCTGAAAAAAACCGGGCCCCCGCCCAAACCGACAGGGTGAAGAGCGGGAACAACACAAGGCTCAGTATCAACACACTGGGCGTGAACAGACCGTAGTACCAAAGCGGAACCGGTGAAGACAGTGCAAGGGCACTAACCGTGCCTATGACGTTAGCGCGCTGGGTTTCGGCATCACCCGGACGCGACAAAACCAAGGCAACAACTGGTGGTCCGCCGACCCCAGCCGCGCCCTGCACGAGACCGGCCCCCACACCGAAAGAAAACATGATTTTTGTCCCGATGCCGCTCCGTGCTCGCCATCCTCGGTAAATGAATCCGACCGCGGCCAGGATGAACAAGGAAATGGCAATCTTCATGAGTACCGGGTCGGTGGAAACCAGAACCGAGGTCCCGACCGGCGCGGCGATGAATGCCGGAATGGCAAAGGGTAGCAAGAAGGCACGCTCGGAATGACGGATCGCCGTGGGAATCAGAAAAAATACCGCTGGAAGCCCGATCAGACAGGAAATGGCGACCGCAACGACGGGGCCGAAAATTGCACTAAAGATCATAATAATAATCAGCGCGCTGCCGAACCCGACAAATCCCCGCATGAACCCGGCCAGCATCATGGTAGCAACGACAATGGATAATTCCGGCACGGAAATCGGATCGACCAACGGCGAAATTAACCCCAACGCGGTCTCGATCATGGACAAGGGCTCCGCATGGCGGCGATGTAAAGACGCCAACTTGTCACATCGCGGGGACACAAAAAAAGCAAGCGTCTTCCATCCATACCCACCCCCAATTACCAACCAAAACACCGCACTCCCATCACTTTTACGCCGCACTTCATAACCAACGTGTATAGGCTGAACAATGGGGACAATGAAAAGAACCGCCGCATGATAGTTCTTATGAACCGCACCGCATCCTTAACCTACTACAAAATACCAGCGGCTTGCGCGGTAAAAGCGATCAGGATAACACAGACGTAACAATACGAGGGAGGATCCGCCATGAAATGCCGTGCTGCCATACTTCGCACCACCGGGGCAGAAAAGCCCTATGCCGAGAGCCAGCCGCTGTCCATCGAAGAGATCGAACTCGATCCGCCGGGCCCCAACGAGGTCCTGGTGAAGATTGCAGGCGCCGGCGTTTGCCATTCGGATTTGTCGGTGATCAATGGTTCGCGGGCCCGGCCCCTGCCCATCGTGCTGGGCCACGAAGGTTCCGGCGAGATCGTTGAGATTGGCTCGGCTATCACGGACCTGAAAGAGGGCGATCACACCGTGTTTCAGTTTAGCGCCGCCTGCGGGCGTTGCGTGCGTTGCCTGGAGGGGCGGCCGCAGAACTGCTTCACAGCGGCGACCCAAGGCGGCAAGGGCGAACTTATGGGCGGTGGTTCGCGCATTCGCGACGCTGACGGCAACACAATCGGGCACCATTCGGGTATTTCCTGCATGGCTGAATATGCAGTCATGGACCGAGGTAGCATTATTGTCGTCGACAAATCCGTGCCGCTTGCCGACGCCGCCCTGTTCGGTTGCGCGGTGATGACTGGTGCGGGCGCGGTCATCAACACGGCCCGCGTGCGCTCCGGTGACAAAGTGGCGGTGCTCGGCCTTGGCGGGGTTGGTCTGAACGGCGTCATGGGCGCCAAGCTGGCTGGCGCCGCAGAGATCATCGCCATCGATACGGATGCGCGAAAATTGGAATTGGCCAAGGAATTGGGGGCTACCCACGTCATTAACGGTACCGACAACGACGTTATTGAGCAGGTTCAGGACCTGACCGGTGGTGGCGTCGATTTCGCCGTCGAACTTGCCGGAACCATCCCGGCCATGGAGACGGCCTACGCCATAATTGCCCGTGGCGGCGCCGTCGTCACCGCCGGCCTGTCACCGGCCGGCGCACAGTTTAGCTTCGAACACGCTGATTTGGTGAGTAACGAGAAGTCCGTGCTGGGGAGCTATATGGGAAGTTGCGTGCCGGTTCGCGACATTCCACGCTTCATCCATGCGTTCCAAAGGGGCGACATGCCCGTCGACCGGCTCATCGACCGGCACATCAGTCTTGATGAGTTGAACGATGGCTTTGATCGGTTGGACCGCGGCGACACAATACGTCAAATACTGGCCCCGCATGAGTTTCAATAGGCCATGGACCGATTAACTGAACTCGGCGCGGTGCTCGGCCAGCTTCTCAAGGACCGGGGCGAGACCATCGCTATTGCAGAGAGCTCGACTGGCGGGCTCGTCTCAGCCGCGTTGTTGGCGGTACCTGGCGCATCCAACTACTTTATGGGCGGTGGCATTATCTACACCCGCGCAGCGCGGCGGGGATTACTCGAATTTTCAGAGTTCGAAGCCCAAATGCGCGCCGCGACTTAAGATTACGCCTGCCGTCTTGCCTCGGATATTCGCGATCGATTGGGCTCCACATGGGGCATCGGCGAGAGCGGTGCTACAAGACCAACGTGTAACAGTTACGGCGACCCACCCGGTCATACCTGTATCGCCCTAGTCGGCCCGGTCAGCCAAGCTATGACACTTGAAACTGGGTCAAACGTACGCAAAACCAACATGTGACGGTTTGCGGAAGAGACTATCCTTTTCGCGCAACGAACCATCGCGGAGATTGAAAAATTATGCTAGTATTAGGTTTGAGCGTTTAGGTCGAAAATGATGCGTTGGTGCGTGATGCCAGTCACTAAATTCTGGGCGGTAATCGACTCAGTCCATGGCAAAAAACATTGGTATAAGAGGCCTTTGGGGAATCAAACCCCGCAGGACCGGGGAAGTGACGATTAGGTCAATCGAACAACGTACTCCACGTCCCACCGCCCGCGGAAGTCTCTGAATATCGTCTGCCCCATATCAAGCCACCATCGATCACTATGTCAACGCCGTTGACGAACGCAGCTTCGTCGGAGCCCAAATACACGGCCGCATTTGCGATGTCATCCGTATCTCCGGCGCGCGGCACTGCCTGCATGCTGGCGATCACAGGTTTAACTTTTTCGATAGTGGTCTCCGCTGTATCTGTATCAATGCCCATAGCCTTCGCAAAGATGCCCGTCGCGATTACGCCAGGTGAAATGCAGTTCACCCGCACGCCGTCTTCGCCCAACTCCATAGCGGCACACTTGGTCAAATGGATAACAGCAGCCTTGGCGACGCCATACAGCATTGACCCCGAATAGCCAGTTCGGTGACCGGCAATAGAGCCAACATTGATGATTGAACCGGATTTTTGAGCCCGCATGTGGCGCGCCGCGTGCTGGCTATGGGCTAGAGCACCGCGCACGTGTACGGCCATTGTTGCGTCGAAATTCTCCAGAGAAAGCTCTTCGAAGGGCGCCGGTTTTGCCGGCGCGCCAGCGTTGTTCATAAGTATGTCAAGTCCGCCAAGCTGATCAATTGTAGTCTTCACCGCGTTCGCCGCATCCTCAACACTGCCCGCATCGCCATGGATGAATAAAGCACCAGTAACCGAGGCCACCCCAGCCCCCAGATCAGCACGGCGCCCCGTGAAAGCCACCTTTGCGCCTTCCTCGGTAAACCGTTCAATGACGCGGCGGCCAATGCCGCTAGTGCCGCCGGTGACAAGCGCAACTTTGTTTTCCAGACGCATACTGACCTCTCAAGACACAATCATGGCAAAGAAGTTTCTGAGACAGGGCAGGGCCTGTCAACAAAGCCAAATGCCCTGCTTCTCCACAGACAAATCACTCAGCAGTACCAAATGGCACAAACATTTTGATGTCGCAGCAAGGGCTTACGTTTACGTAAACGTGAGCCCTTGCTAAGATATAACTGGAGGAAGTAACTGACGACACAGGGTATCCCAAGGTGCGTTGATGTCGTAGGATGACATTCGATGACGACGTG
Organism: Magnetovibrio sp.; assembly: GCA_002709525.1. GTDB lineage: Bacteria > Pseudomonadota > Alphaproteobacteria > Rhodospirillales > Casp-alpha2 > UBA3470. Next base: position 9,999 of record PARE01000052.1, on the reverse strand, counting down.
GATCACATGCAAACGCAAATACGGGGAGAGACGCGATGCCTGATGACGGTATTGCTCAGCGCGTTAATAATTCGGAACTCTATGAGCCGAAGTTTCCAATCCGGTTTGTGACTGCCGCATCATTATTCGACGGTCACGACGCATCGATCAACATCATGCGCCGCATCCTGCAAAAAGCGGGAGCGGAGGTTGTGCATTTGGGCCATAACCGCTCGGTAGACGAGGTCGTCACTGCGGCAATACAGGAAGACGCGCAGGGTATCGCGGTCAGTTCCTACCAAGGTGGCCATGTGGAGTATTTCAAGTACATGGTCGATCTCTTAGCCGAGCGCGGGCGCCCCGACATAAAGGTGTTCGGCGGCGGTGGCGGCGTCATTGTTGCACCTGAGATCAAGGATCTCCATGACTACGGTGTAAGCCGTATCTATTCTCCCAATGATGGTCAGTCAATGGGTCTTCCCGGCATGATCCACGATATGCTCGAGCTTGCAGACAGGGATTTGGGCGAGGGGCTTCCAACGGACTTCAGCGGCTTGGAGAAAAACGATCACACGGTCCTAGCCCGGATTATTTCTGGGCTTGAACTAGGCCGCTTGCCAAATAAACTTTTGTCTGCGGTTCGCGCCGCCGCCGAGTCGAAAACGGATGTCCCAGTGGTTGGCATCACGGGTACAGGCGGTGCCGGCAAATCCTCGTTGACCGATGAGCTCGTCCACCGGTTCCGGCTCTATTCTGATGAACCGAAAATTGCGATCATCGCAGTCGATCCAACCCGACGCAAGACCAAGGGCGCACTGTTAGGCGACCGGATTCGAATGAACGCTATCAACCGAGAAAACGTCTACATGCGCTCGTTGGCAACCCGCACGTCCCAGTCCGAGGTGCCGCCAGCCACATCGGACATCATCGCCGCCTGTAAGGCTGCTAATTTTGACTTGGTGATTGTCGAGACGCCAGGTATTGGCCAAGGGGACGCTGCCATCGTCGACCACGTGGACGTGTCTCTCTATGTTATGACCCCGGAGTTTGGAGCCCAAAGCCAGCTCGAGAAGATCGATATGCTTGACTTTGCCGATATTGTCGCAATCAACAAGCTCGACCGGAAGGGCGCACTTGATGCGCTCCGCGACGTACGCAAGCAGGTTCAGCGAAACCGTGAGGCGTTTGGGCTGTCGCCAGGCGCCATGCCAGTATTCGGCTGCATGGCATCCAAGTTCGCCGATATCGGTGTGACCGCCTTATATCAGGAAATGCTTAATCAATTTTCCAAAAAGAGGCTGGGCAACTTCGCCTGCTCCATCGATCCCGTGGGGGTCAAGCAATCGGAGCCTGGCCAGGCCGTCGTCCCGCCGGAACGTGCGCGATATTTGGCCGAAGTGGCTGAAACGATCCGCGAATATCATAAAACCATCGAAAACCAGTCCCGCCTGGCCCGTGAGTGCCAACAATTAACCCAAACTAGACGAATGTTGGCGGAAGCCGGGCAAGGAGCAGATACCAACGATATTAACTCCTTGCTAGCCAAGCGCGAGGATGAATTGGACCCCAGAGCACGCAAGCTATTGGAGACCTGGCCATCGATTGTCGAGAGCTACTCTCGCGATGAGTACGTGGTTAAAATCCGGAACAAAGAAATTCGCACGGCCCTAAAGCGAACTACCCTATCCGGCAACACTGTCTCGCGCGTCGCGCTACCGAAATACGAAGACCACGGCGAATTGTTGAAATGGCTGTTGAAGGAGAACCTACCGGGTTCATTTCCGTACACGGCGGGCGTATTCGCGTTTAAGCGCGACGGCGAAGATCCAACGCGCATGTTTGCCGGAGAAGGCGATGCGTTCCGCACAAACGCGCGGTTTAAGATGCTTTCCCAATACACTGATGCAAAGAGAATTTCTACAGCGTTCGATTCTGTTACCCTATACGGGTTTGACCCGCATGAGCGGCCAGACATTTACGGCAAAGTTGGCAATTCCGGGGTTTCGATCGCAACTTTGGACGACATGAAAGCTCTCTACGAGGGCTTTGACCTATGCGACCCGGCAACATCCGTCTCCATGACAATAAATGGCCCCGCGCCTATCGCTATGGCCATGTTCCTGAACACGGCCATAGACCAGCAGATAGATGAGTTCCGCGCCGACAATGGCCGCGAGCCCTCTGAAAAGGAGATGGAGAAACTCGCCAAATGGGTCCACGCGAACGTGCGCGGAACCGTACAAGCGGATATCCTGAAGGAAGATCAAGGTCAAAATACCTGCATCTTCTCCACAGAATTCGCACTACGCATGATGGCGGACATCCAGGAATATTTTGTCCAAAATCGGGTCCGAAACTTTTACTCCGTGTCCATTTCCGGCTATCACATCGCTGAGGCCGGCGCGAACCCGATTTCGCAATTGGCGTTCACTTTGTCGAACGGCTTCACGTTCGTCGAGGCGTACTTAGCGCGCGGCATGAATATCGATGATTTCGCGCAAAACTTATCGTTTTTCTTCTCCAATGGCATGGACCCGGAGTATACGGTTATGGGTCGCGTGGCTAGACGGATCTGGGCGTGTGCGATGCGGCTCAAGTACGGCGCCAACGAGCGTTCACAAAAACTGAAGTACCATACTCAAACGTCAGGCCGTTCGCTGCACGCTCAAGAAATGGATTTCAACGACATCCGCACCACATTGCAGGCGCTAATCGCAACTTATGACAACACCAATTCCCTACACACTAACGCCTTTGATGAGGCCGTGACCACACCGACAGAAAATTCCGTGCGGAGGGCGCTAGCCATCCAGATGATCATCAACCAAGAATGGGGCTTGGCGCAGAATGAGAACCCTAACCAGGGGGCGTTCATCATCGACGAGCTGACAGACCTGGTTGAAGAAGCGGTGCTGCAAGAGTTCGAGAGAATTTCCGAGCGAGGCGGAGTTTTAGGCGCCATGGAAACCGGCTACCAGCGCGGCAAAATCCAGGAAGAAAGCCTCCACTATGAGACCCTAAAGCATACAGGCGAATATCCGATCATCGGGGTCAACACATTCCTTAATCCGGAGCCAGAGGATGAATTGGTGCCCGAGCTACAGCGCTCGACGGAAGATGAGAAACAAAGTCAGATTTGCCGATTACATAAATTCCAGGCACGCAATGAGGCAGCTAGCGCACCTGCCTTGACCAGGCTCAAGCTAGTGGCCACGGATGGCGGCAACGTTTTCGAAGTTTTAATGGACGCAGTTCGAGTCTGCTCCCTGGGTCAGATCACCCACGCTCTATTTGACGCTGGCGGGCAGTACCGGCGGAATATGTAGGTTTTCTTGTACAATGGAGATGAAAACGCAACGGGAAAGAGGACGTATTTACATTGGCTTATTTTGTGAGACGCATGCCACGTAAACTTCATCATTAACCAGCCCGCAAGCCAGAATTTAGACCTCTGCGATCGCATTTTGTTAGCCCGCCCCCTTACACCTATCGCTGAAGTCAACGATTTTGGGGCTATTTGAGCTCCATTACTTTGAACCCGCACAGGAGACGGTAGATCGGACCTGGGGTGCCAAATTCACTAAGTAAATATCCTACCATCGTAACTCGTCATCTGGCAGATACACCCGGAATATGGCATAAATTTAGCATGGTCAATTCCAGTGACATAAATTTGCGCGAAGTTCTCTACGAATTTATCTCGGTGGGGCGTTACATGCGTGTCAACGCCATTGATCCCCGGACCGGCATTGAGGTTACGATGATTGCCGACCCGCGATACGGAGAAACGCTGATCAAGCGCTTGGCAGCGCGAAAACTTGCTTACGTAATTTCAAAACGCCGGCCCGGGCTATTAAACTCTCAGCAGCGGCCACTAGGCGGCCGTGGCCAAAATAAGGACTAGAACGCTTAGCCCTGACGTTTACCAAGCCCCATTTTCTTCGCAAAATCTGAACGCTTCTGTGCATAACTGGGTGCCACCATAGGATAGTCCTGAGGCAAACCCCAGCGGGCCCGATATTCTTCAGGGGTCATGTTGAAGGCGGCGCGGAGGTAGCGCTTCAACATTTTCAACTTGCGCCCATCCTCAAGGCAAATAATAAAGTCGGGGTGGACGGAGCGACGAATAGGAACGGCAGGCTTCCGACTGACGGCCGCTTCGGCCTCTTGAGTGTTTGATTGGGCCAATGCATGTAAAGTCTCATGCACCTGACCAATTATCGTGGTGAGAGCCGACGAAGATACAGAATTTCGGCTGATGAAAGCGGAAACAATTTCTGTCGTCATCCGCATTAAATCTTGCCGGGAGGCAATGCCCCCGTTTTCCCCTGTCATGAGACCTCCCTGGCGTTTGGTTATTGCTACATCTTATGACCGAGCGAGCGCCACCATCAACTTTAAAATGTCAGGAAAGAATGAAATTTTACCTCCCGGCGAAATCGCTCCCATGCCTAGTGGGTGTCTTGGCAATCTAACTCCAGATATGGTAAGCAAATAAGCGTCAGCTTGGCCGACAACACTACTGTAGCGGTCCAGGAGGCATTTCGGCACTCAGGATGAATATTCATGTCTCAACTAACCGTTGCCATTGCCTGCGATCATGCGGGTTTTCCCATAAAATCGATCCTCAAAANCGAACTCNAGNAGTCGGACCATCAAGTCATCGATCTTGGGACANACTCCCANGACTCCGTTGATTATCCAGATTTTGGCTTNGCCCTCGCGAGTGCCTTGGGCAAGAACGANGCGGACTTCGGCGTCTTGGTCTGCGGCAGCGGTATCGGTATTAGNATAGCTGCGAACCGTCATCCCCAGGTCCGCGCTGCCCTGGTCCATGATGCGTTGGGTGCGAAGATGTGTCGATTACACAATGACGCCAACGTCATTTGTTTCGGCGGTCGGATGATTGGCGAGGAAGTGGCAAAAGACTGCTTAGATATTTTTCTTCGAACTGATTTCGAAGGCGGACGGCATGCGCGCCGGGTCAACAAACTGAGACGCTCGTATTAAAAACATTGAACTGGTCTTTGAGTAGGACAAATAACTGATGCTGGATAACGACAAATCGAATGAGACACCGGATCTGGCTGGCTTTTTCGGCACCGGTCTAAGGAATTGTGATACGGACGTCTACGAGGCCATTCAACAGGAGCTGAGGCGCCAGCAAGATCAGATAGAGCTGATCGCTTCCGAGAACATTGTCTCGCGAGCAGTTCTAGAGGCGCAAGGCGGTGTCATGACGAACAAATACGCCGAGGGGTATCCCGGACGTCGGTATTACGGTGGCTGCGAATACGTCGACATCGTTGAAACGCTCGCTATTGAGCGAGCAAAGAAGCTGTTCGACTGCAAGTTCGTCAATGTACAACCACATTCCGGCGCACAAGCCAACGGCGCCGTTATGTTGGCGCTGCTCCAACCCGGTGACACCATACTGGGACTCTCACTCGCAGCGGGCGGGCATCTGACCCACGGCGCCAAACCGGCGCAGTCGGGTAAGTGGTTCAATGCCGTTCAATACGGTGTACGAGAGGATACACAGTTAATTGACATGGATGAAGTAGCGCATCTCGCGGAAGAGCATCGTCCGAAACTTATAATCTGCGGCGGTTCGGCCTATCCGCGGACCCTGGATTTTGAAGCGTTCCGTGAAATCGCTGACTCCGTCGAAGCTTATTTGATGTGCGATATGGCCCACTTCGCTGGTCTTGTAGCGACCGGTGTCCACCCTTCGCCTTTGCCACATGCGCACGTAGTAACTACAACCACTCACAAGACTCTGCGTGGCCCTCGCGGCGGCATGATTCTCAGCAATCACGAAGACCTGGGCAAGAAATTTAACTCGGCCGTCTTCCCAGGCATGCAAGGGGGACCTCTCATGCACGTTATCGCCGCCAAAGCCGTGGCTTTTGGCGAAGCGCTTGAGCCCCATTTCACGGATTACTGCAAGTCTATTGTGAACAATGCTGGTGCGCTCGCGGAAACCCTGGTCGAACGCGGCCTGGATATTGTCGCCGGTGGAACAGACACGCATCTCATGCTTGTTGATCTTCGACCGATGGGTCTTAAGGGCAACGACACGGAGCTCAGCCTAGAGCGCGCCGGCATGACATGTAATAAAAATTCCATTCCATTCGACCCCGAGAGTCCGACTGTCACTTCAGGCGTCCGTTTAGGAACGCCAGCGGCAACTTCGCGCGGATTTGGTACCAATGAATTCCGGCAGGTTGGAAATCTTATTGGAGATGTTCTAGATGGCCTTGCTGTGTATCCGGAAGACAATTCAGCGGCAGAAAACAAGGCGCGTGAAAAGGTTGCCGCTCTATGCCATGAGTTTCCCATCTATCGGGAAGTGTGATCGGTTGGGAACAACGTAAACCTGGGGAGGGAACAAATCGATGCGGTGCCCATTTTGCGGCCATTCGGATTCACAGGTTAAGGATTCACGGCCAACAGAGGATAACGCAGCCATCCGGCGCCGCCGGTTCTGCCCCGAGTGTGGGTCACGATGGACAACATTCGAACGTGTTCAGTTACGCGAGCTGACCGTAGTCAAGAAGGAAGGCGAAAAGGCCCCCTTTGATCGTGAGAAATTAGCGCGTTCATTACGGATCGCTCTGCGCAAGCGTCCTGTAGACCCTGAGCGGATCGAACGTATTGTCAACAGCGTTCAACGCCAATTAGAAGCATCCGGCGAGAATGAGATCCCGACAAAAGCCATCGGGCAGATGGTGATGGAAAATCTGAAAGATTTAGATCAGGTCGGTTACGTGCGTTTTGCCTCTGTCTATCGGAATTTCCGAGAGGCGAAGGATTTCGAGGATTTCGTAGAAAATTTGGGCGATCTTGAAGCCGCCGCCGACTAACGCTGATTTCCGCCATATGAGGTCTGCGCTGACACTGGCTCGGCGAGGCCTAGGAAATGTATGGCCAAACCCAGCAGTAGGCTGCGTTCTGGTGCGCGAGGACTTAAATAATCGCGTTGTTGGGCGTGGCTGGACCCAACCCGGTGGCAGTCCACATGCGGAAACCGAGGCTCTGGCACGTGCCGGCGATTTAGCGCGAGGAGCGACCGCATACGTGACATTGGAGCCCTGCAGTCATATCGGTCGAACCGATCCCTGTGCTGACGCCCTTATCGAAGCAGGCATTTCCCGCACCGTTGTTGCCGCAATAGACCCGGACCCCCGGGTATCTGGTCGGGGCATCGCGCGCCTCCGTAAGGCTGGAATAGCCACAGATGTGGGGCTGCTAGGTCCGGAAGCCAAAGCCCTAAATTCGGGGTTCTGGAGACGTCAGCAGAGTGCGCGGCCCATAGTCACCCTAAAGATTGCCACGACCGCCGATGGGTTCGTCGCTAGCCGCAATGGAGACAGTCAATGGATCACAGGCTCTGAAGCACGACAGCACAGCCAATTTCTTCGAGCCCAACATGACGCAATCCTCACAGGCATTGGGACAGTCGAGGCCGACAACCCTATGTTGACCTGCCGCCTCCCGGGACTATCACACCTCTCACCCATCCGGGTCGTTATGGACTCAAAACATCGCCTCGGTGCGGAAACCTCTCTTGCGTTATCAGCAGACATTGTCCCCGTGTGGCGGATCGGAGCGGAAGGAACAGATTTCGCCGTCGACTCTTCAGCGGTGGTTAACCTACGGGTGCCGAATGTCCCCCATGAGGGCTTGAACCTAACTGCGACCCTGTCACTTCTCTCCGATCACGGAGTTACACGCCTACTCGTGGAAGCGGGGCCAAAACTTTCAACCTCTTTTTTGCGCCAAGATTTAGTCGACCAACTGGCGTGGTACCGCGCACCCACAGTTATGGGCAGTGATGGCCTTCCCGTCTTCGGCGGTCTAAATGTGGATGGACTTGCAGACATGAGGGGCTTCGCACCATCTAATACAACGAAGCTCGGCGTCGACAACTTGACAATTTACACACGCCGTCTCGAGGCTTAGAACCGACAGACATGTTCACAGGAATTGTTACGCACATCGGATCCATCCGAAATATCGTCAAGAGCGGGGACACGCGTATGGAAATTACTGTTCCCTTTGACACCGAAGACCTAGAGATTGGCGCGTCAGTTGCGTGTTCCGGAGCCTGTATGACTGTGGTCGAAATAGGCTCCGACTGGTTCGCTCTCACCGTGTCCGGAGAAAGCCTTAAAAAGACGACCATGAGTCAGTGGTCGAGGGGAACAGCAATCAACTTAGAGCGCGCTCTTAAAGCCGGAGATGAATTAGGTGGGCATATCGTTTCCGGCCATGTGGATGGTGTCGGTTTGCTAGTCGCCATGGCTCGGGAAGGCGACTCAACCCGAATGACATTCGAGGCGCCTGAGGGCCTTGGGAGATTTATTGCCTCAAAGGGTTCTATAACCATCGATGGTGTGTCCTTGACCGTCAACGATGTGGGGCCGGAAAAATTCGATGTAAACGTCATTCCCCACACTAAATGTGTCACAACACTCGGCGACCGAAAGGTTGGAGACGCGGTTAATCTAGAAATCGATATGCTCGCCCGGTATGTTGCGAGACTTCAAGATTACGCCTCGATAGATATTGCGGGATAACGACATTGCCTCAAAAAACTTCGAAGCAACACATCGCCCGCACGGTCGAATATCTGTCTTCAATTGAGGAAATCATCGACGATGCCCGCAACGGACGCATGTTCATCTTAGTCGACGATGAAGAACGCGAAAATGAGGGGGACCTTGTCATTCCAGCTCAGATGGCAACACCGGAGGCGATTAATTTCATGGCCAAATTTGGTCGCGGTTTGGTTTGTCTGGCATTGACCCGAGAGCGCCTTAGCGAGCTGGAGCTGCCCATGATGCAGAGGCGGAATTCGTCGCGACATCAAACCGCTTTTACCGTATCCATCGAGGCCCGCGACGGCGTGACCACGGGTATTTCAGCGTCCGATCGAGCGCGCACCATATCTGTGGCTATCGACACATCGAAAGGACCATCAGACATTGTATGTCCCGGGCATATCTTTCCGCTCGAGGCTCGAGAAGGGGGCGTATTGGTTAGGGCTGGACACACAGAGGCTGCAGTCGATGTTTCGCGGCTCGCGGGTTTGAATGCTTCAGGCGTAATCTGCGAGATTATGAATGAGGACGGTACAATGGCGCGCATGCCGGACCTCATCAAATATGCGAAGTCACATAGTTTGAAGATAGGCACCATCGCCGACCTGATTGCCTATCGCCTGCGCAACGACCGCATAATTTCTCGAACTCTGGATACCAAGCTAGATAGCGCTTTTGGTGGCCAGTTTCGGCTGATCGTTTACACCAACAAGGTCGCATACGCCGAGCACATTGCGTTGATTAAAGGTGACATATCGGGTGATCGTCCAACTCCTGTACGGATGCATGCTCTAAATGTACTGAATGATATTCTTGGTGAGCAATCAACCGGCAAGGCAGGTGAACTTCAGGCCGCCATGAAGATGATCTCCGAATTAGATCACGGGGTCGTTGTTCTGATACGTGAGCCGCACCCAACAGCGCTATCGGACCGAATCCGCTTGAATTTGGGTGACTCGCAGACCCGCAACCCGAGCACGGAGCCTGGACAAACCCTTCGCGACTACGGGGTCGGTGCCCAGATCCTGCTCGACCTCGGCGTTCGTGAGATGGTTCTTCTGTCTAACACCCAACATACTATTGTGGGTCTGGAGGGTTACGGTTTACGTGTTGTGGAACAACAACCCATACGTCTTGAGAGTGTTAATTGGAAAGGTCCTTGATGACTGATTATTCGCGCATTTTAATTATCGAGGCCAGATTTTATTCAGATATCGCTGACCAACTAGTTGCCGGGGCTATTTCAGCCTTGAATGGTACCAAGTTTAAACATGAGCGGCTTGAAGTGCCTGGCGTTTTCGAATTACCAGCAGCAATACGTATGGCTTTGCAATCCATGGATTTTTCGGGTTCACATCCTTATGCCGGCTTTATAGCACTTGGCTGCGTGATCCGCGGCGAAACAGATCACTAT
>PARE01000051.1 GCA_002709525.1 Magnetovibrio sp. | reverse complement strand
TCGTCGATGCCTCAATAATGCCGACCATCACGTCAGGCAACACTAATGCGCCAACCATCATGATTGCAGAGAAGGCCTCAGATATGATCCTGACGAATCAATCTTAGAGGTGTTAGACCCACAACCCTCGAGAAGTTTTTAGTGGGGAACATGACAGGTGGGCGCCATCCGGATGGCCGGCTTCCGTCAACGCGATTAAGTGGCGGGCTACGCTATCTGTCAGGGTCTCGTTGAGACAGCAGAACAGCATGACGGTATACGGGTTAATTGAAATGATTTCTTGGGTTTGCTGTTAGGAACAGAAAACGGCGTTACGCGGAAAATTTCTTCTCCCGTCGCTCTGCACGACATATTGCCTATCATTACTGAAAGCGAGCCATAATAGCTTGGGAAACATTCAGCAATCTCTCGTCTTCCCCAAATCCGGCAATCAGTTGACACCCAATCGGCATCGCGGTGTCTGCCGCCTTAAATAGCGGTAAGGTAATCACTGGATTTCCAGCAAGCGACCAAGCAGCGCTGAACGCTGCGTCACCAGTCGATTCCAGGCTTGCTGGTGCCGGCCCCGCAGCACTAGGCGATATAATGATGTCTACAACTTTTAATGCTTCCGCCAAAGTTGCTCGCAGAGCTGCCACCTCTCGGATTAGGTCCGGATATCGCCGACTGTCCACTTCGCGCCCGTCGGCTAAACGTCCCTCACGCAACACTGTGCTCAACTGATTTAGATGCCGTGTGCGCTCGTACGCAATAGATCGGCCGAACTCGTAACCACTGATCAGCCGGTGCAATTCTATCAACCGCTTAACTTGGTCGCCTATGGTTAAATCGACCGGTCGCGCCCCAGCACGAACCATATCATCGGCGAGGGCCTCAATGACGCGTCGGGTTTCAGCCTCGGCGGTATTCCACGGATGCACATCTAGCAATGCGAAATTGATGTCCGAAAGGGATACGTCGGTGACTTCCCGACGCGCCTCCTCAAGCAAAATTGAGCGCAATAAACCTAGGTCGTCAATGCTTCGCGCCATGATCCCAAGCGTATCCATAGTAGGCGCGTTGGCAAGGATGCCCGACTTATCAAAATCGCCGTAAGTCGGTTTGTAGCCGACGATACCGCAGAACGCTGCCGGGCGAATGACCGACGCCGTGGTCTGCGTCCCAAGACATAGCGGTACCATAAAGTCAGCAACGGCGGCGGCGGAGCCGGAAGACGACCCACCCGGTGTATGCGCCAGGTTATGCGGATTGCGCGTGGGACCTGGATGGCGATGTCCAAGCTCCGTGGTCACGGTCTTGCCCATAAAAAGGCAGCCGGCCGCGCGCATAATCGCTACCGACCCACCCTCACGGCTGACTGGAGTGTCATCGTGAAAATCCGTGCCCATCATGGTTGGCATGCCATAAACATCAATAATATCTTTCACACCCACTGGAATGGAAGGGCCATGTCCCTGATCAACACGAGTCGTGGTCTGCGCAACGGCGTCAGGATTTAGGTATGACCACGCCTGGATGTCCGGCTCGCGGGCATCGATACGTTCCCGGCAGGACTCAATCCAGGCCACTGACGTCAATTCATCAGTAGCAATGCTGTGCAATGCTTCCGTTGCGCTTAGCTCAAACGGTTCGCGTTTGTCCCTCATAAAAAACCTTCCTCATTTATCTTGACCATTAAACTTATTAGTTTGGATCCTCCCCTGCCAATCGATATAGCGGCGGCGTTGATCGGTTCCTTGGAAATTGCGCCGATAACCAATCTCTACCCTGAGAAGGACACCGTATCTTTGTTCGAACCAGTCCAAGGATCGACCTTCGATATTATTGGTCAAGGCATCGCAAACCCCATCAGTTGATAATACACCATGGCTACAACACAGGACCATTTGAACTTAGGCGCTGCCGCTACGTTACTAATGAATTCCATGGAGCAAGTAACACACGATGGGGAGATTCTATCTTCCGACTTGGGCGGAAGCGCCAATGCTAAACAAGTGCCCGAAGTGGTGATTAAACCCCTTTACGGAAGCAACAAAAAAGTTTTCCTGATATAAGAATCGTCAAAATGCCACCGGAAACTCAGTGCCCAATAGGTCCGCAACGCGGGTATTATCCAGAGCGACCGATGGTCTCTAGGTAATCAACGGCCCGTCAAGTACGTAGAGCTCCCCTGGGTCTTCAAGCTCAAGAACCCAAATATCAGGATCAAACGACAACTGACGTCGGATGTAGGACTCTGCCTCTGCATCCAACACGGGGCCCTCTCCAGAGCCTCGGACCCAGCCTCGTGATCCATCACCAGCGCGGGCCTGAACAAATACTTCAGACGTCCCATTCATTCGATCCAACTTAACGATCACGACCCCGGCATCAGAGTCGCCACGTCGACGGACGAAAGCCGGCAGCATAGCCTGATCACATAGACGCAACTGCGCCTTCACCCAGAACTCGGTCCGCACACGCGGCTCCGCCATTGCCTTGCACCCCGTTTAGCCTTGTGAAAGGGTTTCCTTTTCGAACCATACAGGAGACCGTCATATTCGTTCTACACGAAAGATTACACGCTGATACGGTTCACGTGATTGACTGGAAACTTTGTCGCGTGCTGTTGTCGAATAATGCGAGTTACCCTTGGTTGATTCTCGTCCCCATGCGTAAGGGTCTTCGGGACTTTCACGACGTCGCGCTCACAGATAAAGCAACTCTCATAGAAGAAATCGACCGCGCCTCAAATGCTCTACAGTGTCTGCACGACCCAGACAAAATCAATGTCGCAGCCCTTGGCAATATGGTGCCGCAATTGCACGTGCATGTGATTGCTAGGTTCGCTACTGACGCAGCCTGGCCTGGACCCGTATGGGGTGAGGGTCCGGTCTTGCCTTACAAGAGCGTCCAATTGTCCGACACTGTCAACGCGTTGAAAATAGCTTTCAAGTGAAACGATTCAGTCCGTCGATCCAGCCGCCCATAACGGGGCTTGGGAGCTAATGGGCAAAGGCTCTAACCTTGAGAGTACAGAGCAACCCCTTGAACGCCGTATCAAGTCACAGACCAAGCGCGAATATGAAAACATGACGCTTTCTTAATTGATCGCGGATACGTCCTTAGAATTCGTATTCGCCAGGCCGCTGAAAATGGACACAATCCATCAGCTCTCCCAGGTAACCAATCGCCATACATCAGGTCCATCGTATTCCTAGCAAACGGGTCTGGTCTCGAGACGGGGCTCGTCAACCGGCCACTGCGATCACCTCGCGGGTCCGACTGACCCGATCCCCCCAGGCCTCATCAAACTTCCCGATAAGGGTCTGCAGAGCTGCGGATTCCTGAATCGCAACGGCGGCTTCCACACTTGCAAATTCATAGAAGGCCATATGAATTGCGGAATCAACTTGGCTCCAGCCTCGCCAGGCGCCGGTGGCGTTGAACATCTTTTCGGCTTCGCCCAAATGCTCGTTCTGGTACCAATCCTCGAACTCCGCTCGGTCCGCCTCGGGCACTTCCGCCCTAACGATGAATACGCCTTTCGCTGTCATTTCATTCGTCCTTTCCAATCCTTCATATGACGTGACGCCAACCTAAATGCAGGTTGCATTAAATCTAAAACATTCTCGAGTCTTGGAACATTCATCGCAATAGTGATTGAGCAGGAATGAGACGAAACTGGCCAGGTTTTCGAGCCTTCTAACTTTACTATGAGAAATTATTGAAAGCGAAACTAAACGCACCAGCATATGCTTGAACGAGCACTTTAAGCCGGGCGACTGCTGATAAGCGCGGTTGCGCATTATTGGTTTGTCAATGCTGCCTCTCGGAGGCCCGATAAGGTCAATGTCGGCGTAATTGCTTCCGCATCAACAATCAATTCGATGATCGCTGGCTTGCCCGACTTTTTAGCGCGGTCAAAGGCAGCAGCAAAATCTTCAGTTTTCTCCACCCTTTCGCCGTGCGCGCCAAAGGATTGAGCGAACAGCATGAAATCAGGGTTCGTAAGGTCCGTGGCAACGACATTACCAGGGTAGTCACGTTCCTGATGCATGCGGATTGTACCGTAAGTGCCGTTGTTTACGATCACCGCGATAACGGCGATGCCATAGTGCGCCGCCGTGGCAAATTCCTGACAGGTCATCATCACATCGCCGTCACCGCACATGGCGACCACCGTGCTGTCAGAGCGCATGCGCTTAGCAGAAATGGCAGCGGGCAGTCCATACCCCATTGAGCCAGACGTCGGTGCCAGCTGCGTGCCGAAGCCTCCATACCGGAAGAAACGGTGGACAAAAGCTGAAAAATTACCTGCGCCGTTGCAGATCACATCATTGGGGCCCAGGACGTCCCGCAAATGTTCAACCACGCGCCCTACGTTTAACGGCCCCGGCACCTCTGTCGGCTCCGACCAAGCAAGATATTGGGCGTGTCCTTCGCGGGTCCGCTCAGCCCAAGCGCCACTCAACGGTTCCATATCGGCCAGTGCCTTCGCGAAGGCCTTCATCCCAGCATTAATAGCCTGGATGGGCTTATAGACGCGACCCAATTCCTCCGCAGCCGGGTAAACGTGAACGAGATCTTGGCGCGGCACCGGGATGTCTAATAGATCGTAACCGCCAGTTGTCATTTCGCCGAGGCGCGGCCCGATAGCCAATAACATGTCCGCCTCCTTGACGCGGGCTGCCAACTCCGGATTGATCCCAATACCCACATCGCCAACGTAATTGGCATGGTTGTTATTGAATAGGCTTTGAAAGCGAAAGGCTGCGGCCACAGGCAAATGATTGACCTCGGCGAACTTTTCCACGTTGGTCACAGCCGTCGCGTCCCAACCGCCACCGCCAACAATTATCAAGGGACGTTTCGATTTCTCCAGACGGTTGCGCAATTCTTCCATGGCGTCAGTGCCGGGGTGCGCTTCGTGAATGTGCGCGGCAGTAATCTCTACGCTCGGCGCCCGGTCGCGAAGCATATCCTCGGGCAGGGCCAGAACGACCGGGCCGGGCCGACCCGCAACGGCTGTGTGGAAGGCGCGCGAGACGTATTCAGGCACCCGCGCCGCATCATCAATTTCCGCAACCCACTTGGTCATCTGACCGAACATGCGCCGAAAATCAATTTCTTGGAACGCCTCCCGGTCACGCATTTCGCGCCCAACCTGGCCAACAAACAGGATCATCGGTGTTGAATCCTGGAAAGCAATGTGAATACCCGCGGACGCGTTGGTTGCGCCTGGGCCTCGGGTTACGAAACAAATACCCGGCTTCCCGGTCAGCTTACCATAGGCATCCGCCATCATGGCGGCACCACTTTCCTGGCGGCACGTCACTAGGTCAATAGCCGGTGCGCGGTAAAACGCGTCCAAGGCTGCCAGATAACTCTCACCGGGAACGCAGAACGCCCGGTCTACATTGTTGGCCAAAAGACTGTCTACCAGAAGTTCCCCGCCGGTCCTGAGGTTATCGCCACCACTCATGATCTAGTTAGCTCCTTCGACACGTCTCACCCAGCACGCTTGCAGCCCGGCAATGTAACCGCCTCCACATAGGCTGTCACACATCGAGATAAAAATAGACCGGTTTAATCATTATCTCAAAGCTTCAAAATAGCCCAGACATGGCACTCATTACCGGTGCGTTGGCAGGGTTGATGAGCCATGATAAGTTTGGCCTAACACAAGGGAGGCTCACCATGAGCGACTACCAAGGTCCGTTGTCACGCTTCACCGTTATCGACCTAACACGCGTGCGATCCGGTCCAACCGCCGTACGTCATCTGGCAGATTGGGGTGCCAATGTAATCAAAGTCGAAGCCCCGGCGGCTGTCGACAAGTCAAAGGGCATGGGCGGCGCGCGCAACGGCCCGGACTACCAACACATTCACCGCAACAAACGAAGCCTGACGCTCAACTTGAAAGAAGAAGCAGGCCGCGATGTCCTAATGAAACTCATAGCCACAGCGGATGTAGTGGTTGAGAACTATCGACCCGATGTAAAACATCGGTTGGGTGTCGACTACGACTCCTTAAAAGCAATCAATCCTCGTATCATTTTGGCGTCAATTTCTGGGTTCGGTCAGGATGGTCCCTATGCGAAACGTCCCGGATTTGACCAAATCGCCCAAGGTATGGGCGGGCTAATGTCGATCACAGGCATGCCAGGCCAAGGCCCGGTACGTGTTGGCATCCCCGTTGCTGACCTATCATCGGGCAACTACACCACCATCGCAATCCTGATCTCGCTTTTAGAGCGTGAACAGTCGGGCGAAGGTCAATGGGTACATACTTCACTATTGGAGTCGATGATTTCCATGCTTGATTTTCAGGCCGCGCGTTGGACCGTCGCTGGTGAGGTGGCGCCACAAGCTGGGAATAACCACCCCACGACTATTCCGACTGGCGTTTTCAAGACCAGCGATGGCCATATAAATATTGCCAGCGCCGGCGATATCATGTGGGTACGTCTCTGCGAGGTATTAGGCGATCCAGAAATGGCAGAGAACCCCGACTACATCGATGGCGCCAAGCGATCCGTGAACCGCGATGCCGTGAACGCCAGTATTGAGGCCCATACAGTGAAGCGAACGTCAGCCGAATGGATAGAGGCCCTTGAAGCCGCGGGGGTGCCTTGCGGCCCCATCTATAGCATCGACGAAATGTTTGCGGACCCACAAGTCCAACACGTTGGCATGACCCATCCGGTTAGTCACAACGACCTGGGCGACATCAACCTTGTTGGCCAACCAATAAACATGAGCCGGTTTCAACCCCGCACGGGCATGCCGACGCCAAAATCTGGTCAACACACCGATGAAGTTCTGAACGAGTACGGCTATGATGCAGAAGCAATCGTCAAACTTCGTGCCCAAGGTATTGTCTGATCAAGAATTTCATCCTCGCACCGCTGAAGATGGATGAGCCGGTGTTATCAATGCGCGAGGCATGGTGCAAGAGCTGCTAGCTAATGTATGGGCGTTTTAACACATCTTCGTCAGATCGAGCTGTAGTATACCCTCTGCTCCAGCAGCCTTTAACTTGGGGATAAGTGCCCGGACACCATAATTATCGACTACCGTCTCGACCGCCGACCAGCCTTCATCGGCCAATCGATTAACGGTGGGCGCATGAAGGCTCGGCAACAATCCAACAACCGCCTCCAGATTAGCTGCTGCCACATTCATCTTCAGTAACACCTTGTGGCGTGCGGTCAACGCGGCCTCTAATAAGAGGGCAATCTGATCAATTTTGTCCTTCTTCCAGCTGTCGGCCATGGCCGGTTTGCCGGCTATAAGAACCGTATGGGAGTTCAAAAGATCGCAAACGATTCGAAGGCCGTGGGCCTTGATCGTGGACCCGGTTTCAGTAATTTCCACAGCTGCGTCGGCTAGCCCTTCCACCACTTTAGCTTCCGTTGCACCCCAGGAAAATTCGACTTTGGCATTGATACCGCGCTCTTCTAGATAGCGTTTTGTGAAACCCATGAGCTCGGTGGCGACCACCTTTCCCTCCAGGTCAGCGACGGATTGGATCAGACTATCCTGATCGACTACCAGAACCCAGCGCGCCTTTTGATCAGATGCCTTGGAATACACCAGGTCCGAAATCACCTCGACATCATTCTCGGTGCCAGTCTCCATGACCCAATCCATCCCGCATAGCCCTGCATCCAATGTGCCGCTCGCAATATAAGGACCCATTTCTTGGGAACGCACCAGTGCGCACTCGATCTCAGGGTCGTCGATGCGGGGAAAATAGTTGCGCGAGCGCGGCGTGATGCTCCAGCCGGCTTGCTTGAACAATTCAATGGTTGCGTCCTCAAGGCTTCCCTTAGGGATTCCAAGACGTAGCTTGCCAGAGGCGTTGGCGTCCATGGTTGGGCTCCTTCGCAAAATATTGTTGATGGCGCGGCACCTTATAGGGGCAACCATCTACAATCAAACCCGCGCGAGGGCTAATGGGTGTGCTTCTTTTTCGTGGCGTCACCATTCCTTTTGACCATGAACGGGAAGGCCTCTGTCGCGCCACTTTGAAATCTCAGTGTCAACACGATGTGGTCACCCACCTTCAACTGCCGCTTCAAGCCCATCAGCATGATGTGGTCACCCCCAGGTTTCAACTCCGCGATCGAGTGCGCTGGGACGGGCACGGACAAAATCCGACGCATGCGCATCACGCCACCCTCGTTCTTGTGCGAGTGCAGTTCCGCTTTGGCAGAAACGTTGGATACAACGCCAACTAAGGCGTCCGATTTCATACCGTGATTCATTATAGTTACGTAGGCAGCTCCATTTTTAGCCCCGGGAGTGCTGGCGCGTACCCATCCGTCCTTGGCGGCCAGGCCTTTCGTAGTCTGTCCCATTTTTTCCATTTTGCCGTGGCTGTGTTTCTTATGTTGGTGGCTATCGGCAAGCCCCGAGCCGCCTACCATTAAGGCGATCGCCAGAGCGGCAACATTTAGTCGGTTCATAATTCCGTTCCTTAGAATCTAGATTACATCGCAAAACTGCGCGAAATTGTTCAGCGCTTAAAGGATCAGGGGTGGCGCTCGGGACCGAGCCGGGCCGCTTTCGCGGTTGACCCTCAGCCCACCAAAGCTCACCGGGCTGACAATGAGCAGTCGACCCTGCGGAATGGTGCCAGCCAGGACAGGGCCTACCAGCGCGGAACCCTGACAGGGTGCAGAGCAGCCCATACAATTGTGGCGACCATCAGCAAGTGTTTCGCTGTCTATCTCATTTACAACGCCGCCAGCCGTGCATATGACCTGTGCCGCCACGAGTAAAGAGGCTACCGGCTTTCGCGCCGGACTAGAGACCAATCCCATGGGCAACGCTCCATGTATCGCCAGAGCGATAGAAATCAGCGTGATAATTAGCCGGCGTTTCAACGTGATGTATCCCTGACGGAAATCGCCACCATCTGCCTGACTCGCGCACTATGCCAGCCTGTACAACCTTGGTCCAGGTTTCAACGTCGGCTCGTACCTTACAAGGCTATTTACACGCTTTCACCAGGCTCTTGGACATGCTGTTATCAGACAACATGGGGTTCATACAGCCTAAGCTGGCGAAAACGCTGTTCATCGTCAGAGCCATGCATCAAATTTAAGAGGTAAAACGCGCTCGCACCTTTTTGGATGAGGGGACAAACATATGAGCGATGCGGTCACAGAACCACTTGTGTCCGTCGAGGGAATCATCGAAGGACTAGGCCGCGTTGCCTATATTGCCTCACGCCAGATTGCCACAGCAATCCTAATCGGTCGTAACCTGGACAAACCAATCCTGGTAGAAGGCTCCGCTGGTGTCGGAAAGACAGAATTGGCGCTGGCCACCGCCGAAGCTCTGAACCTCTCGTTGATCCGCATACAATGCTATGAAGGTCTGGACGAGTCGAAAGCCCTCTATGAGTGGAAATACGGCAAGCAGTTACTCTACACCCAGGTTCTA
Organism: Magnetovibrio sp.; assembly: GCA_002709525.1. Lineage (GTDB taxonomy): Bacteria > Pseudomonadota > Alphaproteobacteria > Rhodospirillales > Casp-alpha2 > UBA3470. The sequence goes on along the minus strand of PARE01000051.1, from coordinate 5,530 downwards.
AAAGACAAGATTGGCGAGTTCCTGGATGACACGGATGATCTAAAGACGGCCATGGGTCGTCTGAATGAGTTCACCGATGTATTTTTTTCGGAACAGTTTCTGGAGCCCCGGCCGCTTTTGAAGGCCCTTCAGGAAGACGCCGGCGCCGTTCTCCTGATTGACGAGGTCGACAAGGCCAACGAGGAATTCGAAGCCTTCCTGCTGGAGATCCTNTCAGCGTATCAGGTGACCATTCCCGAGATCGGCACCATAAAGGCATCGAAACCGCCTATNGTCTTCCTCACCTCCAACAATACCCGCGACATTGGCGATGCGTTAAAACGNCGCTGCCTGCACTTATATATTCCTTTACCTGAAGCAAAGCTTGAGGAACAGATTGTAACGGCGCGAGTTCCTAACATTGACGCTCGCCTGCGCCGGCAACTGGTGCATTTCGTCCAATCGCTTCGAGATATAGATTTGAAGAAGTTGCCGTCAATATCGGAAACCGTTGATTGGGCACGCGCACTGGTTCTGCTGCACGCTGATGAGCTGGACGCGAGCTTGGTTCGCGAAACCCTGAACGTTTTGTTGAAGTTTGAAGATGACATCGCTACCGCAGCACCACAGGTGCACGAGATGGTGCGCAAGGCATTACAGCAAACAGGCTGACAAGATAATGCGTCCCCTTGAAAATTTCATCCGCGCGCTGCGCGCCCGCGAGGTTAGGATATCCGTGATCGAGGCAATGGAAGCTCACGAGGTCTTAGCGAATTTGGGATTTGCAAACCGCACGCTCCTGAAAGACGCTTTGTCCCTGACACTTGCCAAGACCGTAATAGAAAAACAGCGCTTTGATGAGAGCTTCGACCTCTTCTTCTCCCGTGACCAGTTCACCACCACTAAACCAAGCGACGCCAGCGAGCCGCAGGCGGACACCGGCAACGACCTTGCTGACATGCTCTTAAACAATGATCGGGAAGGCCTCGCTGCCGCCATGGAAGACGCCAGCCGCAAAGCCGGTATTAAGAACATCCGGTTCCACACACAGGTCAACTTCATGGCCCGGCGCATGGTCGACCAGATGGGTTTGGCTGAGTTAGAGCGCCTGATTGCGCAGGTCGGACGCGGCGATATCTCTGGCGGCGACACCTTCACCGCTGAGTTGGAAGCGCAGCGAAGCCGGTTGGTCAGAGAAGGTCGAGCCTTCGTCGAGCGACAATACGAACTTTATGGTCGCTTTACTGGTCAGCAGTTGCGTGAAGAATTTCTTGAGCGCACGCCGTTGGCCGCTTTGGACCGGCGGGACTACACGCGGATGAACGACTTGATCCGCCGCATGACCCGCAAGCTCGCGTCAAAATACAGACCCCGCCATAAACGAACCTGGCGCGGACACTTAGATGTTCGGCGCACGTTACGGGTTAATATGGCTCACGACGCCATTCCTTTTGAGACTGTTTGGAAACAGAAACGGATAGAACGCCCAAAAGTAGCCGTCATCGTCGATGTCAGTCGCTCCGTCGCCACCGCCGCGCAGTTCCTGCTCATGTTCCTATACAATCTTAACGAGGTGCTGTCCGATCTACGGAGTTTCGCGTTCTCGTCTTACCTAGTAGCTGTTGATGACATTCTAGATTCAAATGACCTCGAGGAGGCTATCCCGAAAGTCCTGGACAGGATCGGATTTATGTCGACGGATTACGGTCGCGCATTTGATGACCTAAAGTCGAAATTCGCGAACACCATCGACCGCCGCACCACCGTGATCATTCTCGGCGACGCGCGATCCAATTACGGGGACCCTCGGGCAGACATCATGCGCTGGATCAACCAACGCGCTCGCCAAGTTGTTTGGTTAAACCCTGAACCGGAAACATTTTGGGGCACTGGAGATTCCGAAATGCGACGCTACCGCCCTTACTGCCACGTAGCGAGGACTTGCCGAACCATCAAGGACCTGGAACGCGTCGTGGACGATATTCTCCATTCCCAGACGCGCACCTGAACTGCAGCCACCAAACTAATCGTTCAATAGTGCGGCGGCTTCTGATCCTCTAATTGCGGCGTACCCCCGTCCCCCCGCTCCACCTCCGCGATTCGGTCTTTAAAATATTCGACCTGACGTTTGAGATGATCAATCTCCTTCCATTGCTCGCGGGTAACATCACTCAGTTCTTGGAACACAAGTTCCGTATGCGCGAACCGCCTCTCCAGATCCGCCAAGCGATCATCCACGTCATAAACCTCGGTCATGTTACCTCCCTCCGCTTGGCTTCATGCGATGAAATGCTGTGTCTTGTTCCCCAGGGCATAGATCCCTCAATATGTGCGCTTTATCCATAAACGCGATTATGAGGTAAAGATTGGTAGAAGCCCCGTCAACTGGCGGCGGGTCCTTGGTTGGCGTTCGGGTAGTCGAATTGGGGACCAGCGTCGCCGCGCCATACGCGACCTGGACGCTCGCCCAGTTGGGCGCAGAGGTGATCAAAGTGGAACCGCCGGGTCGTGGCGATGATGCGCGCCACTGGGGCAAGATGCTTCCAGACGGCTCCTCCAGCTACTTTAATGCACTGAACCGCGACAAGTTGGGCATAACGGTCGACCTCAAAGACGCAACCGACCTAAAATGGCTCAAGGAATTCTGTGCTACCGAGGTAGACGTGGTTATCCAGAACATGCGGCCGGGCCGTGTCGACAACTACGGCCTGGGTGCTGCCGACCTGACGGCCGCCAATCCACGTCTGGTTTACTGCAACCTTTGGGCCTTCGGTTCAACGGGACCGCTTAGCTCCAACCCTGGTTACGATCCACTCATGCAAGCCTACGGTGGGATCATGAGTATCACCGGCAATGAGGGTGACCCCCCCATCCGAGTTGGCACGTCTATTGTCGACATGGGCACAGGCCTTTGGTGCGTCATTGGCATTCAGAGTGCCCTGATTACGCGCAACGTTTCCGGGCGCGGTTGCATAGTTGATGCCTCGCTTTACGAAACCGCCGTTGCCTGGATGACGAACTCCGTCGCATCTGTCGGCGTCGACGGTCGTCGGCCGCTGAAGCAGGGATCAGGTGCACGCGGAATCGCCCCCTATCAGGCTTACGCCTGTGCAGATGGACATTTGGTCATCGCCGCGCCAAACGATCGATTGTTCCAACGCCTGGCCAATGTCCTGGGCCACCCGGAGTGGTCGGACGATCCGCGATTCAATTCAAATCCAACTCGCTATAACAACCTAGACGAACTGAACGCAGCCATGGAACCAATCCTCGAAAGAGAAACCCGGGCCCACTGGCAAGGCGCCCTGCGGGAGGCCGGCGTGCCCAGCGCACCGGTGCAGACAGTCCCAGAAATGATGGTGGATCCGCAGACCAAGGCACTCGGAATGCTGCAAAACTTGGAGGATGGCATCAACCTAATGGCCATGCCCCTCAGCTTTGATGGTAATCGCCCACCGTTGCGAAACTACGCACCATCGCTCGGTGAACATAATGAGATGATCAAGGGACCCACAAAGAAAGGGAAGGACTAATGCGTGAAAAATACGAAACCCTGCACGTGGAAACTATCGATGAACATATCCTGCTCGTGATGTACGATCGGCCGGAAGTGCGAAATGCCAAAAATACCCAAATGGGGATAGATCAGCGTGACCTGTTCGGAAGCCTTTACGTAGACCTGGCCGGTCATCGGGTCGTGGTGTTGACCGGGCGCGGCGAAAAGGCCTTCTCAGCTGGCGGCGACCTGAAGGAACGCGACGGCATGACCGACGAAGACTGGCAGCGCCAACACGCAATTTTCGAGCAGGCCGCACTTGCGCTCCGCTCTTGCCCAATCCCGGTTATCGGTGCAATCAACGGCGCAGCCTTTGGCGGTGGCTGCGAAACGGCGCTGAACGTGGACTTCTGCTACGCCGCTACGACAGCTCGCTTCGCCTTGACCGAGATCACCCTGGGCATAATCCCCGGTACCATGGGAACCCAGAATCTGCCGAACGCAATGGGGGAAAGACGCGCGAAGGAGATTATTTTCACGGGCCGTCCATTCACTGCTCAGGAGGCCTTTGAGTGGGGTTTTGTCAACAAGGTCTGCGAACCAGATGCCCTAATGGATGAAACCCTGGAGACAGCCCGTCGAATTGCTGCCAACGCACCTCTGGCTGTGCAGCGCGCCAAACGCGCGACCACGGTGGCCACCCAAGTGGACCGGGCCACGGGTTACCAGTTCGAACTGGAGGCATATAATAGGCTGGTGGGGACGGAAGACCGTACGGAGGGCGTAAGGGCCTTCAACGAGAAACGCGAACCCGATTTCAAGGGCAAGTAAAGTTTTTAATGATGGAGCCTAGAACCATTTTGGATATTCTGATGAAACGATGCGCTCAATCGACTGGGGCGCAGACCATGCACAAGTGAGAGAGGAGTTCATCATGCGCAACGATATCGACATTCTGGTTCACGAGGTTGGTCCCCGTGACGGACTACAGAGTATTCAGACCATATTCACAACGCAAGCCAAGATGGATTGGATCCGGCGCGAGGCCGCCGCGGGAGTACCACAAATTCAAGTTGGTTCTTTTGTACCACCAAAAAATCTACCACAAATGGCCGACAGCGCTGAGGTGGTAAGACAATCCCTCGAGATCCCAGACCTCACCGTCGCCGCCCTGGTTCCCAACTTGCGAGGGGCAGAGAATGGAATGGCTGCCGGCGCGCACCAAATCGGCGTCGTGATCTCAGTATCCGAAGCCCATAACATGTCGAATGTAAAACGCAGCGTCGCCGAGAGCCTAGACGGTTTTTCCCAGATTGTTGAATATCGGGACGCTCACGACGATTACAAAGATATAGTGTTGTCCGGCGGTCTGGCCACAGCCTTTGGTTGCACGATCGACGGGAAGGTTGAAATTGCTGCCGTCATGCGCGTCGCCGAAGAGTATTTGAAACGCGGAGCAGACCGCTTAAGTGTCGCCGACACTGTAGGCTACGCCAATCCAAAACAGGTGAAGGACCTATTCGACGAGTTGTACCGCACGGTTGGTAAGAATATTGCCATCGGCGCGCACTTTCATGACACCCGTGGGCTTGGCCTCGCTAATGCCTACGCAGCAGTCGAAGCAGGCGTACGCGAACTTGATTCCTGCCTTGGCGGATTAGGTGGTTGTCCCTACGCGCCCGGCGCATCTGGCAATATTGTCACCGAGGACTTGGTCTTCATGCTCGAGGGAATGGGGCTTCGGACAGGCATCGACCTAGACGGACTTTTAGAAGCACGTGAGATTATGCAGGTCCACCTCCAGGATGAGCCGACCCAAGGCACCTTCATCAACGCGGGCCGACCACTCGGTTTTGAGCCAGCGTCCATCGCAGCTTAATCCTTCAGACACGTGAAACAATGAGCGACATTACAGTCACCATGGACCTATCCGAGGATTACGCAGACATCCGTGAACAGGTGACCAAGCTATGCCAAGACTTTTCTGGAGAATATTGGCGGGAACTGGAAAAACAGCCACCGTCCGGAAGCTACCCGACCGCGTTCATTGAAGCA
>PARE01000050.1 GCA_002709525.1 Magnetovibrio sp. | reverse complement strand
GATTGCTCCACCACGTCAGCGGGTACATGCCGTGCAACGCGAGAGATTTCCGCCTTTGCTGCGCGCGCCTGATCCAACGCGGTACGAAGATCGGCGCCTGCCATCTGGGTACCGTCATAGGCCTCAAACACAGCGCCATCGTCTATGGCTGCGTTAAATAAATAATCTTCTAGCGCCATGTCATCCTTAAGATAGATCTCCGAATTGCCGCGCTTCGAACGATACAGTGGCGGCTGTGCAATGTAGAGATAACCGCGCTCAACGATTTCCGGCATTTGGCGGAAAAAGAAGGTCAGCAGAAGCGTGCGGATGTGACTGCCGTCCACGTCAGCGTCAGTCATGATGATGATCTTATGGTAGCGGCATTTCTCGGCATCAAAATCCTCCCGCCCAATGCCGGTACCGAGTGCTGCGATTAGCGTCCCTATTTCCGATGACGAGAGCATCTTATCGAAGCGCGCGCGTTCCACATTTAAGATCTTGCCGCGCAAAGGGAGGATCGCCTGGTTAGAACGGTTGCGGCCTTGCTTGGCTGAACCGCCGGCAGAATCACCCTCGACAATGAACAGTTCGGAGAGAGCAGGGTCTCGTTCCTGACAATCGGCCAGCTTGCCGGGAAGCGAGCTGATGTCCAATGCACCCTTGCGTCGGGTTAGCTCACGCGCCTTGCGAGCCGCCTCGCGGGCGGCGGCGGCCTCGATAATTTTAGAAATGACCTTCTTGGCGTCAGAAGGATGTTCCTCGAACCACTGGTCCAGGCCTTCGCCAATCAAACTCTCGACCACGGGCCGCACTTCAGACGATACTAGCTTATCCTTGGTCTGTGACGAGAACTTTGGGTCAGGGACCTTCACGGACAGCACACAAGTCATGCCCTCGCGGGAGTCATCACCGGTGATACTGACCTTTGCCTTCGAGGCAATCCCCGACGACGACGCATAGGCGTTGATAGTCCGCGTCAATGCACCCCGAAATCCGGCCAGATGTGTACCGCCATCACGCTGCGGAATGTTGTTTGTGAAGCATAGCGTAGTTTCGTGATAGCTGTCATTCCATTGCATCGCGACCTCCACGACGATGCCGTCTTTTTCGCTTACGACAGAGATGGCCTGTTCGTGCAGCGCAGACTTGGAGCGGTCCAAATATTCGATAAAAGCCTGCAGGCCACCTTCATAGTGGAGATCTACCTCCACCGGGTCCACGTCACGGGCATCAACCAGCTTCATAGCAACGCCTGAATTCAGAAATGCCAGTTCTCGAAGGCGATGTTCTAGCGTTCCGCAATCATATTCAGTCATTGAAAAAATATCGGCCGACGCGAAAAAGGTGCATTCTGTGCCCGTGAGCGGCCCACCATCCACTAGGGGGGCTTCGCCGACAACTCTCAAGGGCTTTACGGTCTCACCGTTCTCGAAACGGACTAGGTGTTCATTGCCATCGCGGTAAATCCGCAGTTCCAACCAATCAGATAGCGCGTTGACCACGGAAACACCGACCCCATGAAGACCGCCAGACACCTTGTAGGAGTTCTGGTCGAACTTGCCGCCAGCGTGCAACTGTGTCATTATTACCTCGGCTGCGGAAATGCCTTCTTCCTCGTGGATATCGACAGGAATGCCTCGCCCGTTGTCCGATACAGTCACCGATCCATCCCCGTTGAGGGTCACTCGCACTAGGTCACAGTAGCCAGCCAGGGCCTCATCGATAGCGTTGTCCACCACCTCGTAGACCATGTGATGCAGGCCAGAGCCATCATCTGTATCGCCTATGTACATACCCGGCCGTTTACGCACGGCCTCCAGCCCGCGCAGGACCTTTATGGATCCCGCGTCGTAATCCGCGTCACCAATGATTTTTTCATGGCGCTCGTCGATGGACGTCTCATCACTCATGCTCTTTCCGTTCGTTCCAAATCGTGTTCATATTTCACCACCGCTTATCCACCGTTCGAGACCGCCCCGTTTGCAACTGCAAAAAATTGGGCTCGGCCGCGAAGGCCGACGAATGTCTCCGCATCCGTGCCAGAAAACCATACTTGCCCACCCAGTCCCATTAGGCTTTCAAAGAGGGCTTCACGACGTTCGTGGTCCAAATGCGCCGCTACTTCATCCAGAAGCAGCACCGGCGCGCCCCCTTCCTCAGCGGCGCGCATACGCGCGTTAGCTAACACAACGGCGATAAGTAATGCCTTCTGCTCCCCAGTCGAACAACGCTCGGCGGCCTCGCCCTTGGGGGCGTGATGCACCACAAGATCAGTCCGATGCGGCCCGGTGTGAGTGCGCCCAAACCGGACATCCCGNTCGCGGTCNGCGGCCAGGGCGGCACGGAAGTGGTCTTCCGCCTCCAGGGCTGGCCCAAACGAGAGCCAGCCGTCTACATTGCCCGATAGCGCCAGCACCGCTCCAGGGAAAGCCCCCCAGTTCTCTGCCGCCACAGGTGCCAGCCGAGANATCACATCCGTGCGAGCCGCCGCCACGGCTATGCCCCGAGCCGCNATTGTATCCTCAAGGGCCNCCAACCAGGCCGGATCTGGCTTGGCATGATCACGCAGCAGTTTCAGCCGTTCGCGCATNGCTTGTTCNTAGGTATTTAGCCGTCCGGCGTGCGCCGGGTCCCAACCAAACACCAACCGATCCAGGAACCGTCGGCGGCTCGACGCTCCATCCTGGAAAAGGCGATCCATCTGCGGGGTCAGCCAGTGCATACTCATAACGGCCGCTAATGCCGCTTGAGTACTCTCCGTTTCACCATCAATCTTGATTGTCCGACGCTCCCCGACACTATCGCCAGAGGCCTGAAAACCAGTACCAATATCCACCGGTGCGTCCACGCCAGCAACACGCGCCGCCACCGCCCAAGAACGTGATGGCGTGGCGCCTCCAGCATCGGACGCATCAAGGTTGATCTCTGAGAGCTTGGCACGGCGCAGGCCACGACCAGGCNTAAGCAGAGACAACGCTTCCAGGACGTTGGTTTTGCCAGCGCCGTTCGGACCGGTCAGAACCACAGCGTCAGCCTCCACGTCCATGCGCACCCGCGAATAACATCTAAAATCCGTCAGAGTCAGGCGTCGAATCGCAAACCGAGAAGATCCCGGTCGGTCCGCCGGACTCAGTCCAACCTCAGCACCGTTCGGTTTATTTGTCGCCAGTCCTTGCGTTCCGTAAAGTATAAGCCTCCCCCTCGCTGCGTCGCCGCACTCTAGACCCGCATGGGCATGAGAACATAGAGCGCGCTAGCGTCGTCCATTTCCTGCATTACTGTCGGTGAGGCGGCATCAGCCATGGTAAAACGCGCCGTNTCCCCNTCGATCTGGCGGGTTACATCCAAAAGATAGGCGGAATTAAATCCAATTTCCAATAAGTCACCATCATAGACGATCTCCAATTCCTCGGTGGCACTGCCGTGTTCGGGACTGGAGGCGGACAGTACCAAAGTTTCACCATCCAAGCTCAATTTGATGACACGAGATTTATCGCTTGAGATGGCCGATACCCGGTCCACAGCCGCAGCAAACCCGCTACAGTCCACTTCCATAACCTTGTCGTTGCCTTCCGGAATAACCCGCTGATAATCAGGGAAGGTGCCATCGATAAGCTTGGATGTAAGCACCGCAGCGTCGAAGGCGAAGCGGATCTTCGACTCCGACAGAGAGACGTTCACGTCATCGCCAGTTTCATCAATCAACTTGCGAAGTTCGGCCACCGCCTTGCGGGGCACAATAACTCCGGGCATGGCCTCGGCACCAGGGGGCAAAGGAATTTCTACGCTGGCTAGGCGGTGACCATCCGTGGCGACAGCCCTCAACAAGGCGGTCCCATCGCGGTCCGCACAATGCAGGTAAATCCCGTTCAGATAGTACCGCGTTTCCTCGGTGGAAATAGCGAACCGNGTACGATCGATTAGGCTGCGCAGTTCTGCCGCCGTAACTGTGAACTGATGCGGCAAGTCACCACCCGANAGNACAGGGAATTCATCAANGGGTAGGCTCGCCAGGGTAAATCGTGATCGTCCTGCACTCAGGATGACCTGACCGTCGCCGCCACCGTCCATACTCACTTGAGCACCATCGGGCAGCTTACGGACAATGTCGTAAAGCGTGTGCGCTGAAACCGTAGTGGAGCCAGGTGTAGCCACGTCAGCGATCGCCTGCTCGACGATATCCAGGTCCATATCAGTGGCATTTAAGCAAACTGCGCCATCGCCAGCTTCAATTTTTACATTTGAGAGAATCGGAATGGTGTTACGCCGNTCGACAACGCTCTGTACATGCCCCAAGGACTTCAACAGAGCGGCCCGTTCAATGGTCAGTTTCATCTTTCTAAATCAAGCCCTTAAGAAATAAATTTCGACAACCTTTGCGGAAAATACCAGGCCCCGGCCAGGGCACCGGAGAAGGCCAAAAATAGCCGCCGCTATATTATCTCCATTATAGCACAACGCCTTGATTTCCAAAGCTCTTTCGCTGGCGTTTGACAGGATGAATTAGGCTTCTGAGGAAGCCACTATAGAACTTACCCCTCTAGCATGCGACGCAGCAATTCCACGTCTTCTTTGAAGCTAGAATCATGCTCACGCAGCTCATCAACCTTGCGCACCGCATGCATGACCGTGGTGTGATCACGGCCACCAAACTTGCGCCCAATCTCCGGCAGCGACCGAGTCGTCAGTTGCTTGGCCAAGTACATAGCGACCTGCCGTGGGCGAGCTACCGAGCGTGCACGGCGGGCGGAGTGCATGTCCGAAATCCGAATATTGAAATGCGAGGCCACCTGCTTTTGAATTTCTTCAATGGTGACCCTGCGATCGTTGGCCCGCAACAAATCATGTAGAACTTCCTGGGTAGTCTCCAGGGAAATCTCCCGCCCCACCAACTGTGAATGAGCAACCACGCGATTCAGGGCGCCCTCAAGCTCACGAACATTCGACGTGATCTTGTGAGCCAAAAATTCTAAGACCTTGGTCGGCACCATAACGCCCAGCTTCTGCGCTTTGGACTGCAGGATGCCCAGCCGCAGCTCGTAAGTGGTCGCNTGAATGTCGGCAACCAGTCCGCAATTCAGCCGCGAAACCAGGCGCTCCTCCATGCCCTCCAGGTCTGACGGCGACTTATCGGAAGAAATGACGATCTGACGCCCTTGGTCGACCAAGGCATTAAAAGTGTGGAAGAACTCTTCCTGTGTAGAATCCTTGCCAGCAATAAACTGCACGTCGTCGATCATCAGCACGTCGACGGAGCGGAACTGCTCCTTAAAATCGACCGTGTTCTGTTCGCGCAGCGCACGAATAAATCGGTACATAAACTTCTCGGCGGACAAATATAGGACCGAGCGCTCGGGCGTAGCCTCGCGCACATGCCAGGCAATGGCATGCATGAGGTGCGTCTTGCCAAGGCCTACCCCGCCATAGAGGAACAACGGATTAAAAGGCACCGTCGAGGCTTCTCCAATACGACGAGCAGCAGCGTAAGCAAACTCATTAGACTTACCAACCACAAATTGNTCAAAAGTGAAGCGCTCGTCCAGGGGTGCCGAGAGCGTATCNCGCCCACGCACGATTGTAGCTACACTTTGCACNTCGGCCTCCNCCTTGNCGACAGCNGCACTTTTGCTATCAGCCACATCCGCATACACGACGATTTCAACACCGGCGATCGCCGCATTCTCGCCACGCCAAAGCTCTGTCAGGCGATCCTCGTAATGCGCCGCCGCCCAATCCCGCATAAACCGGGTGGGTACAGAAATCTGAACAACATCAGCGTCGACGCAGTGCACCCGCATTGGCCGAAGCCAGCTTTGGAACGCGGTTTCACCCACCTCCGCACGAAGGCGACTAAGGATCCCCTCCCATTCAGCTTGCAATTCGGCGCTGACCTCTCGGTCGATTGCGTTCCGAATATTGCCCTGACTGCCATCTATAATTGCTTTATGTTCATCGTTCGCACCCATTAGCGGCTACACACCCCATGCTCTTGCGCCGCTTTCGGGAACAGCGCTTGTTTATCCCCAGCCGGATCGCGCTACAGATCGCGACTTTGGCACGGCACCTTAAACTGAGAGAAACGGCGATCGGAAATTTAGATTTCGTCGTATTCGATTAAAAAAGACTAGTAATGCTGAAGCTCAGACCCGGCATCACGAACTATTCAGCAGTAACGGTGGAAAGATCTAACAGCAGGGAACGGCCAAACAAAACCGTGCTCGTAACTATAACGAAACTGTGTTCGTAAATGTAAAGATCCGCCCAATTNTCATTTTTTNATCNACCGGGTTACGGCGCTGAATCTGACGGCGCTACGGAACAGATCATAAATGATTTAGGCCCCGTAACGCTGGGCTTACGTTATAACGCCCAACAAACCATCCCCAATGCCGAAATTTTAAAATCTAAATCCTATCCNCAACGCCCCCCTCTGGTTAAANTTTACCACTCCCAAATCTTCAAAGCACTGGCTCAAAGACTTCTCGAAACCAACCTTCAGTGGACGAGAGGACTCACTTAGAGGAGCCACTGCACGTCAAAGATCTTTACTTTGTTTTTATTTGAATGACCTGCGCATTTTTCATGAATTTACACTATGCCTCCAAGTAAAAGGCAAATTAGAATAAAGAATAACTACACAACTTTTTTTAACCCTGTTGTTTAAAGCGACTCTAATTCGCTACTTTCCATCAGCGAATATTACGTTTCAACGATGCCGCTTTCAAGCCGATCGAAAGGGGAACGTGTAAAATAATCTTCTTGACAATTTTTCGCTCTTCGAATCCGGCGGAGGCAGACTGCGTATTCTGATCAACACAAAAAAAACGCCGCGCCCCATAAAGGGCCGCAGCGCAACTTGATTCTATCATATGATGCAATTAGGCAGACATTGCCTTGATCCGTTTAGAAAGGCGCGACAGCGTCCGGGACACTGAATTCTTCTCGATAATGCCCTTGTTGACGCCAGCCATCAATCGCGGTTGCATCTCACGGAATGCGGATCGCGCGGAGAGCGGGTCGCCGCTAGCGATGGCCTCTTCTACCTTTCGGAGCTCCGTGCGAATGGCACTGCGGCGTGCACGGTTTACATCCGAGCGGCGTTTCGTCTGACGAATTCTTTTTTTGGCTTGCAGAGAGTGGGCCATTGGCGCGCACCCCTTTTCAATCTTTTATGAAAATCGGAACGGTATATATAAGTGCGGATGCGCTAGGTCAAGCCCCGTGAGGAGCCAACTTTAGCCCCTATTGGCTTTTCGCGGGACGCAGCATGTAATGGGCACCAGTCGCACCGTCCGACGCCAAGCCCACCTCGAGCCGGAGAATTTCCGCGTCCCGGCGATATTCGCCATTAGCCTGGCGGGCCCAGCCCAACTGGGGCAGAGCTGCCGCATAGAAACCGCGAACCTCTTCGACCTGAAGATTACCCGCCGCGAACGCTTGAATGATCCGACCCGATGGACCATCGAAGGTCACCGCTACATCCTTCACTTCGACGAGACCTGGCATCAATGGCATTTCCTCCATTACGCTCAAAAACCGCGCCGGTTGCTGCGCTGTCACCGAGATCGGCGCCGCAATAACTAAGGACAAGATAGAAGAAAGGATAAATCGCTTCATGGCTCGTATATAATACTATCGCTGGCAGTTCGGACAATAGAATGTGGACCTACCCGATTGCACAATTTGTCGGATCGGATATCCGCGCCCGCACCGGCGGCAATCCGCGCCGGTGCGATTATAGACGAAAAAATTATGCTGGAAGTAACCCAGCTCCCCATCTGGCTGTCGATGGTCCCGCAGAGATGAGCCTCCAGCTTCGATGGCGCGCTCCAGAACGTCGACGATGGCTGCGTGCAACTTCACCGCCCGTCCACCTTGTAAAGACCGGGCCTTCCGGTTGGGCGAAATGCCTGCTTGATGGAGGGCCTCGCTCACGTAGATATTGCCTAGCCCAGCGACGGTCCGCTGGTCTAAAAGGGCCACCTTGATAGGTGCTATCCTGCCCTTCAAGCGTTTAGCTAGTATCGACGCTGTGAATTCCGGCTCCAGAGGCTCTGGCCCCATTGACGCCAGCATTGGATACGTATGCAAATCAGCGCCGGCCGTCAGATCCATGAAGCCAAATCGGCGGGGATCGTTGTAGCGGATGGTAAAGCCACCATCGGTCTCGGCTATGACATGGTCGTGAAGTTCCTCGGGCGGCGGATCTACATCATAAACCCGGAACCGGCCCGACATGCCCAAGTGCGTTATCCAGGCCGTGTCGTCGTCAAGATGAATGGTTAGAAACTTTCCGCGACGAGCAACCGCCGTTACTTGGCGATTAGTCAGCCGCTGACCAAATCCGTCCGGCAAAGGCCACCTGAGATCTGATCGCCGGGCAATGACCCGGATCAATCGGTGGCCCTCCAGGACTGGCGCAAGGCCCCGCTTGACAGTCTCCACTTCTGGTAATTCGGGCATGGGTCAGAACCGTTTGATTGATCACTAGGATACAGGTATGAACGCTCCGACCAAGCCTGTCCACAGGCTGGTGTCATTGGAAGGCTTACGCTAATGTTTGGCTATGTCTGAATCCTCGCCCCTACGCGGATCGGCGCCAAACGGCACGACCCATTTCGGATTTCGCGACGTGCCCGTGGAGGACAAAGTCTCTATGGTGCGCGAAGTTTTTGACAGCGTCGCGCCCAAGTATGACCTGATGAACGACCTAATGAGCCTGGGTATCCATCGGCTATGGAAAGAAGCGATGGTGGATTGGTTGCGCCCACGTTCGGGCATGCGCCTAGCCGACGTTGGCGGCGGCACTGGCGACATAGCCTTTAAGTTTCTGGCTCGCGGCGGGACGCACGCGCGGGTCATCGATATCAATCGCGAGATGTTATCCTATGGCCACGACCGCGCCATCAACCGAGGCATCCTGGACGGCATCGAATGGACCCATGGGGACGCGGAAAACCTGCCCCTGGACGATATGTCCGTGGACGCATACACGACTGCGTTCTGCATCCGCAACGTCACCCACATTGGCAAGGCTCTCGGAGAGGCGAAACGCGTGTTGAAGCCGGGCGGAAGGTTCCTATGCCTGGAGTTCTCGGAGGTTACTGCGCCGGCATTGCGCCAGCTCTACAACACCTATTCCTTTCGGGTACTTCCAGCGCTCGGCGAACAGATCACCAGAGACCGGGATGCCTATCAGTATTTAGTGGAAAGCATACGCAAATTCCCAAACCAGGCGCATTTTGCCAAGATGATCTCAGAAACGGGCCTAGCGCAGGTGGACTTTCGCAACCTAACCGGCGGGATCGCCGCAATTCATTCAGCCTGGCGTATTTAAAGGCCGGCGTCCATGTTTCGAACTACTCGTAATATTCGCCGTCTCTGGGCCACAGCCCGCCTACTTGCCCGACACGACGCGTTGTTCCCGCTGGAACATCTAGATGTCGCGCCAGCAGTCGTTCACGCCGCGCGATGGATTTCGCGGAGTGACGCGGAAGGCCGGCCGGGACAACGCTTGGCACGCGCTCTGAACGAGGCGGGTCCGAGCTTTATCAAACTAGGACAAATTTTGGCAACGCGCTCCGACCTCTTAGGCGATGAGTTGACCGCCGACCTTTCCGATCTGCAGGACCGCTTACCGCCGTTTCCCGGGACCGAGGCCCGGATTGCCATCGAAACTGAATTTGACAAACCAGTCTGCGATTTATTCGCTGAGTTCGATGACACGCCTGTGGCCGCAGCCTCGATTGCGCAAGTCCATTTCGCTGTCACCGCCGATGGCCGAGAGGTGGCGGTAAAAGTCCTGCGCCCAGATATAGAAGAGGCCTTCGCCCGAGATTTAGAGCTCCTGCATTGGGGCGCCGAACTGGTCGAGCGCACGCGGCCCAATCTCCGCCGCCTGAAACCGCGCGAGGTTGTAGCAACGCTAGCAACGACTGTTGAAATGGAAATGGACCTCCGCTTTGAAGCAGCCGCCGCAGTGGAACTAGCAGAAAACTTTCAGGATGACAAAGACTTCAAGGTCCCCAATGTAGACTGGAACCGGACTGGCCGAAGAGTAATGACCACGGAGCGTATTTCTGGTGTCTCACTGGACGATCGCGATGGGATCGAATCCGCCGGCTTCGACCCACTGGACATAACCGCGAAGGCGGCCCAAACCACCTTCAAACAGGTTTTCCGCGATGGTTTCTTCCACGCCGACGTGCATCCTGGAAACCTATTCGTCACCTCTGATGGCATGATTGCGGCCGTCGACTTCGGGATCATGGGTCGGCTTGATATCCGTACACGGCGGATCCTGGGGGAAATGCTGCTAGCGTTCTTGACGCGCGAATATCGGCGCGCCGCAGAGATTCACTTCGAGGCCGGCTGGATCCCCGCGAACCAATCCGTCGACGCTTTCACTCAAGCATGTCGTTCCATCGCCGAGCCTATTCTCGACAAACCTCAGAGTCAGATTTCCATCGCCCGTCTCCTGGGACAGTTATTTCAGATCACGGAGACGTTTCAGATGGAAACTCAGCCGCAACTGTTATTACTGCAGAAGACGATATTGGTGGCCGAGGGTACGGCACGAAAACTGAGCCCAGACGCCAACATGTGGATGCTAGCCCGGCCGCTTATCAAAGAATGGGTGGAACAGACTCTGGCCCCCGAAGCTAGAGTGCGTGTCGCCATAGAGGGAATCGCCAGCAGTGTCAATAAACTGCCCAGCGTAATGGAGAGACTTGAGGAGTCTGCCAACATGATTTCAAGCGGGCGGATGCGACTGCATCCAGAAACCATCAGGCAGTTGCATCAGGGCTCGCGGAGTGGCGGCGTCGCCAAATCGCTGTGTTTGGCGGCCATCTTTCTCCTGGTCATGGTGATCATCACCCGCTTCACCTGAGCCCGCATCGGAATGTTCCCCATCTAGGGGTCTCCGTCGATGAAGCTTGCGCTTTCCAATAGACAACTCTAATTTAATCACACTCAAAACCCGTGAAATTACCGGTTCCCCATAATGCTAGCTAACAAACGCATCCTACTAATCGTAGCAGGTGGCATTGCCGCTTATAAGACACCCGACCTGGTTCGTCGCCTACGTGAGCGTGGCGCCACCGTGCGCTGCATTCTTACGAGCAGCGGTGCGCAATTCGTTTCACCCCTCACCCTGGGCGCTATAAGTGAGGATAGGGTATATGATAACCTGTTGTCGCTGACAGACGAATATGAAATGGGGCACATCAATCTAAGCAGGCAAGCGGATGCCCTTCTTGTGGCACCGGCGACCGCAAATCTTCTCGCCAAGATGGCTCAGGGGTTAGCCGATGATTTGGCGACCACCGTTCTGCTAGCGACTGACAAGCCGGTTTTAGCGGCCCCTGCCATGAACGTCCAAATGTGGAATCACCCCGCCACCCAAGTGAATCTTAACACCCTAGCCAGTCGAGGTGTCAAATTGATTGGCCCCAATGAAGGTGACATGGCCTGCGGAGAATACGGCATGGGCCGTATGTCAGAACCGCTTGAAATTACCACCACACTCGAGGACTTTTTTGCGGCAAACAAACGTTTGGCAGGCCGCCGCGCCCTGGTCACTAGCGGTCCAACATATGAGCCCATTGATCCAATCCGCTATATCGCCAACCGGTCATCGGGCAAGCAGGGCCATGCCATTGCAAGAGCACTCTCAAACCTCGGTACGAAAACCACCCTGGTCACGGGCCCCACGCAGCAGCCGGATCCACCAGGTGTCCAAGTTGTCCATGTAGAGTCTGCCCGCCAAATGTTAGCTGCGTGCGAGGCGGCCCTGCCCGCCGACATCGCCGTTTGCGCCGCTGCCGTTGCAGATTGGCGCATTGACACCGAAGCCAACCAAAAGTTAAAGAAAGAGGCAGGCTCCCATCCGTCGCCCTTAGTCATGGTCGAGAACCCGGACATCCTACAAACACTGAGCAACACCAAAACCACGCGCCCGGGCCTCGTAATCGGGTTCGCTGCAGAGACACAAAATGTGATCGTCAACGCCAAATCCAAGCTTGCCCAAAAGGGTTGCGACTGGATCATCGCTAACAATGTGTCGTCGGAAATAGGAACCTTCGCGGGCGAGGCCAACACGGTCCATCTTGTGACCTCTGAAGGCGTTGAGGATTGGCCGCGACTTTCCAAAGTGGAGGTAGGCAGACGACTAGCAGACCGGATCGCGGATACCTTTGAGACGTCGCATGGCTGATGTAACCGTGCCCGTGAAACGCTTGCCGCACGGCATCAACTTTCCGCTGCCCGAATATGCGACGGCATTCAGTGCAGGGCTTGATCTGATAGCCGCCGTGGAGGCGCCCATTGCCCTTAAGCCTGGTGCGCGGGCCATCATCCCGACGGGCATAGCTATCCAGCTCCCGGTGGGCTTCGAGGCTCAGGTCCGCCCACGCTCCGGCTTGGCTGCCAAGCACGGCGTCACGGTTTTAAACAGCCCCGGCACCATCGACTCCGATTATCGGGGGGAGGTTGGCGTGATCCTGGTCAACCATGGCGTCGAGACCTTTTCCGTGGAGCGCGGCATGCGGATTGCGCAAATGGTCGTCGCGCCGGTCGCTTTTGCCGTTTGGCAGGAGGTTGGCATATTAGATGACACAGAGCGCGGCGCCGGCGGCTTCGGTTCCACTGGCACAGAGAGTGCTGATTGATGTTACGGTTGCCAAAAAAAGCTCTGTTCGCCATCGAAGCGGTACTGGACATAGGCCATTACGCCGGGGTGGCGCCAGTGCAAAGCAAAGAAATTACTCACCGACAGGGAATCCCACGGCGCTACTTGGAACAAGCCTTGCAGCAGCTGGTACGGCACGGAATCCTGGTTGGCGTGCGCGGGCCTCGTGGAGGCTATCGGCTGGCGCGGGAGCGCCAGCGCATCACCATCGGCGATATCGTGCGCGTGGTTCAGAGAGGCGGTGACCGGGCCTCAGAAACGGACGGCATGGAGGGCTCCGAACTGAGGACGAAAGTGGTGCGCCCACTTTGGAATGAAATACAGGACATGGTCATGGCCCACCTGGATGATTTGTCCATCGAGGATCTCCGCAGCGAGGCCGATAAGGCTGGCATCGTCATCGAGGGCCAAAACGCCCTGGATTTGACTATCTAAACCTTGGGCCAGAACATGAAGAATGGCTCCAATAATGAATTAGGCGGCAAACACTTCAATGCCATTAATTATGCACTCGGCGTAATGCCACTGGTCCGCCTGGTCTGGCTTCAGGCGGGCCCGGGTGACAACATTTACATGATCAGCGAACTGCTGCGTATCGGCCTAAGAAATGTCCCATTGCATAGAAAGTCTAAGGGGCATGAAAATGTGTATATTCTCGGATGCGGCGTTGGCAGCGGCAATCAAGGTTACCAAGCGGCCGGACATGGCTACCCGGATTTTCGTATCCATCCTACCCCGTTTTGCCAAACGTTACCCGTCTACTAAGTCATTTGACGGCCTGAATTGAACGGAAACCCACTGCAATGAATTTCTCCGAGGAGCAAATCAACCGCTACGCCCGCCACATATTATTAAAGGAAGTGGGCGGTGAGGGCCAGCAGAAGCTCATGGACTCCAAGGTCTTGGTGATCGGTGCGGGAGGTCTCAGCTCACCCAACATACTCTATTTAGCAGCTGCCGGCGTGGGCACCATCGGCGTGGTTGATGACGATGTGGTAGACCTCTCCAACCTACAACGCCAAGTCCTTCATGGCACCGCCGATATCAACCGGCCAAAGGTGTTAAGCGCCGCAGAGTCAGTAGCAGCGATCAACCCGGACGTGAAGATTATCCAGAAAAATGAACGCATCACTGCAGACAACGCTATGAATATGATAAAAGACTACGACGTAGTGGTCGACGGCTGTGACAATTTTTCTACACGATTTCTGGTCAACGATGTATGCGTGTTCCAAAAGAAGACCTTGGTATCCGCAGCAATAATGCGATTTGATGCGCAATTGGCGACCTACCGAGCGTTTCCCAGCCAGAGAGGCGAAGAGGCGGGGCCATGCTACCGCTGCATCTTCCGCGAGGCCCCGCCGGACGATCAGATCCCCAGCTGCGCCGAGGCTGGCGTTATGGGCGCGCTATGCGGTATGGTAGGCTCACTGCAAGCGACCGAAGTAATCAAGGAGATCCTCGGCATTGGTGAAAGCATGGCCGGTTCGCTTTTGGTCATGGACGGACTCAGCACAACTTTTCGCAAGATCGCCGTTAAGCGTGACCCAGGCTGTCCCGTCTGTGGCGACAACCCCACGATCACAGACCTCAGCGTTCACGCCTGAACCTACTCGAGATTGATCCCTCGGGATTTAAGCCAAGCCGCAAACCCGTCTCGCTCTGGCACAGACAACTGCCGCGACACGTTTTCCGACCAGGTACATTTCTCCATCACGCCGTACTTGTCGGTGTGACGCTGCTTTTCCGCGGGTAGCGGGAAGCGTTGGTGGTTGCGGTCATCATAAGAATTGACGACCGTGTCCAGGTTGCTGTCGTCGTAGCGTTCTTGATGGATGATTACATCTTGGGGTAATCGCATGGAGACATAGCCGTCCCTGGCCGGCCACCCGATCGGCAAGCCGGCGATGGGGAACACTCCATCCGGCAGCTCCAGTATAGCCGCATAGTCCTCGATCCGATTGCGCACATAACTGATGGGACAACAGCCTAAACCGATGCTTTCGGCCGCTATGATCAACATCTGCATGGCTAGCGCTGCATCCACAGCGGCGTTCATGAACGTATCGACATTGTTATTAGCGTAGTCACGTCCGCGCAGCTCCGCAAGCTTGCGATTCCGCCTTACGTCGCCTAAAAACGCTAGAAACACAGGCGCGTCGGCAATCCAGGGCATCGACGGGATCAGATCGGCAATGGCCTCCTGCTTCGCTTTGTTCTTTACGACGATTATGGAATACTGCTGCAGATTAGATTTGGTTGGCGCCGACTGAGCGCAGGCCAAAAGTAAATTTAAAAGTTTAGGGTCCAACTCGCGATCTTCGAAGGCTCTGCAGACCCGACGACCCAGCAGGACCGTGATGGTATCGTTCAAATATTCGCCCTGGTCATTAGGCTCGAGACCGTAGCGATCCTGCAGCATTTTTTTGAGATCACGCATGCAAACTCCAAAAAATCGTTTTTAGGTGCGGGAAGTTAGTTCGAATCATCCGCCTTTTCAGAATCCTTCTCCGAGAACGCGATCCGGTGGGTTGTGACCATCGATGAAGGTCTTGATGTTGATTAGGACTTTTTCACCCATATCTATGCGGCCTTCGAAGGTAGCGGAACCCATATGCGGCAGAAGCACCACGTTATCCAGAGCCACCAGTTTCGGGTTAACAGCAGGCTCATGCTCGAATACATCCAGGCCGGCGCCACCAATCTCGCCACCAACCAGCATGCGGGTTAGGGCGTTTTCGTCAATTACTTCACCGCGCGACGTGTTGACGATAACCGCATGCCCTTGCAGCAATTTCAGCCGACGCGCTGATAATAAATGGTAGGTGGCGGGCGTATGAGGACAGTTCACGGATATCACGTCCATACGGGCCAACATCTGGTCAAGGCTTTCCCAATAGGTGGCCTCCAGTTCTAACTCGACTTCTTCATGTAGCTTGTGGCGGTTGTGGTAATGGATGGAGAGACCAAACCCCCGAGCCCGGCGGGCCAGGGCCTGGCCAATGCGCCCCATGCCAACAATGCCCAGCCGTTTGCCGTAGATCCGATGCCCAAGCATGCTGGTTGGCGCCCAGCCATGCCAATCTCCATTTCGAAGCCGTCGCTCGCCTTCTGTTAGACGGCGAGAAACAGCCAAGATCAACCCCATGGTCATATCGGCAGTGTCCTCGGTGAGGACGTCTGGCGTGTTAGTAATGGTGATGCCACGTTGGCGCGCGATTGTTAGGTCGATATGGTCTACCCCCGTGCCATAGTTGGCGACCAGCCGCAGGCTTTCTTCCGCTTGGGACAAGATCTTGGCGTCGATTTGGTCGGTGACCGTGGGAACGAGAACATCTGCTGTTCTCACAGCCTCAATTAGATCCTTTTTGGACATGGCCTCATCGGTGAGATTCAGCTGAACATCAAACAACTCCATCATCCGCGTTTCAATAGGGTCCGGCAGTTTTCTGGTGACCACGACACGCGGTTTGTTTTGCGGCATTCCTCGCCTCCCTGATGATCGTCCCCCAGGCCTTAGCAATACCCTCACCCCTTGTCCAGCATCCGTTGGCGGTATCAGTCGGGCACAGTATAATAGATGCGAATCGCCCAGAGGCCACATTTTGGGCAGGATGCATGACAGGAACAAGACAACATGCGCCGAGTGATCTTCCTCTCCTTAATCGCTATTTTCTTTAGCCTTTGGACCACGCCAATAATAGCCCAGACCAAAGCTTCAGGCCTGCCACTACCCCGCTACGTTAGTCTTCGCGCAACGAAGGTCAATATGCGTACCGGGCCAGGCGTCCAATACCCGGTGAAATGGGAGTACCGCCGAAAGTTGCTGCCCATTGAGATCATTGCCGAATATGGCACTTGGCGGAAGGTTCGAGATTGGCAAGGCGCGCAAGGCTGGGTTCATCAGAACATGCTATCAGGCCGGCGAACCTTCATCGTTACCGAAAAGGTACGAACCGTAAGGCGAGATCCCAAAACAAAGAGTCCAGGTGTGGTGAGTTTGGAGCCAGGTGTCATCGGCCGAGTTCAATTCTGCCTCGCCGATTCTACTTGGTGTCAGGTCGAGGTGGACGGCCATTACGGATGGCTACGCCGAGTTGAGTTCTGGGGCGTTTACCGCCACGAAACTTTAAAATAGGCCGCGCCCTTAGTCGTACTTGGGAGACAAGCACACGTCAATGGCCAGGCCATGGGGATTTAGCATAGGCATAAAGATGCCATAAAGTTTAATCAGGGATTCGGTAATCGCCAGCCCCGAAACCTATCCATCGCGACGCGACCTTGTCCGCGTAAAACGGGGGCATATGGTCCGGTGATGACACTCCGTTCTTGATATTCGCCGCGCGATCACAATCGAACAGTATTATTTATAAGAAAAATCACCTTGCAAGGCGACCCGCACTGTTTCTGACAGAAGTGTCATATGCGGATATTTTTCATGTTCAATAGCTAGGATGACCTTGACCGAGGGATCGCAGAACAGCGCCACGCACTCATCGCTGAAAGGAAAATGCAGGAAATGCACAGATGAAGCCTTACCGTCGACGCTGGTTCGGTCGACGTCCAATTCAGCTTCGGCACGGATCACCTCTTCCCCAACGGAAAGGCATACCTTTTCTTCGACACCGCCAAGGCTAGCAAGAAAGCGTTCGCGTCGCTCTGGTTCGTCGATCTCAAACATTAGGGTAGCGACCAGTTCTCGACCCTTCGGTATCAAGGGATTGTAGGCGGCTAATTCATCAATTATTTGCTCTTCCCCTCCACGTTCAATATACAGCATCTCATGAATTTGATGCCACATAGTATCATAGCTCTCGAAGTAGAAAGTCGCATCCGGTCCCAACGCGACCCGACGATCCCGTTTCATTTTAGTGATGTTGCGACGGCGCTCTTTACGAACTTTGGCATAGTCTACCATGTCCATAATATCGTCGCGGGTAATTGCCGTTAACATGATCAGCTATTTCTCCTAAAGTCCGTAAGCCCTCGCCAAAAGTTGAACCGGATGCTGGGCGGAGCTAATGCCGTCCACGCTATCGCCCAGACGTTCGATCCCCTGTAGAATGTGATCGCGCGCTAGAGGGCACTCAGATACCAGATGCGGATTAGCAACCTTCGCGGCCTGTCGAGCCACAGGCTTTCCAACCTTCAAGCCCACTTCGAACGTCTCCTTCATAATGCCCCAAGAACCGCCGTGTCCGGAACAGCGTTCGATGACAGTGACCTCCGTGTCGGGGATCAAACGCAACATTTCAGCGCCTTTCTGGCCCATATTTTGGGCCCGAGAGTGACACGCAATGTGCACCGTGACACCGCCATCAAGGGCACGTAGTCCTTCCGCCAAACCCTCGTTCTTGGCGATGTCTACAATGTATTCAGTGATGTCGGACGTAGCCCCACTCAAAGCCTTCACGTTGTCGTCATCCGGAAGGATCAGAGGCCATTCAAACTTCAGCATAAGCGCGCAGGACGGAACCAGGGCGATAACGTCATAGCCCTTCTCAATCCACGGCACCAGATCTGTGGCCGTTGACTTAGCGGCATGGGCGACCGCGGCGATATCACCCTGCTCCAGCTGGGGCATGCCGCAACATCGCGGATACACGACTTCCGTCTCCACCCCATTTTTGGCTAGAATGGCTTGTGCTGCAGAACCAATTTCAGGATTATTATAGTTTGCAAAACAGGTGGCATAGAGGATCGCCTTCCGACCCACGGCAGGCGCATCGGCAGCTACTGCCGGCGCTTGCCTAGCTAGATCTGCAAACGTGTCGCTATGGAACTTCGGTAACACAGCGTCGCGATGCACATCCAAAACCCCTTCCATAACGGGCCGGGTCAGGTGATTACCACACCCACTCGCCCAATTGGCCAACCTAGGAGCTGCGCCTGCCAGCTTTCCATTGCGGTCCGTTTGGGTCAGTTGCTTAACGCCAAAGGGCACGCCCGTTTTTTGCAATTCGGCAGCACGAGCGCGAAGCATCAGATGAGGAAAATCAATATTAAATTCATGCGGCGGAACGTAGGGGCATTTGGTCAGAAAGCAAATGTCGCATAGCGTACAAGCATCGATGACCGGCTTGAAGTCCCCACTGTTCACCGAGTCCAGCTCACCCGTTTCCGCCTCGTCAATCAAATCAAACAAGCGTGGGAAACTATCGCAAAGATTGAAGCAACGACGACAGCCATGACAGATATCAAATTGACGGCGCAATTCCGCATCCAACTTCTCAGCATCCAGGAATTCAGAATCCTGCCATGGAATAGGATGTCGAACGGGCGCCTCCAGGCTACCTTCACTCATATAAAACACTCCGCCGACCAATTGGTCGCATGGTCGAAACAACTGCGGGGGGCTCTCACAAGCCCCCCCGCCAATGTTTTTCGTTAAAATCGATAGATCTAAAGACTTAGTCCATGCCGTCAAGCGCCTTCTGAAATCGTCCAGCGTGCGATTTCTCAGCCTTTGCTAGCGTTTCAAACCAATCGGCAATTTCATCGAAACCTTCGTCACGAGCCGATTTAGCCATTCCTGGATACATGTCGGTGTACTCGTGGGTTTCTCCGGCGATCGCGGCCTTTAGATTGTCGGCAGTGCCGCCAATGGCTAGGCCTGTAGCCGGATCTCCAACTTCTTCAAGAAACTCTAGGTGCCCGTGTGCATGACCGGTTTCACCCTCTGCTGTGGAGCGGAATACGGTAGCAACATCATTATAGCCCTCAATGTCAGCTTTTTGGGCGAAATAAAGGTAGCGGCGGTTTGCTTGCGACTCGCCGGCAAATGCTGCCTTAAGATTTTCTTCAGTTTTCGTACCTTGTAAACTCATGGGTGACCTCCGTGTCGAGAAATTAGTCCTTAATCACTACCACAACGACGCGAAATTGGCAGCCGCTCTCGGTCTCGGAAATATGGGGAGCAAGAATAATCGAGTCAAGTCTATTCGACTCTTTCTAAACTATCCTATAAATTATTGATTGATAATGATTATCATATGCGGAGGACCACGTCGACGCGCTTGATGGGCTTTCCTGCCGGGGGTTCTGGCAGCTTTAACAAAACCACGTCCTCACTTGGAATATCCTTCAGTGAATTGGTCTCTTCACAGAAAAAATGATGGTGGTTCTCCGTATTGGTATCGAAATAACAGCGCTGCGAGTCAACTACAATCTCGCGCAACAGACCGGCCTCAGTGAACTGATTCAACGTATTATAGACCGTGGCCAAGGACACTCGAATTGCTGCCTCCTGCGCGTCGGCGTGAAGACATTCGGCAGTCACATGGCGATGTCCACCGTCGAACAACAGCTTGGCCAGGGCTATGCGCTGGCGAGTCGGGCGCAAGCCCGTTCCGCGAAGCGTTTCGATCACATGGCTGTAAGGTCTGGCATTCATGGTGTTTTCCAATTTGTTCTTATAATGGTCTCTTAAACCCTCATCAGGCCTACCTATAAAACCGGCTTTAAAAATTAGTCGTACCCGCCATAAACATAAGCATATGCATCCGTAGACTGTTGGGAAAGTACGAATGCCTGTAATAAATTTCAATAGCTATGTTAGAATTTGCCCAGCTCATCTATTCGCGACGTATCTCGGCAAAGGACATACCAATAGCGTTATAACCGCTGTCAATATGCTGAATTTCGCCGGTTACGCTTTGCGATAAATCGGATAGGAAATACAATGCGCCACCACCAATGTCTTCCTGGCAAAGCGCACGGCTCAACGGTGCAACTTCCTGGGAACGTCGCAAGATATCCCGCGCGCCACCGATAGCACTGCCGGCCAATGTACGCATGGGTCCGGCTGAAATCCCGTTGACCCGGATACTCTGGGGACCGAGATCGTTCGCCAGATATTTGATAGACGCCTCCAAGGCCGCTTTTGCTACGCCCATGACATTATAGTTGGGCATGACCTTTTCGGCACCATAAAAGCTAAGGCTTAAGAGACAGCCACCGTTGGTCATCATTTTGGCCGCATGATGGGCTACCGCGGTAAAGGAATAACAAGATACGTCCATGGTGCGACGGAAGTTTTCTTGACTAGTGTCTACGTAACGCCCCTTCAGCTCCTCCTTATCCGAATAGGCGATGGCGTGGACAACAAAATCCAACCGGTCCCAACGCGAGGTCAATCGGTCAAAAACACCCCCCAAAACCTCCATGTCCTCTACGTCGCAAAGCTCCACAATGTCCGAGCCCACCTGCTCGGCCAAGGGCTGAACCCGGCGCTCTAGAGCTTGACCCTGACAGGTGAAGGCCAATTCGGCACCGTGTTGATGGAGCGCCTGGGCAATGCCCCAGGCAATAGAATTGTGATTGGCGACCCCCATTATGAGGCCGCGCTTGCCAGCCATCAGCGGACCCGGCATGGTGCTGGCCCAAACTTCGGTGTTGGATTTCGAGAAATCGGTCATCGACGTTTAATCCACCGCCTATTGATCGTAGCGGCTAAAGGCTAACGACGCGTTGGTGCCGCCAAAGCCGAAGCTATTGGACAAAACACAATTCAGCCCAGCATCATCGACCCGCTCAGTCACGACATTGGCGTCACCCACTTCAGGGTCCATTTCCTCTATGTTCGCAGAAGCGGCAATAAAATCGTTATCAAGCATGATCAGCGAATAGACCGCTTCATGAACACCCGTCGCCCCCTGAGAATGACCCGTCAAAGATTTTGTCGACGAGATCTTCGGGCGATGGGCCCCAAAAACCTCCTGGATGGAATTCAGCTCTATCATATCTCCCACAGGAGTCGACGTTCCGTGCGCATTTATATAATCCACGGTCGTGTTGCCAAGGCCCGTCGTTGCCATACGCATACAGCGTTGACCGCCTTCACCGGAGGGGGCCACCATGTCGACACCATCGGACGTCGCACCGTACCCAACCAACTCAGCATAGATCTTAGCGCCGCGCGCCTTAGCCCGTTCGAGTTCCTCGAGCACTAAAACCCCGGCGCCACCGGCGATGACAAATCCATCTCGATTCACGTCAAACGGCCGAGAAGATTTCTCTGGCATGTCGTTGTACTTGGAGGACAAAGCGCCCATAGCGTCAAACAAAGCGCTTAGTGTCCAATCAACCTCCTCGCCACCACCGGCAAATACGACGTCCTGCTTGCCCCATTGAATTAGCTCGGCACCGTTACCTATACAATGCGCGCTGGTCGCACAGGCGGACGAAATAGAATAGCTAAGCCCGCGCATGCCGAAAGCCGTCGACATATTTGCGGAATTGGTAGAGCACATAGATTTTGGCACCGCGTAGGGGCCGATCCGTTTTGGGCCACGGTCGCGGGTCACGTCAGCGGCGCTCACCAGCGCCGACGTGGACGGTCCACCGGAGCCCATTACGAGACCCGTGCGTTCATGTTTAACCTCGCTTTCGGCAAGGCCAGCGTCTTCGATGGCTTCGCGCATAGCCACATAGTTATAAGCCGAACCATCGCCCATGAACCGACGAATTTTACGATCGATCATGTCGTCCATATCAATTTTCGGCTTTCCATGCACATGCGAGCGGAAACCCATTTCGGCATAGTCTTCGCAAAATACAATCCCAGATTTGCCGGTCCGCAGGCTCTCGGTCACCTCTGCAACGTTGTTGCCGATGGGCGACACGACCCCCATGCCAGTCACGACGACGCGTCTCATATTCGCACCCTCAATTATCTTCGTCTTCGGTGAATAGAGTCACTTTCATGCCCTCGGCCACATAGGCGACAGTGCCATCAACCAACATCTTCCCGTCGGCAATGCCCAAGGTGATTTTGCGGCTCATCACGCGCTTTATGTCAACCACGTAGGATACCAAAGATGCGCTCGGCTGGACCTGCTCCGTGAATTTCACTTCCCCAACGCCAAGCGCCCGACCATGCCCTGGCGCCCCTGACCACCCCAAAAAGAACCCGACCATTTGCCACAGCGCATCTAAGCCCAGACAACCAGGCATAACTGGGTCGCCCTGAAAATGGCAAGGAAAGAACCAGAGATCGGGTTTGATATCCAACTCAGCGGTCACTTCGCCCTTGCCGTAGGCACCACCATCAGCGGTGATCGAAGTGATCCGGTCGAACATCAGCATCGGCGGCAGCGGCAACTGCGCATTGCCGGGACCGAATAGCTCCCCACGCCCACAAGCCAGAAGCTCTTCGTAGGAGAAAGTGCTCTGTTGGGTCAAAAGCCTCGCGCCTTCCCTGTTTTACCTAATCTTGAAATCTTAATATTTCTTATATCCCAACCATTCTGAAAAGACGATGCCATCTTTGCAAAAAAGTACGGCGGTCCAGGAAGCAAACCCTGGGCCGCCGCGAGGAATAATTTAGGCGGGTGAGCTAGTTACGCACCCTCTCACCCTTAGGCTTAACCTGGTCAGAGATATCCGCACCTGTTTCCTGATCAACCATTCGCATAGACAATTTGACCTTACCCCGGTCATCGATCCCGATCAGCTTGGCCTTCACGGCGTCGCCTTCCTGAATGATATCGGTGACCTTGCCAACTCGATGGTCGGCCAGTTCCGAAATGTGTACAAGGCCGTCTTTATTACCCATGTAATTCACAAAGGCTCCAAAATCGACGATCTTCACCACCTTGCCCTCATAGATTTTACCGACTTCAGGCTCGGCGGTGATGCCTTTGATCCAATCGATGGCCTGCTGCATAGCGCTCGCATCAACAGCAGCAACCTTAACCGTTCCATCGTCGTCGATGTCGACCTTAGTACCTGTGGTCTCGCAGATTTCGCGGATCATCTTACCGCCAGGACCGATGACATCGCGGATCTTGTCCTTGTTAATAGTGATCGTCTCAATCCGGGGGGCGTGCTGGGACACCCCCTCCCGCGCTGCGGTTAGACCCTTGGCCATTTCGTCCAGGATATGGAGACGGCCGTCACGAGCCTGGTCAAGAGCTACTTCCATGATCTCCCTAGTAATCGATGTGATTTTAATATCCATCTGCAGTGACGTGATGCCTTTCTCGGTGCCGGCCACCTTAAAATCCATATCGCCCAAATGATCTTCGTCACCAAGAATATCCGACAATACCGCAAAGCCATCATCTTCTTTGATGAGGCCCATTGCGATACCAGCAACTGGATTCAATAGCGGTACGCCTGCGTCCATCATGGACAGCGACGCCCCGCAGACCGTCGCCATGGAGGACGATCCGTTAGACTCGGTGATCTCGGAGACAACCCGCACCGTGTAAGGGAAGTCGGCCTTCTCCGGCATCAACGGATTAACGGCCCGCCAAGCGAGCTTCCCATGGCCAACCTCGCGCCGACCAGTGAAGCCGAACCGTCCAGCTTCGCCGACCGAGTAGGGCGGAAAGTTATAGTGAAGCATAAAGTGCTGACGATAGTCTTCGGCCAGACCGTCGATAATTTGTTCGTCCTGGCCGGTGCCCAGCGTAGTGACTACCAGGGCCTGGGTTTCCCCACGGGTAAATAATGCCGAGCCATGGGCACGGGGCAGCACACCCACTTCTACGGCGATCTGGCGCACTGTCTTGGTGTCACGGCCGTCGATGCGCATGCCCGTATCCAGAATATCACGACGAACAATGTCTGATTCTAAGCTCTTCAGAATATCGCTCAGGACGGCGCCAACAAGGTCTTGGTCATTGCTTTCATCGGCCTCCAAGGCGGCTACAATGTCAGCCTTAGCAGCCGATATCTTCTCTTGCCGGACCTGTTTGATCGTCTCCTTGTAGGCTTCTCGCAGCGGACCCTCGCCCAGTTCGCGCACTGTTGCTGCCAATTCATCCTTGCCTGCCGGTGGGGCCGGCAGATCCACCGGGTCCTTAGCGCAAGCCTCGGCCAATTCTATAATCGCTTGGATCACCGGCTGGAAGGCCTCATGACCAAAAGTGACGGCGCCCAACATAATTTCCTCGGAGAGCTCTAAAGCTTCCGATTCAACCATCAAAACCCCATCAGAGGTTCCTGCTAGCATCAGCTCGAGCTCACTATCGGCCATTTCCTCAAGGGTGGGATTGAGCAAGTACTCGCCATCTTTAAAGCCAACTCGGCAAGCACCAATGGGGCCCATGAATGGTAGACCAGAGATGGTCAACGCGGCAGATGCCGCGATCATCGCCGGCACGTCAGTTTCGTTCTCCTGATCGTGTGACAGGACCTGAGCAATAACCTGTGTCTCGTTCTTGAAGCCCTTCGCAAACAGTGGACGGATTGGTCGATCGATGAGGCGCGAAACAAGGGTTTCCTTTTCGGTCGGCCGGCCTTCACGCTTGAAAAAACCGCCTGGAATTTTACCAGCGGCGTAAGCCTTCTCGACATAGTGGACCGTGAGCGGGAAGAAATCGAGCCCCGGTTTCGGTTGCTTTTCGCCAACCACCGCACAAAGCACGGTTGATTCGCCGTAGGTGACGATGACGCAACCGTCGGCTTGGCGAGCGACCTTACCCGTTTCCAAAATCAATGGCTTGCCGCCCCATTCGAGTTCCTTACGAAATTCTTTGAACATATTTTTATCCTCTCGTGCGTACGTGCGTATCTCGCGTACGTCTGCGTACGATTTTTTCCTCGTACACCACCGCTTGGCCCTATGCCTAAACGGTGAGGAGCAGCTAATTATGCCGCTCCATGCCGATCCTTGGGCCCCCAGCCGGATGCTGGGGGTTTTCGGAGTCGGCAGAACCGGCACCATTGGGCACCGGCCTCGATTTTACCTTAACGACGCAGACCGAGGCGTTTGATCAGGTCTTCGTAACGCGACTGGTCCATGCGTTTGACGTAGTCAAGCAACCGCCGGCGCTGACCAACCATCATTAGGAGGCCGCGCCGAGAGTGAAAATCTTTGTTGTGGGTTTTTAAATGATCTGTGAGGTTAGTGATGCGCTCCGAAAGGATAGCTATCTGGACTTCCGGAGAACCAGTGTCCCCATCTTTCTGGGCATACTCGTTAATGAGTTCCGCCTTGCGTTCAGCCGTAATCGACATCGTCAGCTCCATTTTATGACGTTACAAGTTCATGACCCGGACGGGGTGAATACCTCCGTCGGCAATTCTTACCAGAGCAACAAGCCGACCTTTTGACATGGCGCACACCGTGTCGCCTTGTTCGATGTCCTTGAAAGGGGACCGACTAGCCACGGACAGAGCAGAAATAGATTGTCCGTGCTTAAGCTTCTGGGCCTCCTGAGCCGAAAGGGCTAGTGCCGGGATGTCGTCCAGCACAGTCTCAATTGGCATCAGTAGACTCGAATCGGGCGGAATATGCCCTAGTGTTTCAATTTTATCCAGCGAAATCGCATCAGCTTCGATGAAAGGTCCAACCATCGTGCGACGCAACCAATCTACATATCCGACTGTGCCCAATCGATGAGCCAAATCGCGCGCCAGAGCCCGCACGTAAGTACCCTTCCCACAGGTCACTGAAAGGACCGCACTATCGGCATCCGGTACATCGACGAGACGCAATTCCTGCACCTCTACCCTTCGGGGTTTCAGTTCGACCGCTTTATTGCGCCGTGCAAGGTCATAAGCCCGACGCCCACCGACTTTGACCGCCGAGAACCGAGGTGGCACCTGTTCGATGGTGCCAACAAATGCCGCCATCGTGCCTTCAATTTGAAGTGCGGTGGGACGATGATAATGAGTTTCGATGATATTCCCCTCGCGATCATCCGTGGACCTGGCCTCACCCCAACGAACGCCGAATTGATAGGCCTTCATGCCATCCATAGCGTAGGTCACCGTCTTGGTCGCCTCACCGAAAGCTATTGGCAGGATACCCGTTGCCAAAGGGTCCAAGGTCCCTCCGTGGCCTGCCTTCCTGGCGTCAAAGGCCCGCCGCACGCGACTAACCGTCTGCGATGACGACAGGCCAGGAGGTTTATCCAAGTTCAACCACCCATGCAAAAGCTGGCCTTTGTACCTACGCCCCATCGTCTTCCCATTTCAAATCACGGGCTACAGCCGGTTCGCGCAACAAACCTTCGATATGGCTGGCTTCATCAAAGGACGTGTCAGCAAGAAATTTGACACGTGGTGTGTGCCGCAGGTGCACCTTTTCGGCTAGAATACGACGCAAGAACGGCGCCGCACGATTCAGGCCATCTAGGACCCGGTCCGTAACCACCGCATCGCCACCCAAAGGAATCACGAAGGCGGTGGCGTTCTTCAAATCAGGGCTCGCCCGGACTTCAGTCACCGTTATTGGCGTGCCTTGGACCGCTGGATCGTGTAATTCGCCGCGGTCGAGAACTTGCGCTAGGACATGGCGCAATTCCTCGCCGACCCGAAGTTGTCGTTGCGATGGGGCCTTGGCACGGCCTTTCGACATGATCGGACTCCGTCCAAAAGCGCAGGCCTAGAGCTCGCGCGCCACTTCCTCGACCTCGAAGCACTCGATACGGTCACCAATCTTCAGGTCCTGATAGTTGGCAAAGGCCATGCCACATTCAGTACCCTTGACTTCATTGACGTCATCCTTGAAGCGCTTGAGCTGCGACAGATCGCCCTCGTGGATAACCACGTCGTCTCGGATCAAGCGCACCTTAGCTCCGCGTTTTACCAGACCTTCGGTGACCATACAGCCGGCCACTTTACCAAGCTTAGAGACGTTGAAGACTTCTCGGATCTCCGCATAGCCCAGGAAGGCCTCCCGAATCTCCGGCGCCAACATACCAGACAACGCCTTCCGCATATCATCGGTTACTTCATAGATAATCGAATAGTGACGGATATCAACGCCGTCACGCTTCGCCAGATTTCGGGCCTGAGCGTTGGCACGCACATTGAAGGCAATAATCCAAGCGTCTGACGCGCGGGCCAGAGTGACATCCGATTCATTTATGCCACCAACAGCTGCGTGTAGGACCTGGACACGCACTTCTTCCGTAGACATCTTTTCCAGCGCCCCGCAGATCGCCTCCAAGGACCCGTGGACGTCCGACTTAACTACCACAGGGAGCGATTCTGCCTCGCCTTCCTTGATCTTTTCGAACATTTGCTCCAGCGTGCCACGCGACGCCGCCGAAGCCTGAGCGTCCCTCTGCTGGCGCTGACGAAATTCACTCACCTCGCGGGCGCGGGCTTCGCTCTCGACAACGTTGACTTCCTCGCCAGCCTCAGGCGTGCCGTTCAAACCCAAGACCTCAACAGGCATAGACGGACCGGCAGCTTTCAAGTTTTGGCCGTAAGAATCAATCATGGCTCGCACCCGGCCGGACTCGGCACCGGCCACGAAAATATCGCCGACCTTCAGGGTCCCGCGCTGCACCAGCACGGTAGAGACAGAGCCGCGCCCCTGTTCCATCCTCGATTCGAGAACAATTCCCTCGGCTGCACGGTCCGGGTTAGCTCTCAACTCCAACAATTCAGACTGTAAGATGATAGCCTCTTCTAACTTGTCCAGGTTGGTCTTCTCAAGGGCAGAAACCTCGATAGACTGAATCTCACCTCCCATTTCTTCCACCTGCACGTCGTGCTGTAACAACTCCGTGCGAACCCTATTGGGATCTGCGTCAGGCCGGTCGACCTTGTTGATGGCGATAATCATCGGCACTTCGGCCGCCTTGGCGTGATGGATGGCTTCGATGGTTTGTGGCATAATGCCATCATCGGCAGCCACGCAAAGCACCACAATATCAGTCACCTGCGCACCGCGCGAGCGCATTTCTGTGAAAGCCGCGTGGCCCGGGGTGTCGATGAAGGTAATTTTATCGCCAGATAAGATTTTCACCTGATAGGCGCCAATGTGCTGGGTGATACCGCCGGCCTCATGCGCAGCCACATCCGTCTCGCGCAAGGCGTCCAGCAGCGAGGTTTTGCCGTGGTCGACGTGGCCCATAACGGTAACGACCGGCGCGCGGCCCTGCTTCGCCTCTTCGCTGTCGTCCGCACCCTTGACGCCGATTTCCACGTCCGCTTCGGAGACGCGCTTCAGCTTATGACCAAATTCAGCAACCACGAGCTCGGCCGTATCCGCATCGATAGACTGCGTCGCCG
This sequence comes from Magnetovibrio sp., assembly GCA_002709525.1. Taxonomy (GTDB): domain Bacteria; phylum Pseudomonadota; class Alphaproteobacteria; order Rhodospirillales; family Casp-alpha2; genus UBA3470. The sequence goes on along the minus strand of PARE01000050.1, from coordinate 6,268 downwards.
TAACCATGACGTCCATACTCATCAGCGTCTTGATGACATCGGCAGCGCGCGTTGCCATGCGGTTTGCCAGTTCCTGAACCGTGATCACCTCGGGTACAACGACTTCGCGAACGATAGTCTGCCCCTCGATGCGAGTCTGCTGGCTCTTTTGACGTTCGCGTTCCAGTTTGCGTTTGTATTGCGCCACGCTTCGCTGGCGCTCTTCTTGTTCCTCGAGGGCTTCGGTGATCGTCAGCTTACCTGGGCGGCGCTTCGGCTCACCGCGGCGCGAGGGCGTCGTAGGCCGGCATTCACCTCGAGCCTGCTTCTTACCTCGCCCGCGGGCATCCTCTTCTTCAGCCTCTTCTTGACGACCGGCACGGACACGGGATTTCGGCGTCTCTTTTACAGGCGCTGGGGCTTCGGCGACGGGATCCGGTACCGCTTCGTCCTGGTCCGCTTCGGCGGCACCCTCGGTAACCTTAGTTTCAGCCGCAGCAGCGGCTTCGGCCTCCTCGGCAGCCTTTAAAGCCTCGCGTCGGGCTGCGTCACGTTCTGCGGTTTCCTTACGCTCCTCCTCGTATTTTTTAGCTTCCTCAAGAGCGCGCTGACGCGCGGCCTTTTCTTCTTCGGTCAAAGTGCGCGCCGTCTTTTCTTCATCGCCGGATGGCGGGGGCGGCGGGGGGGCCTCAACCGCGACCTCCTCAACAGCCTCCTGGGGGGCTTCCGAAGCCCTCGGCAACTTCACCTCGGCCATATGACCACCGGAGTCGAGCGCAAAGGTCCGCTTCGTCTTTCGTTCCACTTGAACCATCTTCGAACGACCATGAGAGAAGTTCTGGCGTACGGCGCCGGACTCAATGGTCTTTTTCAGCTCCAGCTTGCCGGGTCTGGACAGGCTTAATTTTGAGCTTTTGCTCTTCTCAGTTGTTTCGCTCATCTAACTGTTTCCCATCCTTCGCCCAACGTAATTTCCTAAACGCAAAGTTTTATCTTTTATGCCGCCACTAATGCCGGTCTAAAACCGGCTAGCCGGCTCAAATCACGAGCCAAAAGATCCGCTAGGCCACCTTCCGACACCAGCGCGTGAACGATCCGTTCACGGCCCACAATTGCACCCAATTCATCGGCACTCAGGACGTCCTGGACAGCCAAGCTCGACGCCAACTCTAAAAGCCGGTGTCGGCTTTTTGGCGCCGCGTCGGTAGCTACCAACAACAATCCCTTTGCCCCGCGACTTAGACGACCATCGACCTCATCGGACCCAACGGTCAAAACACCAGCTCGGCGTGCCAGCTGAAGCAAATTAGCGCATCTTTTTGCTAGAAGCACCTCAACCCGTTGCGCAAGATCGTCATCCACATTAACCTGCCGCCGTGAGTGCTTAGCAAAAAGATTCTGAGCGCATGCTAGGTGTATCGTATCGCGGTCGGCGCTCAGCCATAACCCACGGCCCGGAAGTTTTCCATCCAAGTCGGGAATGGCACTATCGTCGGGGCTTATAACGAACCGAAGCATCTCCGCCTTCGGCCGTCGCAAGCCGCTGGCGATGCAAGTTCTAAGGCCGGCGACGTCACATGACGCATTCTGGTGTGATGGCGTTTTCCGATTCAAGGCGGTCTCCGTTTCCCATCTGCCTAAACGCCAACCGGCGTGTCGACGTCTTCGGCTTGGCCCTCAGCGCTCACCTCGGAATCATCCGCCGCATCATCATCCACGAACCAGTGAGCCCTGGCTGCCATTATTATTGTGTTGGCCTGCTCTAAGCTCATCGTCTCGCCTTCCAGAATTTCTAGCAACTCATCACCGGCTAGATCAGCAAGGTCATCGCGGGTTTTAATTTCGTTCTCTCCCAGCTTGACCACTATGCCGGCGCTGACGCCCTCCAAGTCGGCCAAGTCATCCGCGACACCTAGCTCAACACGACGCCTGTTCAGTTCCTCGTCACGGGCCTGAAGGAACGATCGTGCACGGACACGCAGTTCCTCGGCCACCTCTTCATCGAAACCTTCAATGACCAAAAGGTCATCGATGGGAACGAAGGCCACTTCCTCGGCCGACGAAAATCCCTCGGTCACCAGCAGGTGGGCAATTACATCGTCCACATCCAAGGCCTCAACGAACATCTGGGAACGTTCAGTAAATTCCTTCTGGCGACGTTCTGACTCTTCCGCTTCCGTCAGAATGTCGATATCCCATCCCGACAACTGGGACGCCAGGCGCACATTCTGTCCGCGCCGACCGATAGCCAAACTGAGCTGATCGTCAGGCACAACAACTTCAATGTTATTCCTGTCTTCGTCCAACACCACCTTCGCGACTTCCGCCGGAGCCAAACCGTTGACGATGAAAGTGGCCGGGTCTTCCGACCACTGAATAATGTCAATCTTTTCACCCTGAAGTTCGCCGACCACGGCCTGAACGCGCGAGCCGCGCATGCCAATACACGGGCCAACGGGATCAATACTGGAATCATGTGAAAGCACCGCGATCTTCGCCCGCGAACCCGGGTCCCGGGCCACGGATTTGATCTCTATCACGCCATCATAAATTTCAGGAACTTCTTGGCTGAATAGGTTAGCCATAAACTGTGGGTGGGTGCGTGACAGAAAAATCTGCGGGCCTCGAGTCTCTTCGCGCACGTCCACGATATAGGCTCTAACCCTGTCGCCGTTGTTGAAGTGTTCACGCGGGATACATTCGTCCCGACGCAACAGGGCCTCAGCGCGACCAAGATCGACAATAACATTGCCGTATTCGATCCGCTTTACCAGACCGTTAACAATCTCGCCCATTCTATCCTTGTATTCGTCGTATTGGCGGGTGCGTTCTGCTTCGCGGACTCTCTGCACAATAACCTGCTTGGCTGTCTGTGCAGCGATCCGACCAAAATCGATAGGCGGCAGCGGGTCAATCAGAAACTCACCCGGCGCAGCGTTTTCATTCTTTCGCCGCGCAGACTCCAGGTCGGTCTGTGTCAATTCGTTTTCGATCTCATCGGCGCTCTCCACCACTTCCATATAACGGGCCAAAGATATAGCGCCTGACGAACGGTCGATGTGGGCGCGGATATCATGTTCATGGCCATACTTCGATCGACCAGCCTTCTGTATTGCTTGTTCCATAGCTTCCAGCACCTCATCACGCTCAATACCCTTGTCGCGCGCCACTGTTTCTGCCACCTGCAAAAGCTCGGGGCGGGAGGTGAAGGCTTCCGTTTCCATCGCAGCTTCAATCATAATTTTTACCTTCCTATACTCACCTAACCGCGTCCTGAGCCGCTAGCATATCGTTCGTGACCAACAGCTTGGCCCGAAGTACCAGCGGGTAGGGGATGAACATATCCAAACCGTCAACCTCTATGGCAATGGTCTCGCTTTCGACACCACCAAGACGGCCGCGAAACCGCTTTCGCCCATCGACGGCCTCGGTAGTCTCTATTCGGGCATCAAAACCGGCAAAACGCTCAAAATCCCTAAGCTTAACCAAAGGACGGTCCAGACCAGGTGAGCTAACCTCTAGCGTATAGGTCCCCACAATAGGGTCATCCACGTCAAGGATAGCCGATACTGTCCGTGAGATGGTCGCGCAATGATCAACCGTCATGTTGTCGCCGACGATTGGCTCAGCCATGATTTGCAAGCGGCGGTTGTGGTTTCCCGACAACTGCACTCGGACTACCTCAAAACCTAGGTCTTGAACCGCCGGCTCTATGATCTCTTCTATGCGCTGTTCCAAATGCACGTGCCCATGTCCCTTTTGTCTAACGCCGACCCTTTTTGAAAACCCGGAGGTGGATAACAAAAAAGGCGGGCCAAGGGCCCACCTCATCAATTCCATTCGGGTCATTATCCCATTCGTCGGAGCTAACGAGATACATCAAACGACTGATGAGGCAATTGGTATATACCTCCAACTGGGTCAATGCAAGGGTCGGGGCGCGAATAGACCCCGCTTCAAGGACTATCAGCGTCGGACCGCATGAAGTTCAAATAAACCGGCTTAAGACCTTGAGCCCGGGCCTTTTGTTCGTATCGAGTTTCAATCCAGCCCTCCGGAGGCAGGCGCCAATCGTCAGCTCGACGCGCCAACCATGTGAATCTTCGATCACGAAGCACACGCTCTAATGTCCAGGCAGCGAACTCTGTATGATCCGACGCGAACCACACCTCCGCCCCGGGGCGCAGCAAACGAGCAAAGCTGCAAAGGTTGGATTCGACAGTTATGCGCCGACGATGATGGCGAACCTTAGGCCACGGATCGCTGAATAGGATGTATAGTCGACCAAGACAAGCCGCTGGCATAGCCGGCATCAGTTGACGGACATCATCGTCGAACACGCGAATATTTGTTAATGCCTTATCATTGATCGCAGCTAGCAGCGCGGCTACACCGTTTACATAGGGCTCGCAACCGATAAACCCGATGTTTGGATGGCGCGAGGCCTGGGCCACTAGATGCTCACCGGCCCCAAAGCCAATCTCCATCCAAAGATCGTCGGCAATTTTTGGGAAAAGTGCTGCAGCATCGCTCAGATCAGAATACGGATCCAGGCGCAATCGCGGCAGCAACACCGTCATCAGGCGACGGCGCGCGGCCGATAATTTGCGCCCGGTGCGCCGCCCGAACCAACGTTGGATGGTGTAGTTTGCCTCGGCGTTCAACTGACGCCAAAAGTCGACTTCAAATCATCGACAAGGTCCGTTTTCTCCCAGGAGAAGCCCCCGTCGACATCGGGCTCACGACCGAAATGGCCGTATGCGGCCGTGCGGGCGTAGATGGGTCGGCTTAATCGCAAGTGCTCGCGTATGCCCCGCGGGCTTAGATCAACCATCTCCTGAAGCACGCTGGCGAGTTTCAACTCGTCCACTTGAGCGGTGCCATTGGTGTTTATGAGAACAGATAGGGGCTTAGAAACGCCGATTGCATAGGCCACCTGTATGGTACACTCATCAGCGAGGCCAGCGGCAACTACGTTCTTCGCCACATATCGTGCAGCGTAGGCGGCCGAACGGTCGACCTTACTCGGGTCCTTGCCAGAGAAGGCACCGCCGCCATGCGGGGCCGCACCGCCATAGGTGTCGACTATGATCTTCCGGCCCGTGAGGCCGGCGTCGCTGTCGGGGCCACCGATAACGAAACGGCCAGTTGGATTCACATAAAATTCATCCTCGGGGCACATCCAACCCTCGGGAAGGACGTCGAGAACGAAGGGTCGCACAATCTCACGGACATCTTCCTGAGACTTGTCTTCTGTATGCTGAGATGAAACTACCACCGACTTGGCCCCAACGGGTTTGCCGTCAACATACCTAAGGGTCACTTGGCTTTTTGAATCTGGGCCTAATCCGGGGGTTTCTCCGGCGTGACGGGCTGCCGCCATGCGGCGCAGGATATCGTGGGAGAACTGGATGGCTGCCGGCATCAGCGCGTCCGTTTCGCGGCAGGCATAGCCGAACATCAGTCCCTGGTCACCAGCACCTTCGTCCTTATTACCTGCGGCATCAACGCCCTGCGCGATATCCACAGACTGCATATGTACATGGACCTGAACTTTTGATTTTTCCCAGTGAAAATTGTCTTGGTCATAGCCAATGTCTTTAATCGCCTGACGGGCGACCTGCTCAAGCTCTTCATTAGACACTTCACTAGCACAACGACTCTCCCCCGCCAGCACCACGAGGTTTGTCGTCACCAAGGTTTCTATGCCAGCGCGCGCGAATGGGTCAACGGCAAGATACGTGTCGACCACCGAGTCCGAAATTCGGTCGCAGATTTTGTCGGGGTGTCCCTCGGACACCGATTCGCTGGTGAATAAGTAGTTGCCGTTTTTCAATGTTGGCTCCCTCCGCTCAGGGTTTGCGGTTATTTCCCGCATGTTCATTCAAGGCTGAACGCGAACCGGACCTCTTAGTGCCTTTTTTAGGGTGGTGGCAAGTAGGTGAAATCTGTCCACGCCCGATCGCCGTTCGGCGAAGGCCGTTTTTTTACAGTCTTTACAAACAGCGTCAAGAACAATCGCCGACCACTTGTCCTTCGCTCAGTCGTGATAAGCCCCGTGACACTGCATTATGCGACCATCTTGGTCAGATTTTTTTTGAATTAAAAAGAGTATCGGCTCATCACGAATTTCTCGATCCAGATGAAGGCTCGAACTAATATTGACGTTTTCCCAGGTCAAAATGGGGCTGGCTGACAATTCTTCACGTTGCTGGTTCGTCATGCCCCAATCCTCTTTCCCCTCGTTAGATTGGATGTTATCAAACAGCTCCTCAGAAACATGGGCTAT
>PARE01000049.1 GCA_002709525.1 Magnetovibrio sp. | reverse complement strand
AACCAGATGTAGAGCGATAAGAAGAAGTTGATGCCCGTGGTCCATAGCGCCACGCTTCGCGCGTTGAGGGCCACCGTCTCGTTGTCACCGCGGATCGAGAGGATGAACAAAGCACCCACCAAAGGCAGGAAGGTCAATAGGGATAGGATGGGAAGACCGCTCATGTGTTATTCAATCCTAGTCACCCGCTGTGACCAACCAGATACCAGGTCGTAATCACAACGACCCCTATAAGCATGGCGAAGGCATAGTGATATAGATATCCCGATTGCAACGCCGCCACTCTCTTGGCTGCCAGGCGCACCGTGTTGGAAATACCGTCTGGTCCCAATCCGTCGATGATCATCAGGTCCACCACCCTCCAGAACCCGTGGCCCAAAGCAAACGATGGACGGACGAACAGGAATTCATAAAGCTCATCGAAGTACCACTTGTTGAGCAAGAATTGGTAGATGGCCTGGAATTTTTCAGCGACCTTTCCGGGAATATCGGTGTATTTAATATAAAGGACGTAAGCCAGTCCGACTCCCAAGACACCGACGACAATGGGTGAAAATTTAACCCAAGTCGGCACGTGATGGGCGTTTTCTAACGCCTTATGGTGATCGAGGATTAGAATCGCGTCGCCCCAAAATTCCGCCGCTTTGGCGCCGACAAAGTAGTCGTAGGCCACGTAGCCAGAGAATAAGGCGCCGATTGCCAAAACGAACAGCGGCAGGATCATCACCTTGGGGCTTTCGTGAACGTGGGCCATGGTCTTCTCGTCGGCGCGTGGTTCGCCATGAAATGTCATGAATAGCAGTCGCCAGGAATAGAACGCCGTTAGGAACGCCGCCATAAGGCCGAGCCAAAAAGCATATCGTCCTATCCCCGTCTCGGCCGCATATGCCGCCTCTAAGACGATATCCTTGGAATAAAAGCCCGCGAAGAACGGCACGCCCGCGAGCGCCAGCGATCCGATCCACATTAGTGCGTAGGTTACCTTTATGTGCCTCCAGATGCCGCCCATGCGGCGCATATCCTGCTCATCAGACATGGCGTGAATCACCGAACCGGCGCCCAGAAACAACAGGGCCTTAAAGAAACCATGCGTCATCAGATGAAAGACGCCTGCCGAATAAGCCGAGACGCCACAAGCGAAAAACATGTAACCCAACTGCGAACAGGTGGAATAGGCTATGACACGTTTGATGTCATTCTGCACGCAGCCTACGGAGGCGGCGAAAATCGCTGTTGTCGCGCCAACCAAGGTCACAACTGTCAATGCTGTATCAGAGAACTCGAAGATTGGAGACAGGCGCGCGACCATGAACACGCCGGCAGTTACCATGGTCGCGGCATGGATCAAGGCGGAAACCGGGGTTGGACCTTCCATGGCGTCTGGTAGCCACGTATGCAGACCCAACTGAGCCGATTTGCCCATAGCACCAACGAAAAGCAGCAGACAGCATGCTGTGAGCGCATGCACTTCGGCGCCAAAGATAACGAAGGTGGCGTCTTTCTTTCCTTCTGCAGCAGCGAATATGGTGTCTAGTTCCACTGTCTGGAACAGCATGAACACGGCGAAGATACCTAGGGCGAAGCCAAAATCGCCCACTCGGTTAACCAGAAACGCCTTGATGGCCGCGGCGTTGGCTGTTGGTTTGTTGTACCAAAAGCCGATCAGCAGATAGGACGCTAATCCCACCCCTTCCCAACCGAAAAAAAGCTGTACAAGGTTGTCGGAGGTGATCAGCATCAGCATGAAGAAGGTGAACAAGCTCAGATAGCACATGAACCGTGGGATCGCTGTGTCGTGGTGCATGTACCCGACAGAATAGATATGCACCATGGATGAGACCACGGTGACGACGATCATCATCACGGCGGTCAGGGTGTCGACCTTCAACGCCCAGGAGGCCTCAAGTGCGCCGGAGTCGATCCAGGTGAACAGCTCCGTCGTACGCGCGTTACCCTCTATAGCTACGTCATTGAACACAACGATGGCGCAGATCATCGATAGCACTAGGCCTGAGCAGGTTACCCACTGGGCAAGCATATCGAGGCTGTGTTGCTTTTCTTTATCAGCCGCCTGCACGAAGACGATGATGCCGGCCATTACGGAGCCGATGAGTGGAAGGAAAACGACTAAAATATCGAGCATTATCCCGTCCTCAGCCCTTCATCACGCTGATGTCCTCGACGGCGATGGTGCCGCGGTTACGGAAAAAGATCACCAAGATCGCGAGGCCCACGGCCGCCTCCGCTGCAGCCACAGTAAGGACGAACATGGCGAACACTTGCCCAACAAGATCGTTTAATTCGGCGGAAAAAGCCACCAGGTTAATGTTCACGGCCAACAGCATTAGTTCCACTGACATGAGAATGATGATCACGTTCTTTCGGTTCAGAAAGATCCCGAAAATACCGAGCGTGAATAGCATGGCGGCAACGCTCAGGTAATGGGCAAGACCAATATCGAGCATCAGATCCCCTTCCCCACTTCGACTTTACGAACTTCGACATCGTTTGCGCTTCGAGCCAACTGATTGCCAATGTTTTGTTTTTTCACGCCGACGCGCTGGCGGTGCGTCAATACTATGGCGCCGATCATGGCCACCAGCAGGATCATGCCCGCCGCCTGGAACAGGTATATGTATTGGGTGTAGACGACCTCACCCAAAGCGTGGGTATTAGTAATCACTCCGATATCCGGGGTGGGGGCGCCGACGGATTTCACAGCTTCGGGGGCCATGCTCCAGCTGCCGACTAATACTAGCAGTTCAACCAGTAAAATAATTCCAATAAGAGCGCCGATGGGCAGGTATTGAAGGAAACCTTGGCGCAGCTCGACGAAGTTGATGTCCAACATCATGACCACGAACATGAAGAGCACTGCTACCGCGCCCACGTAGACAATAATTAAAATCATTGCCAGGAATTCCGCGCCCAATAGCACGAATAGACCGGCCGCATTGAAGAAGGTTAGGATCAGGAACAGCACCGAATGTACCGGATTCCTAGCCGATATGACCAGCACGGCTGATGCCACTGCTGTACATGCAAACATATAAAAGGCCAGGACCTCTATCATGGTCTTTCGTCTTCCCTATTCGTTTTCAACGCGCTTATCGATACGGTGCGTCGAGACGCAGACGCTCACCGATTTCCGTTTCCCAACGGTCCCCATTAGCGAGCAGCTTGGCCTTGTCGTACATGAGCTCCTCGCGGGTCTCCGTGGCAAATTCAAAATTTGGCCCCTCAACTATGGCGTCCACAGGGCAGGCCTCCTCGCAATAGCCGCAGTAGATGCATTTGGTCATGTCGATATCGTAGCGGGTTGTGCGTCGCGATCCGTCATCACGTGGCTCGGCTTCGATAGTGATGGCCTGTGCTGGGCAGATGGCCTCACAGAGTTTGCAGGCGATACAACGTTCTTCTCCATTTGGATACCTGCGTAACGCGTGTTCGCCCCGGAATCGTGGGCTCAGTGGACCTTTTTCATAGGGATAGTTCACTGTCACCTTGGGCTTAAAGAACATTTTCAACGTGAGAGCCATCCCAATTACAAGTTCCGCAAGAAAGATGGATTTTACGCTGCGCGTAATGGCGTTCATGATCTCTCTACCTTAACCCTTCGGCAGCCAGTCAAAGGCCACCAGTATGCCGGCGACAATCGCTACGGCCGCCAGTGAGATCGGCAGAAAAACTTTCCAACCCAGTCTCATCAGCTGATCGTAACGGTAACGCGGGAACGTGGCGCGCACCCAAAGAAAGATAAATAGGCAAAATGCGATTTTCAGGGCCAGCCATATCGGTCCTGGGACGGCGTCGAACGGATAGGATGCAATGGGTGGCAACCAACCACCAAGAAACAGCAACGCAGTCATTGCCGACATTAAAATCATATTCGCATACTCGCCCAAGAAGAACAGGGCAAAAGTCATGGCCGAATATTCGACGTTGTAGCCGGCCACCAATTCAGCCTCTGCTTCAGGCAAATCGAAGGGATGCCGATTGGTCTCCGCTAACGTGGAGATGAAGAAAATTACGGCCATTGGGAACAGCGGGAAGACGAACCAGTTGAACATCCCATAGTCGCCCTTCTGGGCTGTCACGATGTCGCTGAGGTTTAGAGACCCGACGCATAGAAGCACGGTGATGATGACGAAACCCATGGAAACTTCGTACGAAATCATCTGCGCTGCCGAACGCATGGCCCCCAGGAAAGCATAGCGCGAGTTTGACGCCCAGCCAGCCATTAAAATGCCGTAAACGCCGAGTGATGAGATCGCGAAAAGATACAGAATACCCACATTGATGTCGGCCAATACCATCTGGTAGTCAAAGGGGATCACCGCCCATGCAACCAATGCCAGAATGAAGGTGATGCAGGGGGCTGCGACAAACACTCCGCGGTTGGCGCTGGCAGGTATCACGGTCTCTTTAAGGAACAACTTGACCCCGTCGGCGATGGGTTGAAGCAGACCAAACGGACCCACAACATTGGGGCCGCGGCGCTGTTGCATGGCACCGATCACCTTTCTCTCGGCCAAGGTCAGATAGGCTACAGACAGCAATATCGGAATGATGATCGCCGTGATCTTGATGACGATCCAGGCCGTCGGCCAAATAAAGTTATCCCAAAGTTCAACCATTGACGCTTATAAGCCCCCATCGCTCTTGCCCAGGACTTCACTGCAATGGGCCATTGTTTCCGAGGCGCGGCTGATCGGATCAGTCATATAGAAGTTATAAATGGGACTGGCAAAAGGTGTGTCAGAGACTGAGCCTTTAGCGCCAAAGTCTCTCCATTCCGCCGGCATGGTTTGATCGATGTTGAGGAAGTTGGCATTGGTCTCCACCAGCTTGGCGCGTACCGCCTTTAGGTCGTCGTAAGGTAGTGTCTTGCCGAGTATGGCGGACAGAGCTCGAATAATAGTCCAGTCTTCTCGCGCTTCGCCGGGCGGGAAGATGGCACGGCGGCCCAACTGGACCCGGCCTTCCGTATTCACGTAAGTAGCATTTTTTTCTGTGTAAGCTGCGCCCGGTAAGATCACGTCTGCACGATGCGCAGCTGCGTCACCGTGATGACCTTGATATATGACGAAGGCTTCGCCCAAGGCTTGAGTGTCAATTTCATCGGCGCCCAGAAGGTATACCGTCTTAATTGCGCCTGATTGTGCCCCGGCCATAATNCCGGCCACGTCGCGTCCCCCTTCGCCTGGAACAAACCCAAGATCCAGACCGCCGACGCGGGCTGCAGCCGTATGTAAAANATTAAAACCATTCCANCCGGCTTTTACCATGCCCAGCTCTTCAGCAGCCTGTCGCGCAAGNNTCAGTACTACGGNACCGTCTTTGCCCGTCAATGCGCCTTGACCNACAACAATCATGGCTCTTTTGGCGTTTTTTAGGANCTTNGCGAAGTCNCCCTTNCCNGCAGCAATGAGCTCNAGGTCCTTTGCNCTGGTGCCGACTNACGTGGTCGGGTAGGTCAAATCNGCCTCAACACCGATGACCCCCACTGTNAACCCCCCAGCTACCCAGCGTTTGCGTATGCGCGCGTTGAGGACCGGTGCTTCCANTCGCGGATTACAGCCTACCAACACCATAGCATCGGCCTGTTCAATGCCAGCGATGGTAGTATTGAACAGATAACTGGATCGGACTCGGGTATCCAGTTGAGCGCCATCCTGACGGCAATCGATATTGGCAGAACCCAACGCTGTCATCAGATCCTTGAGAGCCAGCATGGATTCGCAATCCGCCAGATCGCCAGCAATCGCGGCCATGGTTTCACTGGCACCGTGATCTACAACTTCGGCAATTGCATGGAACGCATCGTCCCAACTCGCTGCCTGTAATTTGCCGCCCCGCCGGATGTAAGGCCGGTCGAGACGTTGGCGCCGAAGCCCATCACAGGCGAATCGTGACTTGTCGGAGATCCATTCTTCGTTCACATCTTCGTTGAGGCGCGGCAAAATGCGCATCACCTCTGGCCCGCGGGCATCGACCCGAATGTTGGAGCCAACCGCATCCAGGACGTCCACTGACTCGGTTTTGACCAATTCCCACGGCCGGGCGGCGAAGGCATAGGGACGAGACGTCAGTGCGCCCACAGGGCAGAGATCAATCATGTTGCCGGAGAGTTCAGATGTTAGTGCATGCTGGACATAGGTACCAATTTCTGTACTTTCGCCGCGCCCTGTAGCGCCCAATTCCGGTACACCAGCGACTTCGGTGGCGAACCGGACGCACCGTGTGCAGTGGATGCACCGTGTCATGATCGTTTTGATTAGCGGGCCGAAGTCCTTGTCTTTCACTGCCCGTTTGTTCTCGGCGTAGCGCGAATGGTCGATACCATAGCCCATAGCCTGGTCCTGCAGGTCGCACTCGCCGCCTTGGTCACAGATAGGGCAATCCAGCGGATGATTGATCAGCAGGAATTCCATGACCCCCTTGCGCATCTTCTGCACTTCTGGAGTGTTGGTGTTGACGACCATGCCGTCGGCAACCGGCATGGCGCATGACGCCACGGGTTTTGGTGAACGCTCCATGTCGACCAAGCACATGCGACAATTGCCGGCAATGGATAGGCGCTCGTGATAACAGAATCGCGGGATCTCTATTCCGACTTGCTCGCACGCCTGCAGGATCGTAATGCCTGCTTCGACCTCGTGTTCAGAACCGTCGATGGTAATCTTGACCATTGGCTTGTCCTTAGGCCGCCTGGTCAATGTTGGAGGCTGGACGTGTAATGCGTCGCTCCATTTCGGGGCGAAAGGTACGAATCAAACCTTGTATCGGCCACGCCGCCGCGTCACCTAGCGCACAGATTGTGTGGCCCTCTACCTGATAAGTCACCTCCTCCAGGAGATCTATTTCTTCCAGGGTCGCTTCGCCTTTGCAGATGCGCTCCATCATTCTCCACATCCAACCTGTCCCCTCGCGGCACGGGGTGCATTGGCCACAACTTTCATGTTTGTAAAAGGCCGATAAGCGGGTGATCGCCCGGACAATATCGGTGGATTTATCCATGACCATGACTGCGGCCGTTCCTAGACCTGAACGCAGCTCGCGCAGCGCGTCGTAATCCATAGTTACCGTATCGCATTGTTCCTTGTTCAACACTGGGACCGATGCGCCGCCGGGGATCACTGCCAACAAGTTGTCCCAGCCGCCGCTTACGCCACCGGCATGCTTCTCGATTAGCTCTTTTAGAGGAACACCCATTTCCTCTTCCACAGTGCATGGCGTGTTAACATGGCCCGAGATATTGAAAAGCTTGGTGCCTGTATTGTTGGGTTTGCCAATGCCCGCAAACCAATCGGGTCCACGTCTCATGATTTCTGGTGCTACAGCAATGGACTCGACATTGTTCACCGTGGTTGGACAGCCGAACAATCCCACGTTGGCGGGGAACGGTGGCTTTAGGCGCGGTTGACCTTTTTTACCCTCCAAGCTCTCGATCAACGCTGTTTCTTCGCCGCATATATAGGCGCCAGCTCCAAGGTGTATGTAGAAATCGAACTTGTAGCCTGAACCGCAGGCGTTATTTCCAATAAGGCCGGCCTCATAGGCTTCGTCCACGGCGCGCTGCAGCACCTCCGTCTCGCGATAAAACTCACCCCTAACGTAGCAATACGCCGCATGAGCACCCATCGCAAAAGATGCGATCAGTGCGCCTTCGATCAGAGCATGAGGTTCATGGCGCATAATTTCCCGGTCCTTGCATGTTCCGGGTTCGCCCTCGTCTGCGTTGATGACTAGATAATGTGGTCGGTCACCCACCTCCTTCGGCATAAAAGACCACTTCATACCCGTTGAGAACCCGGCGCCACCACGTCCACGAAGGCCTGAGTTTTTGATGTCCTCGACTATCTGTTCCCGGCTTTTCTCAAGAATTTTCTTAGTGGAGTCCCAATGGCCGCGATTCCTGGCTCCGGCCAAGAACGGATCATCGAGACCATATATGTTGGTGAAAATTCTATCCTTATCCGCGAGCATCAATTCTTCTCCAACTTTCTTTTACGAAGATCAGCTTGTTTTTTTAGGCTTGTCAGCCCAGTCACGGGCTCACAGCTGACACGCCGGATCCGGGATCCCGTCTCGGGGACCTTGCCAGATTTCAGTTCGGACAAGATCTCTTCGGTCACCTCGGCATCCAAGTCCTCATAGTAGTCGTCCCCAATCTGCATCATTGGTGCGTTAACGCATGCGCCAAGGCACTCCACTTCAGTAAGGGTGAAAATTCCGTCCTCGGTGGTCTCATGATTGCCGATGCCCAGAAACTTTTTGCAGGCGCCTAAGATATCGTCGGAACCACGGAGCCAACAGGGCAGGTTTGTGCAGACCTGCACGTGGTGTTTTCCAATAGGTTTGTGATTGTACATCGTATAGAATGTCGCCACCTCGTAGACGCGGATGGATGGCATGTCCAGAATATCTGCGATATAATCCATGGCCATCTGGGTCAAATGCCCACCGTTTTGACGCTGCGCGATATCTAATAAGGGCATCACTGCGCTGGCCTGCCAGCCGGCGGGGTACTTGGCGATGATTGTCTTTACCGCGCTCATGTTTTCGCTGGTGAATTTGAAGTCTTCTATGTTTTGCATATCAATCGTCATGTTCTTCACCGGTCAATTTCCCCAAACACAACGTCAATGGAACCAATATTTGCTACCGCGTCGGCCAGCATGTGGCCTCTCGATAGGAAGTCCATTGCCTGAAGGTGCGCGAAACCTGGCGCGCGAATTTTGCAGCGATATGGCTTATTTGTGCCGTCAGCAATTAGGAACACACCAAACTCACCTTTCGGAGCCTCGACGGCTGTGTATGTCTCACCGGCGGGGATCCGCATCCCTTCCGTGAACAGCTTGAAATGATGAATGAGTGATTCCATCGACTGCTTCATGTCGACTCGGTCCGGTGGCGTGATCTTGTGGTCTTCCGACTTGCACGGTCCGTCGGGCATCTTTTCCAAGCACTGACGAATGATTTTCAGACTTTCGCGCATTTCCAGCATACGCACTAAATACCGATCATAGCAGTCCCCGTGCTTGCCAACTGGAATGTCAAAATTCATTTCGGCATAGGCATCGTATGGTTGGGCCTTGCGCAAATCCCACGGCACGCCAGAGGCTCGAATATTGGGGCCCGAGAAGCCCCAGTCGTAACACTGTTCAGCGTTGATGACCCCAATGTCGACCGTGCGTTGCTTAAAAATGCGGTTTTCGGTGAGCAGTGTTTCTAGATCGTCAATGAAGACTGTGAAATTTTCCGCCCAATCGTTAATGTCAGAACCCATGCCGTCGGGCATATCGAAGGCGACACCGCCGACGCGATAGTAATTCATATGTAGTCGAGCACCGGAAACGCCCTCACAGAACTCCATAAGCCTCTCGCGTTCCTCAAAGCCCCAAAGCATCGGTGTCATCGCGCCTACGTCCATGGCGTAAGACGTTATATTCAACAGGTGGTTTAAAATGCGGCCGATCTCAGAGAACAGTACGCGGATGTATTGTCCACGCTTGGGCACCTGGACCCCCAACAGTTTCTCTGCTGCTAGCACGAAGGCATGCTCTTGGTTTTGCGGGGCCACGTAGTCTAGGCGGTCGAAATAAGGTACGGCCTGTGCGTAGGTTTTGTATTCGATGAGCTTTTCTGTGCCGCGGTGCAATAGGCCGATATGAGGGTCGGTACGTTCGATCACTTCGCCGTCCATTTCTAGTACCAAGCGAAGAACGCCATGGGCAGCTGGGTGCTGGGGGCCAAAGTTGAGGTTGTAGTTTTTGATTTCCTTTTCNGCCATCAGGCTATGTCCTCCGCCGNGTCATCGGAGTGATTGGCTTTCTCATCTCCCGGAAGTTTNGCATGTGCCCCTTCCCATGGNCTNAGNAAGTCGAAGGTNCGAAATTCCTGGGTCAACTGAACAGGTTCGTACACAACGCGTTTCTGCTCATCGTCGTAGCGCAGTTCNACATACCCAGTNAGAGGAAAATCCTTGCGGAGTGGGTGCCCCTCAAAACCGTAATCCGTAAGTATACGGCGCAAGTCCGGATGATTGGCAAAATAGATGCCATAAAGATCCCAGGTTTCTCGCTCCCACCAACCTGCGGAGCTGAAAAGTGGAGTCACCGAGGATACCTGCGTGTTCTCATCCGTCCAAGTTTTAACCCGAATGCGGTTATTATGAGTGAGGCTTAGGAGGTTGTATACCACGCAGAACCGTTTTTCTTCCTCTGGAAAGTCCACACCACAGAGGTCCATTAGCTGCCTGAACTGGCAATTTGCGTCGTCCCGGAGGAATTTCAGGACATCTAAAATGTCCTCCGGATTAATATTGATTGTCAACTCATCGAATCGGCAATCTACCTCCGTGACTAAGTCGCCAAGCGAAGCAAATATATAGTCGCCAAGTTCTTTCTGTGCCAAGTCCATGATACGCCGAACCGGTGTTTCCTATCCGTCAATTAAACCCGACTGGCTTAGCGCCAGAGAGTTCCTGTTCGCTTGATTTTCTTTTGGAGCTGCAGGATGCCGTAGACCAGAGCCTCTGCCGTCGGCGGGCAGCCAGGAACATAGACATCGACGGGAACCACGCGATCGCAGCCTCGAACCACGGAATAGGAATAATGGTAATAACCACCGCCATTCGCACAAGATCCCATGGAGATCACGTACCGAGGCTCGGCCATCTGGTCGTAGACCTTACGAAATGCCGGGGCCATCTTATTAGTTAGCGTACCGGCAACAATGATAACGTCGGATTGCCGTGGGCTTGGTCGCGGCACTACGCCGAAGCGATCCAGGTCATAGCGTGGCATGTAGGCGTGAATCATCTCGACGGCGCAACACGCCAAACCGAAGGTCATTGGCCATAGCGAGCCGGTCCGCGCCCAATTGACCAGTTTGTCCACATTTGAAATCAGGAACCCCTTTTCGTGGAGTTCACCAGTGACCTGACGCATGATCAGGTCTTGGTCTGAGCCGGCCGGGAGCGATGCGGTAGCATCCTTTCTAGTATCAATTACTCCCATTCTAACGCCCCTTTACGCCATTCGTAGACGAATCCAATGGTTAAAATCCCAAGGAAAACCATCATTGACCAAAACCCAAAAACGCCAGTATTTCCAAGGCTGATGGCCCAGGGGAATAGGAAGGCAACCTCTAAATCAAAAATAATGAATAAAATGGCGACGAGGTAGAATCGAACATCAAATTTATGGCGAGCATCAGTGAAGGCTTCGAAGCCGCACTCATAAGCCGATGTCTTTTCAGGATCTGGTTTTTGGGGAACGATTAACACAGACGCCACCACAGCGAGGGCAGCGATCGCAACGGCAACGCCAAGAAAAATAAAGATCGGGAGATAACTCGCCAAAAGCTCTTGCATTTTTTTCCCTGCTTCAACGTGCTATCTAGCACCGACATCGCCGTCAAGAACTGTGATTAAACTGCCCTACCTCATCACCATAGGCAACACTTCGTACAGATATGTTTCCCCGATGCCGACAACAAGGGGCGCCATAAACAAACTAGTAAAAATCAACGAGAAATTCTGATTAGAACCATAGCAAATAAAAGCTTAGGAGGAGAAAAACCGGCGCAACTCCGACGGTTCGAAAACGTTAAATTTATGGCACAGCCAGACAAATACGACCAGTGACGCAATGCCACCGAATATTATCTCAGACAGTGAAACCGACGCCCCGGTGTAGCGGAGTAGTGTCATCGGGAGCACACAAATTGCCGTCAAAGCGATAATTTTTCCAAAGAGACGCCGATGATCAAGTCTGTAGGCTTTGCCGACAACCACGCCAAGAACAAGAAGAAATACTGCATATGAGGCCAACGTCGCGGCTGCGGCGCCTTCCATTCCAAAAATGGGGATTAAGACAGCATTGAGCATTAAATTTAGAATTGCGGCTACGGCGAGGATCTTCAGGTAGGCACGATCGCTTTGCCAGGCCAGTAAAGGAGTTCCGAAGGCTTGCGCAAAGTAGAACAGGCCGGCGCTTAGCAAGAGTATCATAAGGGCTGTTTCGGCCGTCGTAAACTTTACGCCAAACAGGAGGTTGATGATGGGACCGGACAATAGTGCGCCAACAATGAAGATGGCGCCTCCAACAATACCCAAAATTTGAGCATAGATCGCCGTTGAACTCGGTGGTGTTTCCGCTCCCGGTCCGCTCTCCGAAAAAACGGGCAGATAGACCCCGTGAAGCAAGGTCGCAAGTACGGCGGCTACGGTGAACAGGCGTGACGCCGCTGCATAAAGACCAACCTCAAATTCGGCCCGAAGAACGCCAAGCATGATGATGTCAATGTTCAGTTGAATGGTCACCAGTATTCCCATTAAAGCGACAGGCGCTGAGCGACGAATAAAGTCTCGATGTTCGGACAATGGAATTGAAAAAGGGATTGGTGCAACCCTGAGTCGAAAGTGGATCAATAATGCGATCGCGGTGAGCAAGTTAACGGTTATTGGAATGGCTGCAGCGATGAAAACATGCGCGGGCTCCGTCACGAAAACAACGGTGGCGCCGGCGACCGTTATTGCCGCCGTAATCTGCCGCCAAGCTATGGCCGCCATTCTTTGCAATCCCTGATAGACGAATTCTACGTTGGTCGCCACGAATATCAAACCTGCTGCCTGGATCATGAGAACGGCCCGCATGGTATCGTCAGGTTGTGTCAAACCGATACCCGCCAGGAGTGCTAAAACTGCGAATGAGGCCATCACCAATCGTGTCGTTAGCGCAATTCCCACGATTCGGGAGGCTTGGCTCGTGTCCCCCGCAATTTCACGAACACCATGGGAGTCCATGCCAAAGTTGGTCCACAAACCAAGGTACGACGCTACGGCCACTGCGAATCCAATTATTCCATAATTCTCCGGGCCCAGTCCTCGGGTAAGGGCCATAACTGTAATCAAGCCCGCCAGCATCGAAACACACTGCGCTCCGGCCATGGCCGAGAAATTTCTGAAGACGACTCGTTCACTCACGGCTTAAACATTCCTTTTGGATATTACCTTCTTGTGCCATTCAGAATTATTAACTTGGGAGTTTACGAGCTCGGAGGGATTTCTCAACGAGTCATACAATTCTTAAAGATTCAAAATGAATTCGAGGTCATGCCTTGAGCTTTGGAGAGATGGATTACTGTCCAACAGAACCCTTCAAGTGCAATATTGCCATCGTATATGCTTCTGCATGAGGAGCAAGTGCGTCAATTAATGTTGGACCATTCTTCGTGCCGTTAATTTATGACCCAGACAATGGTTGGGTATGAAAGCTATTGGGGTTTGTGAATTGCGCGGACAGGAGTGTGTTCGTTGGTGAGAGATCCATCCACATTCCAGGGATAAAATTTTTTGAATGCGTGCGTCTTTAATCAAATGGCCGCGTTCAGGTTGTTCAGGTGCGCACGTGACCCCTCGTTTTGGCTCACTCGTAAACTTCGGTGTATCCAACGGTGATACGCCACATCATGCGCCTCAGTGGCAACGCGTAGTCATGAATAGCGAGATGTTGGACCGCGCAATTATCCCACATCAAGACATCTCCAACTTGCCATTTGTGGCGATGTATGAACTCGTCTTTGACAATGGTTGCAGCGAGTTCATCTATCAGGGCAATCGCCTCTTCATCGGCCATGCCTTCGATGGTCTCACATTCCCCTGATGAGACGTAAAGTGCTCTCCTGCCCGTATGGGGATGACGTCGCACCAGCGGGTGTACCACCAGTTCATGGGTCGCGTGTTGTGCATTGTCCGCGGCTAGGCCAGTTTTTGATTTTCGCCGCCGGCCCGCTGCGTCGTGGGTTACGCGAAGGCCATTTAGGCGATTTTTCATGGCATCGCTTAGGGACTCATAAGCCTTTGTTGCACTGGCAAAAAGGGTGTCTCCCAATACGACGCCATCTTCGGTTATTGGAATTTCACGGGCGTGTAAAATGGTCGCCCTTGGGGGCGTTCTCTCAAAGGACATGTCTGTGTGCCAAACAATACCCGCGTCGGCGTAGCCAATGTCACGACCTTCTCTCTGAATGTTTGAGACATAGAGAATTTCCGGATGATCCTCCATAGCATAGTGGTTGAGAAAAAGAAGCTGTGGTTCACCATAACGAGTGGCATGTGCGATGTGTTGCTCTGGCGTTAGATCTTGATCGCGAAAGCAAATCACTGAGTGTTCGTTGAAAGCGGTTTCGACACGGGCAAAGGTTTCAGCATCCATGGCTTGCGATAAGTTGAGGCCACGAATTTCCGCACCCAAGGCATCCCCGGACGGTATCACTTCGATCTTCGGCGCCATGGAGTATTTCCGACTAAGTGCCCAGAGTTTTCGTAGAGTGAAGATATCATATACCAATTTTGGCTGCTTATGGAAATTTTCTCTAATGACCAGCCTATGGGAGAAAAATCTGTATAGAGCCTCAAAGCTAAGAGTTAACATACTCGTAAATCGTATAGTCATATCTACATTCTTGGCGATGGACGATCAGAGATGAACATTAAAAAGACAGAGGGAATGTACTGACCGGGTTTCTTGTGCAAGGTGGTCGCAAGCCATTCAGGCCTACTCGCCACGATAAGACTTCTGTTGAAGTTTTTTTCCTGCGACTATGCAATTATCAAAGCTCCTGCGAGGTCTGTAACAGCGGTATTTAGGCGAAAGAGAGTTATCACTCGATGAGCAAGACAATATTTGAAAAGATCTGGGATGAGCACGTTATCGTCGAACGCGAGGACGGAGATGTTCTCCTATATATTGACCGCCACATGACTCACGATCTGCATTTCCGGACCTTTGGTGCCTTAAAGTCGGAAGGTATGCTCATTAAGGAGCCTGAAAAGTTGTTTGGCGTACCGGATCACAGTTTACCAACAACTGCGAAAACGTTAGATGAGATACCTCCGGGGGAAATGCGTGAAGCTATAGAGACACTGGCGGCTGCTGCAGACGAACTAGGTTTTGAGCACTTTTCTATGACGGATGACCGCCATGGAATCGTTCACGTGGTTGGACCCGAACAGGGCATTTCTTTGCCAGGTTTGATTTTGGTTTGCGGTGACTCTCATACGTCCACGCATGGTGCTCTTGGGTGTGTTTCGTTTGGGATCGGCGCGACTGAGGTTAGCCATGTGATGGCAACTCAAACTTTATGGCAACGCAAGCCAAAGCAGATGCGCATCGATATATCGGGTAAACTTGGCTTCGGTGTGAGCGGAAAGGACGTAATTCTCGCAATTATCCGGAAAATCAGTGCAGCTGGGGGCAGCGGGTATGCAATTGAATTTACTGGTAGCTCTATTGAGGCGATGTCGATGGAGGGCCGCATGACTGTTTGCAATATGGCGATAGAGGCAGGTGCACGGTCCGGTATTATCTCGCCGGATGAGAAGGCCATTGAGTATTGCAAGGGACGCCCCTTTGCCCCGAGGGGTGCTGAATGGAATAAAGCGGTCGCCTACTGGCGCACTCTGCCCTCAGACCCCGGCGCCACTTACGATAAGGAAGTTGAAATGGATGGTAGTGAGATTGCACCGATGGTGACTTGGGGTAACAGCCCGCAATGGGCTCTGGCGGTCGACGAGACGATACCCGATCCTATGACCGAAGCCGACCCATTGGTGCGCGCAGACATGGAAGCAGCGCTGGACTATATGGATCTGGAGCCAGGCATGGCTATTTCGGACATTAAGGTGGATACGGTCTTCGTTGGAGCTTGCACCAACAGTCGCATCGAGGACATGCGAGCAGCGGCCGCTATCGCGAGAGGACGCCGCGCTCAGGTTCGTACCTTGATCGTACCGGGATCGGGCATCGTCAAAAAAGAAGCAGAGGCCGAGGGACTCGATAAAATTTTTACCGATGCTGGAATGGAGTGGCGAGAGCCTGGTTGTTCAATGTGCGTTGCAATGAACGGTGACATGCTTGCTCCTGGTGAGCGATCTGCTTCAACCAGCAACCGCAATTTTCGTGGGCGTCAGGGTCTTGGGAGCCGAACCCATCTGGTGAGTCCAGCTATGGCAGCAGCGGCCTCCGTGACCGGCCATTTTACTGACGTCCGCAAGCTTATAGCGGACTCTTGATCATGGAACCGTTTAAGACATTAGTATCCGTTGCGGTGCCGATTGATATCGCTAATTGCGATACTGATCAGATTATACCCGCACGTTTCCTGCGTCGCGGAAAGGATGATCCGGAATATCCGCGATTTTTATTTCATGATCTGCGATTTAATGAGGACGGTTCAGAGAAGGATTTCGTTTACAACAAGGCTCCTTATTGTGAAGGGCGAATTCTCGTTGCTGACGTAAATTGGGGATGTGGCTCGTCACGTGAAAACGCAGTAACTGCTCTCGTTGCGAATGATATTCGCTCCATCATTGCACCTAGTATCGCTGATATTCACTACAACAACTGTATCAAGAATGGAGTTTTGCCTATTCGTCTCACGGAGGAGTCTTGCGCAAAGCTACGTAAGCAACTGCGCGAGCACCCGGGAGCAGAGGTTGCAATCGATCTCGAAACTCAGAGTGTCACGGGTCCCAACCGAACCATGTATAGCTTCGACCTTGACCCGTTTGATAAATACCGACTGTTAAACGGGCTAGATGATGTTGGCTTGACACTAGAGCTTGGCAATAAAATCGACGCATTTAGAGCGCAATACCAACTTAAGCATAGCTGGGCTAATGGCCATAAAATTGAGTAAAAAGAAATCTCATAAACATGCCGTGTATAGAAGCGTAATTAGAGGAATCGAACCCGCAGGCTCTGGCTTAAGGGCCAGTAACTAGTGAGAGATTTCTTAGACCTTTATGAAATGCTCGAAGATATTTAATGATTAACTTACTCAAAATTGAGTGATTCCAGCGGTTGGACTTCAATAAACCGGAGCGCCAACATCAGAAGTTTCGCCATATGGCGACCGAGGTCGGGCTGATCTCTTCATTGGGGATGATGTCTTTGTAGACGTGAGTAAGGTTGATCGTTCCAGTATTGGCCGCTGTTTTCAACACATCGAAAAAATTAGTGTTCCAGCCGCGCTTGATAAAAAAATCTTTCTGGCGAACGGAGTATGGATTGTTAGCCGATATTTGAAAGCCGAAGGGCTCAAAGTGTATACAGGTAAGTTTTTTCGCACTTTTGGCTAAATCTTCAAAGTAGCTATCAGGAATTTCCGCAACTTGCTCGATCGAGTGACAGGTAAATGCGAAGAGATGGTCACTTTCTTCGATAAAGCGGAGATCGACAGCCGTGTGGTCGAAATGCTCGACGCGCAGGTCAATGGCACCTTCTAGCGAAGCCAGAAATGAAGCCAGAGCCCGTCCGGTTTCGGTATACTCGGTGCCATAATATGGTATGCCCAAGGGGCCTCCCAAATAATGGATATTGAATAAATTGCGTCCGTAACCGCATCCTAATTCGACGACACTGCTGCAATCCTCATCGATAAGATCAATAATCCAATTTGCTACTATGACGGACAGGTCGGTATAGGCCGGCAGCGTCAATTTTTTGCCGAGAAAAGAGTTTTCAGTGACGGCTGGAACTCCTGTTGACAACAAATCGGCGTCGCTGCCTTGATCGACTGGCACCCACTCGGCATGCCCTGTAAAGACATCGATTTTTTCTGGTCCATTCTGCGGGTCTGAGTAAGTGTAGGAGGCATGTTCGAGTTTCAGCTGAAACTTGCGTTCATGCCGCTCCAATATTCGGATAATTCGATAGACATCGGTCTCCCCGCAAGCGACGAGAGATTTCACAAACTTCAATCGCTCTGCCCAGGCGAGGGCGTAAAAATTTTGTGGAGTATTTGGTAGATAAATGCGTTCGGAACTCATCTCGGAAATCTTAAACGGGTGGATTGGTATATCACCAAAATATATATTGCCGACAAAGAATACCCCACCGACAATTTATTCTGACTAAGCCAACCTCATTGCCAAAGGTCCGAACTGCCAGAAATCAACTGTTGTTCCCTCTAGTTAAGCCGCACACCAACGTGCCGATTTAGTATTTCCCACGAGCTAAGGTTCTGTTGCCAATATTTACAAAAATGCCCAACGAATGTCAGAAGTTCGGTGGGAGTGACAGAACTCAAAGCCGCAGGCTGTGGCGTCACAGGTGAGATTGTAATGAGATCAGTGCACTATTCTCCCGCCCAAGACAAATCTGGAAACACATCTTTCCAAGTTGTTGCTTGTTCGTACGCGTAGCCCGCTCTTAATACCATTGCCTCCTGGAACGGTTTTCCATTCAAAAGTAATCCTATGGGAAGACCTCTCGATGTGAATCCACAAGGTAATGATAAACCGCAAAGTCCTAGCCGATTTCCTACATTGGAATTGGTGATGTATTGCTCAGCGAAGTCCAAATAGACCGCGAGCGATTTATCGACTGTGGCTACGGGCATTGCAGGTATTCGAGCTGAGGGTGAGAGAACGACATCGACGTCGCGCAACGTTTCCATCTGAGAAATCTGCAACTCTTTCAGCTCCCGGAGCATCTTCACGTAGTCAGTTGCTTGATAATCCCGCTCGCTCAACATGCGGGGGCCTACGACGGGGTCCATAAGTTCTGCTTGCGTTTTTAACCTTTCCTCATGAATAACTGCTGCCTCCACGCCATTGATTACGGCTGACATCTTGGTGACCGCTTCCGCTTCCGGGTAGGGAATATTCTCAACCAATGCACCTAAGTCGCGAAAAACTCGCCCAGCTTCCATTACCGCTTTTTCGACTTCAGTATCGACATTTTCGAAGAATGTATGCTGTGGAATACCAATTCGTATACCTTTTACTCCAGTCTTCATAGAAACTAATGCGTCTTCTGGACGAACTCCTAATGTGCTCTCATCTCGAGGATCCTCGCCCTGAAGTATTTGGTAAATCAGTGCCGCGTCTTCGACGGTTCGGGTCAGTGGACCTATCGAATCGAATGTCCAACTCAATGGGAAAACGCCAAATCGACTGATTCGGCCAACGGTAGACTTAAGACCGACTGTACCCGACAGACCAGCAGGAACTCTTACAGACCCACCCGTATCTGAACCTAGGCCCATAGGCGCCATACCGCTGGCGACGGCGACGGCTGTACCAGCACTTGAGCCCCCTGGAACACAGTGTTCCTGGCACCAAGGGTTATGAGGTGTGCCTTGGATATGATTGATACCGACAATCCCTTTTGCAAACTCTACTGTGACTGTTTTGCCGAGCACAATCATTCCCGCGGCGGCAAGCTTACGTGTGACTTCGCTCTCTTCTGTTTTTGGCGCCGAATTAAGTGTTCGCGACCCTGCAGTGGTCGGCAAGCCCGCGACATCGTAGATGTCTTTAACCCCATAGGGGACCCCATGTAACGGACCCAAGTCACGTCCAGTTGCGAGAAGCGCTTCGGCGGATTTTGCCTCTGATAAGGCTCGATCGGCGGTTACTAGGTTAAACGCATTAAGAGGTCCATTTAAACTCTCGATGCGGGTAAGAAAATGCTCAGTTAAAGCCGTTGGTGTGGTCTCGCCCGAACGCAGCATCGAAGCCAGTTGAGTAATCGGCCGATAGTGTATTGGTCGGTCGCTCATAATTCACTCTCCATTATTGATCATACCAAATATCGGCCGAAAGTGTCGTAAAGTAAGATGCGTTATTATTTTTATCTCCATATTTCAAAGAATTACAGATCAATACTGAGCGTTTACATCTAAAGCGTGAGAGGTAATCGTTAGAATATGCAATAATTGTTTCATGTTGTGATAATTTTCTATGCAGCAAGCCATTCAGTTATGTTCGTAAAATATCGGGTGTTTATATTCTGTTATGACTCTCGGAACGCGAC
>PARE01000048.1 GCA_002709525.1 Magnetovibrio sp. | reverse complement strand
CAGCACCAGCAGCATGCGAAGCCGTTCCGGTGACTGCACCTGATCGGTGAAGTCAGCCACCGTTTTTGGATCGTCGAGATCACGCTTAAAGGCTAAATGGCTCATTAACAGGTGATGACGAACGAGCCAGGAAACAGTTTCTGTTTCCCAATCGGTAAGGCCCAAGCGCGGACAAAGTTTGTTAGCCACCTCGGCGCCTAATACCGAGTGGTCGCCGCCACGACCTTTGGCAATATCGTGCAACAAAACGGCGACGAACAGCGCCCGGCGCGACTGCACTTCCTTTACAACCTCGCAGGAGACCGGGTGGTCTTTCTTGAGAAATCCCGTACAAATGCCGCTCAAGATATCGATAGCCCGAATCGTGTGCTCATCCACCGTATATACATGATACATGTCGTATTGCATTTGCGCCACGACCCGGCCGAAATCAGGAATGAACCGGCCGAACACACCAGTCTCATTCAGCCACATAAGCGCCGCGCGTGGTTCTGGACCAGTCAAGATTTCCATGAATAGACTGTTTGCCTCAGCGTTCTCGCGAAGCTTGTTGTTTACCAGCTCCAAGTTCTGCGACACCAGCCGCATGGCGCGTGGGTGAATATCTAGCTTATGATGCTGCGCCACATGGAAAAGCTGCAACATCCAGACTGGTCTCTTTCTCAACTCTTTGGAGCCTTCGACAGTAATTCGTCCGCCCTCAACACGAAAACCTTCGATCTCTCTCTTACTAAACTGAATACCGCTCAGCCATGAGGGCGCGCGGCGCTTCTTATGCTGCTCTTCCAGAACCGCGCAAAGTACCCGGGTTAAATCACCAACGTCCTTCGCGGTCAGGAAATAATGTTTCATAAANCGTTCCACNCCACGCGTTCCGGCACGGTCCTTATAGCCCATGCGGCTACCCAGTTCTTCCTGAACATTGAACGTCAGGCGCTCCTCCGCNCGNGCTGNCAGGTAGTGTANATGGCAGCGNACCGTCCAAAGAAAGTTTTCCGCCTTGGCAAANCTCTTCACGTCGACGGCCGTCAGGACGCCGGNNTCCTTCAAATCATNNGCGTTAGCCGCNTGGTACANGTACTTGGCAATCCANAATAANGTCTGCAGNTCGCGCAAACCACCTTTGCCCTCTTTCAAATTCGGCTCGAGGACGTAACGGGTGTCGCCCATGCGCCCGTGGCGCTCATCACGCTCGGCCAATTTCTCCTCGACGAACATTGGTCCGCTCCCCACCACCAGTTCCTCATGGAACCGCGCCTGAAACTCCCTAAACAAAGCCTGGTTTCCCCAAAGCCAGCGGGCGTCTAAAAGNCTGGTCCGAATAGTCAAATCATCGCCGGCAAGCCGAATAGTCTCCTCAATCGAGCGCGTCGCATGGCCGACCTTAAGGCCCAAGTCCCAGAGCGAATAGAGTGTGTACTCTACGACCTGTTCGGAATGTGGCGTCAGCTTATACGGTAATAAAAACATCAAATCGATATCGGAGAAGGGCGCCAACTCACCGCGTCCATAACCGCCTGTGGCGATTACCGCCATTTGCTCCCCCGTAGTCGGGTTGGCAGCGGGATACACGCTATTTAAGGCAAATTCATGGATTAGCCGCACTACCTGATCCATCAGATAAGCATGGGCATGCGTGGCCTCTGGACCGCCAGCTTCGCCGTCTTCAAAGCGCCGGCGCACCTCATCCCAGCCGGTGCGGTGAGCGCGCTTGAAAATTTCGAGGATCCTGCCTTGTGATTTTGGCGTGAGTCCCGACCACGCCACTACAGCTTCCAACTCAGCCTTTATGGCTTTGCGGTCAATGATCTGGCGGGGTTCGCGAATGCTCTCTCGCAGCATGGCGGGCAGATCTCCTGAGACCAAAAAAATATAGTTCGTCAGGACTATCAAGCAAAGGTGAAATCAGGCCTCAAAAAAGATTTTGACGTCAACACAAATGTGCCCTTTTTCGTCAGAAAATCACATTGATCATAACCTTAAAGACAAAATTTAAATAGACCATCGGTTTCAATTTATTTTTGCCTGCAATCGTCAATCTTCAATTACTCGTCTGCTTTATCCTCCCAAAGGCGTTTTAACTCATACACAAAATCAAGTGCCGCGCGAGGAGTCATTTCATCAGGGATCACATGGTCTAAAGCCCGGTCAATAGGTGTCAGCCCTTTCGGCGCGTCGGCGGTTGGTGTTTTAATCAAATTTCCGAATAAAGGCAGCTCTGCCGCGAGATCACGTATCATCGACCCTTGTTCATCGATCTCTAGGGTCTTCAAAACTGCCTCCGCACGATCCNCCNCCCCGGCCGGCAGCCCCGCCAATTTCCCCACATGGATTCCGTAGGATCGATCCGCCGCACCGGCCGCCACTTCATGCAGGAAGACCACGTCATCTTNCCATTCCTTCACCCGCATGGTGTGGCAACTGAGATGGTCAAGGCGGCCGGATAAAGCTGTCAATTCATGATAATGCGTGGCGAATAAAGCCCGACAGTGATTCTCCTCATGCAGATGCTCAACCACTGCCCACGCGATTGAGAGGCCATCGTATGTCGCCGTGCCACGTCCGATTTCATCAAGAATCACAAGGGCGCGGGGCCCCGCTTGATTGAGGATNGTTGCCGTCTCGACCATTTCTACCATNAAGGTCGACCGACCCTGAGCCAGATCGTCCGACGCGCCAACTCTGGAAAACAACCGGTCAACCACACCTATACGCGCCCCTGCAGCGGGCACGAAGGACCCAGCCTGGGCCATCACCGCGATAAGCGCATTTTGGCGNAAAAAGGTGCTCTTGCCGGCCATGTTAGGGCCAGTCAGCAACCACAGCCGGCCAGCGTCCCCATTTTCGCCAGTGGAGTCCAAATGGCAATCATTGGCGACAAATGAGCCGCTACCAACACGTTCCAGGGCGGCCTCCACCACAGGATGGCGACCACCTTCGATGGCGAAGGCATAACTAGCGTCGACGGAGGGCCGCACATAGCGCCGCATTACCGCCAACTCCGCCAATGCTGCCGCTACATCAACACTAGCCANAGCNTCCGCGGCCAACGCTATCGGCTCAGCCTTCNCCGTGACTTGAGNCACCAGATCGTTNATNAGGAAAAGCTCTAGAGCCAGGGCCTGGTCTGCCGCCTTNAGGATGCGNCCNTCNAGCTCGGAGAGCTCCAATGTAGTGAACCGCATGGCGTTGGCCATNGTCTGGCGNTGGATGNAAGGGCNGCCTTCCCCGGTTGCCAGACCCTCCGCCTGTTTCGCNGGCAACTCGATGAAATAACCAAGAACTTTGTTGTGCTTGATCTTCAGGCCNGCACGGCCTGTATCTTTGGCATATAGAGACTGCAACTGGGCGATCAATTTGCGGCTCTTGTCGCGAAGCGCCACAAGTTCGTCGAGTTCTNNATGATAACCGGCGCGAATGGACCCGCCATCACGTGCCAGAAAAGGCAATTCATCGGCTAGGGCATCGGAGAGCCGAGCAATTAGAGCCTCGTGGCCGCCTAAGTCCTCTTGCGCATCGGCAATGTTCTCAGGCAATGCAATTGCTGAGCTCTCACCGATCCTAACCGCCAATGCCATCGCNGCACTTAGGCCATCTCGGATGGCGGCTAAATCGCGTGGCCCACCCCGACCAATAGTCANNCGCGACANGGCCCGGGCCACATCCGGCGAGGCGCCCAAAACGTTACGCGCATCCGATCTCAGCCGACCATCGTCAACGAAAAATTGAACCGTGTCTAGGCGTTTAGCGATGGTATTTGGATCGGTTAACGGCTGCGATAGTCGTCGCCCAAGGGACCGGGCGCCAGCGCCAGTGACAGTCCGGTCAATAACGCTAAGTAGGCTGCCCTTTAGCTCACCGGACAAGGTCCGCGTGAGCTCCAAATTCCGCCGAGTAGCGGCATCAATCTCCATGATTTCGCCAGGCGTGGAGCGCACAGGCGGCGCAATTCGGGGCAATTTACCTTTCTGCGTGAGCGCGACGTAATCGACCACACCCCCTGCCGCAGCGATCTCAGCCCGACTGAAGTCGCCAAAGGCATCCAAAGCGGCCACGCCATACACCGCCTCCAGACGTTTGCGGCCCGATGTGGATCCCAAGCGCGCTGCCGGTAATGGTGTGAGCCGGTCGCTCCAGGTCTCAGCCAGGCCCGCGAAGGCAGCTTTCTCCAGAGCTGTATCGGCGACCAAAAGCTCACCCGGGTCAATCCGAGCCAAGGCGGCGTCAATATCAGAAGCTTTCAGCATTTGGGTCATCAACGCACCCGTTGAAACATCAATCCAGGCCAGACCAAACGCCTTCTGGACCTGCACTACAGCGGCCAAATAATTGTCGCGGCGGGCGTCTAACAACGTTTCTTCAGTCAGCGTTCCTGGGGTAACAACACGCACCACATCGCGCCGCACAACAGCCTTGGCGCCGCGCTTCTTTGCCTCCACCGGATCCTCTATTTGCTCACAAATGGCGACCCGAAAACCAAGCCGAATGAGTCTAGTCAGGTAAGCCTCATGACTGTGGACGGGGACACCACACATTGGGATATCCTCACCCAAGTGCTTGCCGCGTTTCGTCAACGCAATGTCCAGCGCCGCTGCCGCCTTCACGGCGTCCTCGAAGAATAGCTCGTAGAAATCGCCCATGCGATAGAACAGAAGGCTATCCGGATAATCGGCTTTGATGCCCAAAAACTGCGCCATCATGGGCGTAATACCACCTTTCGTAATTTTGGATAGCACGCCCCCGTCCGGTACATGCGCCTTATCAGATAGGGACTCCCCTGGAGGCGTGGCAGATTCGGCTATGGGCGCGGGCTTCTGGGCAATAAAAGATGACATAGACGGTGGCTCGAATACGGTGCAGACCAATGGCGCTTTACACGTCGCCGGGCTTTGGCACAATGACCTTATCAGTCTTGGCACATCGGTGAAAGAAATGCGAGAGCATCGGCTGTGCGGACATACGAAATTTCTTGGGGCAAATTGGTAATCATGGACGAACAAGCGAACAAGGTCTTGAGCCAGGAGGCGTTGCGCATGCATGCAAAGGGCCGCCCAGGCAAACTAGAGGTCCACGCGACCAAACCGTTAACTACGCAGCGTGACCTGACATTAGCCTATTCACCTGGCGTCGCCGCGCCCTGCCTAGAAATCCACCGCGAAGCCGATCTTGCTTACGACTACACGGCTGTGGGCAACAT
This sequence comes from Magnetovibrio sp., assembly GCA_002709525.1. Classification (GTDB taxonomy): domain Bacteria; phylum Pseudomonadota; class Alphaproteobacteria; order Rhodospirillales; family Casp-alpha2; genus UBA3470. The sequence continues at coordinate 15,359 of PARE01000048.1, read as the reverse complement.
GGTCGCTATTGTTTCGAACGGCACAGCCGTTCTGGGCCTAGGCAATATCGGAGCGCTGGCCGCGAAGCCTGTGATGGAAGGAAAATCCGTCTTGTTCAAGCGTTTCGCCGATGTAGACGGCTTCAATGTAGAAGTCCACTCCGAGGATGTGGACGAAGTGGTCGAAACCGTGAAACACTTTGGGCCTAGCTTTGGCGGAATCAACCTAGAGGACATCAAAGCCCCCGATTGCTTCCTTATTGAACAGCGCTTGCGTGAAGAGTTGGACATTCCGGTCTTCCATGACGACCAGCACGGCACTGCCATAATCACGGCCGCCGGTCTAATTAACGCGCTGGAGCTGACCGGCCGCAAAATCGACGGCTTTAAGATGGTGATCAACGGCGCCGGATCTGCGTCAATCGCCTGTGCCGAACTCTTCGTCAACATGGGCATGCCGCGCAAGAACATCATTATGTGTGACTCCAAGGGCGTCATCTACAAAGGCCGCCGGAAAGGCATGAACCAATGGAAATCGGCCTACGCATCCTCCACGACAGCACGCACCCTGGAGGAAGCCCTGAATAATGCCGACTGCTTCATTGGACTCTCAGTCGCCGGTTCTGTCACTCAGGGAATGGTGCTTTCCATGGCCGACCAACCCTTGATTTTTGCAATGGCCAACCCGGATCCAGAGATCACGCCCGAAGAAGTCCGCGCAGTCCGCGACGACGCTATTATCGCCACAGGCCGGTCGGATTATCCGAACCAAATCAACAATGTCTTGGGCTTCCCTTATATTTTCCGCGGCGCATTAGACGTGCGCGCATCAACCATCAACGATGAGATGAAAATCGCCGCCGCCCAGGCACTCGCAGAGCTCGCCCGGGAGGACGTTCCCGATGAGGTGGACGCTGCTTACGCCGGCTCACACCTGCGCTATGGACAAGATTACCTGATTCCCGCGCCCTTCGATCCGCGCCTCATCATTGCTGTGCCAAAAGCCGTTGCCCAAGCCGCTATGGACTCTGGCGTTGCTCAACGCCCAATCATTGACATGAGTGCCTATGAGGTGGAATTGTCTTCGCGCCTAAATCCGACCACAGGTTCCTTGCATGGGATTTTTGAGAACCTGCGGGCCAACCCAAAACGGGTGGTCTTCGCCGAAGGGGAAGAGGAGAAAAGTATCCGCGCCGCCTATGCCTTTCTGAACGGTGGATTCGGAACGCCCGTGCTAGTCGGCCGCGAAGAGCGGATCAAACATGCGTTAGGCCGCCTAGGGCTGCCTGCGTCTAACGACATAGAGATCACCAACTCAAAGCTCAGTTCAGACACACAAACGTATATAGAGATGCTCTACGAACGCATGCAACGGCGCGGCTACCTGGAGCGGGATTGCGAACGCCTCGTAAAGCGCGACCGTAATCTGTTCGGCGCGTTGATGGTAGAGGCAGGCGACGCCGATGTTCTGGTCACAGGCCTAACCCGAAATTATCACCGCGCATTGCAGCAAATCATGCATGTCCTAGAAGTCGCCCCAGACCGTCATGCTTTCGGATTGTCATTGGTCATGTCGCGCGGCCAGACCCTCTTTGTTGCCGATACGGCCGTGCACGAAGTCCTGTCCTTCGAGCAGATCGCTGACATCGCCGAACAAACAGCGGAGGTGGCACGCAGCCTGGGCCATGACCCGCGCATCGCTCTGATCTCGTACTCCAACTTCGGGCACCCGGAGCTGGCCCGTGCGGGAGTGGTCCGAGATGCGGTTAAGCTGTTAGACGAACGTAACGTGAGTTTCGAATACGAGGGCGAGATGACCGTCGAGGTCGCGCTCAACGAAGAAGTCATGAAAAACTATCCCTTCTGTCGGCTCACAGGTCCCGCCAATATCCTGATTATGCCGAGCCTGCACACCTCTCAAGCCTCCACTCAGTTGTTGAAAGAGCTGGGTGGCGGGACCGTTCTAGGCCCCGTGCTTATGGGCCTCAGTAAGCCCGCGCAAATCGTCCCCATGGGGACGACAGTATCAGACATGGTCAACATGGCAGCCTTAGCGGCCCAGGCTGCGGAAGAAGCCTAAACAGGCGCAACCTTCTCCAAGGGCGAGTCCCGCCCAGGTGGAAGGTTGGAGAGAAGATCGTCCAGAAGGTCTGCCTTGACTCCTTGACGGGCCGGATCCGCCCAAAGGTTCGTCCACTGTTTGGGATCATCGTTGAGGTTGTATAGCTCTCCTTCTGTCCCATCATAGAAGTTGGTCGAGCCATAACGCGTCAGCACCCAGCCATCTCGGCAAAGGGTCTGTAGCTCCACCGTGTTGCCATTCCAGGTATCGTACCACTCGGTAATCGTCCGTTCCCGGCCCTCCTCGCCTTTGGCTTCGGGGAGCGGGGCGCCCTGCATCCAGTCCGGAACGGGAAGGCCTGCTGCCGCACAAATAGTTGGAGCTATATCCAAATGTCCGACCGGTTCCGCGACGGTCGCGGCGGCAATGCCCCGGACTGGCGCCGGCCGCCAGATCATGGGCACGTGCATCAGCGCTTCAATGTGATATGGCCCCTTGAATAGCATTCCAAAGTCACCTTGGAACTCACCGTGATCAGTGGTGAAGATAACCTCCGTTTCTGCGTCCCAGCCCCGGTCTTCAAGGTACGTAAGAACTTGACCGACGGCATCGTCTATAAGCTCATTCTCAGCATGAACCATTGCGTTGACCTCTCGTATGCGGTCCGCAGTTGTCTCAGCTGGAACGAAATTAGGCGGCACCTCAAAGGCAAATTGGGCCTCGCCCGTATACCACTGAATCCAATGGCGAGGCTTGTCGGCCAGGATCTCCAAACACTTCTCCCGCGAACCAGGATACCTGTCAGGGACCGGCAAATCACGCCAGTCGAAACGTTGGGCCGCCTCGCGCGGCGGGTCCCATGGGTGGTGAGGATCGGGGAAGCTCATCCAGCAGAACCAGTCCGCGTGATCGGCCAGTCCGTCCAACCAGTCAATGGTCCGACGGGCCGTCCAATGGGTGTGATAAAGCGCAATGGGTATTGGATTGTCAGCAACCTGTGGCGCACCCGTTTCCGTCCAACCATTGTTCGAAGGCGCGCCGGCGACAGCGTATTCGTGGAACCCCCCGACAAACTCGGGGTAGTTCTCAGCCAGCCATTTGGGATAGTGAAACAATGATCGCCCGGCCCGGCCCGTGTGGCCGCAAAGCTCCATATGATCAAATCCCCGGTAGGGCCCCGTAGTCTCATTGATCGCCGCCGTATTTTCGAAAAAGATCTTGCCCGCATGTGGATCCAGGTGGGCCTTGCCAATTAGCGCTGTCTTATAACCGGCGCCCTGGAGGACATGAGCGAGACTGTTTTCCTCTGGCGGAAGTTGAATACCGTTCGACGTAACCCCATGGCGGCGGATGCTCTGACCCGTAAGAATAGTCGACCGTGCCGGCATGCAAACTGTGCTCTGATTTCGGGCCTGGGAAAAATTAATGCCCGCCGCCGCCAAGCCATCCAGGTTTGGCGTCTTGGCAAATCGACCGCCATTGCAGCCGAGCGCGTCAAACCGCTGTTGATCGGTTGTAATGAGAAGGATCTTACGTCCCATGATGGCCTCGATTGGTGTTCCGTGAACCTTTTCTACTATCACCAAAAATTAGCGGCTGCACCATCTATCACATTTTATTCAAGCATTTTAAAATAGAGTTCATATTCCACTCATAAGTTATTCCCACCGGGTGCTTCGCGCCGCATTAGCCAGACCAACAGGACAAGGCCAGGCACCGCTGCAGCGATGGTGGTCAAAAAGAACAAGGTCCACCCCAGATAATCAGCCAACCAACCGCCGCCGGCCGCAAGAACTGTCCGGGCCTGCGCCGTCAGGGAAGTCAATAGCGCATATTGCGTCGCTGTAAACTGCACGTTGCAAAGCGACGACAGGTACGCGACAAAGGCCGCAGTGGCCATAGCGCCGGTAAAATTTTCCACCGCAATCGCAAATGTCAGCGCGCTCAAACTTTTGCCTGCCGTAGCCAACCAGGCAAAGGCGAGATTGCCTGTTAATTGCCCAACCCCAGTGACAAACAGAGCCATAAGTAGTCCTTGGCGCGCCACCAATATGCCACCCAGGATGGCGCCTATCAGGGACATGGCCAAGCCCCAGCCTTTGGTGATCACCGCGATCTCAGTTCCAGAAAACCCCATGTCCGCGTAGAAAGGGTTTGCCATTGCGCCCAACAGAGCGTCGCCGTATTTGTAAACGGCTATGAACACCAGCATGATGATCCAGTGCTCTCGCCTCGTGAACTCGCGGAAAGGAGAAACCACCGCACTCTGGAGGCGACCCCGCCAATCTTCATGCCTTGGCTCGGGCCCTTCGAGGCTTTTCGGCTCTGGAAGCAAGAGGGTGACCGCCATGCCTAGGATCATCAGCGTCGCAATGGCTGCATAGGCCCAAAACCAGCCGTATACGTCTGCCAGGATCAGCGCGCCGGCACCGGCAGCCAAGGTACCCACTCGGTACCCGTTAACGAAGTTAGCTGCGCCACTGCCCTGTTCCTCATCGTCGAGCATTTCAATGCGCAAGGCGTCGACGACTATATCCTGCGTGGCCGAGGCAAAGGCAAGCGCTACGGCCCAAAATGCCGTCAGCGTTAGCGCCTCGCCAGGGTTGGTGGCACCGAGGGCTAAAATGGTGGCAGCAACTGCAACCTGCGCACATAGCAGCCAACTTCGCCGCTGGCCCAGACAAGCCGTTAGAATTGGGATACGGATATGGTCGACCAGTGGCGCCCAAACGAACTTGAGACCGTAGGCTGTGCCGGCCAGAGAAAACCAACCGATCTCTGTTAAAGAAACGTTCTCTTGGCGCAGCCAGAATGACAGTGTCGAGTAGACCAAAAGTAAAGGCAGGCCACTGGCGAAGCCAAGAACAAAAAGCGCCAGGATCCGCCGATCCAGATATAGCCATATGGAAGCTCTCCAAGACCTCATGCAGTGTTTACCGAGTCTAGGAGCGCCGTGCAGGCCGTCCGGACCTGGTCAATGGAAACGGCGGCAACACACGGAAACGACGCCTTCGGATCGTCCCGCTTATGACAACGCCAAAAACAGTGGTAGCAGTCCATCCGCCTATAGACGAATTTTGCGTGCCCCGGCACCACGCCGTCGGGATAGGGGACGAAACAGCCAAAGTGGCCACCTCCTACAATCACCACGGTCTTGGTGCCGAGCGCAATGGCCACATGGGCCGGGCCCGTGTCATTGCTTACCACTAGGTCCGCGCCTCTCATGATGTCAAAAAGTTCAGGCAAAGTCGACTGGCCGATCATGTCGACAATTCCCTCATCTTCAAGAAGAGGTGCCAGCAAATCATCGCAGGCTTTTTCTTCGGCCTTGCCAACAAAGACAACACGAAGGTCCCGCGCACGCAACCAGCTTGCCAGTGCTACGTACTCAGTCAGAGGCCAGCGGCGACCATATTCATTAGAGCCCGGGTTGAGCACTACATAGGGACTCGTAATTTTTGCGGGCGGCGAGCGGTCTCGCCAAGTTATGGCAGGGGCTTCTGGCAATACGGACTGCCCGGTGACGGCTGCAATGAACCTAGCATGGCGTACTAACTCGTGAGCGGGGTACGCGCCCGTATCAATTACCTCCCACCCCTGGCTCATGTACCAAGCGAACTCGGGCCGTGTACGTTCATTAATGTACGGCAGCGCTACGACTGTGCGCGGCGCACCGGCAACCCAGGCCAAACTATCCGACATGAGAGCACGGCGGAAATAGGCGTCGCTCACTGTGATCTGGGGCGCAAAAAAACGGACTCGAATATTTACCTTAAGACGGTAACCTAAGTGTCGAGCATAACGATGTTCATTGATAGTAATGACCCGATAGTCGTCGAACACTTCGCTGGCAATTGACGACCAGCTCTCGCACCCCAACACCGTGATTTCATTCGCCGCTATACCGAAGGCGTTGGCGTAATGATCTAAACTGTTGCGGAACAAAGTCATGTCGCCGATCCCGTCCATACGAATCACGAGAATCCCTCGCCGACCACGAGACACTGGCCAGTGCCGCACCAAGCTATCAAAGAGCCGGAACAACCACCAGCGCCGACGCATGCCCTGCGGCAGAAGACGCCAAAAAGCGGAAGTAGTGATCAAAACGCGGGGAGAGCAGGCGTTCATGAGGCGAATCTAGCCCGCTCGACCCCAGGTGTACATGGAAAGCATGCAGCCAACCGCTGATCTTGGCCTTGGCTTCGATATCTTTCGACACCCGTGCAAAAACTTCGAACACGCCCAATGTCGAAAGAGACAGAGAAAAATAAGTTAGTGCCAGCAGAGTGTTTAGCTCTGATCCAATCCGTCGACAGCGTTGTTACTAGTCGGCTCTATCACCTCAGGTTCACCTTTTTAGCTCTAAATCGGCAGCGAGATCTGGTCAACTTAAGACAGCTAAATCTAACTCTGCCTTTCGGCTCTGGCGCTTACGTTCGTGAGGATCCAGAAAGCGCTTCCTCAGCCGTAAATGACTTGGCGTCACCTCCACGAGTTCATCGTCGGTTATATAAGCAATGGCCTGTTCCAGAGATAACCGCTTCGGCGGAGTTAGGGTCACGGCATCGTCCTTGCCGGAGGCCCGGATGTTGGTGAGTTGCTTGGCCTTGAGTGGATTGACCTCAAGATCATTGCCGCGCGTGTGCTCACCGACGACCATACCGCGGTATACTTCTACGCCGGTGCCAATCATAAGAGGGCCGCGCTCCTCCAAATTCTGAAGCGCATAAGCGACCGACCTCCCGGCTGAATTTGAAATCAACACGCCCGTCCGCCGCCCGGGAATCTGGCCCGCGTAGTCGTCATAGGCGTGAAACAGGCGGCTCATGATTCCTGTACCACGCGTTTCGGTCAGAAAATCGCCATGATAACCAATCAGGCCACGCGACGGCGCGATAAATGTGATCCGCGTCTTCCCGCCACCAGACGGACGCATGTCGGTCATTCGGGCCTTTCGAAGACTCAAGGACTCCACAACAACGCCAGAAAACTCATTATCCACGTCGACTACCACTTCCTCGAAGGGTTCCTGTAGCTCGCCCGTTCTGTGGTTCTTGCGATACAAAACGCGCGGGCGCGAGACCGCTAATTCAAAGCCTTCCCGACGCATGGTTTCGATCAACACGCCTAACTGCAGTTCGCCGCGACCAGCAACTTCGAAGGCGTCCCGGTTCTCAGTCTCGGTGATACGAATGGCGACATTGCCCTCGGCTTCCCGCAAAAGGCGGTCGCGGATCATCCGCGACGTCACCTTGTTCCCATCACGACCGGCTAAAGGCGAATCGTTAATGGAAAAGGTCATCGTCAAGGTCGGCGGATCAATAGGTTGCGAAGGCAAGGGTTCCGTAATCTCCGCGGCGGCCAGCGTATCAGCCACGGTTGTGTCGCCGAAGCCGGCAATGGCTACTATATCGCCAGCAACGGCTTGTTCGACCGGCTCGCGTTTTAGTCCACGGAACGCTAATACCTTCGTAACCCTGCTAGCCTGAATTACATTTCCATCGCGTCCGATAGCGTGGATTGCCGCGTTTGGCTTTATCCCACCGGACTGGATGCGCCCTGTGAGGATGCGGCCCAGAAAAGGGTCTGCCTCCATGGTAGTCACCAACATTTGGAACGGGCCGTCGGGATCAACTTGCGGCGCGGGCACGTGGGCAACTATTTGATTGAACAGGACTGACATATCCTTTTGCGCGCCATCTGGGTCCTCGGCAGCCCAGCCATCCTTCGCAGAGGCGAAGATAGTTGGAAAGTCCAGTTGATCGTCGTTGGCATTCAGGACTGTGAATAGCTCAAACACCTCATCCTGAACCTCGTAGGGGCGGGCGTCGAGCTTATCGACTTTGTTGACAACGACTATGGGCCGTAGCCCCAGACCGAGCGCTTTAGCCGTGACAAACTTGGTCTGCGGCATGGGGCCTTCCGAGGCATCCACCAGTAGCAAAACTCCGTCAACCATTGAGAGAATGCGTTCAACCTCCCCGCCAAAGTCCGCATGGCCAGGTGTATCGACGATATTGATACGCGTGTCGTCTCGCTCAACCGATGTACACTTGGCCAAGATTGTAATGCCCCGCTCACGCTCCAGGTCATTAGAATCCATAACGCGCTCTTCCACCTTTTGGTTAGCGCGAAAAATTCCCGATTGACGTAATAGAACATCAACCAGGGTTGTCTTGCCATGGTCCACGTGAGCAACAATGGCAATGTTACGAAGATTACTCATTAATTTTACCGCAAATTTCTACCCATGCGTTCAACAACCATGTCCGCCAGGCAGGCCTCAGGACGGGCGCCCAGGTGTGAGATCGCCTCCCCTGCAGCGATGTTGGCCATGCGAGCCGATGTCGGGAGATCACAGCCCCGCGTGTACCCAGCTAAAAACCCTGCGGCAAAGGCATCACCAGCGCCAGTGGTGTCAACCACCTCATCAACAGTTTCGGCGACCACAGTGCACAGTTCATTGCCGCTTACAATCACACAGCCCTCGGCGTTTCGTGTCAGCGCAGCGATCTTGCACCGACCCCTAACCGCTGCCAATGCCTCGTCAAAGCTCTCTACTTGGTAGAGGGACATGATTTCTTCTTCGTTGGCGAAAAGGATGTCCACGTAACGGTCCACTAGTTCTGCAAAATCCGCGCGATGCCGGTCAACGCAGAACGGATCGGATAGACTGAGGGAGATTTCCCTGCCCGCATTATGGGCTAGTTCCGCAGCCTTAATGAAAGCCTGCTTCGCCGCCGGCGGATCCCAAAGGTAGCCCTCCAAGTAAGTGACCTGAGCCGCAGAAATTTCCTCGGCGCTGACATCATCCGGGCTCAGTTCAACGCAGGCGCCAAGGTAAGTCTGCATGGTCCGCTCCGCGTCTGGGGTCACCAGAACAATGCTGGTGGCCGTCGCCGCACCTTCGATCGTTGGTGCGGTCTCGAAATACACGCCGATAGCACGCATGTCATGAGAGAAAACACGCCCCAACTGATCGTCACAGACTTTGCCAATAAAAGCGCCGCGTCCACCAAGTGAGGCGACTCCGGCGATGGTATTGGCAGCGGAACCACCGGAGCGTTCCAACGCCGCGCCAACCTTGTCATACAAAGCGCACGACGCATCCAAATCAACGAGACCCATGGTGCCCTTGATGAGGCCATGGGTATTAAGGAACCTATCATCGGTATAGACCAAAATATCAACAATGGCGTTGCCAATGGCGAGCACGTCGAATTGCGTGTCGGTCACAAGGGTCCCCTTTTCACTTAGGTTGCTGCGGCTGGAGCGCGGGCAGTATAACGGCGAGCACAGTCAGGGCAACACATGCCTGCGGCGGGCAGAATAGAGATTTACTGGCCCAGGGCTAAAGTCTTTGATGCGCCCTAGAAAATCACGTTTTAAGTCGGAATGATGCCCATACCAAATTCTATTCTTATGGAGTTTCTCTTAAATTTAAGCTAAGCAAAATCATTCATTGCCTTCGTATTGGTAATTTTTAAAAGCATAATATCGGTCAACAAACTTACCAACTGGGAATAAATGTTTTCTGCTCTTGCTAAAGGAATACGCCAGCTTAACGATCCGGCAACTCGGCAACTGGTGTGGTTGAGCATTGGGATCACGGCCGTGACCTTCGTAATTTTATTTACTTTTATCGAAATGGCACTTCGCTACACGTCCATCTTCCAGACAGGCTGGATGGAGGCAGTTGCAGACATTCTTGGCCGCTTGGCGGGTGGAGTTTTAACTTGGCTCCTTTTTCCCGCCGCGATCAGCGCCGTGGTTGGACTGTTTCTGGAGCGAGCAGTTAGAACCGTAGAAGCGCGACATTATCCCACACTAAAGGAAATCGAAGAACGTTCATCCGTGGAGTCTTTGCTAACCGCGATCAAGTTTCTAGTAACCTTAGTGGCTCTCAACCTAGCTCTGTTTTTTTTCATTTTCACTGGTCCGCTTTACATGATTCTCTATTATCTGGTAAATGGTTATTTAATAAGCCGCGAATTCTTTGAGTTGGTGGCTATTCGCCGCATAGATATCGGTTCGGCGTCAGCGTTGAGAAAACAGTTTCAAACCCCTTTGCTCATAATCGGCATTATCTTCGCTATTATAATGACCATCCCCATTGTTAACCTGCTGACCCCAATCGTCGCAACGGCGACGATGGTCCACCTTTTCGAAAAATGGCGCGCCGGCGATGGTGGCGCAGTTGCCACGATCTAACCCACTGCAACCGAGCCCGGCGCCCGGAAGGAGAGCCCATGTTTGGAAAGAAAAAAGATGCCAAGGATACGGACGGAACCGAAACTTCCCCCGACGGTGAAAACAAGGCCGAGGACATGCCTTCCGCGCCACCCCTTAAGCCCTTTTCTCGCAAAGGCTCGCATGCGCCGACCAAGCCCCCAACAGCGACGTCGTTTCAACCGGAAATTCCCCGTCGTAAGCCAGAGATACCGGGCTCACCAGCACGTCGGCCGGACCGGTCGCTGGGGAGCATCGGCAGTGACTCTGCTGCTAACTGCCTCGTTGTGGGACGAGATATCCAGCTTAGCGGAGAGATCACAGCCTGTGACAAACTTGTGGTTGAGGGCCGCGTTGAAGCAACCTTATCTAATGCCCGTGCCATCGAGGTGGCGCCAGCTGGCCATTTCACAGGGGCCGCCAAGGTTGACGAGGCTGACATCAGCGGGCGCTTTGACGGTGATCTAATAGCGCGGGAGACGCTCATAGTTCGGGCCGGTGGACATATCAAAGGCAAGGTGTGCTACGGCCGCATTGTAATTGAATCCGGCGGTGAGGTCTCTGGCGATATGCAAGCCCTTGAGAGCTTAAACGGCGACGGATGACACGTTCGCCAGCCTGGGTATTAGCAGCTCTCCCAATTTTAGGGGCATGTTTGACGACCGCGGGCCCGTCAACGGAAACAGATACGGCACTGTTACCGAAGCAAGCGCAAACTCCCACCTACCCCCCTGAAACTCTGAAACCATCAAACCCCATTGCAGAGCCCGACGCAGCAGCGCCAACGTATCCGAGCATTAAGATCTTGAGAGGCAAAACCTCTGATAAGGTAACAGAATTACTCGGCGCGCCCAATTTTCGGCGCACTGACAANCCTGCAGAGCTATGGCAATATCGTCATGACAAATGCAGTNTTGATCTGTTCATGTATCNGCGGGACGGNGGCGGTCTNGGCGTCGATTTCCTGGACGTNAGGANCTTTGGAGATCAGNNNCTATCNCCTCAAGCCTGTTTTGTGGCTATCCTCAAAGCGAGAGCAATCGCCGGGCGCTCGGTGAGGGTTAAACGCTAATTTCTTTACCCTTAAACCGACAAAGGTCCTCCACCAAACAGTGTCCGCAAAGCGGTTTTCGAGCCTTGCATGTATAGCGTCCGAGTAAGATCAGCCAATGATGTGCATGAAGCTTGAATTCGTCCGGCGTAACCTTTTCGAGCTTTTTCTCAACCGCCAAGACTGTTTTACCTGCCGCAAGGTTGGTGCGGTTTGAGACCCGGTAAATGTGCGTATCTACGGCAATGGTCGGAGCACCAAAGGCAATATTGCGGACTACGTTGGCGGTCTTTCGCCCAACGCCCGGCAATATCTCTAGGGCCTTTTGATCGTTGGGAACTTCTCCGTGGTGATCTCGAAGCAGAAGTTCACTCAGTTTGATGACGTTCTTCGCCTTGGTGTTAAATAGACCAATGGTTTTGATATAGCTCTTTAATCCTGCCTCGCCTAGCTTCACCATAGCTTTTGGCGTGTTTATTTTTTTAAATAGGGGTCCCGTCGCCTTGTTAACGCCTACATCAGTCGCCTGAGCGGATAGCACCACTGCGACCAAGAGTGTATAATTATTGACGTAGTTTAATTCCCCTTTTGGCTCGGGCATGGCGGCCGCTAGACGGCTATAGAAAGTATAGATATCAGCTTTCCTCACCGGATAAAGATATCTGCCGGGAACATCAGCGCAACGAATTTCTGTGAACTGTCTCCTAAAACCCCTATATGATACTTAAAATAGGTTTTCTCGAAATGGTAGACACCGCCGCCCGATCCACCGAAGGCGTCTTGTATCAGACAGAGCTGCGCCCGAATCGTTCGAGCACGCCCGAAGCGATTCAAAAGCTAACCCTTATTCTCTCCTTAGCACTGATCCCCGCCGGAATGATCTTCGTGCACGTCGGCGCATGGCCAGTCTTCGGATTTTTAGGTCTGGAGCTTGGGGCACTGGTCGTTCTCCTAAACTACCACCATAAACGTAGCTACATTATTGAGCGCATCGCCATCACCGCAGACGGCGTGAAGGTAGAGCGCATCGATTCGAGTGGACGAAGTTACGAGTGGTGCTTCCAGCGTCATTGGCTTCAGGTCAATGTGGAAGAGGACGACGACCGCAACTGTACCTTGGAATTGCGCTCGCACGGCCGCGTCCTGGCGATAGGCGCTTTCTTGACCCCATCTGAGCGCCATAAAGTGGCTCGGCGCCTTCGAGCAGCGCTTCATGCGGCGGCCCAGCCATATCAGGCTTAGATTAATCTAAACCCAACACATTCCGCATGGTGTAGAGCCCCGGAGCACGACCATCAGTCCAAAGAGTGGCGTGCACCGCGCCCTTTGCAAATAACGCCCGGTCAGTCGCCTTGTGAGACAACTCGATGCGCTCTCCCGCGCCTGCAAAAATGACCGAGTGCTCGCCAATTACATCGCCTCCTCGCAGAGTCGCATAGCCGATGGCGCTCTCAGGACGAACACCCATCTCACCCTCGCGACACATAACCGCGGCCGCCTCGTGATTAATATTCCGGCCAACAGCTGCGGCCTTGCCCAACATGAGGGCCGTTCCGGACGGCGCATCAATCTTGTGTTTATGATGCATCTCTAAGACCTCGATGTCATAATCGGGGCCAAGCGCTCCCGCCACTAGTTCGACAAGGCCCATCAAAAGATTGACGCCCAGGCTCATGTTTCCGGCATGGACCACGGCAGTGCTCTTGCCAGCTTCCGCCAGAACCGCCATGTCCGCATCGCTCAGACCGGTAGTTCCCACCACTAGCGCTGTACCATTTTTCTTCGCCAGGTGCGCATGTGCAATGGTAGCCGATGGTGTGGTGAAATCGATCACACCATCCATAGCGGCAAACAAATCTCTTGGGTCGTCCCCTACCGAGATACCCAGGTGTTGGGAACCGACTAACGTCCCCAAATCCTCCCCAATCGCCGGGTTTCCTGGTTTTTCGGTGCCGCCCGAGAGGTCCGCGCCGGCGGTTTCCAAGGCGGTGATGCCCAACATGCGGCCCATGCGGCCGGCGCAGCCGACGATGCCAATCTTCATGGCGTTAATTCTCCTGAGGTTGGTCGCTGCGCCAGGTCTTGTAGGAGGTGTCACGGGATGGCCAGGGAATCTTTAGCGAGTTATTTGTATAAGAAAACAGAAAATAAAACATCTTTGCAGTAATCCCCTCGAATTATTGAGATGTCGTATACTGGCCATATTACCCCGTCCTGATCTTCCGCAACAGTAATTGCTGTCAGGTCAGGTTGTATATTAATCTTGGCTTTCAGCTAGTCGTCCCCTTCGACTTATAGGTCCAAAATGATAAGGCGGTCTACCCTTTTGACTGATAGACCCCAGGTTCTCTCCAAGAGTTAGACTTTTTTAGCATAAGAGACCCTCTGCAGAGATACTGATCCCGGGGTACAGTATGATCATCAATATGCTTGCCACTTTGAACCAGGCACCTGAGCCACTAAGTGGCTATTCTTTAAGATCTTCCCAAATGTCCTTGACCTTCGAGAAAAAGCCGTGGGCTTCAGGGCTGTGTTTGGCGTCATCTGATTCGGCCTCGAATTCCTTCAAAAGCTCCTTTTGGCGCTTAGTCAAATTCTGCGGCGTTTCCACGGAAGCCTGAACAAACATGTCTCCCCGCGACTTTGAGCGTAACACGCTCATTCCCTTCCCCCGCAGACGGAACTGGTGCCCAGTCGGCGTTCCCGATGGGATGGTAATACGAGCCAGCGTGCCATCCACGGTGGGGACCTCCACAGTGCCTCCCAACGTTGCCTTTGTCATAGGAATTGGGACCCGGCAGTATATATCCGCACCGTCGCGCTGGAAGAATCGGTGAGGACGGAGCGTCAGAAAGATGTAAAGATCGCCTGCCGGCGCGCCGCGAAGCCCGGCCTCACCCTCACCGGAGAGGCGGATACGTGTGCTGTCCTCCACCCCCGGCGGAATGTTAACCGATAAGGTCTTTTCCTTCTGCGTGCGACCCTGACCGCCGCATGTTCGGCATGGATCCTTTATCACTTGGCCTGTGCCCTGGCAGGTGGGGCAGGTGCGTTCCACTGTGAAGAAACCTGATTGCGAACGGACCCGACCATGTCCTTGACACGTCCCACATGCGGCAGGTCCGGAGTTGCCCTCAGCGCCAGATCCATTGCATGATTCACAAGATACCGACGTTGGTACACGGATCTCCGTCTGCTTGCCCTGAAAGGCGTCTTCCAGATTGACTTCCATGTTAAAACGCAAGTCCGCACCTTTGCCAACGGCCTGACCGCCGCCACGCGATCCGCCAGCAAACATTTCCTCGAAGATGTCGGCAAAGCCCGAGGCGAATCCGCCCCCAAAGCCGCCGGGTCCGCCGCCGCCTTGTTCAAAGGCAGCATGGCCAAAACGGTCATAGGCAGCACGCTTTTCGCCGTCTTTTAAGACTTCATAAGCCTCATTGACGTCCTTGAAGCTTTGTTCCGCCGCCGCGTCCCCTGGATTGCGGTCCGGGTGATACTTCATGGCAAGCTTGCGATAGGCCTTTTTAATTTCCCCATCGTCAGCCCCGCGGCCAACGCCAAGCGTGTCATAAAAATCATCTTTAGCCATGGTTCAGTCCCCCACGAGTCCAAAGAGCGGCCTCCGGTTATCCCGGCCCGGCTGCGCAAGCGCCGCGAAGCCGGTTCGTCGGTTAGTCGTCTTTCTTAACGTTCGCTTCAGCGTCGGGATTAACTTCCTCAAAATCAGCATCGACGACATTTTCACCGCCACCGGAAGAAGTTTGCTCAGCATCAGAGCTACCGCCCATATCAGACCCAGCCATGCCCTCGGCCCCGCCTTCTGCCTGGGCGGCTTTATACATGGCTTCGCCCAATTTCATAGAGGCCTCGTTTAAGGTATTGGTCTTTTCCTGGATTGACTCAACATCGTCGCTTTCAAGGGCCATCTTAAGATCGGCCACCGCCGTTTCGATTGCGGTCTTGTCTTCATCGGAGACCTTATCGCCGTATTCGACTAGGTTCTTCTCTGCGGCGTGGACCAAGGTATCAGCGGTA
>PARE01000047.1 GCA_002709525.1 Magnetovibrio sp. | reverse complement strand
CCAACACAACCGCACGGCGTGCAGTTATGGTCAGCGCAGGCGTCCCACCTGACATGGAAGCCAATTTACCAAAACTATCCGTATCAAGGCCTTCGGCTGCTTGGGCAACCACAGCGGTACCATTGGCGCCTCGAATAGCGATAAATCGGCCGCGTCGAACTTCAGACATAGCGCGATCTACACCCAACAGGGAAACCGATCCCCGGGACGCCGGAACATCGACCAGATTGAGATCGAAATTTGGTTTATTGTTTCTCAAGTCGCTATCCTGTCCCCTTGTCTGATTTCTATATATTTACGCCTGTTTTCAGACTTGTAGGAAGATGTTATTTATACATTTCCAGACCGGCTGACCGGACGAACAGAAGCACCATGATAACCCTTGGTGGCGGAATGGCGAGCAAAAGTTAACCCTTGGTTGCGGAACGGCGAATAAAACATGACAAGCGGCAGGCAAATTTTGATTGTCGACGGTGATACGACCCTTGTCGAAATGCTCTCTGAGCAACTGCAGTTACGCGAAGAATTCGCCACCGCCACCGCCGCATTGGGTGCCGTTGCCCTGGAACTCTCGAAGAATGATTTCTATGATGTTATTATCTTGGATGCGAACCTACCTGATATGGATGGATGGGAGGTTTGTCGTGTCATGCGCCAAAATGGCATTCGATCGCCAATCATCATGCTATCGGGCGTCGAGTCTGATATAGAACTTGGCCGCGAAGCTGGCGCCAATGACTACATCACCAAGCCGTTCCGCGTGGGCGTCTTATTGACGCGGCTTCGGGCCCAGATTCGCCAGCACGAGCGTTGTGACGATGCCGTGTTAACTATCGGGCCTTTCACCTTTCGGCCTGCCGATAAGTTCTTGCTGAACACGGCGAATAATAAAATGGTGCGGTTGACCGACAAGGAGACGGCTATCATAAAGCATCTTTACCGCGCCGGCGAACGTATGGTTGGTCGTGATGTGCTTTTGGATAAGATCTGGGGCTACGGCGCTAACGTAACCACGCATACGCTCGAAACCCATGTCTACAGGTTGCGCCAGAAGATCGAGCACGATCCGTCCAGCGCGCAAATTTTAGTTACAGAACCTGGCGGGTACCGCCTAATTTCCTAGGTCTGCAATCGCGCGTCCAAGGTGACGATGACCGGCGCGTGGTCCGAGGGGAGGTCCCAACCGAGGGCTTCTTTGAATATTTCAGCTGTTTTTACGACAGGCTTTAGGTTTTTGGATATCCAGATGTGGTCCAGCCGTTGGCCCCTGCCGACGGGGTCCCAATTTCCAGCCCGGTGGCTGCAACATGTGAACGATGGTTCATCGTCTGGGTGCTTCAAGCGGAAGGCGTCGATCCAGCCTCCAGCTCGACGAAGATGTTCAAGGTAAATGATCTCAATCTCTGTATGGTTGACAGTGAGCGGCAATCTCTCACGGGACCTAACGTCTGCGATAAGCGGATCGATGTTGAAATCGCCGGCCAAAACCCGGTTGGAGCCCGCACCCCGAGCCGTCCACCAGTGGGCCTGCTCCGCCAGGAACTCGAGCTTGTGGCGGAACTTTTCGTTTCTGACTGGGTCCGCAAGGTTGCCTCCAGCCGGCACATAAAGACTGTGGACTTCTAGTTTGCCGAGCGGTGTTCCCGTCTCCGCCCACGCCAGGATATGCCGACAGTCTCTGCGTCCGCACCAGTCCCTGACCTCTACGTTCAGCAGGGGAAACTTTGAGAGGATAGAGACGCCATTGAACGCTTTTATGCCGGCAAAGGCCTGATGCGGGTAGCCCAAGGCGGCGATCTCGTCGCTGGGAAATAAGGATTCGACAACCTTGGTTTCCTGCAAACATAAAATATCTATCTTCCGCTCCGCCGCTAACCAGCCCAAGGCCTCAATGCGGCGCCGCAAGGAGTTCACGTTCCATGAGGCAATGGAGATGGTGCTATTGCTTATGTGTGCCAGTGAGGGTGCGATTGCTTTTACTCAAATGGACGGCGTATTGCATTGGGGTAGTGAGGCGTTAGGCCTCCACAAGAAAACCGAAGGACGCAGGCGGGAGTATCCAAATATTCTGCAACGCAATATGTGCCGTCAGGCTCTGCCATAGGGAGAGACTCAAGTAACCAATAAATCCAGACCATCTTCTAAATCATAGTTTTGTTTATGTTGCGACCCGGGCCAGTTATGAAAAAGCAAATGACTAAAATTAATTAGTTACTCTCTTCAAAGGCATCGTGCATTTCGTAATTAAACAGGTCTGGATCGAGCGTAATTCCAAATTCCGGACCCAAAAGCGACACGGTTGTCTTGATCCCCTGGGTGTCCGTGATTATCCATTTTCGTAGCTCTAAGGGTTTGTCACTGAAGACCAGCATTATACGTCCTTCCAAGGGATCCTTGGCGTGAACGACCGAGATACGAATCACACCAGGCGATCGGCTAAAGCCGGTCACCAATAGATCGTCTGAGGAAAAGGAGATGTTTTTGCGCAAAATTAAGTCCGCAGGGGTGAACTTCAGCAAAATGGCAGTAGCCTGATCAAGCTCCCGGTCGACATAGATCAAGTTAATCCCATCGGCGATTACAATTGTTGGGTTGGGCGGATCATATTCTAGACGCATTCGTCCAGGTCGCTGGATGTGGAGCATGCCTTCTGCATAGGAACCGTCGGATGCGACTTGCAGAATGCGCGCCTGAACAGTTCGGTTGTTGTTGAGGTGCTGTTCAATACGGACTAGGTCCGCGACATCCTGTTTGGAGAGCATCAGAGTGCGCGCAATGATCGCTTCGGCGGGTGCGCCAAAAGTGAGCCAGACCAATGTGGTCAGGGCCCAAATGCAAACTTGTTGTTGGAACTGAGTCATGATGGGTTTTTAACGAAGGGACTGAGCGGGGTAAACCCAACTCGTCGATTCAATGAGAGCCAACTAGCACTTCGCGGCGTCCAACCCGATTTGCTGGACTGATGATTCCCTCTTTTTCCATCTGCTCGATAATTCGCGCAGCGCGGTTGTAGCCTATCTGCAGGTGGCGTTGGATAAAGCTGGTTGAGGCCTTGCCTTCCTTTGTGACGATGGCTATGGCTTCGTCATAGAGGACGTCGGCTTCGCTAGATTTGCCGCCGGCGGCTTCTAAGCCGATCGAGCTGTCGTCGCCGATTGTCACTTCTTCGATATAAGTGGGCACTCCTTGGTCTTTGAGGTGGGAGACGATGTGTTCTACTTCGTCGTCGGATACGAACGGGCCATGGACACGAGTGATTCGTCCGCCCCCGGCCATGTAGAGCATATCGCCCTGACCCAAAAGCTGCTCGGCACCCTGGTCCCCCAAAATCGTTCGGCTGTCGATCTTTGAGGTGACTTGGAAGCTGACACGGGTCGGGAAGTTCGCTTTCACGGTTCCAGTGATCACGTCGACGGAGGGCCGTTGGGTCGCCATGATCAGATGTATACCCGCGGCCCTGGCCATCTGCGCCAGACGCTGTATGGCGGCTTCCACGTCTTTTCCAGCCACCAACATAAGGTCCGCCATTTCGTCGACGACGACGACGATGAATGGCAGCAGTTCCATGGGTAGCGGCTGCTCCACGAAAACCGGCTTGCCGTCCTCATCAAATCCCGTCTGGACCTGGCGAGTAAGGGTCTCGTCTTTTTTACGCGCCTCTTTGATACGCGCGTTGTAGCCGGCGATGTTGCGCACACCCAGTTGCGACATGTTGCGATATCTGTCTTCCATTTCGCGCACCGCCCATTTTAGGGCAAAAACGGCCTTAGATGGGTCGGTCACAACCGGGGTGAGAAGGTGGGGAATGTTGTCGTAGACGGAGAGCTCGAGCATTTTTGGGTCAATCATAATCAACCGACATTCATCAGGACTAAGGCCATAAAGTATTGATAAGATCATGGTATTCATGGCCACTGATTTGCCCGAACCGGTGGTGCCCGCGATTAANAGGTGTGGCATGCGTGCCAAATCGACAACTACGGCTGCGCCGCTGATATCCTTACCAAGTGCGAGAGGCAGCTTTGATTTGGAGCGTTCAAAATCCGTGGAGGCCAGAAGCTCACGCAGATAAACCATCTCTCGCCCTACGTTTGGGAGCTCAATGCCGATGACGTTGCGACCCGGAACGACGGCTACACGAACTGACACGGCGCTCATGGAGCGCGCAATATCATCAGAAAGCCCGATCACCCGTGAGGTCTTAGTCCCCGGTGCAGGTTCCAATTCATAAAGTGTGACCACAGGCCCGGGCCGAACTTTAACGATCTCGCCCTTGATGCCAAAATCTTGGAGGACGGTGGCAAGAAATTTAGCGTTTTGCTCCAGGGCGTCTTTGTTAATAGCCTCTCTTTCCGCCTGGATGATTGGAGCCTCCAGAAGCTCCAGCGGCGGGGGTGAATACCTGGTGGCGTTGGGTTCTAGGTCGAGCGTGCCTTGCCGCGCGGCTTTCGCCTTCTTGCCGGTCTTCGGCTTTGGTTTTCGCGGTGCGACGAGTCCTGTGCGGGATGGCGGATCATCCGCGGGTGACGCCTCGCCAACGGCGACCCGGACCGTTATATCCTTCAATTCTNCATCNCCACGGNCATCCGCAGAAGCCGCTGGCGTCACTCCGGTTTGATGTCGCTCGGTGGATACAAAAATGCTTGAACTCCAGGATGATATAACGCTGAAGGCCTTGAGGCCGCCCCTTAAACCCTTGCGTAGGAACAACGCGCCTGTGCCGATGGCCGAGCCTGAGGCCCGCCAGTCCCGCCAGGTAAGCCCCAATCCAAAGACCCATAGAACCCCTGCCATGAATGCNGCGGCGATCGTAGTCTGCAAGCCCCCGTGAGGCCAACCGGCGGTGGCTATTAGATTAACAGCACGATCGTGAGCTAATGTTCCAATAACCCCGCCCATCCGGGTGGTGAGTAGCCAATCACTTGCTACGGGTAAACCGCTTAAACCAATCCCGGCTGCNAGGGTAGCAAGAATTANGGCNATACCGCGCCAACNGATGTGNGATAGGCGTTGCTTTCGAATTATTCGCCACGACCATCCAAGCAATCCAAAAATGAAAAGATAGCCGGCGTACCCGAAAGATTGCACCAGAATGTCCGCAATTGTNGCTCCCGAGCGGCCCAGNATATTGACTGGGGCCAGGTCCGTTGCGCTGTTCAATGAGGGGTCGCTCGGTTGGTAGTAGGCGATGGAAATCAAGAGAAGGATGGAAATGAGCGCCAGTGCGGCGCCGAAAAGCTCGGATAGGCGATCACGAAGAAATTTCCGGGCGCCGGCCGGCAAAATGGAGGNCACCTGATCGCGGGGCATCCCCGACTTACCGGTAGTATCAAAGAATCGGAGTGTGTCGCTCATACATTCAAATTAAGACCCGATCCTAAACAAGCCCTTAACGGAACAGGCCGGAGAATCAATTTCTCCGGCCTGACCGCGTTGGTACCAGCATGTTGGGAGACCGCCGGTACGGGAGGGAGAGNTGTTATAAGGTTCGAGACCCACCCCCGAACTCCGGATAGGCCTCCATGCCACATTCTGTCTTATCGAGGCCCAGGACTTCGTCTTCTTCCTCGGCCCGAATACCGACGGTCAACTTTAGGATGTACCAAACGATGGCGCTAGCCACAGAGACAAATGCTCCAATGGCAACGATGCCTATAAGCTGGGTAACGACGGAGCCGGAGCCAAAAATGCCAACGCACAGTGTGCCCCAGATCCCAGCAACCAAGTGTGCAGAAATGGCACCCACCACGTCGTCGATCTTCATCTTATCNATCAACGGCACTGCGAATACGACNAGGNCTCCACCGACGCCGCCGACGATGAGCGCGATAAANTGGTTTTGCAGGTCTGGTCCTGCGGTGATCGCTACTAGGCCGCCAATGGCGCCATTCAAGGCCAAAGAGACATCCACTTTGCCATACATAATTTGCGCTAGGATCATCGATATGACCACGCCGGCAGCAGCAGCCAAGTTAGTGTTCACGTAGACGATCGACATGGCGGTCGCGTCAAGCGGGCTNCCAAGTGCGAGTTGGGAGCCACCGTTAAAGCCGAACCAACCGAACCACAGAATAAACGTACCCAATGTTGCCAGCGGAATATTGGCGCCGGGAAGAGCCTTCACGCTGCCGTCAGGNCCATANTTGCCGCTCCGTGCGCCNAGGATTATGGCGCCAGTCAACGCTGCCCATCCACCGGTGGAATGAACCAGGGTAGAACCAGCAAAATCGGTGAAGCCCATTGCGTCAAGCCACCCACCGCCCCAAACCCAGGATGCCTGGATGGGGTAAATGACTGCTGCAAGCACCACAACGAAAATCATGAATGGCCAGACCTTGATGCGTTCGGCAACGGTTCCTGAGACNATGGATGCGGCAGTTGCTACGAAGACCATCTGGAAAAACCAATCGGAGGGAACGGAATAACCACCTTCGATGACTTTGCTGACCANTTCGGGCGTTGATTTTTCAGCATTGATTAACCGGAGCTCGTCAACCGACGGGTTGTAGAGAAGCGAGAGCGTGCCCNTNAAGCCACCNTCCGGCACGTCAACGTACATAAGGTTATAGCCCACNATGTAGAAGGCGATACCGGCNAGAGAATAAAGTGCAATGTTTTTAAGGCAGATGGTGGCGGTATTCTTGGCCCGGACTAAACCCGACTCCAACATGGCGAATCCAGCGGCCATAAACATAACAAGGACGCCATGGATTAGGAATGAAAAGGTGTTGAATACGTAGGCACTCTCGGCGCCGACTTCGGCCTGCGCGGGAAATGCGCTAATGACAACGGCGGCGCCCAGCACAGCCGCGGACCGTTTCTTGTGGGTGAGGGAAAATGTCATAATGCTCTCCTAAAGGGCTTCGGCGCCCATGTCGCCGGTGCGGATGCGAACGGCAGAATCGAGTGAGTAAACGAAGACTTTGCCATCGCCAATTTTTCCGGTCTGGGCCGCTCCTGTAATAGCCTCGACGANCTGCTCGGCGATTTCNTCCTTTACGGCGATTTCCAATTTAACCTTGGGCAGGAAATTCACTTCGTATTCGGCGCCTCGATAAATCTCAGCTTGACCTTTCTGCCGGCCAAAGCCCTTGACCTCACTGACGGTCATGCCTTCGACGCCAAGCGGTAACAGCGCCTGACGAACCTCCTCAAGCTTGAAGGGCTTGATGACGGCCATGATCAGCTTCATGTTTTGGTTCCTCTACTAGTTTAGCTGCCAGTACCAAATTGAAGGGTCTGGCATGGCGGCGATTGTTTGGCGGGATGGACCCGCTATGCTACATTGTACCGATCAAATCTCGTGCCAATTTGTTGACGGAATAATAATTGTTTAATATCAATATATTAGAAATAGGTATTACTCACACCCGGAGAAATACATCTGCTAATGTGATTAAATATTATACAATTATTATTTATGTATAAAATTTAGGCAAATGAGAACAGATGATGATAGACCATTCTCGGAACCAGCATCACATTAAAGTTGATGTCCTGATTGTTGGTGGCGGTTTTGTGGGGAACACCCTTGCAGCGGCGTTGGCTGGTGCCAGCGTTTCTTCGGCCATGGTGGATACAGCGGATCTGGGCCAAGTCATCAATGCTGAGTTTGACGGCCGATCCTTTGCCGTATCCCTCTCCAACAAGCGGCTTCTGGAAGGTGTTGGGATTTGGCAAGACCTAGCGGCACAAACAGCGCCAATCCTCGACATCCGGATTTCCGACGGCCCATCCTTGATGTTCTTGCATTATGACCATCGTGAAACCGGAGACGATCCGATGGGTTTCATGGTCGAAAACCATTATCTACGTCGGGCGCTGTATTTGCGTCTGCAGGCGTCAGACGCGGTACGGGTTTTCGCGCCAGACCGTGTCGAGCGCCTAATCCGTGACCAACACGGGGTTTCAGCCACATTACAAAGCGGCGCAAAAATTTGGGCTCGCCTCGTGGTTGGTGCTGATGGCCGCGACTCCATGGTCCGCGCCGACGCCGGGATCGCGACCACCAAGTGGACCTATAATCAATCCGGTATAGTTTGCACGGTGCGCCACGAGCGCCACCATAATTTCATCGCCCATGAACGCTTTCTGTCGGCGGGCCCTTTTGCCATTTTACCTCTTCAGGGCGACCCACCTGAAGCGGGTAATCGTTCGTCACTGGTGTGGACCGAGAATAGTGTCCTGACGCCAACTGTAATGGGCTTAAACGAAGACGAATTCAGAGACGAGGTTCGCCAGCGACTTGGCGATTTTCTTGGCGAGGTCAACGTGGCTGGGCCGCGATATGTATTTCCATTAGGTCTCCAATTCGCCCAGCGTCTGATGGACCGGCGCATGGTTCTGGTCGGAGATGCTGCCCATGCGATGCACCCCATTGCTGGACAGGGATTGAACATGGGGCTCAGGGATGTGGCGGCCTTGGCAGAGGTCCTGGTTGATGCCGAACGTCTTGGTCAAGATATTGGTGACGAACAAGTTCTTGCGCGCTATGTACGCTGGCGGCGGTTTGACAACACACTGATGCTAGCCGCGACGGACGGCCTGAACCGGTTGTTCTCGAATGACGTGGGTCCGTTGCGGTTGGCGCGGGACTTTGGTCTGGCGGCAATTAACCGACTTCCACCCGTGAAGCGGTTGTTCATGCGTCACGCAATGGGATTGGTTGGTGACTTGCCGCGCCTGCTTCGGGGTGAGCGCTTAGTTTAAGGATCGCGGCTCAAGCCATCACGCGATAGAGCTTCTAGGTAATCCTGCCATATTTCAACTTGGCGCTGACCAAAATCAAACAGGATGTCCCATGTGTAGATACCCGTGTCGTGCAGGTCATCAAACTTGATACAAACTGCGTAGTTCCCTACTGGTGTTACATCCATAATACCCACATGGCGGCGGCCGGCGACGATGGTTTTTTGACCGGGGCCGTGGCCCTGGACTTCGGCGGACGGGCTTTCCACCCGAAGGAGTTCTGCGGGGAGCCGAAAGCTCTCGCCAGTGTCGAAATCCACTTCCAGAACCTTCTCCTCTCGTTTCAAACGAAGCTCTATCGGTTTATGACTTTGACTGAAGTCATCGCTCATGGCTGTGCGCTTCTGTCAGCGGTGTCATCAAGGGCCCGAGCCTCCTCGGGCAGCATAATTGGCACGCCGTCGCGAATAGGATAGACAAGGCCGGCTCGTCGACTGATAAGTTCTTGCCTCTCGGAGTCATACTCCAACGGCGTCTTAGTGGTGGGACAGACTAAAATTTCCAGTAGTTTTGGATCAACAGTTTTTGCCTCGCTCACAGCAATCACTCCTTCAATGTCGCGCTGTCGTGATGTCGACACTGTGAATGGCCATCTCCAGAATAGTTTGTAGACATTCGGCACGGTTTATCAGTGTTTTTGCTTCGAGTAAAAGCTGTTTCTCCTCAGGTTTCATGGGGCATCCCATGGCTGCCGTAGTTACCAAAACGGGATCTGGAATTTCGTTCAGGGCCTTCCAGTCCGCATCCAGATTTCGGCGCGCAAAATAGGTTTTCAGGGCGGCTAGGAGAGCCGCGCGGTTGGTGATCTCAGCATCGCCCGAATCTAAGTCATCAAGAAATGAGTCAAAGCAGGTCTCCACGCGACGATATCCACGGCGTATGTCAAGTTCGCGCGCAATTGTAAATCGGCATACCCCGGTTAAGACAATTTCATAACGGCCATCGCCGGGGTCGTTAAATTCTGTAATCCGGCCCAGGCAGCCAATGTCAAAAAGTGGATTGTTGTCACCAACGGCTTTGTGCCCAGTGTCTTGGGGCTGGATCATACCCAAATAACGATCAGCCCCTAGTGCGTCCTCAATCAGAGCCACATAGCGCGGCTCAAAAATATTAAGCGGCAGCTGTCCGTTCGGCAGCAACAACGCGCCTGACAGTGGAAATATAGGAATTTCCGAGGGAAGCTCATCCGGTTTCATGAGAACAGGATCGATGATAGACGTTTGCGCCCCGCCACGGTTAGTTCGTGGGTGGGGCCCAGGGTATCGAAGACTTTCAATAATTGAACGCGGCCTGCTTCCTCGTTCCAGCTACGGTTAATGCGAATGAGCTCGAGAAACTCATCGACAGCCGTTTCATGCTGACCGGCTGCAAACAGACCCATGGCCAAATCAAACCGGGCTTCTGGATTATTCGGATCCGCATCCAGTTTTTGGCGCAATGGTAAAATGTCGCCGGCACTTTTGGCGGCTTCATCAAGTTCAACAGCGGACAGTGCGGCGGCTATCTCTGGCCGGTTTTTCAACTCCAATGGCAGGGCGGCAATGATCTCGTCTACAGCCGGACGATCACCGACAGCCAGGGAAGAACGGATGACACCGGCGATTGCTTCCTCGTTGTCAGGTACTTCGGTCTGAATCTGCTTATATAACGTCAGCGCCTCCTTAGCGGTGCCGGCCTCCAGCAATTTTTTGGCCGCATCGAGGGTCTGCTCTAAGGGCGGCTTAGCACCGTCTAGAAGCCGGTCAATAAAGGATTTTATCTGGCTATCCGGCACGGCGCCGGCGAACCCGTCGATAGGACGGCCATCTTTAAAGGCGAACACGGCCGGGATTGATTGGACACGCAACTGGGCGGCCAGCTCTTGGTTCTCGTCCACGTTAATCTTAACCATGCGAACAAGGCCACCGGCCTGCGTAACAGCCTTTTCTAGCGCCGGGCCTAACTGCTTGCATGGTCCGCACCATGGTGCCCAGAAATCGACAATGACGGGAACCTGTATTGAAGCCTCAATGACATCCTGCATGAAATCGGTGGTGTTTGACTCCTTTATCAACGAACCACCCTCGGGGTTTGGGGCTGTCATGGCGCCCGGGTCCATTTGCAGTTGGCCGGATTGCGACCCCGGCTGGCCCTTAGGTGCGCCAGCAGCGTCCTGAGGGCTGACGCCCCCCTCAATCGGGGTCATGCTGCCATCCGGGTTCATTTTAAATTCCATCGCTTGTCCCCTGAATTTTGATCTATCCAATCCCATAAATGGCGCATCCACGGGATTGGCGCAAGGTCTCAGCGCGAGCCCGCGCCTAAAGTACAATGATCTCTGGCTTGTGTCCTGTGTCGCACAAAAAAGCCTTTAAGTCTTTTGGTGAAATCTGAGTTGTTGCGGTGTTCGTCAGCGGATGAAAATTTAGCACATCTAATGTTAGCAAGCCCTTGTCCAAAACAACCGTGACCCTTAGTTCCGTATCGTTGATTACACCAAAGGGAGTCACAGAGCCGGGCTCCAAGCCCAAAACCTGTGATAAGAGACAGGGCTTACCGAAGGACAGCTGGGCGGCACCAACTTCTTTGCGGAGCGCTTTTAAGTCTACATCTTTATCCTCCAGGGTGACCACCAGCCATAGGCGACCTTTCTTATCCTTTAGGAAGAGGTTTTTTGTATGAGCCCCATGAATGTCACCACGCAGACGTTTCGATTCCTCGACAGTAAAGACAGCCGGATGCCTTACAGTTGTCGTGATGAGGCCAAGGACATCGAGGCGGGCCAAAAGGTCATCGCATGTGATGGTCATGGTAGGAGTGTAAACGTCAGATTCTGGCCCCTCAAGCGCCACCGACATCGTTGGAAGCAGACGCTTAAAGTTGACGCTTGCAAAGGCTTGACCAAAGCGTATGATCGCCAGGTTTTAGCGCCCATTTGGGCCATAGCGGGCGTAGCTCAGGGGTAGAGCGCAACCTTGCCAAGGTTGAAGTCGTGGGTTCGAATCCCATCGCCCGCTCCATTTTCTCTAAAAATTTACCACAACTGAATATTATTCGCGGATGCTCGTTTGAGTGCGCGGATGTTTGGAAAAGTCCTTCTTTCCATCCAGAAGCCTGTAGAGGAATATATGTTTGACTAATATGAAGCTCGGGTTAACCCGTTTTTTAAGGCGAGAGTTGCCGCGAAACACCAAGGACCAACATGTTGCCAGCCGAACAGAATCGCGCCTCTCTGTCGAGTGATGCCGTTCTTCATCATTTTGGCGAACGTGCGGAGACCTATGCCGCGTCGTGCGCTCGCGCGCCGTGGTCGTGGCTACGTCGCCGCGAGTGTGACGCAGTATTTCACGCGCTTGGAGATGTTAAAGAGCGCGCGGTTCTAGATCTTGGATGTGGCGCTGGCTTTTATGCTTGTCAGGCACTTGTCCGAGGCGCTTCTGCAGTGACAGGCATTGACAAATCACCCGAGATGGTTCGCGCCACCCCTCGGCTTGCGGGCTTGCATGTGCAGCAAGGTGACGCGGAGGCTCTTGAAGTGGCAGGCGTCTTTGATCGTATCGTGTGCGCGGGATTGTTAGAGTTTGCAGCGAGCCCGATGTTGGTCCTGTCGGGCGCCCGTCAGGTCGTTAGGGATAATGGATGGATGGTGGTATTGATACCTCGCGAAAGCTGGGTGGCGCGGCGCTATGCTGGCTGGCATAGCCGTCACGGGATCCAGATCAAGCTGTTCTCCTCTGCCTTTCTTGGTGAACTAGCTAGACAAACGAATTGGGTTGTGGCCGATATCTGGTCCGTCTGGCCGATGTCCCATGTGGTAAGGCTCGACCCGGCGTTATGATCACGCGCATTTTGTTTATCATCAGTGGCCTTGGTCTTGGCAACTCAACGCGCTGTCACGCAGTTATTCAACGGCTCCAGAGCCTGCAGGCAGAGGTCGCCGTAGCAACTTCTGGGAATGGTATGTGGTATTTCGATGGCCGTCCGGAGATCTTCGCCCTGCACGAAATGAAATCTCTCTATTATGGCCGGTCAGGTGATCATCTTAGTATGTTCCAAACGCTTTTGAATGCTGGCGCATACGTTCAGATTCTGCGGCACAATAAGAAGGATCTCGCTAAAATTCTGGATGACTTTAAGCCTAATGTGGCGGTCACGGACTCCGTCTATACTCTAGCCCCCATGCGGGACCGCAAAATTCCAGTGGCCGCTTTGAACAATGCCGATGTCGTACATAAGGCCTATCGCTTTTTCGATGATACTCCAAAATCCATCCGCGCCCAGTTTTATGGCATTGAAGAGTTGGATTATCTTTTTCACCGCAAGCGGTTGGATCTGGTATTGAGCCCAACCCTTGACCACACCATTCCGGTCTCGTCGGCGCCCTATTCGCGTATTGGGCCGATCGTGCGTAAAGGCTATGGCGCTGTGGAAATGACGGGTTCGCCAAAAAAGGTGGTGATTATGCTGAGCGGATCTGTTTTTGGCACCCCGGTGCGCTTGACTGCTGCCGAATGCCCAGTGAGCATCGAGGTTGTTGGTCGCCGGGCACCGAAAGGCTGGCGGGAGGATGGACAAATCATCTACCATGGCCGAAAACGCGAAACGGGCCCTATTCTCAAGGATGCGGATCTTGTCATCATCAACGGTGGCTTTAGCGCTGTTAGTGAGATCTTCTGTATGCGAAAGCCTATGTTGGTGGTCCCTGTCCCAAATCATGCTGAACAATGGCTCAACGCAAGGACTATAAAACACCTAGGCGTTGGCGATATCATCACTGAGGAAGGCCTAGAGGCAGCTATCCTACCAGCCTTGTTGCGAATTGAGGAATTCAGGGCGAGTTATGAGCGCTTGCCGATACCAGATGATGGCGCGCAACAGGCTGCAGAGCGCATAGTGGCTTTGGCAAGGTCATCGGGATGAGCATTACCAAGCAGTTTATTAAATACAGCAGCGTTGCCATAACATCAGCGATCGTGGATTGGATAGTTTATAGTACGCTGGTGTTTTTTGGTGGGCATTATCTAGTCGCGCAAGTAGTATCTCGCCTAGCCGGAGGTGCCTATGCGTTCTTCACAAATAAATACTGGAGCTTCGACGTCCGTTCCTGGGGCCGCGTAAATGTAGAGGGGCGGCGATTTCTGGTCCTCTATGTGGTCAGCTATGGCCTCTCGCTGGGCCTTCTCTGGTTTTTGGGCGATATCGCCGGTGTGAACATTTTTTTAGCGAAGCTTTTGGCCGATAGTTCCTGTCTGGTTTTCAACTTCTTTATCATGCGGGGTTACGTTTTTCATCCGCGATCGGGAATAATCGGCTGGCTTCGCGCGTTCATGCAAAATCTCTGATAACCTGAAGATTTGGCTGTTTGCCGCCGCCATCGCTTGGGGCATAGCGTCGCTGGCAAGCCAACCGAACTCGTTTTCGCGTGTTTCAACGACGGTATCGAGTTGAGCAAGCTGGTCATCCACTATACCGGGATGACACATGATCATGCCGCCATCAACCTGGTGGCGAAGGAACTTGTTAAACAGGGCGCCATAATTAGTGGCGGTTGAAAATTTATGGACGCCCGAAAACCCTCGATTCAATGGCACGCCACATTGAGCAGCGCGTTTCGCAAGGGCGCGTCCCGACAAGGCAATACCTAAGGACAGCCAAGGATGCACGCCTCGTTTAAATATCCTTGCTGGACTATCCCAACAGCACCGCATATATGCGCGCTGGGCCGAAAGCCGCGTTAAAAAAACGCTGATTACCACATCGCGGATTTGTGGAAACTGATGAGCGTGATGGTGGCTATCCAGGAAAGCCGGCGGCCTGCCCAAGGCGTCTTCGAAAGCATCGATCTGGCGATTCAGCTCAGACTTAATTTCTGCTGGATCGATCGCACCGATTACGGCTCTCCGATAAAGATGGACGGGAGACGGCATGCGACCGGAAGGTGCTAGGACCGGCATCGTATCAAGCGGCGCGTGATCAGTCAGTGTTAGATGAACGCCCACGTCGATCTGATCCAAAAGGGGCGCAATCCCATACGCTTGTTCGGGCCACCATGGGAACACTGTCATGCATGCGGTGCCGCTGAGACGGCCCGCGTTGGCCAGTGCTATGATGGCCTTACTGACACCCGGCGACAGGCCGTAATCATCCGCAGTGACCGCAATCCTGATCATTGACACCGTCGGTCCGCGTTTAAAGTAGTGAGCAGGGCACCGAAACTCAGCTGGCGATTTCGAATGACGCGGACTGGGCGTGGATTATACCGGTTTGCGATTTCGCAAATTTCATTAACGGCGAAATACCTTGGGGTATAGCGTTCGGTGCGGTAACCATAAGCTAGAAAGACGTAAAGTCGGTGCAGGTATTGGGACGGGCTATCGCGGCGTTCTGAGATTGCGTGAAGCCAATGCGCGTCTTTTCCGATTCGATAGAGATGATTCAACTCGGGGTCTGATAACCAATCAAGCAGACCCAGCGAGAATACGACATCTGCATCCAATTCCTTTAGCGTCGCCAGATCGGCGCGATCGAACTGGACCTTATCTGCGATCCCAATTGCGGCGGCTCTATCCCGCGCCCGTGCAATCGCGGCCTCAGCAATGTCTACTCCCCTGTAAGATGCGGCGCCGGCATTGATTATATTGGCGGCTAAAAGGCCGGAACCACAGCCCAGTTCAACGACGCGGAGCCCGTTAACTTCTGGGACCAGTAGTTCGCTGGCTGAGGCTAGCCGATATCTGAGCGAGGCGCTGGATCGATTGGCGATCCATTCCAATGGCTGGAACCTCGACGTTTTAAACTCATAGCGACCATCTTCCCAGCCAATTATTTTATCTTCCCAATAGGTGCGAATATCCATGAACCTGATTCCTAATAAAATTCAATGCTTCGGCGCTAGCACAAACTGCGGCCATCAAATCTTTATGTGTGGGGTGCGGCC
The DNA here is from genome assembly GCA_002709525.1 of Magnetovibrio sp. Classification (GTDB taxonomy): domain Bacteria; phylum Pseudomonadota; class Alphaproteobacteria; order Rhodospirillales; family Casp-alpha2; genus UBA3470. Next base: position 7,875 of record PARE01000047.1, on the reverse strand, counting down.
TTACTTTTGTCCTGCTTTGTCTACCCTAATATTTTGTTTGTGCCCGTGTGTTTCGATAAAAATGGTACCCAGCTCGTGAAAGAAACTTAAATTATCCAATTGTCCGGAAAAAGACACGTGCCATGATCCAGCTGATAGCGTGGTAGGCGACAGTCGCCAAGGAGCTAGGCTTCCCCATTTTTTTCCTCCGCCGATCTGGGTCACGAACGTCGAAGCGATTTGGCGTTCGCCAGCGGAGGGTTGAAAGAGAATTTTTGGCTTGTACAGGGTGGAAGATGGAATTCCTGTGTAGCCTTGAAGCTCACGGCCAATGATAGTCGGTACAATTTTTCCACCTTCGACTTGAAGTAACACGCCGATAGGAATACGGCTCTTAGGAATACGAATGGCAAAGCCAACGGTTTGTGGTGCTAGAGAGGAATTGGGGATTTCTTCAACGCTGCTGCGGAGCGGTGCTGCCAGCGGCAAGGCACCCATGGATAAGGATTTTTCCAGTGGGCCGTCGATATAAGCGTTTGTCGCGCTCTTAAAGCAGTTTCCGTCTTGGCCGTTATATTCTAGGAAAAAGAAATTGTCCGACGTTTTGAAGCCGTGGAACTTTGGCGTATAGGGTACGAGCAAAGCGTGCCGTTGAAATGCGCGATACATCTCTTTGAGCTTCAAATCTCCAGTCTCTGACTTTGCAACGACAATTACACATGTCGCGTCCCGAGCGTCCCGTTTAGATGGGATGCTCAGAATGTTAAAGAACGATCCAAAAGTTGGATTTTGGGGGTGGAACTTACCCCCATAAAAACGGAAGGATGAGACGTAGGACTCGACGTGTTCAAAGTTCCAACCATAGACCTTAGCGAAGGTTTTAGTTAATTCAGTCATGCCATGGTAACGCGTAGGTGTGACAGAAACGTTGGAGAATGTATTAATCGTACCGATGAACAAACACCGACCTGCAAAGGCACCTATTAAGACAGCTAAAACTAGCCGCCGAAAATGGCGATTTAGTCCTGGGACGGCCTCTATGGCCCTTGTAAAGGCGAATGCCGAAAGCATAGAAACGACCGGCGTTATCGCTACAAGATGGCGAAGCAAAAGGTGGCCGGACTTGAATAGAATAAGAACGAAGGCAAGAAAAATGACGGCAGTAAATCCCTCCTCGACGGCAATTGGCGAGGGGTGCCGAGAGAGGAACCCCCGGCTCGCTCCGATCGCGACAAAACCCACAAAAGCGAGAGTGACGATTAATACCAACACGTCAAGGGGGAGCAGGAAATACGTGCCGACCACCCCAACCGCCCCGCCCATCTCTTGGTAAATGTGAGCGGATGAGGACAACAGTCTTTGGATCAACGCGAATTTCGGTGCCGTGAACTCAAAAAACTCTTCGCTGCCAACATAGGGGCTGTAAACAAGTCGATGGAGAAGGTCGCGCGTGTGCGCGAAGCCGTCAGGCAGTTCATGCGCTAGGAACGGTGCGTAGGCTATAAGAAAGCCCCACAACGCGGCGAAGCCGTCGGCCCATCGGGGCCGGATACGATAAAGCGCGAGCGTCAGGATAAACCCAAGCATCAAAATAATTGTCTGCTGATGAATTTGGCTGGATAGAGCAAAAAGGAAGAATAGGGCGAAAAGTGGGGCGCTACCGCGTGTCTTGAAGTAACGGTGCATGGCAATGACCATCAGCACGGCAAACAAGGGAATATAACCGGGGTTCCAGAACACGGAGGCCTGAAGGAGAGTGCCTGACGACGCATAAATAGCCGTTGCGAGGCAAGCAAGAGGCCACCGCCAATTTACAGCCATGTAACCAAATAAAACGACGATCGAGGCGCTGAACATCAGGTTCCGAAGCACGTTTGCTGCAACTGGATCGCTATGAATGGAGAGCGCTAGCTTTAGCAGCGCATAAAATGATCCGCCGGGGGCTCGGGCGCCGGTGTCGCTCTCGGGCCCGGTTACGGTAATGAGCGGATCAAATTGACTGGCGCGCCAAAGATCTCTGTCCATCCAAACGGTTTGGAAAAATGAATCCGAAGATACTAAGGCGCCAATGACTAAAAAGAGGATGGAAATGCCAAAGGTGAAGAACGCCGATCTTGTGACAAATACGGTGATATTTTTCATGCCTTTTGACCTTAAGTGGACGAATATCGAGCCTGCACAATCCAAAAAAACATCTAGCACCACCATGGGCGTCAAGAGAACAGTAACCCGGTGGATATGCAATAGTTCGTGTGGCGCAAACCCAAAACCCAAAAACTTGCCGCAGCGATATGTAATCTGTATCCGGATATGCACCGCGCGGATGTGATCGAGGCGCTGACAACGATAAGACAGACTAGCGACATCAATAGAAAAATTAATCAACGCTGCGACTATGGACGGCCAGAGTAATTAGGCTAAAAGAGTATGTGGAGCAGCGAAGCGTTACACGGATTAAAAATGCTCGTCAGCAATTCCAACCGGAACCTTTCAGTCGCATAATAAACCAAATCACTACGGTTCTTTGGTCAACATGTCGCGAAATTACGCTTAGGCGAGAAACGCTCCATCCAAAAACGAGGGTCTTGTCTGGAAAGAAATGGTGCCGCCTGGGTGACTTGAACACCCGACCCTCGCATTACGAATAAGTTGTTCCACCAATTTATATGTATAATAATACAATAGAGTCAATGGGATAGAACCGTCTTTACTAAACATTAAACCTCAAACACCTATTCACATACTATTCACACATACAAGATGTGAGAACCTCTGTTCCACAGAACAAAAGTACTCCCCCTCAAAACTGAGCAGGAAATCCTAATCTATAAAAGTGGGGTTGAACCTAGAGAGAAATATCGAAGTTTGGTTATCGACAGTAATCATTGAACAGCCACCTTTTTTTATACCTTTTTCGACATATTCCGTTCTGTCGTTAGGTATATTTATAAGAATGGAGTTTTCTAGAATTGGTATTTATTCGTTTATTCAGATAAACAGGTTTTAAGGGATGGAGAGACACAACATCATTGAAAGGAGTAATATTTATTATGAAATTTAAAATTTCGATAGTGGCGGTGATGACTGTGGGTTTTTTGACGCTAGGTGCCGGGACTACTCACGGCTTTGGTCACGACTGGACTTTGATGGAGCAGTGTACCCAGTCAGGTTCAGGTGACAGGTACATATTGAAAAAAAGTAGAAAAAAGTATGGAGTGTGGTTGTGCAAAGGTGGAAAAAATTGTCAATGGTTGGGTTCTGCGCCAACCGAGGATGAGGCCAGAATCATGATCCCGCTCGACTGCAGTTAGACGGTATGGATATAACGATGAATGATCCATCATCGTTTAAGAACACCCTTTAGAGCTCAAACAAAGACGATATGGGGGTGAAAAGTGGTGCCGCTTGGGTGATTTGAACACCCGACCTACGCATTCATCACACTACGACTTTCGTCGCCACCCTAATGGGCTTTGTGCGCTGGACTTTCTCTTTACCATTCTAACCGAAGTTAGATTAGGCACTCACCGTAAAGTCTCTACACCTTCTCCTTCCGGAGCTTGGCTCGGGATTGCCATTTTACAGGTTCCCCCGAATTTGATGAGTTTTCACCTCAAGGTTTCCCAAAAGGGACGCAATATAAAACTACGAATGCGTCGCTCTACCAACTGAGCTAAAGCGGCATACACCAATCTCTCTATACTCTAGAGTTATCAAGTAATCCAGTTTCTTCACATATTCTGTCTAATCTATATTCACAAATCATTTACACAATTAAAATGATAGTCATAAAACACTGATATTATTGAGGAAAATGGTGGATAACTGTCTTACGAATGCGTCGCTCTACCAACTGAGCTAAAGCGGCATAACCACTGACCTCTCTATAAACCATCGTTATCTGGTAATCCAGATTCTTCACATAAAGACCCTATCCTAAATTCACATATCATTCACATGAATTATTAGGGGGGTCTATTATGTTGATAATATTGAGTTTTTTGGTCGAGAAATGTCTTACGAATGCGATGCTCTACCAGCTGAGCTAAGGCGGCACGGGGGAATTAACATAGCCACCTAATCACTCAGGAAGTCGTTCCTGTCAAGCCCGATCATCCCTATTCGTCGCGCAGTATGGATAGATCGACGATTGCGTTCAATGCCGCCTGGTCTGCGTTGCGCTGCCGGATGGGTTCGGGCACAGGTTCATAGTCGTGCCAGATCTTCAGGGGCCCGTACCAGCTCTTGTGCCACTTTGGCCGAAAGTTCCAGTTATAGGGCAGCACGAATAGATTGAAGCCCGTGTCTTCAATAGCCATTGCAAAGCCTGCCTGGTCATTAAGGGGCATGCGTGCGAGCCTATCACCACTGCGGAAAACGATGCTTGAATCAATATCGCGCACCCGAAATTTCCAGGCATCAAAAACGGGCTTGGCGTCTCTTGTAAAGAATAGGACACCGGTGTTGTATTCGACAATATCGCCGGAGATACCGCCGTATCGCCGCGCCCATGGGCACTCACATATGGAACATGCGAGACCCTGGCGCGAGGCTTTGTCGAACCCAAACCCTAAATCACCCAGTACGACCGTATCCGCATCTAAAAATAGGGTCTCATCAAACGGCGTCAAATCCAGCATGCCAGCCTTGTCAAGTAACGTCGCATCATCGCCCAGGCGGGCGATCTCAACGGGTAGCTCGGGATGGAATTCGCGAACCGAGGCGATAGCACGATCCAGTAGGCTTTGGTCAAACTGACCCCAAACCAAATACAAAACGCCGCGACAAGTCATACGCTTACCCCCAAGCTTTGACCTTTTTCGTGATGCCCCATATTCTCGCGTCCATGAACGCGACGCAAGATGACAGAGCCCACTTGCCCCTCCATGGGATCAGGGTAATTGAATTCTGTCACATGGTTATGGGGCCGACATGTGGCATGATCCTTGGTGACATGGGTGCTGATGTGATCAAGGTGGAGCCATTGCACGGCGACACCACGCGGCGCCTGGTTCATCAGGGGGCGGGGTTTTTTGCAACCTACAATCGCAATAAACGCAGCCTTGCTCTTGATCTCAAATCGGACAGCGGGCTCAAGGCGGCCAAAACACTTTGTGCGGACGCAGACATCGTAGTGGAAAACTTACGACCTGGCGCCATGGCAGGTCTGGGTCTTGGCTACGGAGATCTATCCACTGACAACCCGAAGCTAGTTTACTGCGCGCTGAAGGGATTCCTAGATGGTCCTTATGCCCATCGCAAAGCCCTGGATGAAGTCGTCCAAATGATGGCGGGACTAGCCTATATGACGGGTCCAGAGGGTCGGCCGCTTCGGGCGGGTGCTTCTGTCACCGATATCATGGGTGGCATGTTCGGGGTGATAGGGATCATGGCAGCGCTACGCGAGCGCGAGCGAACGGGTCGGGGACAACCGGTGACGACAGCGCTGTATGAGACGACCGTCCATATGGTCGCGCAACACATGATGCAATTCGCGGTTACCGGCGTTCCGACTGGTCCTATGCCGGACCGGCCAAGGGCCTGGGCCGTATACGACACGTTTGTTACAAAGGATGGAGAAAACGTGTTTGTGGGCATTGTTAGCGATACCCAATGGAAGATCTTCTGTAAAGCCTTCGGTCGCCAGGACCTCTTCGATGACCTTAGCCTGAAGACGAATGCGCAGCGTGTCGAAGCTCGGGCAAGGATCATGCCTATTCTAAAGGGCCTTTTTGGCGCCATGAAGAAGGACGAGCTGATGGCAGAGTGCGACCGGATTGGTTTGCCGTTTGCGCCGATCACCAAGCCGCACGATCTCTTTGATGATCCACACCTTAAACAATCCGGCGGCTTATTAGATGTCACACTGCCGGACGGAGAAAAAACTAAAATCCCCGGCCTGCCTGTAATCATGAATGGACGACGCACCCAAATTCATCATGACCTTCCACGGATTGGTCAGCACTCACGGGATATCCTTGCGGAGGTCGGTTTCGGAGATGATGAAATTGATGAAATGATTGCGGACGGGGTGATCCTGTCTGAAGACTAATCGCCGATGGCAGTTATTGGCGGGTTATGCCTGACTGCGGTATGCGCGACACGCGAGACATGTCGCGGCCGACCCCAGGAGAGGGAATTAAATTGGTCGCAATTGCCGCACAGACTGGACCATTCTGCAACGGAATTCCCGCACTTTCCACACACCCAGGCCGGGCCCTTCTCGGCCAATGATGCTCGCGTTAACCAAGCGCGCGCCGCTTTCGTATCTTGGTGCTCGGCTTCTTCAAGCTTTGCCCACAATCGGCAAATCCGAGTCTCGTCATGATTGCCGAGATCAGTGGTGACCGCCTCCAGAAAAGTGCGGGCTTCGCCCCAAAGTCGCGCCTCCAGGGCGGCGCGAGCCAGGGCGATTTTGCTTTCCGGATGCGCCGGGTTGGCACGCGCCAACTGCTCCGTCGCCTTCATAATGGCTAAGCCATCTCCCGCCTCGGCGCTACGCCAGAAAGGAAGGACCAGATCGGGGTGCGGTTGCAATCGCCATGCCCTCTCAATGATATCCGCAGCCTTTGAGTTCTTGTGGCGGTCCATCAGCGAGTTGGCAAAGGCCACAACCGCGGGGGTGAAGGCTGAGTCTTGATTGCACGCGATCTTGTAATATTTAGCCGCCCCCTCGGAATCCCCAGCGGCGGAGGCATCCAAGCCTTGTTGAAAGGCCAGCACCGCTTTTCGCCGCCGCCCGACCCCCTTGTCGGTATGATGTGCGCACACTTGTTCGTCATTGGTGATCTGCGCATCAAGCCATTGGCCATTGCGAATTTGTAGATCAAATAGCTGCGCAGTGACCCACCCGCTCTGTGGGCGGAGACGATAGGCCTGCCGGGCTAACTCGAGCGCGGTGCCGTCATCGCCCCGTGCGAGGGCCTGATTAAGCATGCCCCGCACGCCGAGAAACTCGGTGTCTGGTTTCTCGGTCATCGCTTGGAAGAATCGAGTCGCCGCTGTTTCATCCCCATTTAATTGGGCGGTCTGCGCTGACAAGAGCATGGTTAGTGGCGGTTCGTTTAAGAGGGCTTGTGCAAGTTTCTCCTGACGGCGCGCCTCGTCAGAGTCGCCGGCTGCAACAGCAACCAAGCCCCGGGTAAGGGCTCGATAGCCCTTTTGCCGCCGTCGGTCTCGCCAGGCCTCGCCCATCTGCGCTGGCGTGCGCCAGAGGGCTAGAAATATTCGGTACGCGATAGCCGCGGAGGCTGCTATCACGGCGATCGTCGTGGTCAGGAGTGCGGCAGATGTCTCAATCCGATAGCCTAACCAGTCCAGGGAGACGAATCCCGGCTGATCCAGGAGCCATACCATGATGCCAGTCGTGGCCAATACAAGTCCCAGAAACCTGAGCACACGCCACATGGCGATTTAACCTTTTTCCGCCGTCAGCATGAGCACCGCGTGGGCGTGCAGGCTGGCTAGGCTCTGCTCAGCACGAAGCCGTTCTTTGGCGTTTGAGAGCCATTTAGACGCTTCAGCTTTCGCCATGTCATCAAGTTGTTCTAAGACGCGGACGGCCTCGGCCAGGTTATCGGACTCCAGGTGTTTCTCTGCTTGGAAGACTAAGAATTCGGTCGAGTTGGCCTCGCTCAGCCCGTCGACTCTTCGAAACTTGACCAATGACGATATCTGCATCAATGACCGGCTTATCCATCCGGCATCCGGAGCAACTCTGTCAGCAGCAACGATTGTGCCTGCTAGCTTGGAAAAAGTCTCACGTAGTTTGGAATATGTATAAATCCCCTTAGCAGCGTGTGTGTCTAGGCCTGCCAGCGCTCTGAGAATCTCGGGGCTTTTGCCGGCGACAACTCTCACCGCTTCCAGTTCGTTCATATACGCACGGCCTTTATG
>PARE01000046.1 GCA_002709525.1 Magnetovibrio sp. | reverse complement strand
GACTCCACCATTAGAGCCGCCGCAGTTGATGAATCTACTCCGCCCGACATAGCTACAACAATACGCGCGTTTGGCGCGACATCATCCATACCAAAATTTCCCATGAGCGGAATATAAGCTTTCGACTCGGGGGGACAAGGTGTTTCCGTTCCGCACCAATCAACTGAAAAAGGCCCACAAACCCAAAAGCAAACGCTACACTTGTATTAAACCCGGCCCCAACATTACTTCGCCAATCAAGGCCAACGTATTATTCTGTTGATGAAAATCCGCAGAAAAGTTTACATAGCGATGGACAAGTATCAAAAAGCAATGCTCCCGATATCAAATCATTAAACTTAATTCCAATACCGCTATAGTTAGTTCCTCGGCAACAACAATGAGTTTGTTAGCTCCCGCACCTTGGCAACGAGGTCCAGCAGACTCAGGATTGAAATAGATACAAATAATTTAGCAGACCGATGATGTGCGCTAACTCAAGATGGTGGCGATTTATTATGTCAGTCGAGGCGCCGTTACCGAGTATGGGCAGAATAACTATTTTGCACACTATCATCGCCTCTTTTCTAGCTACCTGTCACATTGAAATGCTGTGACGGCAGACTCACCACAAGACCATTTAGGTCGCGCGATAACGTGATCTGACATCCAAGACGCGATGTGGGGCGGACGTCAAAAGCAAGGTCAAGTAAATCTTCCTCTTCTTCGCTGGGATCATCCAATCTCATAAACCAGCCGTCATCGATAATCACGTGGCAGGTAGAACATGCCATGCATCCTTCACAAGCCCCCTCCAGATCGAAACCATGGAGATGAGCCACTTCAAGAACGGTGTTGCCGTCGCCCGCCTCGACTACATGATGGGTTCCGTCTGGATCAACGAATGTCATCTTCAACACGGATAGTGCTTCCAGGTCCAACTTAGGGTTCGAAAGGGATATTGGCGTCGCAAAGGACAGCGGTGTTTTAGACGGAAAAACTCTCGCCGCAACCACAAACGTTCTTGGCGTTCGGATTGTTAAAAACAAAGCCGCTCTGCAGGCGGTCTTGCTTATAATCCATTTCGCTTCCCATAATAAACATAATTGCCATTGGATCGATGAAGATTTTAACGCCTTTACTCTCCACCTCTTCTTCAAGCTTCCTCTTCTCCTCAGCGTATTCGAATACATAGGAGAGACCGGAACACCCTTTCGACGATACTCCTACGCGAAGACCGATCACCGCTGTGTCACTGTCGTCGATCAACTTTTTCACTTGATCCGCCGCAGCGTCAGTCAGGGTTAGCATTTTGGGCGCAACAGCGTTCATGTTTATCTCCCAGGATACCTAAATACGCTCAGAACATGCCGAGGGCAAGTTTTGCGTCTTCCGACATTAGTTCAGGTGTCCATTCTGGTTCCCAGACAATCTTAACCTCGACTACACCAGTCCCCTCGATCCCCGATACGGCACGAGCCACCATCCCAGGCATCTCACCAGCGACAGGACAACCCGGTGCGGTAAGAGACATCGTAATGTCGATGTTACCATTTTCAGCAATATCATTGGTATATATCAGCCCGAGATCATAAATATTCACAGGAATTTCAGGGTCATAAACCGTGCGCATGGCCTCCACGACCTGCTCTTCCGTCGCCACCTTCTCTCCGTTAGGTAGCGGTTCCCCCTCGCTCGCCTTATACTCGGTCATGTCCGGCTGTGCACCGTCGCCGTAAGGATCACCCATCGGATACATTCGTCTTTCTCCTCAATCCACTACTGCAGTATTTCTACGTCGGCCCAGTTTCTTGAGGTGCGCCAGCATCGCCAACATGCCAACCTGGCGCTGTGTGGTCAGTGCGCCCAAGTTCAACTTCTGGACATGACGTTCATTCAAGCTGCTCAATTCATCACTGGTAAGGCCACTGAAGGATTCAGTCATCATCGTTACCAACCCCTTGACAATAATGGCATCGCTGAAACCACTAAAATAGTGCCTGTCATCTTCGAATCGATCAACGATCCAGACTTTCGACATGCAGCCATGCATAAGATTGGCATCGACCTTCATGACCTCTGGAAAATCAATGTCGCCAGCTTTCTTGCCAACGTCAATAATGTATTCAAACCGCATATCCTCATCGTCGATAAGTTCCAAATTTCCGACAAATTCGTCATATTTCTTAAGGTCAGGAAGCCCGTTCAAGACAACATCTCCTTTGCTTTCCGAATGGCGGCAACCAAAGCGTCAACATCGGTGCGGTTATTGTAAAGACCGAAGGAGGCTCGAACCGTGCCTTCGATTCCCATACGGTCCATCAAGGGTTCTGCGCAATGCTGACCAACTCGCGTGGCCACGCCTTGGCGGTCTAGAACAGCGGCGACATCAAATGGATGTAGACCATCCACCAGGAACGAGATAATTGCGGCTTTATCCGGAACGGTGCCGACTTCATGGTATCCCTCGATATCGGCCAACTGCTGATGGGCATAAGCTAATATACCGTGCTCATGCGCAGCAATATTCCCCATCCCTAGCTCTTCCACGTACTTCACAGCGGCAGCTAATCCAATCGCCTGAACAATCGGCGGTGTTCCCGCCTCAAAGCGGTATGGCGGATCCTGGTAAGTTGTTTTCTCGAACGTGACCTTAGCAATCATATCGCCACCACCTTGATAGGGCGGCATAGAGTCCAGTATGTCTGCCTTGCCGTAGAGAATACCCACACCGCTCGGTCCGTATAACTTGTGCCCTGTCCAGCCGTATAAATCTACGTCCAGATCCTGAACGTCGACACCCTGATGGACAATACCCTGGGCGCCATCCACCAGCACCTTAGCGCCGTGATCATGGGCAATTTTGATCAGTTTCTTGATGGGCACACGCGTGCCGAGGACATTCGACACCTCAGTGATGGCCACAAGTTTGGTCCGAGAACTCAAGCATGCTTCAAAATCTTCCAAGTGGAACGACCCGTCGTCACATATCGGCGCGACTTTTAAGACAATTCCCTTCTCCTCGCGCAGCATCTGCCAGGGCACAATATTGGCGTGGTGCTCCATTTCGGATACGACTACCTCGTCGCCTTCTTCTAGAAATTTTCGTCCCCAGGTCGCGGCGACAAGGTTAATGGACTCAGTAACGCTCGATGTGATAACGATATTGTTCTCCGATGGTGCGTTCATAAACCTAGCAATGATGACACGCGCCTCTTCATAAGCATCTGTTGCCCGCTGACTAAGGTGGTGTGCGCCCCTATGGACGTTCGAATAATAGGATTCATAAGCCTCGCGGATACAATCGATCACCACACGCGGTTTTTGAGCACTAGCACCAGAGTCCAGAAAAATTAGAGGTTTGCCGTACACCTCACGCGACAAAATCGGAAAATCGGCACGAACCTGCTCCACGTCGAACGCAGATACGGATTTATCGCCGGGCCCTACAAGCTCAGTCATGGATTGCAGCTTACTCATTCCTTAGTCCACTCCTCGGCCAGGAAACATTGTGCCGGCAGCCAATGGACCACCTTGTTCATCATGGCCTCGCGCACCACGTCGACCTTTACCTCATCGAGAGCGCCAGCAACAAAAGACTGGATTAACAGATTGCGAGCTAATGCCTCGGGAATACCGCGCGAACGCAGGTAAAAAAGCGCCGTTTCGTCCAACTTCCCGGTCGTCGCGCCGTGCGAACATTTGACATCGTCAGCATAGATCTCTAACTCCGGCTTAGCGTCCATCTCCGCCTTGTCGGACAATAGCAGCGCATTAGACAACTGATGACCATCTGTACCTTGCGCGTCCTTTCTAACCACGATGCGGCCTTGGAACACGCCGCGGGATTCATCATCAAGAATACCCTTGAAGATCTCCGAGCATGTGGTGTTTGGCACTGTGTGCTCAATAACCGTCGTGTTATCGCAATGCTCACGCCCCTTCATTAGGTAGGCACCGTTAAGGGCGCAATGGCCGCCTTCTCCCTCCAGGCGGGCACAGATTTCCGTCCTGGATAGGCGGCCGCCAATGTGCAAGCCAAATCCCTCGTAGGTCGCATCCCGGCCGATCCGAACATGCAAACTGCCTAGGTGCGTAGCTTGCATATTTTCCGACTGCACCCGATAATGTCGAAGGATGGCTGCGTCGCCCACATCAACTTCCGTGACCGCGTTGGCAAGGTAAGCGCTTACGCCGAGGCCAGCATGTAATTTTACCAGTGTCGCTTGGCTAGCCTCCTCCATTACGACCAAGTTGCGTGGATAGCATGCGACCGGGTCTTCGGTGTGGCCCGCAATGAATATCATTTGGATGGGCTGCTCAACCACAACCCCACGGCGCACGTGGACGACTGCACCAGAATTCATCATCGCCGTGTTCAACGCAACCAACGGTTGCCCCTCAAAGCGGTTGATGCGACCCAAATGCGCCTCTACCCACTCGGAATCTCGAGTCAAAGCCGCGCCAAGGGGCTCTACGGTCACCCCTTCCGGTAAATTGTCGAGACGTGAAAGATCCGGGCGCATAAACCCGTTCACAAAAACAATTCGCGGACAGTCCAAAGCAGTCGGGAGCACCGAAGGCACCTGATCGATAAAAGCTTCACGATCGGCCGGTGTCACTGGGCGGAATGTCGTGTCCTCAAGCGGTCGCAGACGAGTGTATTTCCAGGACTCCACTCTAGGTCCAGGCAAACCGGCGCCTTTGAACTGCTCGATGCCGCTTCGGCGTAGCGCATCTAGCCACGGCACGTCGTCACCAGAAAGAGTCGACCGGATCGCTTCGAATTCGGAAACAAAGTTTTCGACAGGATTGGTTTGTTGGCTCATGACTATTCTTAAGCAGCTGCTTCTGCGAACTCGGCGTAGCCATTTTTCTCCAACTCCAGCGCCAATGCCTTGCCGCCACTGCGTTGGATACGCCCTTTCGCCAAGACATGCACCTTGTCAGGCACAATATGGTCCAAAAGACGCTGATAGTGCGTGATAACCAGCGTTGCGCGGTCCGGTGCGCGGAGTGCGTTCACACCATCGGCCACAATCTTAAGCGCATCGATGTCCAAGCCACTGTCAGTCTCGTCTAAGATCGCTAACGACGGTTTCAATACCGCCATCTGGAGAACTTCGTTTCGCTTTTTTTCCCCGCCGGAAAAGCCCACATTTACGGCTCGCTTCAGCATGTCTTCAGAAATCCCTAGTTCTTTGGTCTTCTCGCGAACGAATTTCAGAAGCGCCATAGCATCAAATTCCTCTTCACCACGATGGCGGCGAACTGCATTGAGGGCTTCTTTGAGAAAGATAGTGTTGGCAACGCCAGGGATTTCCACCGGATATTGAAAGGCTAAGAAAACACCTTCACCGGCACGTTCCTCTGGTGACATTTCCAGAAGGTTCTTCCCTTTGTAAAGAATTTCTCCCTTTGTAACCTCATAGCCGTCCCGACCGGCCAATACATAAGACAAAGTACTCTTACCAGAGCCGTTAGGCCCCATGATGGCGTGGGTTTCGCCGGCATCGATTTCCAGATTCAACCCCTTGAGGATTTCCGTCCCATCAACCGCAGCATGAAGATTTCTGATTTTCAACATGTGTCCAATGACCTTTTCTGTATTCACGTCGCTCAGCCGACGCTGCCTTCCAGGCTGATGCCAACCAGTTTTTGCGCCTCGACAGCAAATTCCATCGGAAGTTGCTGCAACACATCGCGGCAAAAGCCGTTGACTACTAGGGCCACGGCAGCTTCCTCGTCGATGCCGCGCTGGCGCAAATAGAAAAGTTGATCTTCACTGATCTTCGAAGTCGTCGCTTCGTGCTCGACTACAGCATCTTGGTTCTTGCTTTCTATATAAGGAACCGTGTGTGTCCCGCAGGTACTTCCAATTAGCAAAGAATCGCATTGCGTGTAGTTACGCGCACCATCTGCCTTCGGGCCCATGCGTACCAGACCGCGATAAGTCTGGTCCGACCGACCTGCCGAGATTCCTTTTGAAATAATTCGCGATGATGTGTTTTTGCCCAAATGGATCATCTTCGTGCCCGTATCAGCCTGCTGGCAGTTATTAGTAATAGCGATCGAATAGAACTCACCCACCGAGTTTTCACCCTGTAAAATGCAGCTCGGGTACTTCCAGGTAATAGCCGATCCAGTCTCTACCTGAGTCCAGGAGATCTTCGAGTTTCGACCCCGGCACGCGCCACGCTTTGTGACAAAGTTATAGATGCCCCCGCGTCCCTCCTCGTCGCCCGGATACCAGTTCTGGACGGTGGAGTATTTGATCTCGGCATCGTCCATTGTGACGAGTTCTACCACAGCGGCGTGCAGTTGATGCTCATCTCGCATGGGCGCCGTGCATCCCTCCAAGTAGCTCACATAAGAGTCTTTGTCGGCGATAATAAGCGTGCGTTCAAACTGACCGGTATTCTCCGCATTGATACGGAAGTACGTTGAAAGTTCCATCGGACAACGAACACCCCTAGGGATGTAGACAAAGGAGCCGTCAGTAAACACGGCCGCGTTCAAACAAGCGTGCTTATTATCGGTGTACGGTACTACGCTGCCCAAGTATTGCTGAACCAGCTCCGGACAACGCACAATAGCCTCGGAGATGGGGCAGAAAATCACACCCACCTCCTCGAGCTTTGCCTTGAAAGTCGTTGCCACGGAAACAGAGTCAAAGACCGCATCGACAGCGACACCGGCCAAACGCTCCTGTTCTTGAAGCGGGATGCCCAATTTCTCGTAGGTAGCCAAGAGTTCCGGGTCAACCTCATCTAGGCTTTTCGGCTTGTCGGCCATAGATTTCGGCGCCGAATAGTAGTAGGCATCCTGATAATCGATAGTGGGAAAATCCGGTTTCTGCCATTCGGGCTCGGGCATGGTCAACCAGTGCCGGTAGGCCTTCAGCCGGCTCTCCAACATCCACTCGGGCTCCTTCTTCTTAGCTGATATGAACCTGATTATATCTTCGTTCAGCCCCTTGGGCGCACTTTCGGTCTCGATGTCCGTGACGAAGCCATATTTGTAACCGTCATCGGCATAATCCTGAATTGTCTGGGCTGTCTCTAGAGTGGCGGCCATGTTTTTCTTACCCTTAATTCTATACGTATCCGTTACGCCGTCTTATGCGGCAGTTTCTTGTCTAAGGTCGTTCTGGATCATCTTCCGCCAAGCTACAATAAAAGCGTCAACGTNCTCCGCCTTAGAGTTCCATCCGAAGCTCACACGAAGCGCNGTGGTTGCAACTTTAGGNTCAACNTTCATGGCATCCAGAACGTGNGACGGCTGGACTTTGCCCGCTGAACATGCNGANCCNGCACTCACNGCCACACCATCTAAATCCAAATTCATAACCTGTGTGTCGCTACGCACACCAGGCAGCGAAAAGTTACTTGTGTTAGGCAAGCGCCGTGCACTGGAGGAAAAAATCTCCGAGCCCGGAGACAATTCTAACACCCGACGTTCCAACTCGTCGCGATACACAGCTAACCGAGTTGCTGTCTCTCGCCATGTATCCTTTGCGATCTGCGCGGCAATACCAAACCCCACAATGCCGGAGACATTCTCCGTACCGGCTCGCAAACCATGTTCTTGACCGCCGCCGGTCAAAAGACTTCGCAGCGGAGCCCCCTCGCGACGCACCAAAACGCCAACTCCCTGCGGGCCACCAATCTTGTGCGCAGAGAGCGCCATGTAGTCCACGTCCCAGCCGGCGAAATCAACCTCTATCTTACAGGCGGCCTGCACCGCATCACACAGCACCAAAGCTCCGTGTGCGTGAGCAATATCGACAACCTCTCGAATCGGCTGCAAAACCCCAGTTTCATTGTTAGCCGCCATCACACAAACAAGAGCCGGCTCGTCATCTCCAGCCAACAGATTAGCCAACACCTCCAAATCCAAAACGCCTTGGTTATCGACCGGGATAAGATGAGAATTGCCAGTGCGCAGCAAAGCCGTTTTCAATACTGCCGAATGCTCGGTTTCTGAGACTAGTACCCGCTTACGACCTACCCCCAAGATCGCCAGATTATCGGCCTCCGACCCGCTGCCCAAGAAGGTGACATCATTGGGTTTTGCGTTGACTAACGCCGCAACAGCCTGGCGGGCCACCTCAATTCGCTTGCGCGCATCGCGACCACAACCGTAAACGGATGATGGGTTGGCGCCAGTTAACCCCATAGCCTCGCCCACAGCGGTTATCACCTCTGGTCGGATGGGTGTAGTTGAATTATGATCCAGGTAGGTTATCTCAACCATGTTGGTCAGTTCCTCGATCTTTGAGTAGGCATCTGCTCCGCCCCAACGAAAGGCGCAGCCAGTCCATAGCGGTGCGCGAGGAGCCCACTGCGGCCAAGAACACGCTTGTGCACGACATCCGCAAGCGAGACTGAACTGAGATATAAATAGATGTGGTTACCTAGCTCCTCCCAAAGATCATGGGTCAGACACCGACTCTTATTGGACTGACAGCCCTCGGGGGATCCTGGACTACATCGCGTTGCCTTTATCGGCTCATCAACTGCCATGATGATATCAGCAACCCTGGTTTCATCAGACCCCCGCGACAAAAGATAGCCTCCGCCCGGGCCGCGGACACTTTTCACTAGACCGCTGCGGCGCAACTTTCCGAACAGCTGCTCCAAGTAAGAAAGGGAGATTTCTTGGCGTTCCGCCACATCTGCCAATGCTACTGGGCGACCATCCGATTGTTTCGCTAAATCAACCATAGCCATAACGGCATAGCGGCCTTTTGTGCTCAATCTCACACTGCTTCCCCTTTCAACTCCACCACATCTCTAGGCGACGTCACTCTTCTTTTCTTCACGAACTTTGGCCTGGAGATCCGGCTGCTGCTTTTCTAATTCTTCAACGCGCACACTCAACCCAACAATTTGGCTTCTCAGGTTTTCGATGGTTTGCAAAACAGGGTCTGGGCATTCCTCGTCTGTCGTCGCATAAGCTTGAAACTGCCGCGCTTTCTGCTTGTCCCTGGGCATCATAACTTTGGCCGGCACACCGACCGCCGTAATCGAGCTCGGAATATCCTTCGTAACCACTGAATTGGAGCCTATGCGCGCATGGGGGCCAACGGAAATAGGACCAAGAATCTGCGCGCCAGAGCCAACTATGACACCATCACCCAGTGTTGGATGCCGCTTCTGCCCGATTTGGGCGTGAGAGTCCACGCTTGGCGCAACGCCTCCTAAGGTGACGTCATGGTATAGGGTCACATCATCCCCGATAACTGTTGTCTCACCGACCACCACACCCGATCCGTGGTCAATAACAAACCGCTTTCCAATTTTGGCGCCAGGATGGATTTCGATCCCGGTCAGAAAGCGCCCGATATTGGCGAGAAACCGACCCAACAGGAACAGTTTCTTTTGCCACAACCAGTGGCAAAGGCGATAAACCATTAGAGCGTGGAACCCAGGATAGCAAAGTACCACCTCCACTACGCTGCGGGCGGCAGGATCACGCTCGAGATAACCGCGTATATCTTCGCTAAGAGTCTTGAAAACCATGGTGCCTAGGCTATGTTCTAAGGTAGTTTGTGTCGAAAGGGCTGTACCATCACTGCTACACCTTGGTTGTAGGTCCGGCCCATGTATTCTTTGTGGTTATATAGGATGCCCGACCAATTTGATCAAGTATTCATAAGTGCATTTGATTGATAATCGTTTGCAATTACATAAGGTTAGCGAGCGATTTGGTTTCGATGCATTGGATAACCGACTAACATAGGGTAATTTAGAATTCATGCCTGAGGTGATTTTCAATGGCCCCGAAGGACGGTTAGAAGGCCGTTACCATCATTCAAAGAATTCGAGCGCTCCTGTTGCGCTCTTGTTGCATCCGCATCCGCAACATGGCGGAACTATGAACAACCGGGTAGTCTACATACTCTATCAAGCGTTTGTGAAACGTGGGTTCTCGGCTATGCGCTTTAATTTCCGAGGCGTTGGCCGTTCCCAAGGCGTGTTCGATAATGGCCAAGGCGAATTGAGCGATGCTGCTTCGGCTCTCGATTGGATGCAGGTGCAAAACCCAAACACCAAGAGTTGCTGGATCGGCGGGTTCTCGTTTGGAGCGTGGGTCGCTATGCAATTAATGATGCGCCGCCCAGAAATTGATGGATTCGTCTCCGTGGCTCCGCCGGCCAACATACACGATTTCTCGTTTCTCGCACCCTGCCCCGCTTCTGGCATGATCCTTCATGGGGACAAGGATGACATCGTTCCCCAGGTCTCAGTTGACAAGCTTGTGCAGAAATTGAAGAAGCAAAAGAATATCGGCATCGACTACCGAGTCGTCAAAGGTGGCAATCATTTTTTCCAAGACGATGTCAGCGAACTGATAAGCCACCTGAATGACTATCTGGACAAGTCGCTACCGAAGGCCGCCTAAATTTAAAAATTACACACTATTCAGCTAGGTGCGCCCGCTGACCCTTAGTGTCAAAAGATGCGGTTTTCTTAAAGACCATTTTTGGGATCGTGACATTTGCCTCCCGATATCGCTGGTAAAAAAGTAATCCCAGCCTCTTCGCGGAGACATATGACCGCAAACAAACACGCCGGCGCCCACAATGATCAAGTTTCCCCTTCCAGTCCTATAGTGCTCACTTCAAAGTGGAAACGTCTCTACCTCGATGATCGATAAGCCTATCCGGCTTATTTTAATCCGCTTCTACCAGGCTATGATCAAGTTAGTGCCGGCCTCATTGAAACCGAACGCGACAAAGAAGCTGATAGCAACTAACATCGCCTTTATCATTAAGAACTGGTCATTCTTAATTGTGCTGGCGTTGACAAATCCCAGTGCTCCTGGATTTTTCACCCCCTACCTTACTCCACTGCACACGAATAATACTATGAATTTCGAAAAAACTCTTGATACATCACCCAATACATCCCGCGTTCGCCGAGTGAAACACACCACCTGGCATCGGCTGGCGAACTCCAGTGGTCTGCGGATAACTCAGCGGCAACCCATAGATGCTTCGAACCGCTAGATAAGCAAACGCCTGGGCCTCCAAAGCATCACCGTTCCAGCCTACGGCCTCAACCGGTTCTAACGGAGCGGCCAATTGTCGGCGCACGGCAGCCATCAAGGCGGGATTATGCCGCCCACCGCCCGTCACTAACCACCGCAACGGCGGAGCCGGCAGCAAATCTCGAGCCCGTGCGATCGATGCCGCTGTGAACGCCAATAAAGTCGCTGCGCCATCCTCTGTAGAGAGATCCGCCACGAGCTTCATTTGGAAGGCGTCACGATCCAGAGATTTTGGCGCTGGAAGGTCGAAGTAAGGGTTATTCATAAGGGCGGCCAGCGCTATCTCATTGACTTTCCCTTGCCGCGCCAATATCCCGTCTTCATCGAAGTTTAAGCCGGTCCTGGCCCGGATCCAGTCATCAACCATCGCATTGGCCGGCCCGGTGTCGAATGCAATGGTGCCTCCATCCGGGCTTATCCAAGTAACATTGGCGATTCCGCCCATGTTCAAAATAGCCAGGGGCCTTTCCAGGGACTGCGCCATTGCGACATGGAAAAGTGGCGCGAAAGGGGCGCCCTCACCGCCCGCAGCTACGTCGGCAGATCTGAAATCCGACACCACATCGATCCCTGTCTCTGATGCCAGCAGTGGGCCGTCACCGATCTGGCAGGTGACAGCATTAGCCGGATCGTGAAAAACGGTCTGCCCATGGAAGCCGACTATATCGATCTCATGTGACTGAAGGCCCGTATTGGTCAGGAGGCGGTGGACTGCCTCGGCGTGATAGAGCGTCAGATCTCGTTCCACATCACGGTCCCTAACGTTTGGCGGTTGGCCCATCAATGGTTCCAGTCGAGCACGAAACGCGGGCGCATAGGGAATGGTCTGAAACGGCCCCAATCCAAAAATATCCTTGCCGTCCGTTTCCACCAATGCCGCATCTACCCCATCCATAGAGGTGCCACTCATCATGCCAATTGCCATTTTTGGTCTCCTGGCAGTCATGTCCGGCTCCTATTTATGCATTGCGCCGCGCTCAGCATTGCACTTCCCTTATCTATAGCATAAACCCTGAGTCTCTGAGGGCACAGAGGCGTTTATGAACAAATATAAATCCGATTTCCTAAACCGAGCCGTGGAACGTGGGTTCGTTCATCAATGTACTGATATGGAATCACTAGATGCGCAGGCAGCAGACGATATCGTAATAGCATACATTGGGTTTGACTGCACCGCACCTTCCCTACATGCGGGCAGCTTGGTATCCATTATGTTGTTGCGTCTTTTGCAGCAAACCGGACACAAGCCCATCGTCCTGATGGGAGGCGGCACCACCAAAGTCGGCGACCCGTCTGGAAAGGACGACACGCGGAAGCTTCTCGACCACGAAGCCATTGCCGTTAACATGAAGGGCATTAAACAAGTTTTTGAAAAATATCTTAAGTTTGGTGATGGCCCCACAGACGCTATAATGGTTAACAATGCCGAGTGGCTAGATGAACTGCAGTATTTGCCGTTCCTTCAAAACTACGGCCGACTGTTCTCGGTAAATCGGATGCTGACCTTCGACAGCGTCAAATCGCGTCTCGAGCGTGAGCAACCGCTGACATTCCTTGAATTCAATTACATGATCCTCCAGGCCTATGATTTTGTCGAATTGCACAAACGCTATGGCTGTTCGCTTCAAATGGGTGGCTCTG
This sequence comes from Magnetovibrio sp., assembly GCA_002709525.1. Classification (GTDB taxonomy): domain Bacteria; phylum Pseudomonadota; class Alphaproteobacteria; order Rhodospirillales; family Casp-alpha2; genus UBA3470. Next base: position 2,050 of record PARE01000046.1, on the reverse strand, counting down.
ATCAATGGGGCAACATCGTCAACGGTGTCGATCTGGGCCGGCGAGTAGACGGAAAAATGCTGTTCGGCCTGACCACACCGCTGTTGACCACGTCGTCAGGGGCTAAGATGGGCAAGACAGCGGATGGAGCCGTTTGGTTGAACAATGACATGCTGTCTTCATTCGATTACTGGCAGTATTGGCGAAATACTGAAGATGCCGATGTTGGACGGTTCCTCCGGTTATTCTCAGAAATACCGACGGACGAAATCGCAAAGCTGGAGGCTCTTCAAGGAGCGGAAATCAACGACGCAAAGAAGATCCTGGCTGACCATACCACCGCCCTCTGCCACGGGGCAAAAGCCGCGCGTGACGCCCGTGAAGCTGCAGAGAAGACCTTTGAGCAAGGTCAAGTGGCCACTGGTCTGCAAACAGTGGACCTTCCCAAACAAGACTTACAGGGAGGTATGGCAGCCTTCGAGTTGCTTGTTCGCGCAGGGTTATCAAAATCAAATGGCGAAGCTCGGCGACTGATTCGCGGCGGTGGTGCGCGTCTCAATGACGCAGTTATTAGCGACGAGACTCAGACTATTGGAAGCCAGGACATTAGCAAAAACGGCACCTTAAAGCTTTCCGCCGGAAAGAAGCGACACGTTCTCATCCAACCACGATCCTGATCTTATAAATGTTGGCGTGGCTGAAGCGAATCGCAGCGATCCTAACAGTATCGCTTTTAAGTCTTGAGATGATGAGCATCGGTGCCATTTATCTAGGTGCGGTGCCCGCCAACATTCCAAATTACGTGTGGCCGAGCTTTCAACCTTTCTGGTCGGACGAGAACCCGGACTTTGGTATGTGGCATCCGGCTAACGGTCACTTCAATCATGTTAAAGCGTGTTACAATCTTGTCTATCGCACTAACAAATTTGGCGCGCGGGACAAAGAGCGGACCCTTCGATCGAAGAAATCACGCACGGTTGTGCTTGGCGATTCATTTGTCGAGGGCTATGGACTTGCGCGCAATGATCGCGTATCGGACCGCCTCGAAGCGGAAACGGGAACGCCGCACTTAAACTTCGGTACTTCTGGTGGATTTGGGCTTACGCAGGCCTATGTCTTGTATAAGTCTCTCGCGAAAAGATTTGATCATGACCGCGTGATGCTGTTCATCCTTCCGGATAATGACTTTGATGACGACGACCCTGAGGCTTCGGAACGTCGCGGCGATCCCCGTTTCGCACCCTACTTTTATAGAGAAAACGGTGATTTTAAGCTTCGATATCGCAACCACGACCGGCAACAAACTGAAATGGCTGCCCAGCGTGCACGCAACACTGCTTTGCGCAGTATTCTTCGAAGTTTCAGCTTCGCGGCGAATGTCCTGGATTACCTAAAGCACTCTATTATGCGTCAGCGCTCGATACACCACAAAGCTATTCCATCAACAAAAGGATATTCAGGATATTATGACTTTACCGCTGTTCAAGCGGAGAGGTTCGAGCATGTGATCGGCCGGTTAATGGAGCACACAAAGGGCAAGATGGTCACTCTCGTGGTTATACCCCGCCCCAACGACTTGGCCAGGGCCCGAGGGAATCCGCATACGCCACTTTTGCTCACGCTCCGCAAACTTACTGTCCTCTATCCTGACCTGCGCATCATCGATCTCCTTCCCCACTTCTTGGGTTCCTCGATCGAAGACGGCCTGTTCAATACTTGCGATGGACATTGGTCTCCAGCTGGCGCTGCACTGGCCACGAAGGCTATCCTCCGATACGAGTAAGGTCTATGCCTAAGCTCAAGTGTTAGCATAAAAACAAGTCGATAGGAGTTGAGCGATGACGACGCTGTTGGAAAGGAATGCTAATTTCATAACCAGCCCGCGCGGCATCGCTGTATTTATCGCAGCGACGCTGATTTTGTTGGCCACGATCCGGACTTCTCTCTTTCCAGGGATTGGCGGTGACGACGGCGAGCAAATAGTCTTCGCCCAGGCCTTTAGTTGGGGTTACCAGATCAGAAATCCTCCGTTGGTAACTTGGCTGCTGATCGCCGTTCAGGTCGGTCTGGG
>PARE01000045.1 GCA_002709525.1 Magnetovibrio sp. | reverse complement strand
CGACCCAAGCTGCAACCGGAGAGAGCGGAAGCAGATCGTTTCCGACGGTCATCATGACCCGTTTTGAATAGGTGAACACGCCTACGCCAATGGCGAGGGCGCCCAATAGAAAAAGCTGCTGAGCGGCTGTGAAAGTGCCAACAGTGACAATAGAGAAGTCTGTGAACGGATTGGCCGGGCCGAAAACGCCGACTACGTTGGCGATGTTGTTGGCGCCTAGGCTGTATGATCCGAAAGCGCCCGCCAATACAAGGCCAATGCGCGTGTATAGGTCGGAGCGGAGGAGGTGGATTTTCACACTTCGAATAATCTTTACCACAATCAGATAGATCAGAGCTGAAAACACTGCGGCGAGAATGGGGCACAATACCCAAGTGGATATGATTTTGGTCAATGACTCGCTATCGGTGGGTGAGCTACTGAATAAGTTCCATCCAATGATCGCACCGACTATGGCTTGGCTGGTGGAGACGGGAAGTCCGATTTTGGTCATTAGGTAGACAGCGGTGGCTGCAGCCAAAGCCGTCATAAAAGAACCGGGGAGGGTGTTGATAGCGCCAAGTTTACCAAGGGTCTCCGTGGTGCCTGCTCCGCTGATGACGGCACCTAGGATCACGAAAATGCTGCAGATAATAGCAGCCGTCGAAAATCGAACCATCCGTGAGCCTACGGCCGTGCCGAAGACATTGGCGGCGTCGTTAGCGCCCAGCGCCCAGCCCAAGAATAAACCACTGCTGAGGAAGATGAGTACTGAAATGTCCATGGTAGAATAAAGCTTAAACGGTTCGCTTGATGACGTAGATCGCTAGGCGATCAGCAACATCCTCCGCCCAGTCTGCGACATCATCAATGTTTTCGGCAAAGCCGCGCAGGTGCATTTTATGCCCAATGCCCAGTTCTGACTCAAAGATTGTACGTTTCAAGCTCGTACTGGCTTTATCAGCCTCAGTCTCAAAAAAGAGGACTTTGTGACCATGATCGCCCACGGCCTCGATATTGCGGAAAAATGCTCGTGAGGCCAAGACTACAGCCTCCACAGCCTCGCAAGTCATGGCAACAAGTTCTCTGTAACCATCCTTACAGTTCTCCGGAATCTCAGGCTTTTCGATATCAAAAGACCATAGAACGCCCTCAATCAAATTGATGATATTATCAAGGTTTTCGAGTAGACCCAGGACGTCGCCGCGGGATTCTGGAATTAACGTTTGGGTGTAGAGTTGGATCTCGATCGCGCGCCGGAGGTGGTCTGCATGGCTCTCCAACTGGTCCACTTGTTTATGCTTTTGGGAAAATTCTTCTGTGCAGCCCCCCGATAGGTATACGTCGACGGCGAGTTTAAAAACGATCGCAGACTCTGACAGGGCGTCGAGAAACTGATCGATTTGGATTTCCAGATCCTTGGTACGATGAAATAGCCGAACATCGCGAGTAAGTTTCATGAAATGGTCCCCCAGACGGTGAACAACGAAAGAAACAAAAAAAAACTCAAAAGCCCGTTGAAACTCCGTCATTGTGGACGAATTACAGTTGTTCTGGCAACCAAGGTGGATCAAAAACGGGAAGAGAGTGTGATTTTTCTAGGCGGTGAATAGTTCCCCGTTCGCAGTGCAACTAGGCAGAGCTAGATCGACGAAGACTTCCGCCCGATCTTCGGGTTTCGGCAAGGTGTTGGGGTCCTCACCCGGCATAGCCTGTGATCGCATTTGCGTCCGAGTCGCGCCGGGGTTCACCATATTGACCCGAATTGGCGTCATATCTATTTCTTTGGCGTAGGTGCGTGTCATCATTTCCAATGCTGCCTTGGAGACAGCGTAGGCTCCCCAATAGGCGCGGGCTTCTGCACCCACGGTTGATGTGACGAAAATGGCCCGACCGGCATCGGAGGAGCGCAATAACGGATCCATAGAGCGCAGTAACCGCCAATTGGCGCTGACATTGACAGCTATTACTTGATCCCAAATCTTTGGATCGATATGCCCCAGGGGAGACAGAGTACCGAGAATTCCCGCATTACCCACAAGAACGTCCAGTCTACCAAACCTCTGATTGATTAATGCACCCATTTGGTCGACTTTTTCGGAATCCGTAATATCCATAGGCACTAACGTCGCTGACTCTCCGGTAAAGCCTTTAATATCGTCGTCTAATTCTTCGAGAGCTCCTTCGGTTCTAGCGACCGCAATGATGTGCGCGCCCTCCTTAGCGAAGAGCCGCGCGACTGCTGCCCCGATACCTCTGGACGCACCAGTGATTAGAGCGACACGCCCTTGCAGTCGGCCACTTAAGTTATCCATGGTCAGGTTTGCTCATCGAGAAGCGCGAGAAGGTTCGGATGTTGCTCCGTGTCGCGGTCGGTCAGGCGGATTGGATAGCTGTTAGTGAAACAGGCGTCGCAGTACTGGGGTTCCCTTGCGTTGCGTTGAGCGCCGCAAACTGCGCGATAAAGACCATCATCGCTGATGAAAGCTAAGCTGTCGACACCGATGTAGTCCGCCATGCCGGACAAGTTGTACCGTGCTGCTAGAAGTTGCTCACGCTTCGGCGTGTCGATACCATAAAAACAGGACTCGGTGATCGGTGGGCTGGAAATCCGCATGTGGACCTCTAACGCTCCAGCATTACGGACCATTTCCACGATTTTAACCGAGGTCGTGCCACGAACGATGGAGTCGTCAACGAGGACCACGCGCTTTCCCTTGAGGTGCGCAGCATTGGCGTTGTGCTTAAGCCGCACCCCGAGATGGCGAATTTGGTCGGTAGGTTCAATGAAGGTTCGACCCACATAGTGATTGCGAATGATGCCGAGATCAAAGGGCACATTAGCCTGTTCCGCGTAGCCAATGGCCGCCGGCACCCCGGAATCTGGGACCGGGACAACAAGATCAGCTTCCACGTGGCTTTCCCGCGCCAACTGCGCGCCGATCTCCTTTCGGACGTTATAAACATTGCGGCTTTCCAGGATGCTGTCCGGTCGTGCGAAGTAGATGTATTCGAATATGCAGAATTTCTGGGGGCGTTTGTTGAAGGGCTTGACGCTATGTAGGCCTTTTTCATCGATGATTACGATCTCACCGGGTTCCACATTGCGGATGAAATCCGCCCCGATTATGTCCAAGGCGCAGGTCTCAGAGGTAAGGATTGTGGCGTCACCAAGGCGGCCCAAAACAAGCGGTCTAACCCCAAACGGGTCGCGTACACCGATCAACTTCTTTTGGGTTATAGCCACCAGAGAGTAGGCGCCCTCGATATGGCTGAGCGCATCAGTAAGCCGGTCCACTACTCGGCCATATTCGCTTTTTGCGATGAGATGGATGATTGTCTCTGTGTCGCTGGTGGACTGGAACAAGCAGCCACGTTGCACGAGATCGTTGCGAATGGAATACGCGTTGGTCAGGTTGCCGTTGTGACAAACTGCCAGGCCGCCAAACTTGAACTCCGCAAACAGTGGTTGCACGTTACGAAGCGCCGTGTCGCCGCTGGTGGAATAGCGAACATGGCCGATTGCGACGTTGCCCTTAAGGCGGTCTATGACCGACTGGGCATTAAAATGATCACCGACTAAACCAAGGGCGCGGTGGGAATGGAACTGCTCTCCATCGTAAACGACGATTCCTGCTGACTCCTGGCCGCGGTGCTGAAGGGCGTGTAACCCGAGCGCCGTATGTGCCGAAGCATCTGAACTGCCATAGATGCCAAATAATCCACACTCTTCGTGTGGATGGTCGTCATAAGGCCCGTCTATATTATCCGGGAAGGGAGTGAGACGAGAACCTGACCGATGAGGAGGAAACCGCATTTCATTGTCCATGCTGCGAAGTTTTTCCTTGTTGCTATTGAGTGTTGCCGATCAATCGTTCCATGTCCTGGCGTTCACGAGTTCCATACCCATCATTCGTCCTTTTGTCGCTGGCCTTGGGCGATGGATTGATCAAATCACGGACAACGGCACGGGTATCCTTCGGCACGATTGACTTATTTTTAATGCCTGATTGATTATACTGTTTGATGGCGTAGTCCTTGGGCAAACTCTCAAGCAACAGATCCGCTGCCGGCCCTATTAATTGCATCGTTCGGGCACTGCGCATCCAGTCAGGGGAATCCTTTTGGAGGACCAAAATCTCGAGTCCGATGTAGGCTACGACCACGATCAGGGCACCGCGCACAAGACCGAAAAGAAATCCAAGCGCGCGATCCAGGGCATTAAGGGCGCTGTCTTTGACCTTACTGGAAATACTGCGCGTCATAGTGGATAGCACCACCAGGGCGAATAGGAAAATCAGTGTTCCCGATGTCAGGTCAGCGAGAATTTCTGTATCGATAAACTGCCGCGTGTAGGGTTGGGCGAACGGGAAACCGTAAAATGTTGCGGCAATTGCACCAATCCAACCAACAATGGAGAAAACTTCGTGCACGAAGCCACGTGCATAGGCGAATATGGCTGATCCCAACAAGACTATAAGAACGCCGGCATCGAACAGATTGATGGGAAGATCGTTCAGTTGTTCCATGATCAGCCGAGGGTCCCCGTGTCTTTGGAGACGAAACGGTTTGCTGGGCCACCTACCGGTTTTTGATCTGTGCGGGCAAACTTGGTGACCAAATCGGCTAGATGATCAATTTCACTGATGATCAAAGATGTATCTGATCCCACAGCCTTTATACCTTTGTTATTGTGGTGCCCTTTACGAAACCGAGATTTCGGGATAATCGCTCGAGAAAAACCCAACTTTTGGGCCTCTTTTAAGCGAGCATCCGTTTGCGCTACGGCACGCGTCTCTCCTGCGAGGCCAACTTCACCAAATACTACTGTTTCCGCTGGCATCGGCGTACCTGTCACGGAAGAGATCAACGCCGCCGCCACGGCCATGTCGGCTGCCGGCTCCTTAATCTTCAGGCCACCGGCGACATTGAGATACACCTCGGTCCCACCGAGCGCAATACCACAACGCGCTTCCAATACAGCCATAATCATCGCTAGCCGACCCGAGTCCCACCCTACAACCGCTCGGCGCGGCGTGGCCTGCGAGGAAGGTGCAATCAACGATTGAATTTCTACCAACATGGGGCGCGTGCCCTTCATGCCAGCGAACACGGAAGCGCCGGATACATCTTCGCGATGTTCCGAGAGGAACAAAGCCGATGGATTAGCAACCCCATGAAGGCCTGTCTCCATCATCTCGAAAACGCCTATTTCGTCAGCCGCGCCAAAGCGATTTTTGACTGAACGAAGAATTCGAAATTGGTGTGATGGGTCGCCCTCAAAATAAAGCACAGTGTCGACCATATGCTCCAGGACCCGTGGGCCCGCAATGTTGCCCTCTTTTGTCACGTGTCCTACCAATATCAGAGAAAAGCCGGTGCGCTTGGCTAGCCGGATCAATTCTTGGGCCGACGTACGGACCTGGGAGATGGTTCCTGGTGCGCTCTCGATAGAGTCAACATACATACACTGAATTGAGTCGATGACCACTACATCGGTCGAATTAGCGCCATCTAGGGTCGCGGCAATGTCTCGGACTGATGTGGCTGAGGCTAATCCAACGGGGGCGTTGACTAGTCCAAGGCGGGTTGCCCGAAGCCGCAGTTGGTCGACGGCCTCCTCGCCCGAGATGTAAGCACAGTTCATTTTTGCCGACAAGGCCGCGGCAATTTGCATTAAAAGTGTCGATTTGCCTATACCCGGATCACCACCTACCAATGTGGCTGATCCGGGGATTAGCCCACCGCCAATGACTCGGTCGAATTCAGCGTTGCCGCTGACGCGGCGGGCCGGCTGCTCCCTCTCTCCCTTAAGGGCGACGAATGTGATATTCTGTCCTTTACGTACACCCAGGCCCATGGGTGTTGTCTCCGCCGGTTGTTTTTCAATCAGGCAATTCCATTCATTGCAAGCGGGACATTGACCTGACCATTTGGGCTGAGAGGTGCCGCAATGCTCGCAAATATATTGGGTCTTGGATTTCACCATACCCTCAATTAACCATTCGATGGCGCCTAGACCAAGGGTATTCCCAAGAGGCCCGGTAAACTGCGATTTACATGCCATTTATCCAGGGAACTCAGCCGATAGTCAGGCAAAATGCAGTTCCGATTCGCTGACGACTGACCGGAACTCGTTAAAAGTCTGAAGCTTTTTCAGCTATTGTTCTTTTGCCTAAATTACATGAAAGTTTCCGTCATGTTGCCACAAGTTGCATCGAGCTGTGTGATGGGTTTGCGCTCGCGACCCCAAGTAGAATGTTCTTGCGGTGGTTTTGAAGCTCCCGCTCTTAAAAACGACTATGCTCGGAGCGCCATCTTGATCGGCCCGGTGGTGCGACCGTGGATAAATTGATCCAAGCAGTCGTTCCCTGAGTCATTAACCTCGGACGGAGGACCGTCCCAGATGATCTTGCCGTTGTATAGCATGGCAATCCGGTCGCCAATTTTCTTGGCCGACTCCATGTCGTGGGTGATGGTTAGAGCAGTCGCGCCAACGACTTGGTTCACATGGACGATCAGCTTATTGATAACGTCCGCCATTATGGGGTCTAGGCCCGTGGTAGGCTCGTCGAAAAAGATGATGGCTGGGTCTGCGGCGATGGCTCGGGCGAGTCCTACGCGCTTCTGCATCCCTGCGGACAAATCAGCCGGCGATAAATCGCTAATTTCTGGTTTCAAGCCTACTAGGCTCATCTTGTCCATGGCAATTTGTCTAGCCTCGCGGCGGGAAAAACGTTTCTCTGCCAACAGGCCAAAGGCTACGTTTTCCCATACGGGCAAGCTGTCGAATAGCGCCGCGTGCTGAAACAGCATGCCGATTTGCATGTTCAACTTCTCACGTGCGTTGGAGTTCATTTCGAGGACGTTCTCGCCGCCGATCTCAATTATTCCGTTGTCGGGGGTGAGCAGGCCTAGGATGCATTTGATTGTCACTGACTTGCCGGTGCCTGAACCGCCAATTATGACGACTGACTCCCCTGGCGCGACGTCCAAGTGGACGCCATCAAGCACGACCCGCCTGCCAAAGGCTTTGTGCAGATTTTTGAGACTGATTTTCGGTGTGATGCTCAATGTAATTTCACTTGGCGAAAAAGATTTCGGTGAGAATATAATCGGAGCTCAGAATTAGGATTGAGGCTGATACGACGGCGTTCGTGGTTGCCGCGCCCACGCCCTGCGCGCCCCCTCTCGAGTAATAACCATGATAACAACCCATTAACGTGACGATAAAGCCAAAGACTCCGGCTTTGACCAAACCGGAGATAACGTCGGAGGCTTCCAGAAAATTCCAGGTGTTCTGCAGGTAGTTCGATGGATTGAAGCCGAGTTTATAGACGGACACCAAGTAGCCGCCAAAAACGCCGATGATATCGGCTATAAAAACTAAAAAGGGCATCATGGTGACGCCAGCGATCAGACGAGGCGCGACCAGATACTTGAAGGGATTGGTGGATAGTGTTGTCAAGGCGTCGATCTGTTCGGTGACGCGCATAGTGCCTATTTCAGCTGCCATGGCGGCGCCAATCCGCCCTGCCACCATGAGTCCTGCTAGCACAGGCCCTAATTCGCGAGTGATGGAAAGCACGACCACGTTGGCGATGGCACCTTCGGCCGAGAAGCGGGCAAATCCCGTATAGCTTTGCAGCGCGAGAACCATACCGGCAAAGACGGCGGTTAGACCGACGACTGGAAGCGAATAATAGCCGATTTCCAGCATCTGGCGGCCAATGATTCGGAAATACCACGGGCCGCGAAAACAGTGCGACATTCCCAAAATAGTGAATAGCGATAGTCTTCCAGTTGTCGCCAGGAAGGCCAGGAATACCCGACCAATTCCTTGCACAAAACCAAGCGAAGCATTCATTTCGGCTCTCCCGTATATACACGGTGATAGCGCCGGCCCAGATTAGTTAAGATCTCGTAGCTGATTGTGCCGGCCGCGGCCGCCAGGGAATCGACAGTGATGTTTGGCCCAAGAAGTTCAATCCATTGACCGGGCTGGCGCTTTGTCTCGGGCACGGCGGAAACATCGAAGGTGATCAAATCCATGGATACGCGACCTACCAGTGGAACCATTATGCCGTCAATCATGCCGGATGCGACGCCGGAGAGCGAGCGTAGATATCCATCCGCGTAACCCACGGGGACTGTGGCGATTAAAGCCTTGTTATCAACGCGATAGGTGGCGTTGTATCCAACCGTCTCACCAGCTGTTGCATGGCGGACCTGAGCTATGCGGCCTTTAAGTGTGACGCTGGGCATCATGGGATTCGGCTGACCCGGCGTTGGGTTGGCACCATAGATCGCGACGCCTGGCCGGGTCATGTCGAAATGGTAGTCGGGACCAAGGAAGATGCCTGACGAATTGGCGAAACAGGCTTGGCCCATAGGCAGGATCTTTCGTGCTCGAGAAAAAGCGGCTAATTGCCTGGGATTTTGATCTGATTCTGGCTCTTCAGCGGAAGCCAAATGGCTCATAACGAAGCGAACGTTTAGGCCTGTTAACCTGTCTGGTGCGTTCGCCAGCACATCCAGTTCGTCTGGCGGTAGGCCGAGCCTAAGCATCCCCGTATCGACATGTATATCGCATGGCAGCGGTATATCGCCGCAGAAGGACCTCCAATGCGCTAGATCACCGAGGCTGCCTAAAACTGGAACCAACAGGTGTTCGCGATAGGCATACAGAGAGTCGGGAAGAAGACCGTTGAGAATATGAATCTCGGTATCGGGTAGGGCGGCGCGAAGCGCGATTCCTTCGGCCAGGTGGGCGACGAAGAAGCCCCGGCAGCCAGCCGCCGCCAGCGCGGGGCCGACCCGCTCAGCACCCAGGCCGTATCCGTCCGCCTTGACTACGGCCGCCGCTGGAACGCCATCTAAATGATCAATAAGCGCTCGGTAGTTCTTTTGGATGGCATCTAGGTCGACGCGCAAAACTGCACCGGCCATAGCCTTGGGAATGTGAGTTCCGATCATGCCCCGTTATAACGACTATCCGCATGGTGTTGGTCAAGGTCCCCGAAGCGGGTGTATTGGCCGTCAAACATCATACGTACCATGCCAACAGGGCCGTGACGTTGTTTGGCGACGATGACTTCAGCCGTATTTTTCACCCGGGCCAAGCGTTCTTCCCAGTTTTGTAGTCGTTGGGCCAACTTTTCACCGCTCTCATCTGCGCGTTGCTTGGGCTCAGCCTTTTCCAGGTAGTATTCATCACGGTAGATAAACATTACTAGGTCTGCGTCTTGCTCAATGGATCCCGACTCGCGTAGGTCCGCCAATTGAGGGCGTTTGTCCTCTCGGTTTTCTACCTGACGAGAGAGTTGTGAGAGCGCCAGCACCGGAACGTCCAATTCTTTTGCTAAGGTCTTTAGCCCCCGGGTAATTTCTGAAACCTCTTGCACGCGACCGTCGTTCCGTGACCCAGCAGATCCAGAAATTAGTTGAAGGTAGTCGACAACAATAAGGCCGAGGTTTTGTTGACGCTTCAAGCGCCGAGCCCGGGTCCTAAGGGCACTAACAGTCAGTGCTGGTGTGTCGTCAATAAAGATGGGGATTTGGTGCAACGTCTGGCTGGCCATGACCAGGCGGGAGAATTCATCATCTGTGAGTTCGCCCTTGCGCATCATATTTGATGAGATGTTTGATTGCTCAGAGAGGATTCGTGCGGCCAACTGCTCAGAGGACATTTCCAAAGAAAAAAAGCCGACAACGGCACCCTCCGCGCCTTGGGACTGTTTGTGGGTATAGGCAGCATTGAAGGCAACGTTTGTGGCCAGCGCTGTTTTGCCCATTGCGGGACGCCCAGCTAGGATCAGCAGGTCTGATTTATGAAGTCCTCCCAATAGGGAGTCCATATCGCGGAACCCAGTTGTGACACCGGCCAATTTACCCTCGCGCTTATGCGCCACCTCTGCCTGACCGATTGCCTGGATAATAGTGTCTTTGAAGGGTTTGAATCCGCCCTCATATTCCCCCGCCGTGGCGAGATCATAAAGGTGCTGTTCGGCGGTTTCGATCTGGATTGATGCAGTCTCGTCAATCTCACCTCCATAGGCCCGGTTGACCACGTCCTCACCTAGATTTATCAGTTCCCGCTTCAAATAGAGATCATAGACCAATTTACCGTATTCGCCGGCATTAATCACAGAGACGGCGAACGCAGTTATCTCGTCGAGATAGGCGGGGCCGCCAATGTCGGATAGAGAGTCGTCGTTCTGGAAGAAGTTATGCAATGTCGTGGCGTCGGCCATCTGACCACGCTCGATCAGTCGCTTTGCAGCTTCGAATATCTTGCCGTGGGCAAGCAAGGCAAAATGCTCAGGACACAAGTATTCTGAGACGGCTTCATAGGCACGATTGTTCGCAAAAATTGCGCCCAATAAAGCCTTCTCCGCCTCCACATTGTGAGGCATCTGCCGAAATGGTGCCGCATTGGACACGTCATTATTCGCGGGAATCAATTCATTATCCGCAGTCGGTGGGAGAGTTGTAGTTGTCATGATTGGGGGAAAGTATAACTCCTGTAACTAAAGCGGAATCTGGAAAGACAAATTCAATGGGGATGAAATAACTGTAAAGCCAGGGGCTTGTGGAACATGGGAACAGGTTGTGGAAAAAGGTATCTCAAGATATGAATTTCGGCGCATTGGACAGTTGATATCTGCAGACAAGAAAAGGCGCACGTGATGCGTGCGCCCTCTCTAGCAAAAATTTAATGATGAATATTTGAATATTGAAGTCTAGTCATCGTTAGTAGATGCGTCGTAGGTACCGGCCGTCTCATCGGCGCTCTCGTCATTAATTGCCTCGGGGGCAGCGCCATCCTCGAACATGGTTTCAGCTTGTTCTGCGACTGCCTCATCGGCAGCAGCTTCGGCAGTCTCGTCAACCTCGGCAGCTTCAGCAGTCTCAGTGGTTCTAGCCTCCGTCAGGGTCTCTTCTTCCTCCCGACTCAGCAAGGCGCGCCCAGTTTCAGCCTGAGTTTGTGCTTCGTCCTCGGAACGTGCCACGTTGGCGATTACTGTAATGCTGACCTCGGGATGTAGCGTCACGGAGACATTGTGTAGTCCAAGGCTTTTGATCGGTTGGTCTAGGCGGACCTGGTTTCGAGAAATGTTAAACCCGTGATCGTGTAGCGCCTGTGCGATGTCTCGTGCGTTGACAGAACCGTATAGCTGACCTGCCTCTCCGGCCTGGCGAACAAGGATAACGGTGGTCCTGTCCATTTTTGTGCTGACCGCTAATGCCTCAGACTTACGCTCCAAATCCTGCGCTTCCATTTGGGCTTTCTGTGTATCGAAATGATTAATATTTTCTTCCGTCGCTCTTAGCGCCTTTCCCTTTGGCAGAAGGAAATTCCGGGCGAAGCCGGGCTTCACATTTACGACGTCGCCCATCTGTCCAAGCTTGTCGACACGTTCCAGAAGTATGACTTGCATGATTCTCTCCTCAGTCTGTCCAGCGGAATTTGCCGCCGTTACGCCCGGACATGCCGGCCCGAGCGAAACTTCAGTTATCCCCTTCGTCACTCGTTTGCAACGGCAAGGTTTGAGCTCGGCCGCGCAAACCAAACCACTGCTCCACGACCCCAATACCAGCGACCACCAATGTAGCCCAAAGAGAGGCCACGATCACCAGATAGAATACCATTAAAAGCGAACCTGTATATGTCACCCTTTTGGCGAGACTGTGCACTACGGCCAACCCAAGAAGAAAATACGGCGTTGCGATAACCATAGCGGTATTGCGGCCGACGTATTCCCATTCTCCCGTTCCGGCCAAAGCCACAACGGCGGCGATGACGAGAGGCCATGATAGCCATTGAGGCAGATCAACTGCCGAGTATTTAGGTCTGGGTCGGAGATTCTTCTCCATGCGAACCACCAAGCTCTGAGCAATGACGCCGTTGGCTACGGTCATAATAACCCAGCTTGCCGCCACTGCGCCCGGAAACAGAGGTGTCAACATGTCAGCGAAGCGTTGTCGGCCTTGCTCCGGTAGGTGCGGCGCCATCATCTCGAAGGCTTCTCCGAGGTGTGTTGATATCAGTATACTCATCCCGGGATTTGTTAGTATCACCGCGGTGATAACTAGCAGCGCGCCACTCAATAAACTTAGGTGGGCTGGGATATGCCCCAAGGGGTACCAAGCTATAGAACTGTTGCCTCTCTGCGTGACAATGTTTTCACGGTTTAAGAGAGCTAGGTAGACAATTAATAGTGCAGGGATGGCATGAACTAGGCCAAAGATTAACATTGATGCCAGTCCACCGGCCAATCCGGTAGTCAGTATACCTGCGCCTGCGCCAATCACTGTTATTCGTGTTCCAAACGCCAAACCCGCCATCATTAGCGGCATGGGCGCCAGATACACTAGCATCAGTGCGAAAGGTACGCCTGATGCGAAAGAAAGAGATGCCACCGCGCTCGCTAGCCCGGCGCCGACCCCGATCAGCGCCTCCCTTGGCATCGGTCCATCCTCCTGCGAACGCGCGCTCTTAGGCGACCGAATAGGGCATAAGCGCCAAGTAGCGCGCGCGTTTAATGGCTTTCGCAAGTTCGCGCTGCTTCTTGGCAGATACTGCCGTGATGCGACTGGGCACGATCTTGCCTCGTTCCGAGACGAATCGGCCAAGCGTTCTTGTGTCCTTATAGTCAATCTTGGGTGCGTTAGGGCCAGAGAAAGGGCACGATTTGCGACGTCGGAAAAAAGACGGACGGCTCATTCGTTGTCTCCTTCGCTCTTTTCCATAGTTTCTGCTGAGGCTTCGGTTGGTTTATCTTCCTCAGCGACCTCGCTCTCTGAGCCATCGCGACGCGACTCTCGGTCGTCACGGCCACGTCGCGAACGATCATCGCGGTCGCGGCTCCGCATCATCACGGACGGCCCTTCTTCAAACTTTTCGACCCTGATGGTAATGTAGCGCAATACGTCCTCGCTAATGCGCATCTGCCGTTCCATCTCGTGCACTGCACTCGCTGGCGCGTCGAGGTTCATTAGGGTGTAGTGACCTTTACGGTTCTTCTTTATTTTGTATGCAAGCGTCTTAAGGCCCCAACTCTCTTTCTTGGGGACTGATCCGCCACCATCCGTGATCACTCTTTCAAAAGTTTCAACCAACCCGTCAACCTGGGCGGCTGTAACATCTTGGCGCGCGATGAACACGCTTTCGTACATAGGCAAAGCGATCTCCTTCCTTTGGCTTATCTCAACCCCACTATTGAGGTATAGCCGATTTTCATCGGCAGGAAGCAATGAGGATGCGCACTATACACTTTCCAACCCCCGGTTCAAGTCCTGTATAGTGTTGATATTTCGTTGGCATTAAGGCGTTTTTCAACCCAGCCGCTAGGTCATAAAGCCTCTCGATTGCGATCATATTTTTCGAGGTTAAACCTCGCTTTTTCCCGCGCCTCTTCTTGGATAGCTGGTATTGGTGCCAACCTTAATAACCCTAATATTGCGCTGTGGTATGGCTCTGCTGGCTCCCCGCCAGTCCGGCATAAAAACAAATAAGTTTAGATGCGATAATAGCCAAAAATTTGGGCGCTTGGTATTAAGTCCGCTCGGTGCCAGTGATCACAACCTTGAGCGCGTCCTTCCGGATCATGGCGCGGAGTGCCTCTTCTGTCCTTTCGATTGGCATCTCGGCACTTAGCATCAATTCGGCCTGGAAGGACGATTTGGAAAGAAGCTCGATTGCGCGGCGCATAGCATTGGGATGGTGGTGATAGACACCCTTTATGGTCAGTTCATTGTAATGCACGAGGTGTGTATCCAGTGGTATTGACGTTCCCGGCGCACAACCACCGAACAGGTTGATTAGACCTCCCGGGCGTACCGTTTTAATTGCATCGACCCAGACCTCCGGTACGCCGGTTGCATCTACAGCAATCCAGGCGCCATGGCCGCCGTCAGTTAAGGCCCTCACCACATCGGCTTGTCCGCCACCGCGATTGATAATTACCGTCTTACTAGCGCCGAGGGCCTCTCCCGCCTCTAACCTACTCTGATTGGGATCGGCTAAAATTACGTGATGACCCTCTTTCGCCAGGGCGGCGACGAACAGCAAACCAATGGGACCACCGCCGAAAACGATGACTTCGGCTGAACTGGTTTGGGCGTAGCGAGGCAGCTCGCATGCGTCCATGCCGTGCAGAACGCAGGCCAAGGGTTCGGCTAATGCTGCCTTGCCGAATGCTAGATTCGCCGGAATTGCATGGGTGTTGTGTGCTACAAACCGCGCTGGCACATGGACATATTCAGCAAAAGCACCGTTCAGGTATAGGAGATCTTCGCACAGGTTTTCCCGACCACGGTTACAATAATCACAGACTCCGCAAGGCGCGGAATTGGCAACTACCACGGCGTCTCCTTCCTTAAACGCTGTAACTCCATCGCCAATCGCCGCGATGGTGCCCGCCATCTCATGGCCGAATAGGGTGGGAACTTTGAGCATGCGGGGATGGCCACCGCGTTTAAAAACTTTGACGTCGGTGCCACAGGTAGTGGCGGCGTGAACGGCAAGAATGAGTTCGCCCGCGTCGGGGCGGCCTACATTCACCTCGCGGATATCGATCTGTTCCGGCCCAGTCAGGATTGCGCCAACCATTGTTTTGGGGAGAGAGGCCATCAGGAACTCGCAGCGCGAGATGGAGTAAATAGGATTTTCAGGGCTTGGCAACTCTTCGCTAGGCTGTAGCCCAGAGCGAAATCATCCAAAGGCATGGTATGTGAGACCAGCGGGGTGGGGTTGAGGCGACCCGAGGCAATTAATGTGAACACGGCCTCTTGCTCACTGAGTGCGCCCGAATAAGTGCCTATAATGCGGCGTTCAAATCTGAAGAGATCATTAAGGTCAAAATCTGCGCGCTGACCGTTCGGGGCGTGAGCAAATAAGACCACCGCCCCCCCTTTACGGCTGAGCGCCAGGCCAGCCTCCAACAAGCGCGCGCCGCCAACGGTATCGAAAACGGCATCGACGCCATATCCGTCTGTCATGGCCGTCGTTGCGGCTAGGGCATTGGGGCCTGGCGCAGCTGTCTTGTCTGCACCCAATTCGGCAGCCAAGACGCAACGACTTGAGATTGGGTCAATGAGCACCACCCTCGCGTCCGGGCAAGTTGCTTTGATAACCAGGAGGTGTAAAAGACCCATGGAGCCGCCTCCCATAATGGCAGCTGTGCCATCAGGACGAAGATTCGATCGATTTACACTCCTGAGGACACATGCAGCTGGTTCCATGAAAACGGCTGCTGCGTCGGATACGCCGTTTGGTACTTTGTGGGTGGCGAGGGCTGTGGCGCGATTACGGATGAGCACATGGTCCGCAAATCCGCCCGGTTCCATCAGATTGTCACGAAATGTTTCGCACATGGTTTCATTACCGTTCAGACAGAGATGACATGAACCGCATGGTGCGTGATGGGGTACGACGACGCGATCGCCTTTGACGAACTGTTTGACGTTCTTTCCGAGAGCGACGACCTCTCCAACAATTTCATGGCCAAGAACCATTCCCGGTTTTGCTAGGTTGTTTGTCAGCTTGAAAAGATCGGTGCCGCAAAACCCGACGCATCTTAGCTTTACGAGCAGTTCGCCGGCCTCTGGTTTGGGAATTGGGCGCGGCTCCATCATCGTGTCTTCGCCACCCTGGCAGGCGACTACATTACTAGTAGCGGTTAAATTCCATCTATGTCTCGAATTCATAGGACATATTTATAGGATGCTGAGGAATTTGCGAGGTCTTTATTTGCCTCGCTTGGTAGGAACAAGGTAACGTTCATGACGCAGTAATCGAGATTATAATGCATGATTGAGAGGGTTCTATGATATCCGCGTTCATTTTTCCCGGCCAAGGTTCCCAATCCGTGGGCATGGGTAAAAATCTTGCAGATGCCTACCCCGCCGCCAAGGCGGTGTTTGAAGCTGTCGACGATGCGCTCGACCAAAAACTCTCTTCTCTAATGTTTGAGGGCCCGGAGGATAAGTTGATGCTGACAGAGAACGCGCAGCCAGCTATCATGGCCGTCAGCGTTGCGGTTATCCGTGTTCTTGAATCGCAAGGTAGATTGAATATAGCTAATGCCGCATCCTTCGTTGCCGGTCATTCTCTAGGTGAATATTCCGCCCACGCTGCCGCCGGTACATTCTCTTTGGCCGATACGGCGCGTTTGTTGAAAAAGCGTGGACAAGCTATGCAGCAGGCTGTTCCAGTCGGAGAGGGTGCTATGGCGGCGCTTCTTGGTTTAGGGCCGGAGGACGCCGAGGTCGTGGCAGCAGAAGCTGCTGAGGATCAGGTCTGTGATTTTGCGAATGATAACGCCGACGGTCAGGTTGTTGTTTCCGGGACGGCAGCTGCCGTGAAACGCGCCTTAGACATCGCAAGAGACAAGGGTGCAAAGCGGGCTATGCTATTGCCTGTCAGCGCCCCGTTCCATTGTTCCCTAATGATGCCGGCCGCGAAGGTTATGGCTGAGGCGCTGGATGATGTTGCTATGAAAGACCCGGTGGTGCCAATCGTCGCTAATGTGACAGCGGCGCCGGTTCAGGACGTAAGGGAAATACGACGCTTGTTAGTGGAACAGGTGACATGCAGGGTGCGCTGGCGTGAGTCCGTGATGGCAATGAAATATGCGGGAGTTAATCGTTTGGTAGAAATTGGTCACGGTAAGGTATTATCAGGCATGACCCGACGTATTGATCGTGAAATTTTGGGGGTCAGTGTGAGCTCACCAGAAGACATAGACGTTTTTTTGAGCGAATGATCAATACTTAATGGCAAGCAAGAGCTTGCGCAGACCTTCATCTCAGATTGTAGTAGGGTCATATGGTATTGCTAGTTTTGTTGATGAACTAACGGTCACAGAGCCAGACGAATTCTTTGTTGGACGGTCCGAACCTATTTTCAGAGCTGCAAAACGAGAGCTTAGTTTCATGCATTTTTTGATGGACCGCCCCCGTCGGATGAGGCATCCCGGTCTAAATATTGCGTTTTGACGATATTTTAAACGGAGAAATGGGCTAATGTTTGATCTTCATGGGAAGAGGGTACTGGTCACTGGCGCGTCCGGGGGGATAGGGGGTGCTATCGCCCGGGCGATGAACGCACAGGGCGCCGAGGTTGGTCTGTCTGGTACTCGCGTCGATGCTCTTGATACGTTGGCTAAAAAAATTGGGGGAGGTGCACATATAATGCCGGCTGACCTTTCGTCGGCGGAGGGTGCGGAGCAATTGGTGGAAAAGGCCGTGGACGTTATGGGGGGCGTCGATATCTTGATCAACAACGCCGGAGTGACGCGAGATAATCTTGCTATGCGGCTAAAGGACGAGGATTGGCAGACGGTAATGGATGTGAACCTTACATCTGCATTCCGACTCAGCCGCGCCGTTCTCCGCGGTATGATGAAGGCGCGGTGGGGACGTATTATCGGGATCACGTCAATCGTTGGAGTTACCGGAAACCCAGGTCAAATTAATTATGCAGCCTCTAAAGCTGGCATGATCGGTATGTCCAAATCGTTGGCTCAGGAGGTTGCAAGTCGTGGTGTTACTGTGAATTGCGTGGCGCCGGGATTCATCATCACGGCCATGACCGATATACTTTCGGACGAGCAGCAAGAGAAATTGAAAGCTGGAATCCCCAGCGGGCGTATGGGAACCGTGGACGATATCGCCAACGCATGTGTATATCTGGCTAGTGATGAAGCCGGTTATGTGACGGGCCAGACCTTACATGTGAATGGCGGTATGGCCATGATTTAAAGGCTGAAACACAGTCGATTACCCAGGGGTTTTCCTCGCTGGTCATGGCGAATAAATTGTGTTACCAAACCCCCGATTTGCGGCGCTCTAGAGGTATGTGTTGGGCCTCATTTTCAGGCTGGCTTCAGTTTTTCGGGGGCGTTGGTGGTAGTTTTTCTAACGTAATAGGATCAAGGAATAAGAACATGAGTGATGTCGCCGATCGGGTAAAAAAAATCGTCATTGAGCACCTTGGAGTGGACGAAGACAAAGTGGTGGAAAACGCCAGTTTCATTGACGACCTGGGTGCCGACAGCCTGGACACGGTTGAACTCGTGATGGCCTTCGAGGAGGAATTTGGTTGTGAAATTCCTGACGATGCCGCCGAAAAAATCCTGACCATCAAGGACGCGACGGGCTTCATTGAGTCTACTCAGTAGTTTTGTTTTGTCGAACGCGTAACGGTGTGGCTTTGCCGGATCGCTGCCTGTAAGACGCATCATTTCGCGTCTTAGGGAGAGCGCAGTTGTTATGAGAAGAGTTGTCGTCACCGGAATGGGAATTGTCAGTTCGCTGGGCGTTGGCCTGAAAAAGAACTGGTGTGACCTATTGGCTGGAAACTCCGGCATCACTGCCATCGAGAACTTTGATGTGTCCGACCTTCCGGCGAAGATTGCTGGCCAAGTGCCAAAGGGAAGCATTGCTGACGGTTTATTTACCGCCGACGATTGGGTGCCCGTCAAAGATCAACGGCGCATGGATGATTTTATCATCTATGGCCTTTGTGCAGCTCAACAGGCGTTTGAGGATTCGGGCTGGAGAATCGATAGCGAAGAGGATTCATGGCGGACCGGTGTACTGATCGGTTCGGGGATCGGTGGTTTGCCAGAGATCGCGGACGGTTCCGTCAAGGTTCATGAGGGCCGAGCGCGGCGTCTCAGTCCATTTTTCATTCCGGCCAGTCTGATCAATCTTATATCGGGCCATGTCTCCATCCGCTATGGGTTGAAAGGACCGAACCACGCTGTGGTGACGGCGTGTTCTACCGGGGCGCATGCTATTGGCGATGCGGCCCGAATCATCATGTGGGAGGACGCTGACGTGATGGTAGCCGGTGGTGCGGAAGCCGCTATTTGCCCGATTGGTGTAGCTGGCTTCTGTTCTGCTCGTGCGCTCTCAACAGGTTACAACGATCGCCCAACGGAAGCATCTAGACCATGGGACCTAGATCGCGACGGTTTCGTAATGGGTGATGGTGCCGGTGTAGTCGTTCTTGAGGAACTAGAACACGCGAAAAAAAGGGGCGCTAAAATCTATGGAGAGGTTATCGGCTACGGTATGTCCGGCGATGCGCACCACATTACAGCGCCGGCGGAAGACGGTGATGGGGCCTATCGCTGCATGACTGCGGCCTTGAAACGCGCTAGACTAAACCCCGAAGATATCGACTATGTGAACGCGCACGGTACGTCGACCCCGCTAGGTGATGAAATCGAGTTAGGTGCGGTCAAACGTGTCTTTGGCGATCACTCGAAGCACATCTCCATGTCGTCGACAAAGTCTGCTATTGGCCACCTTTTGGGTGCTGCGGGCTCTGTGGAGGCGATCTTTTCATTAATGGCCATGAATAATGATGTGGTTCCGCCGACATTAAATCTTCATAATCCGTCAGAGAAATGTGCCGATATAGATTTAGTGCCGTTCGAGCCGAAAGAACGCAGAGTACGCGCCGTGCTCTCGAACTCTTTCGGGTTTGGCGGCACGAACGCCTCGCTTGTCTTTAAGTCTTTGGACTAGGATTTGCGGCATGAGCCGCATCTTGATCATTCTTGGTTTGTTAGTCTTCGTTGCCTTGGGCGTGGCCGGTGGCACTTGGCAGTGGTTTAACACTTACTATCAGGCCAATGGGCCTTTGGTTGTTCCAGCAACGATCGTCATCCACAAAGGGGCTCGCACCATTGAGATCGCCCTCCTTCTGAAACAAGCAGGCGTTATCTCAAACCCCAAGCTGTTTGTATGGGGGCTTCGGTTGCTCGCGGGTCCGAAACCGCTAAGAGCGGGTGAGTATAATTTCAAGCCGCGAATGAGTACCGCCCAGGTTATTTCTCACCTGCAAACGGGAAAGACGGTGGTTCGTAAAGTGACCATCGCGGAAGGCTTGAATAATCTGGAGGTGGCCAACCTCCTGGCCAACACGTCGGGCCTGAGTGGTCCGCTGGGACCTTTACCAACGGAGGGTCAACTGTTACCGGAAACCTACCATTTCTCCTACGGCCATAGTCGGAGGGGATTGATTAAACGGATGCGCCAGGCAATGACGCACCTCTTAAGCGAGGCATGGCCACACAGGGCGAGTGGATTACCCCTTAAAACACCAGCTGAGGCATTGGTTCTGGCGTCCATAGTGGAGAAGGAAACCGGTGTTGCGTCTGAACGCCCCAGGGTGGCCAGTGTGTTTATAAATAGACTTAGGATCGGGATGCGGCTTCAATCCGACCCGACAGTGATTTATGGGATAACGGAGGGCCGCAAACCGTTCGACCGTTCCATCACCAAGTCTGACCTTCGTTCAAAAACGGCTTACAATACATATGTGATTAAAGGTCTTCCGCCGGCGCCAATAACCAATCCTGGCCGAGCTGCGATTTTGGCGGTGCTCAATCCCGCGAATACAAAAGACCTCTATTTTGTTGCCGCCGGCTCCGGCGGCCATGCCTTTGCACGGACTCTCAGTGAGCATAACCGTAACGTCGCCAAATGGCGGAAGTTTGAAAGGGTGCGCAAGAAGGAAAAATAGAGTCTGATCAGCCGGTTATGGTCCCATCGTCGGGACTCTCCCAATTAGGCTATATTCATAACTCTGAGAATGTTTTGCTAAACACTTTGTCACAATTTCGCTCAGAGTAGGGTTAAGTATTCTGCAGGCTTATAATCAATACCGCTGTGAGTATCCGGTCATTAAGGATGAAGAGCGGAGTTACGTTTTCTGACTTTAGTTGAGACCGCGCGTTCTGGGCCTTATCATCATAATGGCCGCTTGTTGCTCAACTTCGGGACCGGTATAAAAAATTCAAATTTCGAGAGGCCACGGCGTGACGTTGAATTCTATGACCGGGTTTGCCCGGACCGAGGGCGCCAACGATAATTGCACTTGGGTCTGGGAGGCGAAAAGCGTCAATGCTAAAGGCATGGATGCCCGGCTTCGGTTGCCAAGTGGATTCGAAACCTTAGATGCGGTTATCCGTGATAACTTGAAGAAACGGTTCCGTCGGGGCTCTATCTCCATTTCATTGAACGTTAATTGGCATCGCGCCAACTCCACGTATCAGATTAACATGGAAACTTTAGAGCGCTTTCTGCAAGCAATGCCTGAAATCCATAAACTTGCGCCGGATTTACACCCAGTCACTATGGATGGCCTTCTGGCTGCAAAGGGAGTGGTGGAGAGTGTTGAGCACACTCTCGGTGAAGCTGAACAAATGGCGTTCCACGAGGAAATTCTGCAGGGGTTAAATGAGCTTTTGACGATGTTAGAGCGAGGTCGTCAGGGGGAGGGTGCTGCGCTGGGCAAAGTACTGCATGCCCAGATTACCGAAGTTGAAAATTTGTGCCAAAGGGCGGTCGGCCTAACAGCACTATTGCCCGAGATGATCAATAAGCGGCTCCACGAGCAATTAGCGGATTTGTGTGCGACTGTGCCTGCACTGCCCGAAGAACGTCTTGCACAAGAAGCTGCGATGTTAATGTTAAAGGCGGATGTGCGCGAGGAGTTGGATCGGTTGCGCGCCCACGTGGATGCGGCTCGCGAACTGATGATGACTGATGGTTCCATCGGTCGACAGTTTGATTTTTTGTGCCAGGAATTAAATCGTGAGGCCAATACGCTGTGCTCAAAATCCGCCGATGTGCAATTGACCCGTGTTGGATTGGCCTTGAAAACTACAATCGACCAAATGCGTGAGCAAGTTCAAAACATTGAGTGAAAAAATAACGTGAGTGAGACGGAAATCAAGCGGCGAGGGTTGATGTTGGTGTTGTCTTCGCCATCGGGAGCTGGCAAGTCGACCATCTCTCGTGCACTTTTAAAGCTTAATCCAGATTTGATCATGTCCATCTCTGCGACCACGCGGCCCATGCGCCCAAGCGAAAATGACGGAGTGCATTACCACTTCATAGATCAGGAAAAGTTTGATGAAATGGTTGCCGCGAATAAATTCCTGGAGCACGCTACGGTCTTTGATAACTCTTACGGAACTCTTCGCCAGCCTGTCATGGATGCCTTGAGTGTAGGCCAAGACGTCTTATTCGATGTCGACTGGCAAGGCACGCAGCAGATCCGTGCAAATGCATTGGAGGACTTGGTCAGTATATTCATCCTGCCGCCGTCTGTCGCTGAGCTCGAGCGCCGGTTGCGGGCCCGTGCTCAAGACCCGGAGGAAGTGGTCCAACGACGCATGGCAAAAGCGACGTTGGAAATATCACACTGGGCGGAGTACGAGTACATCATTGTCAATGACAAGATCGAAGACAGTGTAGCACAAGTAAATGCAATCCTGGCCGCTGAGCGCCACAAACGTCGTCGGCAGGTTGGGCTTACCGACGTGGTCCGTAAATTGGGTGTGGGACAGTGAGCGCTAGGCCGGGCGCTCTCCGGCGATAGTGACACGATGCATTACGCGTTTAAAGCCATGGTAGTCGTTAACCGGGTTGTGTTGAGTACACCGATTATCCCAAAATGCAATGGAGCCTGGCAGCCATCGAAAGCAGCAAGTAAACTCAGGCCGCGTTTGATGTGCATAGAGAAAGTTCAACAGTGGTGCACTCTCAGCCTCTGTCATATTTTTAAATCGCACAGTGTGCCCGAAGTTGACATACAGAAGCTTACGCCTGGTTTCTGGATGAGTTCTCACTACTGGGTGCTCTGCCATCAGCTCTATAGAATCTGAGACCTTCGATGATGTTTTCATCAGGTTTTCGCGTGTTTTAGATACACGGGATTTAGCCGAACTACTTATCCCCACCATACCGTCTAGCATGCTCCGCATGCCTTCTGATAAAGTCTCATATGCCATGTACATGTTCGCGAAAAGGGTGTTGCCACCATAGGGTGGTAGTTCTCTTGCAGCCAGGATGGTTCCCATAGGCGGTAAATCCAGATAGGTGGTATCAGAGTGCCAAAGACCTCCAAAATTCGCTCGCTCGTGGGGTAGTTTTACTACGGGAACGATTTCTGGAAAACCATCTAGCCCCTTCACCAAGGGGTATTCTATCAAATTACCAAATCGCTTAGCGAAGGCGATCTGATGTACGGGTTCAATATCCTGGTCGCGAAAAAAAATTACTAGATGGTTGAGAAGTGCGTGACGAATGGCCTTAATAATGTCGTCGCTCATCTCGCATGCTAAGTCCACACCAAAAATCTCTGCACCTAACGCACCGGCGATTGGTCGAATCTCAATAGGCTGTTTAGGCATAGAACTCTCCTTTTAAACTCGACTTAGCTGGCCAAGCCCGGCTTTCAACTAAGGCGTTAGCCAAGCGACAAAAATCGATTACGGAGAGCTCCTCGGGTCGACGTGTGGGCTCTATTTCGAGAGCTGACAAGTCAAGGTTCAGAGTTTTTAAACTTGCCCTCAGCATCTTGCGCCGTTTGCCAAAGGCGATCGCCGTGACGGTTTCTAGGGCTTCGAAGGAGACAGAGCAAAGAGGCGAAGGGCGTGGGGTTAGATTAGACACGGTAGAGGTTACATTGGGTGGCGGGGTAAACGCTTCCTTGGGTATGTTGAAGGCTGAGTTAACTTCGCAAAGCCATTGGGTGATGACCGATAAACGTCCGTATGCCTTAGTACGCGGTTGGGCAATAAGGCGATCTGCGACTTCCGACTGAAACATTAAGGTCAGCCCGCGATAGGCTTCTATCTCACGTAGCCATCTAAGTAGTAAGGGTGTGCTCAAATTGTAGGGGAGATTAGCGACAATTTTTCGGGGGGGTGAGGTAAGGGCTGGGATGTCTGTTTTGAGAGCATCACCCGCAACAACTTTTAGGCGATTGCCGAACGCGTTTTTTAATTCCGCCATGATTGAGAGGCAGCGATGGTCTTTTTCCAAAACTGTCACCGTCAAGGCTGGCGATTCTAATAAGGCCCGTGTTAAACCGCCGGGTCCGGGTCCGACTTCAATAACATGATAGCCCGTCAGATCGCCAGCTGCCCTGACGATCCGCCCTGTCAAATTGGAATCGAGAAGAAAGTGCTGGCCCAGGGACTTGCGTGCTTTGAGATCGTGTTTCCGAATAACCTCGCGATGCGGTGGCAGATCTGGCGGCATCATTGCGCTTCTACGCCGCGAAACCGGGCGATTTCCGCGGCCATTCGGACAGCAGCGACCATGCTAGTCTCATCGGCAACGCCTTTTCCTGCTATATCCAGGGCTGTGCCGTGGTCTGGCGACGTGCGGACGAACGGTAGCCCCAGGGTCACATTGACGCCGCCAGAGAAATCTAACGTCTTAATGGGAATCAGGGCCTGGTCGTGATACATGCAGATAGCCGCATCGAACGTTGGGCGCGTCGTTGCTGAAAACATCGCATCAGGCGGCAAGGGGCCAGTAATCTGGAGGCCGTCCTTGCGCAGAATGTTGATGGCCGGGGTGATGAACTTTGTTTCTTCGTCGCCTATTGCGCCGTCTTCACCGGCATGCGGATTCAAACCTGCGATGGCAAGCCGTGGTGCGCTTAAGCCAAAGTCTTGTTCGAGGGCTCGGGCAGTGATTCGGCTTTGCGATACAATACGCTCAATGGACAACTCGCTAATTGCTTCCCGGAGGCTAAGGTGGGTTGTAATTGGCACTGTTCGTAAGCCATCGCATGCTAACATCATAACTGGCTCTATATTAGCGCCGGAGAGGTGGGCTAAGTACTCCGTGTGGCCCGGATAGGTAAATCCTGCACAATAGAGATTGTGCTTGTGGATAGGATTGGTCACGATTGCGGAAACCGAATTCGCTTTGGCCAGGTTTGCCGCCTTATCAATTGATGCGATTGCAGCGTTGGCATTCAATTGGTTTAAAACACCTGGTTGCGGCTTGCTTGGAAGGTCGATGCTACAAACGGGAAGGGCGTCTGGGAACAAGACGGCCGCATATTTTAGGTCGGACACAGTTTCGATAGGAACCGAAAAACCTAGATCATGAGCAATATTGCGCAACCGGTCCGGATTATCGATTGCGACGAATGGTACTGAGAAGGCGCTTCGGCGGAGCCAGGACTTGAGCGTAATTTCACCGCCAATTCCCGAAGGCTCACCCATAGTTATAGCAATTGGTTTCTGCGCCAGCATAATTATAACCTGATATCGATGGTCGCCGCGCGGCGCAATGAGCGTAGGTACTGACGGGCTGCGAGATTGATACGCTCAGTGCCTAATTGATTGAGAGTTTTTTCGCGAAGTTGCGCTTTGGTAATCTTTTTGACCGGAGGCTCATCACGTTCGCAAACCATAAGGACGAGGAATCCACCAGTAATTTCTACGGGTGTGCTTGCCTGATATATTCGTAGTCCGGATATGGCGTCTTGGATCAAAGGCGATAGTTTATTAACTTCAATTTTCCCAAGGGAGCCTGAGAGTGATGACCCGTGCTTCTTACCCAAGTCCTCCATTTCTGCGCACGATCGTGCTTGAGTTTTGATAGCGCGAGCCTTCTCTCGGACGCTGGCCTTTACATCCGATGTTGGTGAGGGTGGAAGCTCGATATGTATTTGATGGATTGTGACGGCGGCCGGCCTGTTTGAGCGTTCGATGAACGGTTCAATAGCCCGTTTGTTCTCGACTTTCATTATATAGAATCCATCGAGGGTCGGTATCGGTTTAGAAACTTCACCCGGACGTAATCGCTCGATGACTTGGGTCAAATTAGCGGCCAGGTTTTCAGGTCGTACCCAACCTAAATTACCTCCGACGGCTGCGGATGCACTTTGCGAAAAATTGTGTGCGATGTCACTGAATTGCGCGCCGCCTTCGATTTGTTCGATCAGACGTCGCGCCAAGGCTTTGACCTCGGCGGCGCTTTCGGTTCGGTTCAATGGAAGAAAAATTTCTGATACAAGTAATTCTGGCTGGCCGCGCCTGGAAATCTCTTCTGCAATAATATCATCTATTTCTTGTTCGCTGAAGGAAACTGTTGGAAGAAAAAGTTGTCGCATCAACTTTCTCCAGCCAACGCCCATTTCCACCCGTTCGGCTATTGCGGCTTTGTCGATGCCGAGGCGTTGAGCTAGTTCTGTAGATTGACCAATTGAGAGGCCGGCACGCTTCTCCCATTGTCTCAGCTCATTGATAACTTCAGCTTGAGAAATCTCGATCTTATTCTTTCGAATCTCCTGTAATTTCAGACGGTCATCAATGATGTTACGCAAAATTTGCGGGGCGAGCCGCCGACGTGTTTCTAAGTTGTTGTCGAGCTTGGAGAGATAAATTGATAACGTGAGCCGATTTTCAATATCTAACACCGAAATCATCTCGTCATTGACGATGGCAGCGATCCGCAATTTACCTTGGCTGTGAACATCCGTGATTGAAACGAGAGTTAGAATCAATGCGATAATAGTTACTGCGACTAGACGAATATGCTTGATATCTACCTCGAGCATTTTGTCAGTTTCCGCCTTGTTTAGAGAACCTGGTTTTGACCTCTCCGAGTGTTTTGAGGGTTAGAAAGAAATTAATTGAGTCGGTGGGTTTGATATCTCGGTCTTCGTAAAAGGTTCGGTTAAAACTGGTTCGGAAAACGACACATTCATTTTCGTAAATCACTTCCATGCCGGCGGCACGCATCTCACTGGAATCTAGGTCACGCGTCGCCCGAAGTGTGCTCTTCCATTCACGAGTTAACTGCGTTGATGAGATAATATTAAGTTCTTCTCGGCCCGCGAATTCACCTTCTTCTTGTCGGTCGAGGAAGATGTAGCTTCCCGTGATGCTAAAGGCAGGCACACCGGCGGAGAATTGCGCTTCGTTTCTGTTCGCGCTCAAATTATCAACCGCTAATCGCGTTCTGTAGAGTAAGTCTAAATAGGAATTCGGCGAAAACTGAGCCCTGCCGACCAAGTCGGAAAAGTTGTCTTCTAGTCCGGAGCCCTCGCCAAATGTTGAGTCATCCTTTACTCGATATGATTGTCCGAAGAAGACGCTGGACCGGCTGCCGTTATCACCAGTTAACGCCCATTGCAGGCCGTAGTTGATGCGAGGTCCGCCCTCAAGCCTGTCAATGCCCGTAAATCGATTGTCTGAAAACAGATTAGTTTCATCAAATTCGAGTTCGGCACTGTCTTCGTTGGGAATCTTGTCAGAATTTCCGCCATACGGACGAAGAACTAAAGAGGTGACTGGTTCGATAGTTTGACTGGCGTTCCCTGTTCGCTTCACCATTGGGCGGCTCCAATCGATTGCAGCATATGGGACCGTTCGGTAACCGAAGCCGTTGTATGATCCAGTTTTATTGATCCGGTCGAGGCCATTGACCTGATAGAAGTCGGCGTTCAGACCGAGCGTCAAATTGATTGAGTCACCAAAATCTGTGATCGAAGGACGCTTCCAGCGTGGATGAAACGACATCCGTCGGGTATCTGTGCCCTCGGCTCGCGTAAGTGCCAAGAAATTGACATCCAAAAATGACCGACCGCCAATCGTGTCACGTTTGCCGACATGATTGAAGTCGAGTAGCGGAAAAACAATAGGTGTTTCGTCTGCGGTATCGCTCTCTTCCAAGCCCTGGAAGGCATGGGTGCTAGCGCTAAAGTAACTTCGGGTGCGAAATGCTTCGGCAAAAAATTTGCTGTTTAGGGATTGGGGTGATGTAAAACCGTATCGCCGCATGTAAGTGTTGTCTGTGGTGCGTTCGAGATCGAACCCCCAACGCCATGTGCGATTGATATCGAAACGCACTTCTGTATCTAAGTGTCCACGCACACCCATGTCACCGTCTGTTGTATTAAATTCATCGTCTGAGTTCTCAGTGATGCTTGCGTCAAAGTTGATAAAACCTTTGCGAAGCCGATTGCGATACTCGAGGGTTAGGACTGGAAACTCATTAGACATGAGAATTGGGGTGATGGTGGCGTCTTGGTGCGGCGAAATATTCCAAAAATATGGTGTTTCCAGAACGATTCCAAAATCCGAAGAACTTCCGTACGTTGGGAACAGGAAACCGGACTGACGCTTAACTGTCGGATCTGGGTGGCGAAAATAAGGCGTGTAGAAAACGGGCAGTCCGAACATCTCTAGCCAAGCGTCGCGATATTCCACGATTTTTTGACTCTTATCGTGAATAACGCGAACGGCTTTGAGCTGCCAAAGTGGTGGTCGTGCTGGGTTGTCTTCGCAAAGTTTACAAGGCGAATACGTGGCTTTTCTCAGTTCTGTGAGACGCGAGGCAGTACGGCGGGCGCCAGTGCCGGCAATGCGGGAATGGTCCTGGAGAATAACGCCAATGTTCTCTATGACCCCATCCTTTAAATCACCAGTGACCTCCATACGATCACCAAAAATCTGCTCGCCTGTGCTCTCCAAAATCGTCACATTTCCGATTGCCGTTACGATCCCGGTTTTTTGATTATAAGAGATATTGTCGGCAAAGAGTCGGCGACCTTCGTGAAAAATTTCGACATTTCCCGATGCCGTTACGACTTCTTTTTCTCGGTCCACTGTCATTTGGTCCGCAGCTAGATTGACCGGAAGTTTCTCGCTTGAGCCCTGTGGAGATGATGGCGTCTCGGGTGTAGAATTTTGAGTTGTGGCTGTTTCAGGCAACTCAATGTTGCCCAAATTGGTGAAGTTTGATTGCGGTGCGATCAATGTTCCTAGCGGACGGTCTGCTGTTGCAGATAGTGGTTTGTAGATAACAGCCGGTGGCAACGGTGCCTGGGGCCATGAGATCGGTAAGAGCGAACGCGCGGAGGGGCTTTTGTGTTTTTCGGCGCGTAAAAGAACTCCCAGCGGGCGTTCAGGAGATGCTTTTTCGGGCTGGTTCGATTGAGGTTCTTGCTTTGGAGCCGTTGTTAAACCGTACCTGATATGCCGGGGAAGCAGGGGTGGAGTGGGCGTTATCGGGTCGCCTATCGTGTCAATGAGCACACCGAGGGGACGTTGTACCCTATCTTCGGCATCCGGTGGTTTGATAGTAACAGAACTGATCCGTGTTGTTTGCTCTAATGAGAACGGGGATATCAAAACGCCCAAGGGTCGCTCAACTTCGGGCGTTGCGGCCGTGGCGTCGAATAGTCCATTAAGGAAGCCTATTTCTAGAGCGACAATTAATGAACAGAGGGAGCGCGAAAATTGTTTCATTTTTAGTTATCAGCCGTCTTCCAGATGTAGAAGCGTGGCTAGACCCAGCAGAAGAGCAACACCCGATGGTGACCAAGCTGCCAATGTCACCGGTATGCTATCTGAGAGACCAAGGGCGAAGACCACGTCCGAGAAAAAATACAGTGCAAATCCAGTCAGAACGGCACCACCGATCACATATGAGGTTGCGCCTCGCCGCGAGTGGCGCAGTGTGAAGGTGGCGCCGATCAGAACCATCGCGATCATCAGCAAAGGAGCGGCGAGGAGACTGTGCCAATGTAATCGGTGACGGAGTGCTGAGAATCCAGCTGCTTCGAGAGTATTGATGAACCCAGGAAGATCCCAGAATGACATGGTCTCGGGCGGAGCAAAACTATCTTGAATCTTATCAAGAGTAAGATCCGTGTCCAACCAGTAGACATCCTCATAAACCGCTGGGTTTTCGGGTTCGTAAATCCACGCATTGCCAATGCGCCAGAAGCCATCTTCGAGGCGTGCTGTCTTAGCATCTATCCGCATAAAAAATGAGTCTGATCCTGCATACATGAAAACCACTAGATTGTGGAGTTCGATATCCGCTTCATACTGAACGACACGTTCCGCATGGATCACGGATTGGCCTTTCGTATTAGATTGGCGTAACCATATCGAGGAACCAGAGAGTGATAACAAATGGCGGGAGCCCTGAAAGCGAACGGCCTCCAACTGTTCGAAACGCGACAGTGTATTCGACGCGATATGGTTGATCGTAGTGATTTGAAAGATCCCTAGCAACGCGGCAATAGTCACCGGCGGCAATAAAAACTGCCACGCCGAGACCCCTGCGCCGCGCGTGACCACCAGTTCATTTGATCGCGTCAATCGCCAAAAGCTCGCCATGCCTGCAAAAAGAACCGCAAACGGGAAGATCTCCTGGCACATATAAGGAAGTTTCAGCAGCGCCATTTCCAGAACCATACTAAAATCTATGTGTGGTTTGGATGCGGAGCGGCGCAATAATTCCACCGTGTCGAACATCAAAACCAATAACATGAATAGCAACAACAGAACCAGAAAGGCACTTATGAAATGCCGTCCAACATACAAAGACAGGGTGGATGATAAGCGCATACGGATCACTATGTCTTTACTGCTTCAGGCATGGGTCGATATTTGGGTGTCCGAACAACGAAGTAAACGCCGCCTAACAATGCGAGAAGTGAATGTGAATAGATGAGTGGAACCAGACGCAGGTTTTTTGCTGATATGTTCTCAATTCCGAGATTACTGATAAGCAGGCCAACCATTAATCCAATGCTGACCAGTATCCGTTTCGTTTGGGATCTTCGACTGAACCCACCGGAAATCAAACATGCTAGCGCTATGAAGGTCAAAATCAGCGCTTGGAGCGGAGAGGCTAAACGTTTGTGTCCTTCGACAATGAATTTTCCACGGTCTTCGAGTGAAATGTCTTCCTCTTCCGGGTTGAATAGTTCGGACAAATGGCGTTCTCGCGCTTCTATATGTCGATCTGCGCTGCCGCCTTTCCTGCCGTCGATTTCCAGGACGTGTCGGTCAAAATAGAGAACTGATAGCCGGTTCGTCTGTGGGTCAACGACTTGCCGGTTCCCATCGAACATCACAACACGGGCACCTTCTTTGGTTTCAACTAACGCGCCGCGTGCCGCCATGATCGTGAACTGGTTATCCCGATCACCCTTGTCATGATAAAGTATACCATGGAGTTCCCCCTCGGTGGTCCGTTCCCTTACATATACAGTTTTGCCGTTTGGCAGTTCATTAAACGCTCCCTGTTTGAGGAGGATATGCGAATAGTTGTAGCGGATGTCCCATTGCATCTGCCGAAACATTCGGTAGGATTCCGGAATGAGATACAAGTTCAGAAAGTACCCTACGCCAACCACCAAAACTGCGAGGACGAGGGCTGGTTTAGCTAAAGCCATTTGCCCAAGGCCAGAGGCCCGCATGACCACCAGTTCACGATCCATGATTAGCTTGGCATAGACAAAGACAACAACGCAGAATAACGCGATCGGCAGGATGACTGGCAGGAAATTCGGTAGCATTAAGAGCGTCAGGTAAACAAATGTGCCGGCGGATACGCCCCGGTTAACGATCAGCTCAACTAACCTCAGGCTTTGCGATAGCCAGATGATGCATGTGAAGCAGATGGTGACAAATACCATGCCCACGAAAAGCTGCTGAAAGACGTAGCGTGAAAATCCGTTCATGCGAGTCCGAACCCAAAATACTGACCGCACAAAATGATAGAAAAGGTGAGAAGAATCAAGCGCTAAGGGAATATTCTTGCGTCGAATCAAGTATGAAAGACGGCATTTTGAACTGCCGGAGAACCTGTTATCACAATCTTGGCCAGGGTGCTGGTTTCGACAACATGATGATCGATGAAAAATCGTGTCGTAGACAGCTTTGAAGCGCGGAAAGCCCTATCATCCATGTTCATGGCCAAGTCGTGCGCTTTCGCCATCAACCATCCGCCACTCGTAACGCCGAATAATTTCAGAAACGGTACGGCGCTGGCTGCCACGCTACCGGGGTCTTGGCCCCAGGTGCTTACGATCCAATCAGTGGCCTTTTCCAAATCATCGATTGCACCCAAAACCCTATTTTGGACATGGGAGGAGGTATCATCACTAATTTCAAGCGCCATTATATCCCTGCGCATATCGGCGATCAGGCCGCGAATGCTCTCGCCATTCTCTCGACCAATCTTTCTACCGACCAAGTCGTTTGCCTGAATTCCGTTGGTACCTTCATAAATTGAGGTGATCCGCGCATCACGATAGTATTGCGCAGCTCCAGTCTCCTCTATAAAACCCATACCGCCATGGACCTGGATGCCGGTGCTTGCGACATCGATGCTGGTATCGCTACCCCAGGCTTTTACTACCGGCGTAAGCAGGTCGACGCGCGCCTGTGAGGTTGCTCTCTGTTCTGCGTCCGCATGGCGTTCAGCCACGTCTAACTCTGCTGCTACATAATAAGCTAATGCCCGCGCGGCCTCGGTTTGGGCCTTCATATCTAACAGCATACGGCGCACGTCCGGATGTTCAATTATCGCTACTGGCTCCGGCGAACTGCCATCGATCTTTCTGCTTTGGACGCGTTCACGGGCGTAGGCAAGGGCATGTTGGTAGGCCCGTTCACTTACACCGACGCCTTGCAGGCCGACACTCAGGCGTTCGTTATTCATCATCGTGAACATATACGCGAGCCCCATGTTCTTCTCGCCGACCAAATAGCCGATGGCGCCACCATCGTCCCCATAGGACATAACGGCCGTGGGGCTGGCGTTGATGCCGAGCTTATGCTCGATGGATACGCACCTAAGGTCGTTCCGGTCGCCCAGACTACCATCCACATTCACCAAATACTTGGGCACGACGAATAAGGAAATGCCGCGCACGCCTTCCGGAGCGTCGGGCAGACGGGCAAGAACCATATGGACGATGTTCTCAGAGAGGTCATGTTCGCCAAAGGTAATATATATTTTAGTGCCAGAAATCCGGTACCGATCGCCCTCGGGAACCGCCTTAGTCCGCATCATCGCGAGGTCAGTTCCGGCCTGGGGTTCGGTCAGGTTCATGGTCCCTGTCCAGACGCCGGAGATCAGCTTTGCAAGATAAGTATCTTTCAACTCTTTGGACCCGTGGTGACTTAAGAGCTCGACTGCACCTAGGGTTAGCATCGGATTGAGCATGAAGGATAAATTCGCAGCGTGATAAATTTCGGAAACTGAGGTCGTCAGCAGCCAAGGAAGGCCCTGACCACCGTAGTTTGTATCGCAGGGAAGACCGTTCCAACCGCCTTCGATGAATTGGGTATAAGCTTCCTTAAAACCTTGTGGCGTCCGAACAACACCGTTTTCCAACACGCATCCTTCTATATCGCCAGAATGGTTCAGCGGCGACAGGATCTCTGAACCTAACTTGCCGGCCTCTTCAAGGACCGCATTGACGATATCTGGCGTTGTCTCCTGACATCCAGGAAGGGCAGTAACCTGATCCAAACCGACCAAGTCATTGATAACAAAACATATGTCGTCCAACGGCGCACTGTAATCAGCCATATCCATGCTTCCCAATTTATTGATGAGCCAAAATAGGCCGGGCGCTCCGGGGTCGCAAGGACTGGAATGGGGGTGTCAGAGATCACGCCAGACGCATAGGATAGCGAGCGTCACGACGCCGGCGAGCGAACTGGTTAGAAGACGGCGGCCAAAAAAGAAAAACATTGCTAGAGCAAAGCTCACGGCAAGTATTCGATCCAGCATCAACGTGTCGTTAAGCAGGGTGGAGGGGAACAAGACTGCCCGCACCATAAGTCCACCGACTATAG
Organism: Magnetovibrio sp.; assembly: GCA_002709525.1. GTDB lineage: Bacteria > Pseudomonadota > Alphaproteobacteria > Rhodospirillales > Casp-alpha2 > UBA3470. The sequence goes on along the minus strand of PARE01000045.1, from coordinate 18,794 downwards.
CTTGGCCAACGCAGGCAAACCAGTGGAAGATTTGCGTATCAGCCTCGACCTGACCAGAGATGGCAACACCTACCAGGCGTGTAAGAGAAGCGGCCGCAAACGCCACCCCCAAGAGAAATAGAGGATCATTGGGAGAGATGACGTCAATCATTTGCGTCTTTTTTTCTTATGCTCACCGGCCAAAAGGAATCCTATTGTTCCGGCGCCTAGCCCGCCGATGACCAAACCCCATTCCACCGACCATGTCATCAACGCCGGTACGGCTACAGCGCCGGCAGCGAAGGCGAGGTAGCTACTCCGCCGGCGCACAGATAACATGATCAAAACTAAATACAAAGGTGTGAGGAGAAGAAGCGCCGGTTGGACGGCGCTTGGCAGATACCGGACGCCAAAATAGCCGGCCACGGCACCCAATAGGGCCGCAGTGAGGACTGTGACACTGAAGGCGACGAAATAACGCCGCCGCAGCTCCAAGGGCACCTGTTCACTGGTTATCAGAATATGTACCCAGGTCGTGGGCGACATGAACTGTGCAAGGGCTAGATCTGCTCCCCAGCGGATGCCGGGTTGGGTTCGCACCATAGGGATAGCGGTAACGACCATCGGCACATTTCGAATATTTGCGAAGGCAACGGCTACGGCCATCGCCCAGACGCCGCTCATAGTGACCATGATTTCATTGAAGGCCATCAGGGCCGGCATTGACCAAATCAACAAGACTGAGGCGATCATCACCCATAGTTCCAAGCCAACGGTTTCAGTCAGCGCTCCAAAACTAGCTAGGGCGCAAAAAAGCCCCATCGCAGGCATTCCTAACGCGGCTTTTAAGCCCGCCCAACAAGGGTGGGTCATGTGAGGTGTTTTCATAAATCGCTCAGTCCAGAGCTACGGCATGAGCTAGGGTGGCGTGCAAAAGCACCTGGCAGCCTGCTGCGCAGTCCTCGGGTGAAGCGTTTTCGATTTCGTTATGGGAGATGCCGTTCTCGCAGGGAACGAAGATCATCCCAGTCGGGGCAACTCCCGCAATATAAACTGCATCATGCCCGGCTCCCGAGACGATATCCATATGTTCAAAACCAGCCACTCTTGCGCCCTCGCGGACGGCTTCAATGCATCTGTCTTCGAAGTGCGTCGGCGGAAAATACCAAAAGTCGACAACATCGATCTGCGTCTTACTCTGGTCCGCCAACCTGGTGCAAAAGGCCTTCAAAGCTTGATCCATCATGCTGAGCGTCTCATCCGCTGGGTGGCGAAAATCAACAGTGAGAAAAACGCTTCCCGGAATTACATTTCGCGAATTCGGGTTGACTAACATCTGGCCGACGGTAGCGCAGGCGTGGGGCGGATAATGGTGGCCGATCCTATTGATTTCCTGGACAATCTTAGATGCTGTAACCAGGGCGTCGCGCCGAATTGGCATGGGGGTTGGTCCGGCATGGCTCTCCTGGCCGATCACCGTAATTTCGTACCAGCGTTGGCCCTGAGCAGCTGTAACGACGCCAATGGTCCGTTCCTCAGCTTCCAGGATTGGCCCCTGTTCTATATGCAGCTCAAAATAGGAGCCGACTTCATGTGCGCCTGGCTTTTGCTGCCCGGCATAACCGATGCGTTCAAGTTCGTCGCCAAAGGCAAGACCGTCCAAGTCAGTTTTTGCCCGGATTTCGTCCAGCTCAAAGACCCCGGTGAACACACCCGAACCCATCATGGCTGGAGCGTAGCGACTACCCTCTTCATTGGTCCAGCACACGACCTCGATCGGGGCTTCAGTCTTTACGGCGTGATCATTAAGCGTACGTATTGCCTCCAAACCAGCGAGGACCCCCAAAACGCCATCGAACCTGCCACCCGTGGGCTGTGTATCGAGGTGACTGCCCATCATGACCGGCGCCTTTAATGGATCCTGGCCAGGCCGTCGCGCAAAGATGTTCCCGACAGCGTCGATTGTCACGTTGCAGCCGGCATCCTTACACCATTGCACGAAAAGGTCCCGACCTTCCTTGTCCAAGTCAGTTAACGTCAACCGACAATTGCCACCTTTCTCCGTGGCGCCGATCTTTGCCATGTCCATTAGACTGGCCCACAAACGGTCAGTGTTGATAGGGATATTTGTCATTTGCCCGGGGCAGGCTGCGGTCGAGTGTAGACCCATTTGTTATCGTCAGAAAGATCGGAGCGAAACTGATAACCACTCAGATTGAAGTCTTTTAGGCCTTCCGTTTTGTCGACACGATTGGTGATTATAAAACGCGCCATGGTGCCGCGAGCTTGTTTAGCAAACATGCCTATAGTTCTTGACTGGCCGTCCTTGATCTCGCGAAAAACAGGGGTCAATACGGGTCCAACTAGTTCCTTCGTGCGCACAGATTTGAAGTATTCCGAAGACGCTAAATTGACTAATGTTTTATCATTTTGGTCGTCGAGCAAGGCGTTAAGATTGTCGGTGATTCGACTGTCCCAGAAGTCATAAAGATTGGCGCGATGTGGCGGATTGAACCTTGCGCCCATCTCCAGCCGATAGGGTTGGATCAGGTCTAACGGCCGCAATATTCCATAAAGACCAGAGAGAATTCGCAGATGCTTCTGGGCGAAGGCCATTTCACGCTTGTTAAGTGTGTCCGCCTTTAGGCCGACGTAGGTGTCGCCATTGAACACCCAGGCTGCCTGCTTGGCATTTCCAAGGTGGAAGGGCGTGGAGAAATTTTGGTAACGCTGATAATTTAGCTCCGCGAGCGTGTCGCTCAGTTTCATCGTCTGCTTAAGCTTTGCGCGGCTCATTTTCCTCGCCGTCTTTACGAGAATTTCGGTATCCTTTATGAATTGAGGGAGAGTGTGGTCCTTGAATTTGGGTGCCGTTTCGAAGTCGAGTTTTTTCGCGGGGGAAATCACAGCAAGCATGAGAAATCTCTTGGTTCTAGGTTACGTTTAAATCTNNTCTAGCTTAACATATACGGGGGGAGCCAGCCTAGACAACATAACGCATAAAGGGACATGTATTATGATTAAAGTCTTNGGACTAAGAAATTGCGACACCTGTCGCAATGCTCTCAAATGGCTGGAAAATTTGGGAGTTGTGCACGAGTTCTATGATATTCGTGACAAAGATCTCGACGCCGACTCCGTTAGTCGATGGACCTCCGTGGTGGGCTGGCACTCTTTGTTAAACACGCGCTCCACTACATGGCGCGGGCTACCCGATGAAAAAAAAGCTATTGCTAATGAACAGGCGGCCATAGAATTGATGCAGGAGAACCCGACCTTGATCAAGCGTCCAGTATTTGAAGTCGGAAATAAGGTGATTGTCGGATTCAAGGACGTTCAGAAGGCGGCCCTAGAGCAACAAAGTTTTAGGTTGTGACGCCGCTAATATTTCGTCAGAGCTTGCAGTCATGCCGTTCTTGGGGACAAGGAACAATGGTCCAAGACAATATCCGCCATGGTTGGCGTTCGTGTCATGAGCCCAAAATTACATAAAATATTTTTTTTGCAATAATCGCCTAATTGGCAATCGGCTGTGAGGCGATCGAACCAGGTGTAAAACGCCAAGAGCGATCACACGATACGATCACGCCAATGTATAATCTCGAAGATTTCCCCCATTCATGGCGGAGAATTATACCGTAAATATGCAGGCCTTCCTGGCTTTGCACCACGTTGGACTTAGAGAGTAGACCGACTATGCGCTTTGGCCCGGTAATAATCTGAGTTCGGCTATCGGAGATTTCCGTGTCGAGCGTCACCGGTTAACCGTCTGGTAGAACTTTCCCAGGATTCATAATGTTCTGTGGGTCTAAAGTCTTTTTAACCGCTCGCATCAGGTCCAGAGCAACCGAATTCTTGTAGGTCGCCATATCTTCACGTTTTAGCAGGCCGATGCCGTGTTCAGCGCTGACACTACCTTCCATATCGTTGACCAAGTCATGGATAATTTTCTTAAAGATATCCCACTGACTGAGGAACAAGTCCATATCCATGTCGAAGGGCTGGTTTACATTATAGTGAATGTTACCGTCACCCATGTGGCCGAAGGCGCAAATGCGTGCCGCAGGCATTTGCTCGTGTACGCGCTTATTGGCCTCACGAAGGAATTCGGATACTCGAGAAACAGGTACGGAAACATCGTGTTTGATGCTGCCTGTGCCTTCATGGCGTTGCGCTTCTGGCACGCCTTCGCGCAATCCCCAGAAAGCGGCGCATTGTGCCTCTGATTGGGCAACGACGGCATCTATGATAAGTTCATCTGCTAACGCCAAACCCAGGATATCCTCTAGGGCGACGCGGGCGGTATCGTCGTCGTTGAGGCTGGTAATCTCAATTAACACGGAGGCTGGGTAAGTGTCAGTCAGCGGATTTCTGGCGTGTTCGATGTTGTCGAGGACAATTTGTAGTGATGTTTCATTAAAGTACTCAAACGCTGAGACCATATTGCCCAGTCCCGAATTGACGCGAGTGAACAATGCCAGAATCGCCTCCGCATTTGATGCACCGACAAATGCCATCTCCCGACGTTTGGGTTTTGGAAATAGTTTGAGAACTGCGCCGGTGATGATCCCCAGCGTACCTTCGCCTCCGATGAATAGATGTTTCAGGTCGTAGCCCGTATTATCTTTACGGAGGCGGGTCATATCGTTCCAAACTCGCCCGTCGGACAAGACCACCTCCAGTCCTAATACGAGATCGCGGGCATTGCCGTATCGTAACACCTGTACGCCGCCAGCGTTCGTGGATAGGTTACCGCCGATGCGGCAGCTCCCCTCAGCGCCGAGGCTTAGGGGAAACAGGCGATCAACGTCGTTCGCGGCTGCCTGAATGTCCGCCAAGATCACGCCGGCGTCGACGCTAATGGTGTTATCCACGGGATCGATATCGCGGATTTTGTTCAAGCGGTGTGTGGTGAGCAAGACGCCACCGTTTGGAACACCAGCGCCAACTAATCCGGTGTTTCCGCCGTGCGCGACGACGGGAAGGCCGGAGGCGGCACATAAGCTGACAATATTCGCAACTTGCTGAATCGTTTCAGGGCTAACTACCAGATCGCAATGGCCATTCCATAGGCCCCGCATTTCCGAAATGTGTGGTTGAATATCGTCAGGTTGGTCGAGCCAACCTTTGTCGCCAACGATCTGACGGATTTTATCGAGTGCTTCCAAGCGGGTCATCATAGAATTGATATAATGTTGCGGGGCCCGGAATGGCAACCGCGATAATTTAGAAAACTAGGCCTTTTTATTTATGAATGCTTTTCAACCAACCGAGGCGCGTAAGGGGTTCCCACTACACATCGATAATCGGCAATGAGGGTTACGGGGTCTCCAGGCTCTCCATATTGACGCCGTTGGAAGAGTGCTAAAAATGTAAGCTCATACGGGTTTTTGATCGAATTCGCTTCGGACGATTTGAGCTTTTGTGCCGCTCGAGGGTTAACCCTTCTTGGCCGCCCGTTTGAGCCGGTCATTTATGGCCTCTCCAAGTCCATATTCGGGAATGGATGCGACGGCGATGCCCTCGTATGTCCCGTTATCGAGATCGCGAATCATTGCAAAGAGGTTTGCCGCAGCTTCCGTTAAATTACTATCGGGGCTTAGATTGTGTATCGCTCCCTCTGCGTTGTCGCCAAAACCCAGAAACGCCTCGTTAGGTCCAGCGGTTGTCGCATTAATCCGTAGTGATGAAGCCGGAGCGTAATGACGGGTCATCATGCCCGGTGAACGCGGAGCGTTATCATCACTGCCGGCGAGGGCTAGTGTTCCCAAATTATCGGCCAAAATCTCTTGGGTTATGCCGCCTGGGCGTAGCAGTGAAGCTGTTTCTGCTGATAAATCAACAACGGTTGACTCCAACCCAACATAACAGGGGCCGCCATCGAGAATCAGACTGGGCCCTTTGTTCCCCGATTTGGAGAAGGATTGTGCTACATGTTCGGCCATGGTCGGACTGACTTCGCCAGACCTATTGGCGCTTGGCGCAGCTATCGGACATCGTGCTGCGGCTAGAAGCTTTTGGGCCACTTTGTTGGCCGGCATACGCAATGCGATTGTGTCTAATCCGGCGCTGGCCAGGAATGATACTTTTGAATCCACCCGACGCGGTAGCACGATTGATAACGGGCCGGGCCAGAAGGCATTTGCGACCTTCTCTGCCCGATCATCAAATTCTGCTAAGCGCAGGGCGTCACTTATTTTCGAAATATGAATGATTAGTGGATTGAAGTTTGGACGATTTTTAACTTCAAAAATCTGCGCCACTGCCTTGTCGTCCAGGGCGTTTGCACCCAGGCCGTAGACCGTCTCAGTTGGAAACGCTACCAAACCTCCGCCTGCTATTATCCCGGCGGCACGCATAATACCCTCGTCATCCGCGTTTAAGATAATCGACGGAAAGTGATTTTTTCTCAATATATTAGCCTGTCAAAAACATCATCGGAGGCAGCGACAAAATATGGATTTTCGAACCCGGGCTTTCCGTATGTAAGCTCTTTACCATCGATCTGTCGTACCTGTCCTCCAGCAAATTTTAATACGCCGTGCCCAGCCGCCGTATCCCATTCCATGGTTCGTCCGAGGCGCGGATAAATGTCCGCAATTCCCTCGGCGACCCGGCAGAACTTTAGCGAGCTGCCAGCGCTAATCTCTTCGCTGACGGTTAATTCTTTGAGGAAATCGTCCACTTCCGTATTATGGTGTGAGCGGCTAACAAGAGCGGTCAGGCCGGCGTCCGGTTGCGGGCGGCAGGTAATTCTCTCCCATGTACCGCCATCCCGGACTATGGATGCGCCAGCTGCGTATCCAATAAAGGTGGTTCCTTGGGTGGGAAGATGCACCACGCCCAGAATTGGGGTGTGTTGTTCAATAAGGGCGATGTTAACGGTGAACTCCCCATTGTGGTTAATGAACTCCTTGGTGCCATCCATTGGGTCGACCAGCCAAAATGGCTTTTCATCGACCACCGGAATTTGGCCGACGGAAGCAGCCTCTTCACTGACCACGGGTATGGCGCGCGCAATTTGTGTTTCGATGGCCGCCAAGATAACGTCCTCTGCGGCCTGGTCTGCAGCCGTGACGGGTGAGCGGTCATCCTTCGTATCAATCGCAAAATCAGTCGCATAGATTGTCATTATGGCGTCGCCGGCTCGGCGCGCGATGTCAACGACCTGTTCAACAAGGTCTTTTTCAATAGTTAGCAAAATGGATGTCCCTGTTACTGCAGATCGTTTATGGAAACTGACTCCGTGACAAATCGCCATGCTCGGAAACTATTGGACCAATGGTTGGGCGCTAAGCCAGCCTTCTGTTTAAGGCGACTCACGAAAACGGTTGGATCAGACAATTGGTCCCATACCGAGGGTAGGAATAGGGCGCGCCTCGCCCCATCGGCAATCACTAGTCCATCCACGTGCGGCCTTAAAACCGCCATAAATTCTTGTTCAGACTTAAATGCCATGGGGCTTTGAGGGCTCAACAAAGAGATAGACAGATCAAGTTCATTTCGCTCCGTTGATGCCAGTGGTGAAAACCTTGGATCTTTGAAGGCTGCTCGGAAGGCATTGGCGGAGATGTCCGCGACTAATGGTTGGTGTGCTTCAGGTGAACCGATACAGCCCCTGAGTTTCCCGTTTCTCGTCAACGTGATGAAACATGCACCCGTCTCAAGGAGTTCCGGTGCATGCTTATTGAAATCCACTCGAGCCGGCTGGCCGAGATCAAGCCCATGGTCGATGGATGCGGCAGCTAAAAGGATCAGCGTAAAACCATGTTCTCGAATAAGGGCCTTGGTTGCTGTGCCAAATTCAGTCTCTCCATCAATGACCGCTGCGGAAGGTAGGGGTGCGCCGGAACTCGTCTTTTTTCGGATAGTTCTTCCCCACAGGACCTTGGCTAATTGTGACGGCGCGGGCCCATCAAAAAACAGCCATGATCCATAACCTACTACGCGGTCTTTTGAGCCCGCCGTGTCACCGGAATTGCGAAGATCCACCATGTCCACGGACATTTTCCTCTCTTTGGCCACCGCCAAAAGCCCTCCCACGGGGAACCGTCCGCAGGCACCCTGATGGGCGATCTGTGAGGGGTTTAGGTCAAGAATTGCCTTATTGGTCTTGGCATCTATTTCCCGAGCGCTTTCGTAATCCAAATAGTGGCTTAGGTCAGAGCTGACGACGATCAGTGTTTCGCTGCCGCCCCATACTTGGTTCAGTACTTCGGCCACTGAGTTAGGACTGGCCTGACCGACGACGATGGGCAACAACGTGAAAGTGTCCAGAATTCTTTGGAGGAACGGTAGATGGACTTCCAAGCTGTGCTCCATCTGATGTGTGGGGTCAAAAACCTCCACCTGCGGAAACGCTAAGGCACGGGTTTTTAGTTCCGCATCGATCGGAATTTTGCCAAGCGGTGTGGAGAAGAATTGGGCGCTTGAGAGCGCTAATCCTTGAACTGCGATACGATGACAGGGCCCCAACAGGACAACCCTCTTGATAACATTTTTAACGGGCTCTAGGCGTGCATAGGCAGTGGCCGCGATCGGGGCAGAGTAGTTAAATCCGGCATGCGGAGCGATGATCGCTTTCGGTGCTCGGGCGTCTCCTTTGACTGCATCCGCCAAATAGGCGTCAACAGCGGCACCCAATTCGCTGGCGGCGCGGGGATAAAATTGCCCGGCGACTGCCGGTTCACGGATAGCGTTCATGGGCCTGGACCAGTTCACATTGTTTACCTCGACAAACGTATTGTAGCGCAAATTTATGGGTTATTTCCATGCCGCATCAGCCGGAGGACCATCGCGAGGTCGCTGGATCTCAGATTCGGACGGTAATACCGTCGGCTAAGTTGTGGCGATAGGCGAACACGGCTGGAATAATACTAGCTATGGCGGCGGATGCCATAACTAGACTAAGAATTAGCCATCCGCGAAGCTGAAGGACGTCGATGGGAATAAATAACCCAAGTTGCGCCTCCAAAACTGGCTGGAGGATGGCCATAGCCGCATACAACAGAAGCAGGCCTAGTAAGCAACCAAGGCTGGCAATGATAAGGGCTTCGATCAAGAACATAGCGACAATGTGAATTGGCCGGGCACCAATTGCCCTAAGAATGGCCATTTCCCGGCGGCGTTCGTTCAGACTGGCCAACATCATGGTTAGCATGCCCAACAGGCCGCTTGCTACAACAAGAATGGCGATTAGGGCCAAAGCGGTCTCGGCAGTGCCCATCAACCTCCAGAGTTCATGCAAGGCAACGCCGGGAAGAATAGCCAGAAGCGGTTCGCTTTGGAAATTATTGATCTCACGAAGTGCGCGAAAGGCGTCGAGACGGGAGTTCAAACCGACCATGAAAGCGGTAATTGAGCGGGGCGTAAGATCCATCTTGCGGACCGACTTGGCATCCATGCTCATACCCGGCATTCGCGCCCCGTTCTTCCAGTCGACATGGATCGCGGTGATGCCTTCGACGCTGACATGTACCGTTCGGTCCACGGGAGTGCCCGTGTGTTCCAGAATACCGGAAACAGTAAACGGTTTGTCGTCGTGCTTTGTAAAGCCAGCCGCGCCTAGCCCGTGGGCGATCACGATTTTATCACCAATCTTGTGACCGAGTTTACGCGCTACCTCGGCGCCGAGAACGGTCTCGAATACATCGATGAACGGTTTGCCATCACGAAACCGTAGTAGGCTGTTTTGGCCGTATTGGTAATGTTTGAAGTACGAATTGCTGGTGCCCATGACCCGAAAGCCATGATGAGAATCGCCCAACGAAATAGGAATTGTCCACTTTACGTCGTTACGTGCAGCAATGGCTTGATAGCTGCGCCAGGAAATGTTGTTGGTGGCATTACCGATACGGAAGACCGAATAGAGTAGCAATTGAATGGAACCGCTTCGCGCACCGACAATTAGGTCGGTGCCCGAGATAGTGTTGGCGAAGCTGAGTTTTGCATCCTGCCGGACCTTCTCGACGCCTAGAACAAGCATCACGCTGACTGCGATGGCGAACACCGTTAGTAAAACGGTTAGCCGCCGGTTGATTAAGCTTTGGATTGAAATGTTAATGATGGTAGCGAGAATCGTCATGCCGATGCACCATTGATATCGGCCAAAGCGACTTGCCTGTCGAACCGCGCAGCTAATTGGGGGTCATGGCTTACAAATAGGAGTGTCGTATTGTTAGCCCTAACTTCCTCAAACATCAGATCCATGAAGGTCGAGCGGACTGCGTGATCAAGGGCTGATGTAGGCTCATCGGCTATAACCAAAAGTGGAGCTCCGATAAGGGCACGGGCAACAGCAATCCGTTGTTGCTGTCCCGTACTGAATGCCGATGCGGGCCGGGCCGAAACCATGTTCCCATCTAGTCCCATGTGCCTGAGGAGCCTCAGGGCCTCGATCGTAACGCTCGCTGATCTTTGTTCCGCGGCAGCCATGCGCTGTTTGGAAAACCGGCAAGGCAGGACCACATTGTCCATCGGCGAAAGATAGGGGATCAGATTGAACATCTGAAAAACGATCCCCATGTGATCTGCACGGAACTGATCGCGGTTGGCGCCATTAAGGTCACTGATGTGGGTTCCATTGATGGTCGCACGACCGCTTTCCGGAACTGTTACGCCTCCTAAAATATTAAGAAGGGTGGTTTTGCCGCTTCCGCTCGCACCTTCCAAAAAAATTCGTTCACCAGCGCGTACCTCGAACGCTTGGATATTGAGAACAAGCTGCGCATCGCGGTGCCAACGGAATCGCAAGTCGCTCAATTCGATCATCGCGGCGCTCAAGCTGTCGACCCCTCCGTTCGAAGAGCATTAGAATGTCAATCGCGATGCCTTTGCTGTCAACTCTATGGTGCCTTGGCCTTTATCCGTTACCCAACGCGTTTCAAGCCCATGGGCAGAGGGGAAAACCATAAAAAACCCAACGTCGGCTCCGGTCAGTTTCTCGGGATGGTCGCAATGGAAATGATAGTGGGCAGAAAATTCGGAATGGACTTCACCGCCGGCATGTTTTTCGGGGTCTTTATGGCCATGCTTTTCATGCCCTTTGTGATCATGTTCATCGTGTTTATGTTCGCCATTCTTAACATGTTTCAAATGTGTGTGGTCTTTAGTATGATCATGCTCGTCCTTATCACTCTGTAACAGGGCTGAGGTCACTTTGGTTTCTTCAAGATGGCAAAGGGCTCCTGGAGTGAGTGTGATCAAGCGTTTCGCCTCCTTTAATTTTTCCGCAGCCACCTTTACGGCTCTTTTCTCACTCTCGGTTTTTGCGGTGTGCTCGAAGCCTACAGCGTCCGCACCAGGGACAACCAGCTCAATCTCAACCTCGTTGCCCTGGATGGCAATTGACAGGTGGCCAACGCCGTGCTCATGAGCGGGTTCTGAAGCTTGGAGCGATGTGAAAAAGCAAAGGGTGACAGCCGTCCAAAATATCAGGCGGATTCGTTGCTGAAGAAGTGATAACAGTATCATAAAAGCCTTCCAGCTTGGGGAACAAAAAGCAATGTTATATTATTACAAATGACCGAAGAGGAACTATAAACGCAATACAATTTTTTAATGAATATCCAAATAACTCAGTCTACTCGCTAGCTGTATATAAAATTTATTTTTCGTAAGGCTCGATTTTTTTGCCTTTAAGCGTATAAGCGGTATCGATTCCTGCGGTTCCATCAACGTAGGTTAGCAACTGGTTGGTAGCCTTTACTATCATCCGTCCAGTGATCCAAACCGGTTCGAAAAGATCGGTCGACATATAGGCGTCCTCCATGGTCACGTAGACGATCTGATTAGCGGGCGGTGGTGGGACGTGAATACAGGCACCAACATAGGGCACCAAAAGGAGTTCAGTGACACCCATATCCCTGTGCTCCAGTGGCAAAGCATAACCGGGAATACGAACAATCTGACCGTCTAATTCCGCATTAGTCATCTTATTGCGTTTAATGATTTCCTTTTCCAGGCGCTCGTATTCGGCTATATAATTATTCACACTTAAGCCTTGCCGGGTCAGCCTCTCCCGGATTTCCGTCTCGTCATCAGATGTTTCATTTCCCTCGGAGAGAAACCCGCGGCGTTTCATGTCACGGATACCTAACAACACCTCGAAATCCGTTCGTTGGTCCATCGATAAATCCGTGAAGGGATTTTCTATCGGGGCCATTTGAGGGATTAGATTATCCCATTTAATAGGTCGTGCGATCTCTGCCGCTTGTAGGGGAAAGACCAGAATCAAAGAAAAGAACAAAGTAAGAATGCGAACAAAGAACATTGGTGCTGGTTTCTCTTGCTGATGCGCTCGGAATATAGACCTGTGTGGGTTCGAATTCGAGGCATAAAACCCGCGATATTCACATTAAGATTTTTCCATTTTCGTGACGCCGTAAGGCGGATACGTTGCGTGTTGTAGCCTATTGGAGGAGCCACATGAACGAGTCAATCGCAAATGAAAATTCCAATTCTTCCAGAAAGATGGAGCCTTCCTTTGGCGAGGCCGCTTCTTATTGGGTAAAGCTGGGGTTTACGAGTTTCGGTGGACCTGCAGGCCAAATTGCAATGATGCAATCAGAGTGCGTCGACAAACGAGGTTGGATTGGTCAAGGCGAATTTTTGCGTGGGCTGAACTACGCCATGCTATTGCCAGGGCCCGAGGCCCAACAGTTGGCAGCCTATATCGGATGGCGACTTCATGGGGTGCGCGGCGCATTATTTGCAGGCACAGCGTTCGTCTTACCTGGGATGGTATTTATGATGGTTCTGGCTTGGATCGCCGCTTCCCAGGGTGACAGCACGTTGGTGAAAGCGCTGTTTGAGGGTGTCAAACCCGTGGTTGTCGCGATCATAATCTATGCGCTTTGGCGAATTGGTTCGAAGGCCTGCAATACAGCGTTGGCAATTGGTCTAGCCATCGTTGCCTTTGCCGCCATCAAATTTGCTGGGATAGCATTTCCGATTGTTGTCTTGATGGCAGGGTTATTTGGCATGGTCTTGGCGGGCTCGTCTTGGGGACAGTTTGCAGGCGAGACTCATGGCGGGGCGACAGAAAACGCAGCGGCGTCGAGCTTCAAGTTCGCTTCAGTCATCCTACGATTGAGCACAGTGTCTTTTTGGACCTTGGTTGTCGGTGCAATACCGTGTGCTCTTGCTCTGGCTGTATTTGGTGCCACGCCCTTTGCCGATGTAATTAAACTTTTTACTACGGCTGCGTTTGTGACCTTTGGCGGTGCCTATGCGGTCTTGCCCTACATCGCTGATGCAGGTGTTAATACATACGGCTGGCTGACACCGCCGGAGATGATCAACGGCCTTGCGCTTGCTGAAACTACTCCAGGCCCGCTGATTCTTGTTACAACGTATGTGGGCTTTTTCGCCGGATGGAAGGTAGCGGGGCTTGGTGCCGCCGTAATGGCGTCCAGCCTAACAACCCTAGTTACCTTTTTGCCATCTTTCTTATTCATCATTGCGGGTGCCCCCTACATCGAGGATCTGCAGGCGCGAGCATGGGCCCGCAACGCATTGGGCGCTATTACCGCCGCTGTGGTCGGGGTGATTTTCAATTTGGCCGTTTTTTTTGGAGAAGCCGCCTTGGTTCAGGCTAACGGGCCACATTGGATCAACATCATCGCTGCGCTCGTAGCGTTCGTTTTGCTATTCAAGGGGTGGGTCAGTGTACCTCTCATGGTAGCGCTGGGGGCCGGATTTGGTATCGTGACGCACTTTGCGCTGTGAGGCTGAGCACGTTTGACTTAAGCTCGGCTACTTAAATTATGACGGATAAAATGATCGGAGATCAAAGGTTGTTGGATGCAATTATCGTCGGGGCTGGTCCAGCCGGTTTGGTCTGTGCCATGCATTTGGCAAAGGCGGGACTTAATGCCGTCGTATTGGAAGCCAAGCCCGATATTCCAGAGAACCTTCGGGGTTCTACCTTTCATCCTTCATCATTGGATATGTTAGAGAGTGCTTTTGGTGCCGCGACACCGTTAATTGAGCGGGGTCTCGTTGCGCCCATCGTTCAATACCGCCGTCACGGTGAGGGTAAGATTGCCGAGTTTGATTTCGCCGATATTTCTGATCTGACTGACCATCCTTATCGAGTTCAGGCCGAGCAATATAAACTCTGCCAAATATTGAATGAGATGTTAATGGACTATTTGAATGTTGAGGTTCGGTTCTCCGCGCGGGTCCATTCCCTGACCCAGGACCCTGGCGGCGTCACGGCCAACTTGGCGGACGGAGAAGCCCTACGGGCTAAATATCTGGTCGGTGCGGATGGTGCCAACAGCGTTGTCCGGCAAACCCTGGGTATTCCTTTTAAGGGGTTTACCTGGCCGGAGCGCTTTCTGGTTGTGAGCACTCCTTTCGATTTCATATCGGTTTTTCCGGACCTGTCATCGGTAAGCTACGTGGCAGATGCGTCGGAATGGTATTTTTTACTTCAGATCCCGAATGGCTTGTGGCGCTGCATGTTTCCGACACGCGCGGAGGAAGTGGATGATGACATCCTCTCAAATGATCGCGTTCAGGCCCGAATGAAACGTATACATGATCCGGGTGCGCCCTACAGTGTGGCTCACAAGACGCTTTATAATGTACACCAGCGGGTCGCTGATACCTATCGGGTAGGACGCATTTTGCTGACCGGGGATGCGGCGCACATTAACAATCCTTTGGGTGGCATGGGCATGAACGGCGGAATACATGATTCGTTTAACTTGGCAGAGAAGCTGATCCCGATTTTGCGCGGCGACTCCGATCTCTCAGGCTTAGATCGGTATGACGAGGAACGCCGAGGCATCGCCATGGAGTACGTCCAGCGCATCTCCATTCAAAATAAGAGGGACCTGGAGTCTGGCGACCCTGCCGTTCAGGCAGCGTTCCGTGATCGGCTTTTGACGGCGAAAGCGGACACGACAAAACGGCGGGAGTTGCTACTACATCTCTCAATGCTGGCGAGCCTGGGTAAGACCGCCTGAACGCTCAGACCGGCACCTCGCCGCCAGCCGTGGTGCGGTGCATCTTGCGCGGCATGTCCTCGGTGTAGTCGCGTACGGCGTAATGCATTACGCTGCGGTTATCCCAGATCACCACATCGCCAGGATGCCAGCGGTGCCGGTAGATATTTTCAGGCTGAATGGCGGAAGCATAAAGAACATCCAAGATTACCCTGCTCTCTTCATCAGTCATCCCCTCAATGCCTACAGTGAAGTGCGGGTTCACGAAAAGGGACTTCTTGCCAGATTTTGGATGAGTGCGGACGACAGGGTGGGCTTGCGGCAGTTTGATCTCTGATGGATCGATCTTCCGCGCGTCGTTCGACTCCAGGCTGCGTTCATAGGTCGCCATTCCACTGTGCAGGGCTTTTAAGTCTGCGATCAGTTTTTTCATTCCATCTGATAGGCCTTCATAGGCCGACACCATGTTGCAGAACATAGTGTCGCCATGGCCATCCGGTATCGTTAGTGCATGCAGACATGACGCTGCCGGAGGAACTTCCGAATGAGAGATGTCTGAGTGCCAATAGTCATTGGGGGCACCAGGTTGCCCCGGTTTGTTCTCGAGGATCAGGACAGTATCGAATCCTTCAACGGTGGCACGTGTTTTCAGGGGATGAGGTTCAACAGGACCGAAATGTTCGGTGAAGGCCACCTGTGCAGCAGGTTCCAGGTCCTGATCCGGAAACACTAGCACATGTGACTGGTGAAAGGTGTCGCGGATTACACCCATCTCATTGCTGTCGACCGTGGCCAGGTTAATGTCCTGGACCTTTGAACCGAGCGCGCCGCAAAGAGCTTTTATTTGCATGGTGACACCTTTTTAAAGTCCAGAACCTAGCGTGTACACAGATAAGATACAACAGCGCGGTATCGTGATATACTGGAATCATGAATGTGATTACGAACCCTCCAACCGAGGATTTCTCCACCGATTTTCCAGGTCGTTATTGGCATCGGCTTAGTGACGGACGGGTACAGTGCGACCTTTGTCCTCGGTTTTGCAAGCTCAAAGAGGGGCAGCGAGGTCTGTGCTTCGTACGTGCCTGCGGACCCGACGGCATAGTTCTGACCACTTACGGGCGTTCATCAGGGTTCTGTATCGACCCTATAGAGAAAAAGCCGCTCAACCACTTCCTCCCCGGTACGCCAATTCTCAGTTTCGGAACGGCCGGTTGTAATTTGACTTGCAAGTTTTGCCAGAATTGGAGCATCTCCAAGGCGCGCGAATTCGATAAGCTCCAGGATCTCGCCTCCCCTGCGGCTATCGCCCAGGCGGCGATGCAGACCAAATGTCGTTCTGTCGCCTATACCTACAACGACCCGGTGATTTTTCTGGAGTATGCGGTCGACACGGCAAAAGCGTGTCGCGAGCGAGGAATAAAAAATGTCGCCGTAACGGCGGGTTACATCTGTCCTGATCCACGCGCCGAGTTTTACAAGTGGATGGACGCGGCTAACGTAGATTTGAAGGCTTTCACGGAAAAATTTTATAAGGAATTGTGCACTTCAAAACTCTCCAAGGTCCTGGATACGCTCAAGTATCTGAAGCACGAAACCGACGTGTGGTTTGAGATCACAGACCTTATTATTCCGGGCGAGAATGATTCTGAGAAAGAGATCGACGAAATGACATCCTGGGTGGTCAAGCACCTGGGCCCGGATGTGCCTATGCATTTTAGTGCCTTCCACCCCGACTGGAAGATGATGGACAAACCGCGCACCCCTAAATCTACTCTGGCGCGTGCACGGGAGATCGCATTGGCCAACGGTGTTCGCTATGCCTATACGGGCAATATTCATGACTTTGATGGGCACAGCACCTACTGCCATGTGTGCAACCACCGCCTCATCGGCCGGGATTGGTATGAACTCTCCGATTGGAACATTCGTTTCGGCGGCAACTATTCGGGCAACTGCAGTAACTGCGGCTCGCGGGTAGCCGGTGTATTTGAGGAAACTCAAGGCGATTGGGGGCGCAAACGGGTTCCCGTGCGATTCCGTAAAAAGGCTGTCGCGTGAGCCGTGACTTCGTTCGCTCATCTTGATAATACTTCCCGCCAACTGGAGAATTCGCCCTGGCATTCGTAGGCAAGCATGAACAAAAAATGGTTGGCCCTTGCGCTCAAGATCGCGGTGTCCGGCGGGCTGATATGGTATTTGGTCGACAGCATCGACCTTGAGGCGGCTGGACTTCGTATCATTCAGGTCGACCCACTCATGTTGGTTGGTGCGGCGTGCTTGCTGTTGTTCCAAATGATCATCGCGGGGTTTCGCTGGAACACGGTATTGAAGGGGATCGGCATCGGTTTGCCGTTCTGGGAAACCGTGCGCTTATTTTATGTCGGGACTTTCTTTAATCAGGCGCTGCCCGGCGGCACCGGCGGCGACGTGGTGCGGGTGTACATGGTGTTCAAAGCGGATTGGGGACTTCGCGGGGCACTCAACGGTGTGATCTTGGAGCGCGTTGCGACGGTGCTTGCGCTGGTTATGCTGGTGGTGGGGATGCTGCCTTTTTTCGTCTCCAATCTGGAGGCAGAGGAGCGGGCCTGGATTATCCCGTCAGTGGCCGTGGTCAGCGCCGCAGTGGCCTGTGGCCTGGTAGTGTTGTGCCTACTGGACCGATTTCCCAGTGGTTTGCGTCGCTGGCGAGTGGTACGTGGGCTCGGTAACCTCGCAGATGACGCTCGGGTGGTTTTCCTGAGGCCTGGTGTGGCTCTGCCCGCATTAATTTGGAGCGCGCTTGGTCATGCGAACATCGCGTTCGCGGTTTATATCCTCGCCCTTGGATTGAACTTGGACATTACGGCCTTTGATAGCATCGTCCTCATGCCACCCGTGCTGCTTGCCATGACTATTCCGGTGTCTATCGGCGCCTGGGGTGTGCGGGAGAACGCCATGGTGGTGGCGTTCGGTCTAATCGGCGTCAGCGCCGAGGCGGCGACGGTTTTGGGGGTTTTACTGGGGCTGGTGGGCATGGCGGTGGCGATACCGGGCGGCATCCTGTGGCTGTCCGGGCGAAACCGGGGTGGGCCGTCCCTAGCGGACGTCGAGGCGGAATTAGCGTCAGCCGAACCGAGAGAGTGCTGATCTCGATCAACCCTGCGCCGCACCATGATTGCCGGCGGACGCGAAATTTCTTGAAACCGGAGCCCGGAGCGCCTTTTCTTTCGGATCTGAATACACACATTAAAAAAACACGCGTCCAATTCCAGGTACACGCGCTATTACGGAGGAACCCATGAAAATCTCGTTCGCCAATCTTAGCCAACCGACTAGCGGCGCAGCTGTAATCTTCGCGCTGCAGGGGCGCAAGCTGACAGATTCCGCGCAGCAGCTCGATAAGGCGACCAAAGGTTCAATCGGCCGCGCGATGAAGGCCAGCCGTTTCAATGGGAAGAAGGGGCAAACCCTGCATATCCTGGCCCCAGAGCGCTCGAAACTTGGTCGCGTCCTACTGATCGGCCTAGGGAAGCCAAAGGATCTGGATGACCAGGTCTGGCAGCGTGCCGGGGGCGCCGCCTACGCGGGCTTGGCCAACACGGGAATAAGTACAGTGAGTGTCCTTTTGGACGGGATTGACCGGTCTTCCGTGAAAGCCGGAGACGCCGCCGCCAATTTGGCCTATGGCGCGTATCTCCGTTCCTATCGATTTGACAAATACAAGACTCAGCTGAAGGATGACGCGAAACCCAGCGTTAAATCCATGAAGGTTCTTAGTCGCGCCACTGGGGCGGCCCGCAGGGCATATGCGCCGCTGGCGAAGATTGCGGACGGTGTCGCATTGACCCGAGATTTGGTGTCCGAGCCGCCGAACGTTCT
>PARE01000044.1 GCA_002709525.1 Magnetovibrio sp. | reverse complement strand
CTCCTGTGAAGGTAGATAGTGGTCGGCCCATTTCAGAATGATGTTGAAGCTGACTGAGACCCGGGTCTCCTTCGACAGGTTGGGATGAACAAAATGGTTGAGAAACGCTGGCCACAACATCAATTGCCCAGGCTTCGGCAAGATTGTGAACTCAGGGTCCACGTAGGGATCGTTACGAATAGAACCCATATTGATACCTGGACGCGGATCGTAAAAGGTGATCCGATTTGGCCGTAGGTCCTTGCGTCTTCCAGCCTCTGCGAGCCGCGGTACCTTCAAATAGTAGGTCCCGGAAAGATAGCTGTGGGGGTGGTTATGAAGATCATGATAATCGCCCATGCGGTTGACGTTCGCCCAGGCGTGGATTTGCCAATCCACAGGGTAGTCGATACCGACGGACTGCATGTACATTATGACCGAACTATTCACTTCGCCGCGCAACCAATTGGCACCTGGATGGTCCAGGTTGAGAAGATTGTTATTGCGATAATCGATGGTCAGATTGCGGTTAGCCTTCTCCAAATCGCGAACAAGCTTGAGGAGTTCCTGATTCGGGGCCTCAAAGTCCGGCAAATTCCGTTGCAGCATCTTGGTTGGAAAAAGATCTAAAATGCCGTCACTCGTGTCGTTCATTGTAGGATGGGAGTTCAGTCCTATCGCGACCTGGGATTGCGCGCTTTGTAGACCTTGCAATTGGAATAGCCTTGATTAAAGAAATGATAGGTCATCTTGGGTTGCGCCAGGCCATTTGGGTCAGCGAGGTTCCAACCAGTCTTTGCGATTCCTGTTTGCGCGCGGCCCTTCCCTCCAATGAAACCAATTGTCAGTAGTTTCAGTTTACGTTGACCAAACTCGCCTTTGCGACAGGCTTTCGAAAGCAAAGGGTCCAGTTGACCAACTTGCCAATAGGGTTGCTTGCTGGTGGCGTATTGACGTTTGGTCCGATTGGCCGACGCATCGGAAGCCAGAGCCAAATACGTAAAAGCAACTGCCAAAGTTACAAGAATTAAACACCGCATCATAGGCAATTCACAAGAAAAGTTGCCTTGTCGAAGAAATGGGCGGCATAAGCATTATGAATAGTGTTGGATACGGCACGGCCGAGCGCAAGCACCTCTCCGGACCATGTGATCGTAATGGCAGAGGCCAGAGCTCCAATTATAAACGCGACCTGCAATTTCATATTTTAAATGTATATTAAGATGAAGTCAGAGGAAAGGGTCCGCTACTCCAGAGACATAATCGCCTTCCGACTGGACCAATTTGTCAGAACGTCACGACTATTCGCCCGAGTGACCGCCTCGGATTGGTGTTGGTTGTGACCGGTCGGCGCCGCCAGTTCAACCACGTATCCGTTGGGGTCACGGAAGTAAATGGAATGAATGAAGCCGTGGTCAACAGGGCCGCGAACATGCCGACCTTCGTTTGTTCCCTTGGCGTGCATGGCGTGCAGATGGTCCATGCCGACTTTTAGGGCAATGTGAAGGTCGAAATCCCGCTGTTTCTTAAAATTGAAGGGCGTATCAGGATCGTCAAAGAAGGCCATGAATGACCCATCGGCCATTTCGAAGAACACATGAAGGACGCTGGTATCGCGACCCGTCTGCGTAATTGTTATTTCGAAGGCATCAGCTAAGGGCAGACCAAGGAAATCCTCATAAAATTGACGGGTTTCTTCGGCGTCGCGGCAACGGTACGCACTGTGATGTAGGCCTTCAATTGAGATGTCAGTCATGGTACAGCCCTTGGACACTAGCGATTGTATGGTCGACGCTAAGAGTTGGCATCTATTGCGCAAAAAGCAAGTTTCAGAAAAAACCTTGGGAATTGGCTTTGCGAGGTTAAGAGCTCAAGGTTGCAGCGATTGCCTATGATAGAGAGTAAATTTTGGCGGCTCCCATTGCTGACTCGCTGCGTTGGATAAATGATGGCCTGACGTATGTTCCCTGCCGCGGCTAAAATGATCCGGTCAAGTACGACCTGGAAAATGAACGCTTGCTCAATGAGCCCAGTTGGAATTACACCTGCTTAAGCGCTGAATTACATGACCAGGTAGACATACCGATTGAGAGTGACTTACCTAGACGCTTCGTCAGCTATCATAATCGATACGCCTATCTTGTTTTGGTTTGCGGCCCATGAAAATGACCACGACATTTTATCCAGGGGCGGGCCTCGGAAGCAACTTTGGTGGATGCGGTCAGTTGTCTGGCTGCGCAGATCGCACTGGCGAGGAATTAATCGGGCGGCACTGCGTCGCCATTGGTCAACCAGGGCAAGAATCCGACCAACGAAACGGCTAGGATCGCCAGGCCGATCATTACGCCCATGCTTGCGGCTTGGAGACTATTGACTCCGTATTGCGCCAATAAAAAGACCAATGTCCCTTCGCGCACGCCCCAGCCTGCGAGACTGATGGGTAGCATGGCTGCTAGCATGACTAACGGCATTGTCGTAACGATGGCCATTACTGACAAAGATAAGTCGAGGCTTTGAGAGATCATAAAGGCAGATGCCAGAACGGCGCTCTGGCTCAGGAAGGAGAACCCGATAATCCGAACCCATGTGTTTGCTGATACCAAAAGGTTTTTGCCATTATGGATCACCATCGCGATGACCTGACACTGAGGACGGTTATCCAACCAGGTCACTAGGCGGTCTGGTAATGAAAAGGGTGCGAACGCGATACAGGTCAGGAACAACGCTAGGGCGAGATATTGGAATGGGACCTCACCTTGATGGTCGGCAACCGTGAATAGGATAGCGGATACTCCGGCCATGACTAATAGAACAAGGAATGACATCAGGCGTTCCATGAAGATGCTCAGAGCCACGATCTTTAGAGGCACTCTATCGGTATAGGTATAATGGCCGCGAACAAAGTCGCCGCCGAGAGTAGACGGTAGTATTTGGCCGACGAACAAGCCGACAAAATAGTACGAGATCAGTCTCCCAATAGCGGGCGCGTAGCCATTGAGTCTCACCAACACCAGATGCCAGCGAAAAGATGCGAAAATTGGTTGTATACCCATTAGTGCGATGGCCACAACAAATTCAATCGTGAACACGGCGTAAATTACCGAGGTCAGATCCTGCCAATTGAACTTGTGGAAAACCCATATAAGGATGGAAACAGAGACGGTTAGCTTCAAGACGAAGATAATGACGCGGCGCGCTTGGGTTTTTGACATGATGTAATTGTAACCAGGTATACGGCTGCTAAAATTATTCGAATTTCCCATAGCAAACGGCGTTCCAACTCAGTCTCGCTAGTGGCCCGATGCAAATAAACTCTGCTACGGGTTCCAGCGCGCGGGCGAGCGCCGATAATGGCCGGAATAGAATCTGCGGCCGCACGCCGGCTTGTCCAAATGGCGGGGTCAGAAAACCCTGATACTCGACGCGCGTTTTCGTCAAGGGGGCGAAGTCTAAGATGGCGTGGAGTTCGCGATCTGAGAAAAATTTTTGGTCCGAACTGTAGTGGGTGTCCAACTGCATGCGCATCCAGCGTAGGCACTGGATAAGTGGGTTGCCGCATTGCGGTTCTATAGCGACGAAGTTTGCACCTGGTTTGGCGATCCGCGTTAGCGAGAGCATTACGGTCTCTAGATCTGTCATGTGATGGAGAGCTCCTACTATCAGGATTACATCCGCCATTTCCTCCGCAAACGGCAGGTTCTTCACGTTGGCCTCGACGAAGCGAATGTCCGATCTGTCAGCAAAGGTGCGTCGGCCAATCTCGATTAACTCGTGGGAATAATCGACACCAATGTAGTTGTCGAAATCGCCCTCCAGGTACTTGGCTTGTGCGCCGATTCCGCAGCCGATATCTATCACGGTTCCCAACCCTCCGCGTTCCGCAATGATTGGGCGCATAGCCCGTTTTACAATGGCACGTCTTGCTGCTCTGGTGCTGGGTACCACGTCCTTGCGGGCGTAGGATTTGGAAATTTTATCAAAAAGCGCACGATCGATTTCTTCATGTTGGCTGGAGTTGGATGATGTCGCCATGAGCACAATCCATTCAGGGGTAAAGTCTCGAGGTTTGGAGATGTAGTGACGGATCTTGCTAAGGAAGTATACGAAGACTAGCGACCAATACGCTTGTCTATGATGTCCGCCAGCAGGACGAACAACAAGGAATTGACGGTCAAGGTAAGGAACACCAGGGTCTTGTCTGTGAGATTATGAGCTACGAACACATCATGGGCCGCGCATCCGAGAAAAGCTAGCGCCAGACAGGCAATGATTGGACTGAAGGCGCGAAGCGGTGCGAAATAGATACCCGTCCGGAAGATCAACTGGCAAAATCTAATTGTGTCTCGGATTGGATTAATTTTCGACTTTCCCGTTCGTTGCGAATAATCTATGGGAACAAAACGGACCGCATAGTTGTTTGTCATCATTGCCAAAGTTATTGTGGTGGTAAAACTGAAGGTGTCAGGTAGTAGGTGAAGGAACCGATCAATCACAGATTTTTTAAAAACTCGGAGCCCCGAATTGATATCTGGAATTGGCTGGTTGGTGATCCACCGGCAATAGTGTTGCAGAAAGAACTTTGGGATCCGGCGGATCGGTGAATAGTTCACGTTTTCGCCCGTACGCGCGCCGACTACCATATCTGCGTCGGTAATTTCGTTGACCAGATCGGGAAGCCGCACGTTTGGATAAGTGCCATCCGCGTCGGTGATGGCAATCAGCTCTCCTTGGGCCCGGCGGATTCCGGTTTTCAGGGCCGCTCCATAGCCGCGGTTGCTCTCATGGCGTAGGACGTTCAATTTGGGATGGTGAGCCTTCAGGTCTCTGGCGATTTCAAAACTCCCATCTGTGGAGCCGTCATCAACAACAATGATCTCGTCGGTTTCGCTTTTATCCAGAACCTTAGACAAGACCTCAATTGTATCGGCAATGGCCGCCCGTTCGTTAAAACACGGTACAATAATGCTCAATGTCATGGTCTTTTCAGAGGACATTTCCGATCTCCGTGGGCCTTGGCCAATAGAGGTACATGTGCGGTTTCCCCCTGATCTTCTAAATTAGTCGACTTTTAAACTATCTTTGATTGATATACCATCATTCCATCCTGCATAGCGGTGCCATTCGCCGATGCTTTTTACTGAATTTCTGCTCATTCTCGCCATATGCATTGGCCTTGGGAGCCTAATACCAGCAACTAACGACGATTTATCTAAGGCTCCGGGCTACCTGTCTTTCGTCGGTGTATGCATGTTGGTTAATCTTCTATACATGTTGATCGTTATTGCTGGGTTGTCGTTTGCTACGACGCTCACGGGAGTGGTGGCGTTGGCGATGTTGGGTTGGATACGTTGGTACCGAACAGCCCGGCCAACTATTTCAGTATCCTACTACGTGGCGCTGAGTTTAGCCTTGCATCCCCTGGTTTTGCTGCCCGTCATCATCATTGGCTCAGGGCTAGCGTCGGCACCGGTTTCGTTCCTTCCCTATGGCGATGACACTTATGCCAATTGGTTGAGTCACGCCAAGCAGATCTGGCTGGTCAACGATTTTTGGTTCCCAGGCATGGTGTCGGCTGCATTGGGATACCCTCCGGGCTGGCACTTATTATTAGCTTTCACCGGTGGTTTCTGGGGTAGCTTTATCGAAACCCATGCCCTGGCCGCGCCGATGGTTTTCCATGTCGCCCTATTGGCTATGGCGTTCGACTTGTTCCGGCTTGTTTTGCGCCGCCGGCTTGAACTTCCACACCTAACGTCATCATGGCTTGCACTGTTCGCGATATTGTTTCTATTGGCCATCGAAGGGGCCTGGAAACTAATGCCAACACTTCTCCTTCCGGGGATGCCATTGTTCTACAGCGCCATCGGGGTGATCTTGATGCTGGCCATATTTTGGCTGCCTGGCGCGATGGGCTGGCGCGTAGCGCTTGCCATCGGGATTGGAATGAGCGCCCACTATCTTCTAAAAAGCCAAGGGTTGGCCTTGGTGCCTCTGATGGTAATGGCCGTGTTCGCCGCGATATTGGTGACCCGTGCGCGCATTGGCCCGTGGCTCGCAGTTGCCGGCTGGTTCGCTGTGCTGGCGGCTCTTCCGGCATTAATAGATATCCTGAGCTGGAAAATAGTCAGTCCCGCTTCAGTGAAGTGTAACCTCAATGTTGGCCAAATTCTCTCTGGGAGCCTTGCTGAATTCGGCCGGTCCGGATCGTCGTGGATGACCATTGGCCGTGATCTCCTGGTTGAGACTGGCGGTTATCTTTGGCGGTACAAGCTGCCGGTGACTATCGTCGCCTTGATCGGTCTTTGTTGGGGACTAACGCGCACTTATACACGATGGCTCTGCTTGGCGGTGGTTGGCTATGCCTGTATTTATATGATTGCCGTCTACTTGACCTACGTTGGTTGTCCGGCAGGGTTCAATGCCTATCTGTCATCCTTGGCCCGCTATCTGCAGCTTCCAGTGCGGGTGCTGCATTTCGTTGGAATTTGGGTGCTCATCGTCACCGTTATCGATTTCGGTCGACGCCTGGAATGGGACCAATTCCGAAGGCCTGCCTGGATCGTTGGCCCCACGATTGTCGTGATGCTGACATTTTATCAATGTGTGGCCGTCGACGGTTCCTTTAAACAAATGGCGTCGCCATCTATAGGATCACGTATGTCCCAGTTTGTGACGGACATACCGGGCGAAGTGGAAGAAGTGCTGCGCGTCGGGGCGGCCACAAACACCAAACGGCCTCGTGTTCTCATGATCTATGTCTACTGGGAATTGTTTCCTTATCTCGTTGCCCGCCATCACGGCTTTCCGGATCGTAAAGTAGATTTGCCTGATGTCGCTCCATCTGTTGCTGCACCGGAGCCGGATCCAATTTCGCGATGGCGGCTTGAGCATGCCCGGTTTGCGCAAAGAGAAGATACAAAGGCCGCTGACGGGACTTTGGACTTTCAATTCGAAGATTACGACGTGATATGGCTGCGCGACCCCATTCCCGCTGTGGTGGAGCGGCTCCGTCCCCTGCTCTCGTCGCATGATTGCGCCAAGGCTCCTTACGCTTTTTATCTAATTAAGTCGAGCAAAGGTTCGCGGCACTGGTCTTGCGTGCCCCGTACCACCACCTTTTGATGAATCCAGAAGCGCCACGGATTATAACATTCAGGTTTTGGCAAAAATGTGACTACGGTAGAAAGCGAATTTCAGGAAAAATCCCCCGACCGCGACGATGACGATCGCCAGCAGATAGTTCACACCGAGCACCACATGTAGAAATAGGCTAGCTCCGTACTCTAATCCTCGGAAAATAGTTGACGAGATCACGAAGGCGGTGAGTTGCGCGCCTGGAGTGTAGTTTGTGGTTTTGAAAACAAAATAACGGCAGAGCACAAATCCAATCACTAAGGCACTGACGTAACCCATCAGATAGGCCAATTCCACAGCCACATTTATGGCCTCACTAACAAACGCCGTCACCACGAGATTGGCGCCCAAGCCGAGAACACCAACCAAGCCAAAACTGGATAGCTGTTTGCGGGACGCGAGCGAACTGTTGCAGAACATGACAAAGACTTAATAAATCCATGCTTGATTTTACAGGAGTATATTCGATTGATATCACGCATAGTTGTTATGCAAAATGTGAGTATTGTATTAATAGACGTTGTTTCTCGTTGGTGCACTATTCGCATATGGACGTATTTTTTGCCTTGTGTGCTATGGTGGCGAAATGAGTGAATTTGTTTCTTCGCGCTGTTCTGCCTTGTACGGTTTTTAACCCTCGAGATGTTCAGTTTACCCCCAGCTCGTCTCAGACTTTCGACTTCAATGCGAGAGTACTTCAAAGTCATGACCGGATTGGCGTCGTCGGGTTACGCTGAGGGCCCGGATGTTGCTGCCCTTGAATCTGAGCTCGCCGAACGGGTGAAAACTACTGAAGCGGTTGCGGTTCCATTGGCGAGGACCGGTCTCTACCTAATTTTCAAGCACCTCATCCCTAAGGGACGGAAGATCATCATGTCGCCTTATACGGTTTCTGAAGTCGTCAATATGGCAATTTGTGCCGGTCTTGAACCGGTATTTGCCGATATTGATACAGCGACCTGCAATATTTCCCCCGAGGCGGTCGATGTCATGATTGATGACGATACAGGTGGCGTCTTGGTGACACACTTCTATGGGTTAATCTGTGAGGTGGAGCGTCTTGGTCAGATCTGTCGTGAACGCGGGATTCCGATGATTGAAGACGCTGCGCAAGCCTTCGGAGCTCAAATTGATGGCCGACCCGCCGGGAGTTTTGGCGACGCCGCGGTTTTCAGCTTCAATCTGTACAAGTCCCTGAGTTCGTTTCTCGGTGGAGCGATTGTCACGAACAACGCGGCTTTGGCAGAAAAGGTCAGGATTGAATTGGCGGGCTATCCAATCATGCCGAAACGAAATTTTCTGCAGTCAGTTGTATCTGGCTTGATCACAGACCTTGCGACCCACCCTTTGATCTATGGGTTGTTAACGTATCGCGTACTTCGTTTTGGGTTTTTAAAAAATGTTGATGCGATTAATAACCGCGTCAAGAACGACATCGCACCAGTCCGACGTCAACAGATGCCGTCAAGCTATTTGAAAAGGACATCCAACCTGCAAGCGAAATTAATACTACCGCAGCTTACCGAAATCGAGGACCGAATAATCGAGCGCATCAATTGCGCTCGTATGTATGATGCTGGCTTGCGGGATATTGAAGAGATTTCAATTCCTCCCTTTCGAGATGATGGTTCGCATTGTTACTGGTACTATCCGATTCAGTTTTCAAACCGGACCAATTTGGTTGCTATGGTTATGAAAGATGGCTGCGATATTGGTCCGAGTTATCATCGAAATTGCGCCGATATGAGCTGTTTCCAGGAGTTCAATCAGACTTGCCCGGCAGCGGCCTTCGCCGCCGATGCGGTTGTGTATTTGCCAACATACCCCGGTTATCCCCATGCTGCTGTCCGGCGAAATATCATGGCAATTCGCAGGTATTTTGGGAGAGCATAGTTTGAATGTCGCTGTAATAGGAAGCGGACCATCCGGGCTTGCTAGCTCGGAAGCTCTGTTAGCTCGCGGTATACGCGTCACAATTTTTGACATTGGGGAAGTGTTGCCGCGGGAGGTTCAAGATCGTGCTCGACGGCTTGCGTCTTTGCCGGTAGCTAATTGGACGAAATCGGACCGCGCTGCCATGACGGCTAACTCAACACTTCGACGTGCTATACCGCGCAAATTCCTGTTTGGACATGAATTTGCTTATGGCCATGATAAACCTTATTTGCCTCTCGATATAAAAAATGACCATTTTGCGCCAAGTGTTGCACAAGGTGGATATAGTACATTATGGGGTGCCGCGTCACTTCCCGTTGCCGAATGTGACATGACAGGATGGCCGTTTGGTGCAGACGAACTTACGCCATATTACCGCAAAATTCTCACGAGAATGCCACTTGTCGGCGGCGAAGGTACGATCAATGAGGTCTATCCGTTTCATACTGATCATTTGGGAAATCTTCCTAAGAACCGTCAAGCCAAGTACCTTCTTGATGACCTCCGAGCGAGCGAGCGGAGCCTTGATAAAACCCATTTTGTCTACGGCGAGTCACGTCTCGCCGTTAGCTCTTCGCGTTGCGACCCATGTGGATTATGCCTTTCAGGCTGTCCTCGAGGGGCCATCTTTCGGACAGACCAGGTTTTACAAAGCTATATTGAGACGGGTAAAATTTCTTATCGCCGTGGCATTTTGGTCGATGAGGTTGATGAAAACGGCTCGAAAGCCACCCTTCGGTACACGGATCTCAATTCCGGGACAAGCCAGAGTGACCACTTCGACGCTATTTTTATCGCCGCCGGTGTATTGGGTTCATCACGTATACTTCTTCGGTCGAAGCGGGTGTATGATCGTTCTCTGCGAGCCCTTCAAAGCGGAAAGTTCCTGATCCCGATATTGCGCCGCCACGCCACTTCGGCACCGTGGGAGGAACCGTCAATCGCGTTACCGCAAATTTTCATGGAGTATAAGATTCCTGGGTTTGCCGATAATTGGTTCCATGTACAGGTATCCTCGGCGAGCGCGATGATGTTGGAGGCACTTGGGATGCGACCGGGGCAAGAGCGATATTGGAAACGTAAGCTTGCCGAACCATTTCTAAGCCGCTTGATGATTGCGTGGTGTGGTATGCACTCGGACCACAGCACCGATATAGCGATTAGTCTTGAACACAAAAATGGGTGTTCCTCTACTCCTTTGTTGAAGGTCCGGTCCGTCGGGCCAGATCGATCGAAGAAGACAGCAAAATTAGCCGGCAAGGCACTCTTTCGGCATGGGTTAAAATTCAATTCATGGTTCGTCACGCCGGCAATGCGGCTCTCACAACCCGGGACGGGGTATCATTGTGGCGGCACTTTTCCTCATGAGACGGAGCGCTCCTCGGAGTTTGGAACCGACATTCTGGGCCGGCCATTTAATTGGACGCGTGTGTTTTTGGTGGACGGATCCGTTTTACCGTCTATCCCAGGAAATACACTGGCATTAACGATAATGGCAAATGCCATGCGGATCGCCGATAAAGCGCCAATTGGTAGGAATGGATAAAATGTCCTCAGCCTTTGACGATGGCGTTCTAGACCAACTGGCTGAACTCCATTTGTCTATCTTGCCAGACTCGCTGATTTCTTTATTGGGCGCTAGGTTCGTGCGCCAATTTTATCGGTATGTAGCTGGTACACGGACCGAGCACTTGGGGTTGGAATTGCAAGGTGATCACGTGATCGGTGGATATTTGCTAACAGAAGCGCCTAACACTCTGTTTTGGCGGTTGCTGTTTACGACCGACCTTGTGCTGCGCGCTCCTTTGGCATTGGTGTCACCTCCTCTTCTTCGAGCCATCGTCGAGAAGGTTAAGTCGAAAGGCACGAGGCAAGACAACACCCTACCGGAGTTATTATTGATCTACGTGGCCGAAAGTCATCGAAAGAAGGGGGTTGGCATGAGGCTTCTTAATGACTGTACAGCCCGCGTCAGGTCAATCGGTTACTTTGGTTACTATGTTCGAACATATGATGACCCCAATGATGCCACTCACAGATTTTACAATCGCGCGACTTTTGTCCGTACAGGAACAATCGTTCACGGAGGTCGACCAATGGCGATTTTGGAGAAGCAAATTCTAGACTCGACGGAATTGGGTTGATGCGGCCTGTCGGCGAGATGATTGATAGAAGTGCACAGTCCGCCCAACAAGACCGCGGCTCAACGGATCGCTTCGGATATTCGTGGAATCACTTTTATGACCTTACGGATGATCAGGAAAGCCAATTTCGACTATGGACAAGCCTGATCGACCCTAAAACTGGTTGGAAGAATCGTACAATTTTGGATGTTGGCTGCGGCGCGGGACGCAACAGTTATTGGGCAATGAGATATGGGGCGTCCGGCGGATTGGCCATTGACCTCGATGAACGGTCCTTGGAGCGGGCGAGACTTAATCTCGAGGCCTTTCCTGAGATGGAGGTGAGAAAACAAAGCATCTATGATCTGGAATATTCAGAGAAGGTCGATATTGCGTTTGGTATCGGAGTTATCCACCATCTGGAGGAGCCGGGGAAAGCTCTCGCTCGGATGGTTCGTGCGACGAAGCCTGGCGGTGTGGTGTTGATATGGGTTTATGGCTACGAAAACATGGAATTGTACGTTAACTTTATGAACCCGATTAGGACATATATTTTCAGTAAATTACCAATGAAGACGGTATGGTGGATGGCGTATATGCCGGCGGCTTTGCTCTGGGGTTTGCTTCGCCTTGGATTCGGTCGCATTTCATATTTCCGCCTGATTCGTGAATTCAGCTTTAGGCATTTGCACCACATTATTGTTGATCAAATGCTTCCTCAGATCGCCAATTATTGGCGACGCGATGAAGTCGAGGCGCTGATGAATCGAGCTGGTTTGCAAAATATAGAACTGGAATGGGTTAATGAGATGTCCTGGGCTGCGATCGGTACTTGCCCAAAATGAGGCGTGGTTACTCACTTTCTAATTCTTTTGGCCGGGCGCTTTTTAATTTGATAACAACGGCCTGTCCCAACTTAGCGCGTCTCGTTTTGCTGCGGGAACGTAAACTCATCGTTATTTTCAGAGTCGTTTATTTTAATTTTTCGCAGGTTACGTGGTTTATTGTTCGAGTAGAATTGGGACCTGTCGACGCTCCGTCCTGGAAGTTTGAAATCATGGGCTCTAACGAGCTGGCGAAGCATATCTCGTTGAACAACTCTGAGAAATTCCGTGCTAACCTCATTGCCCATGGCGAGGACACTTTGCGCCCTTGGTTATCGTCCGGGCACCGGAGCCAGAGAAACATTACTCAATCTTTGTTCTCCTATCGGCACGCCTCACTCGCTTCGAGATATTTAACACCAGTGCTGATTGAGGGAATACCCCACGCCCTATCAAGGCTCGGTGAGCGCAATACAGTTGATGTTTAGCGTTTTTGAACACTTTTTTTTGAGGCCGCCTCAATTTCAGATTTTTTTATCCATCCTAGCTACGCTGGGGCTTGCAATACTGATTGGTCGGCAACTACGTAGGTCATTTATCGAAGCTGCAGCGATCGGACTTCTCACTCTGTGTGGGACTACTAATATCACGCTCATAGTATCCATGGGCCTTGGTTTGCCAACATGGTCTTTTGGATTCCTAACGGCCGCGATCTCCGGCGCTGTGATAATGGTGCTAAGGCGTTTTGTCATGGTATCTGAGGGAACACGAGATTCTATTGGTTGGTTTTTTGTCTTAACTGTCTCACCACCTGTCGCAGCATTCTACTTGGTAAACATCATACAACCGGACCCGAGCGCTGATCTTGCCAGTCTTCAGGCTTGGCCTGTCCTGTATATCCAAGAGGCTTTTTCACGCGACATGTTCTTTGATGTTGCTTCGAGCAATTTCTCTAACGGGCATATGGCGAGCCTAAATTATTATCTTGACCTCTACGGTGCCATCGCGCTCGCGCGTTGGTTTGGTCTTGAGGCTCCCTACCCTGCTTATCACGGTGTCAGTACGCTGGCTTCAATTTTGGGGTTCGTGCTTCTGGCTTTTGGTCTGCGAAAGCATAAATTGGCTTTGATCTGTTTTTCTTTGTTAACGTTAATAGTTCTTCGTACTGACGGAATCTACCGCTTGTTTCTCGGCTACAATTGGTTCGAAGTGATAATCTATCTGGGCGGCGCTCAAATCATCTATTATTTAGCGAAAGGAAATGGTCGTCGTGACGCTATAGTGATGGCCGCGACAGTTGGTATTTTCCTAGTGTTTTCTCGGCATTATGGGGCGTTTTTTGGCGCATTAATCCTGATCTCTGGCGCAATACTTGATATGAAGCATCTTGACCGAGGTGGTTCTGGTGGACGTCCTGCTGCGCGGTGGCTGGCACTTGGAGTCATGTTGACTTTGTTTACCATGCGTGACCTGTACTACCTGTTTGAGCACCCAAGTCCATTTTACCCTGGAGTCTCGCAACTGGATACGCGGGCCATGCCAACAAGTGTTGCGCTTTTTGGCACCTTAAACGACATTGGCCTACTCTCCCAAAGCGAATGGCCACCTACGGGCATTGGTTGGCGAAGCCTATATATTATTCTTCTCGCATTATTATTTTGGCATCATCGCAGTAAGATTGCGCGATGGCCAAGACGTGTTGTTGTCTATTTAGCGCCATTTGCTGTGTTCGCGTTGCCGTTTTTATTGCAGACCGTTTCCGGGTACCGAACGGGTCCACATTTCAGCAAGGTATTTGCTTTAGGCATTTTTCTGCCCTCTTGGTACGCCTGTTATGCGATTGAGAAATTGATCCCCCCACCCATTTTAACGAGTATGTGGGAAAAAAGTCGTCGGTTGCTGATTGCTGGTATGCTTGCGGTTATGGTTACTGTCGTTTCGATAGTTGTGGAGCGCCTGAAAACGCATCCCCTCATAACTAGAGATACGAATGAGTACCTTAGTTGGGCGTTCCAAACATATCGCGATTGGAACCATGACCTGAACGTCGCAAAGAAATTGAAAGCCACTTATGGCGATCACAGTGACACCATTCGGGATCGACCCATCGTATATTTCCACTATGAGCCAGGTATATCTCTTAGACTATTCCTTGGTGGGAAGTTTTTCCAAGATTTTGATTTTTGGAGTGATACTGTTGCAAAGCATTTTCCTGCCTCTAAAAACTTGGAAGATCTGATCCTTCGCCTTGGTTCACCTAATATTTATTTGAGCCTTGGCGCAAGTATTACCTACGGTAGCTATTTCAACAATGGCTGGCGGAAGTTTTCTAAGGATTTGCAAAATCTTGAGCAGTTGCCTTGGATTGAGCGCGTAGTTACTTACAAAAGTGCACGGTTTTTTGTGGTTCGAAAACCTGAACACTAGAGAGGTGTTTTTAACGCTTCATATGACGCAGGTTCAACCAACACCAGATTAGTAACCTGTGGTCAGCTTGCCCAAGGCGGTGTTGTTCTTGGCGATTGGAGAGCCACGTTTCGTTTACTCCAGGGACCGCAGGTAGATCGCCCTCAGTCTCAAAGTTTCGCATCCAGTTGTTTAGTGGGACACCAAACCCCTTTTTCTGTCGACTCAGCGTGTTTTTTGGCAATCTGTCAGCGAAGGCTTTTCGCAACAAATATTTCCGCTCGCCGTTACGGATTTTGAAAGAATTCGGCAACGTCCTGCAAAACTCCACTAAATCATAATCCAAGAAGACGGCGCGGGTCTCCAGGGACACACTCATCGATGCGCGGTCAATTTTTGTCAAGATCCCATTGTGTAAATAGGACCCCACATAAAACTCTAACGTCCGATCGACCAGATCAAGTTTGTCGTCACGCCGCCAACGCGCAAGCAATTCGCTGTAGACGTTTTCGAGTTCATAAGGAACCGAGAACAAATGCGCGCCATCCTCTGGCTTAAGGGGCGATAGCCAGACTGGGTTCCAAAATTCAGGCGCATGAGAAAGTCCCATCAATGCTCGATTAATTTTGAAGTCTAGGCTCATGTTGCGGTCGGATCTTGGAAGTAAAGTTGCAAGCCAGCGCAGTATTTTGTGTACTGGACCTGGCACCAGCCTCTGGTAGATATTGGCGGACGCAAGCGCTAAAAATGGATCATATCCGGCAAACATTTCATCACCACCATCTCCGGTTAGGGCAACCGTTACCTGTTGTCGCGCAAATTCGCAGAGAATATAGGTTGGGAGGTACGATGGGTCACCTAACGGTTCATCAAGTGTGCCCAAGATATCTGGTAATCGCGCCAATGCATCGTGCATCTTAATCCGGCGTTCATGGTGATTGACGCCGAAATATGCGGCGGCCTCGCGTGCGTATTCCGATTCATCAAAGTATGGATCGTCGAAGCCAACGCAAAAGGTATCAATTTTCTCTGGCGAACGGAGCGTGGCTAATGCGGAAAGAACGATCGAAGAGTCGAGCCCACCGCTCAGAAACACACCGATGGGTATATCCGACATCAACCGACGTTCCACCGACTGAATGATCAGGGAACGAAGTTCCTCACACAATAGGTCTTCGTCTGCGTCCTTGAGACCCTCATCGGGCTCCAGTTGAAAGGTCCAGTATGGATATTCTCGGAGCGATCCGTCAGAGATGTTTAAAAGAAGACTATGGCCCGCTGGAAGCATTCTGGTATCTCGGTAGAGTGCCGTTGGGGCTGGGAGATATCCATGGGCGAAAAATTTCTGTATCGCGTATATATCAATCTGAGGCTCAAAATGTTGATGTACGCAGATCCCATGGATCTCGCTAGCAAATAGAAATAGATTTTTATTACGTGCATAGTATAACGGCTTTTCACCGAACCGATCTCTCGACAAGAATAAAGTTCGCTGGTGCAAGTCGTAAATTGCGAAGGCGAACATACCGTTCAGTCTAAGGCTTAAGTCCGTACCCCATTCGCGGTAGCCATGAACCAAGACCTCGGTGTCCGAATGGCTGGTTTGAAAGACATGCCCTTTACACTCTAGCTCCCGCCGCAAGTCATATTGATTATAGATCTCACCATTAAATATAACACAAATTTTGTGGTCCGCGCTCCACATGGGTTGGATGCCGCCTTCGACATCGACGATAGCTAGTCGTCGATGACCGAGATAGACACGGTTTTCTGGATCCTCGAACCTCCCGGCCCCATCGGGGCCCCTATGGTAAGCGGCTTTGATCATTTTCGTCAGGTCTTGGGAATCACCTGCCCCCACAAAGCCGATAATTCCGCACACGAATCTAATCCTTCTCGTCAAAGTTAACGACTTTTCGCAGCGAGAACGCACGGCGATTTTGGGACTCAAAATAAACCCGCACGAGGATCTCCGCGATCAGCCCCAGCAGTAGGCTTAAGATAGCGACCATGAACGTAAAAACAGTCAATAAGGGTAGCGGCGTCGAGATTAATGATACAGATTCAAAATATTTCAGATAGAACATGTACGAACCGCTGACGATGGTCCCAAGAATTGCCAGAATGCTAAAACCGCCGAATACGTAAATCGGTTTGGTAAAAAACCGATCAAGGAACATCACGACCAAGAGATCCAGAAGAACTTTTGCTATGCGTTCCAGACCGTATTTAGATTTTCCATGACATCGTGGGTGATGGCGAACTGGAATCTCTGTCACACGTGCACCTTGCCACGAGGCATAAATCGGGATGAAGCGGTGCATTTCTCCATACAGATTTATGTCGCGAATAACTTCACTCCGATAGGCTTTTAGAGTGCACCCGTAGTCGTTCAAATGAACGCCAGATAAAGTTGAAATCAATTTATTGGCCACACGGCTGACAAAGTTGCGATGTATTTTGGCGTCTTTACGATCGGCGCGCCATCCCGAAACAACATCGTAACCCTCAACTAATTTTTCCAACAGCAATGGAATGTCAGCTGGATCATTCTGTAGGTCTGCGTCAAGAGAGACAAGAAATTCACCATTGGAGAAATCGATTCCCGCCATCATCGCGGCGGTCTGCCCATAATTTCGACGGAATTCGACGATCCGAAGGTTGTCACGTTTGCTGATTTCCTTGTTTAGTTGAATTGCGGTGCTGTCAGTGCTTCCGTCGTCCACAGCAACGACCTCATACGATAAACCTAGTCCATCTAGAACAGGGAAGAGTTTGTCAAAGAGCGGTCCGATATTCTCTTCCTCATCCTTGATAGGAAGGATTACCGAAAGCTGTAATATATCGCCTGTGTCGTGATTTTTTGAAGCGCGCTGACTATGATCTGAAATTTTCACCATGGAAATCATTACCTTGTCATTGAAGTTTCTCGTTGCCCTTCACGGTCAATTATCAGGCTTTGGATTCCCGGATTAGAGTCGGACTGGTCGACACCTGGGTATTATAAAGAATTTGGCGTACGTATGCACGCCACCACCATAAGAAATCTCTTCCAAGAAAGAAAAATGATAAGTTTAGGTGCAAAACATCGAACTCTTTGTACCTAATTTGGTGAAAAATAGATAAAATTATACCAGTAGAATAATAGGTATAATGAAAGTGAGAAATTACACGTACTGGGATGAGATCAGGAGGAAACAGAGAGGTGACCTTGAACTGTTAAGGTTTAGAATTTTCAAGAAAGAACATCGCCAGATTACCTTTCTTTGAAGATGCGATTTCTCCACGATCTATTAGATTAAATTTTTGATGCACTCGATATTGAGTACTTTCCGAGATATTTATCCGACCACTCTCAGAATTTTGTTCCATCAAAGATGCGATATTGACTGCGTCTCCCCAGATATCGAACGTGAATTTATTTTCTCCAACTACACCAGATATCACCGGTCCTGAATGAATCCCTATCCTAATGTCCC
Organism: Magnetovibrio sp.; assembly: GCA_002709525.1. Lineage (GTDB taxonomy): Bacteria > Pseudomonadota > Alphaproteobacteria > Rhodospirillales > Casp-alpha2 > UBA3470. Next base: position 20,350 of record PARE01000044.1, on the reverse strand, counting down.
AACGTGGCATTCTAAGCTTCTCTCGTTGTACATTGGCCTTCTGCATGTAATCACGCATCTCAATTGCCATCGCACATAATTTTTCTGCGTGTCCTTCTTTGTCATTGTTGATACCAGATACACACATGTAAGCATCCCCAATAGTCTTAATTTTTTCTACTCCATGTTTGGCAGCTATCGTATCAAATCTACAAAATATTTGATCGAGGAGATCGACCAGAGTGTTTGGAGGAAGGGTCTCTGTGAGTTTAGTAAAGCCAACGATGTCAGAGAATAAGATACTTGCTTCATCAAAATACCGGGGAGTCACCTTACCGTTATCTTTAATTTCTTCGGCAATAGATTTTGGAAGAATTTTTTCCATCAAGATATCAGTCTTTTCCCGTTCTGATTGTAACTCCGCATTCATATCGTCGCGCGTTTTTATAGCGTCATTCATTTCAAGAAGAGCGCGTCGCAATTCAAGTTGTGTGACGACTTGCCTTGATAGCCGTCTTAGGGCCTCTTGTTGACTTATGGACAATTCTCTCTTTTCAAAATCAACGGTGCACAAGGTGCCTATTGCATGCCCGGTTGGAGTAATGAGAGGCATGCCGGCATAAAAGCGTACATTGGGTGCGTTGTTTACAAGGGGATTGTCAGCAAATCGCTCATCTTCAGACAGGTCTGGAACGCACAATAGATCACTCTGGCAGATTGTATGCGAGCAAACTGCGATATCACGCGGTGTTTCCGTGTAATCATCTGGAAGCCCGTATTTTGATTTAAACCACTGTCTATTTCCATCCATGAACTCGATGAATGATGCGGGGCATTGCAATATTTCGGCAGCTAACTCTGTTATTTCGTCAAATGCGGCCTCTGGGACCGTGTCAAGAATTTGATATTCCTCAAGTTCTGCGACGCGCTCTTCCTCTCTATCAGGAATTGGAAAGGTATTAGTCACGATACTCGGTCCTTATGGGTCTTAGATGGTTTCATGGACGTGGATTTGATCCGTTGCGCCTTGAGCCTTAACTCAAAAGACGGTCATTAAAATCGGTAAATTGCACCAATTCTCAATGGTTGTAACACTTGTTTAGACAATTTGCATAACCGTCTTTCTTTTGGATAATACAACAGTTGCTTGCCTCACAGATTAGTTCGTCGCGTGATCTTAACTCTCAATCCATGTGATGTATTCAAAATTAATCTTATAATATGACAACGCAGGAATTATTAAATGCTATCTGATGCTTATGAAAATTCTATTAGCACTCTCTCCAATGAGGCTCGCGAGGCATACGACCTGGGCGTCCACCGTTTTTTAGGTGCGGAGCCTGGCGTCGAAACTGCTTTCCAATCAGCAATCGATGCGGATGAGGGTTTTGCACTTGCGCATATAGGTCTCGCGCGAGAAATGCAGTTGCGGGGTCAGCCAAGCCAGCTAAGGGCAAGCCTTAATCGCGCTCATGAATTGACTTCCAATATTAGTGATAGAGAGCAATCTCACTTGCATGTATCAACCTTGCTGCTTGAAGGAAAATCCTCTGCGGCCCGTACTGCGGTTTATGAGCACGTAAAGAATTGGCCTAAAGACGTTTTAATCGCTCAAATGTGTACGAGTGTTTTTGGCTTGATTGGGTTCTCAGGCCTCCCGGGTCGAGAGGCCGAGCAATTAGCTTTTATCTCGCAACTCATTCCTCATTACGGAGATAATTGGTGGCTCCGCGCACAACTTGCGTTTGCCCAATTAGAAGTTGGACAACTTAATGAGGCAGAGAGAAATATTGACGCTGCCATAGATGCAAACCCCCATAGTGCACATTCCATGCACATTCGCGCTCATTTATATTATGAAAATATTCAGGATGGCGAGGGCCTTCCCTACTTGATCAAGTTTTGGAAGCACTACGACCCATCTGCGGCACTATATAACCACGTTTCTTGGCACGTAGGCTTATGGTCACTTGAAAGTGGTGACTTGGGTCGGATGTGGCAAGTGTTAGACGTGGATATTTCACCTTTAACGAGCAAAGGGCCGCCCTTAAATATATTAACAGACTCCGTGGCGTTATTGTTCCGTGCTGAGCTTGCAGGCGTTGAGGTACCCTCCGAGCGATGGAGCGCACTGAGCCGCTATGCGTTAACTAAGTTTCCTAACACTGGACTTGCATTTGCAGATGTGCACGCTGCGATAGCGCATGCTCGCGGTGGGGATCAAGTAGCTCTAAACAATATTATCGAAAGTGGAAGTGGACCGGCAGGCGACATCACGAGGACACTCGCCAGAGGCTATCGGGAAATGGAGGACCAGAATTGGGCAAGGGCTGCTAAATTTTTCAGTACGGTTCTACGTGATCACGCCCGCCTGGGTGGTTCCAATGCTCAACGCGATCTAATTGATTTCTCGCTTGCGTTTTGCCTGATAAAAGACGGGCGACGACAGGAAGCGAGGACCGTTCTTTCGATTACCAGGCCTCGGGCATTGCGAAAAGAGCTTGTATCTGGATTAACCCCAGCATCACATTGATCTAAGTGCCACAAGTTAATACTAAAAATTTTTCACAGTGGTGGGATCTTGTAACTCAGGACAGTAACTAGAAATGTTTTTAGCTTAAATAGTATCCAATAATAGCGTATGGATTATTAAATTAAACCGATCAAATAATAGAAATATATTAGTATATTGATATAGTTAAGATTAAATTTACCCATTTATTATATCATTATATAATCACATAATTAAAATTTTTCAGGCAATTTTGATCTTCTATAAAAAGGTCTCTTAATTTCTGACTACTTCACCAAATATTCAAGAATTTCAGCTACGCCCGTTACTTTGCCATCGTAATCAAAAGCTCTAACCAAGTATAGCTGGCAATGGTCAACCGACTTTAAAATGAGAATTAATTACACGAGTGTGGTTGACTCCGATATTCTCGATATCCATTTGAAATTTTTACGTGTATCCAAGATAAAAGATACTTCGACCCCAATCAGTGCCGTTTGCATCCTCCTGTCGTTATAACAGATTAAAATATTGTTATTACTTTCCGCGGTGCATTTGTTGGGCGACCTGAGAGTCAGGCAGAAAAGGAGTATCACTTGTGATTATGCGGATTGGGTCTTCTTCAAGATAGGCAACCAAGTTTTCTTTGCTTTCGCAGAAAAATATACGGTAATTCTCTTCGGTTACGAAACCTAAATGGGGGGTTGCAATAACGTTATTTAATGTTCGGTACGGATGGTTGCGGGGAAGCGGCTCAATTTCAAATACGTCAAGACCAGCTCCTCCTATCCTTCCAGACACCAGGGCATCGATTAAAGCGTCGTCATCCACAAGTTTTGGACGAGATGTGTTGATCAGGAAAGACTGCTGTTTCATACAGGAAATTGAACGCGCGTCTACTAATCCTTCTGTAGTATCTGTATGCGGGATATGAATGGTAAGCGCATCGGACCGCCGGAATAGGTCTTCTTTTGAGACACATTTAATGTTAAGAGGCTGGGTTCGCTCTGGCGTGAGATTTGGGCTCCAGGCAATCACGTCCATCCCGAAACCTTGACCAATTTTAGCCACGGGCTTACCCATGTTACCCAGCCCCAGAACGCCAAGGGTTTTACCTGCGAGGCCTGTGCCTACTCCATATTGCCAGCCGCCGCTTCTCAATAGTTTATACTCTGCCGGAAACCCCCGAAACAAAGCGAGGATCAGCAACCATGTAACCTCGACTGTTGTTTGGTGCAAAGCGTCTGTGGTGCAGACTGTGATTCCAAGCTCATCAGTAGCATTTAGATCAATTGATCTTCCGTTACGCATACCGGTCGCCAAAATCAGACGCAACTTGGGTAAAGATTCTAAAACACGTCTTGAAAACTGAGTTCGTTCGCGGATGCGCATTACGGCATCAAAATCACTTAATCGACCAATCAATTCATCTTCTTTCTCTATATGGTCATTGAAAGCCACCACTTTGATATTGGGGACCCCAGACCAATCAACAAAGCGATGTGCGACCGATTGATAATCATCGAGAATAGCGAGTTTCATGCTGCTTCTATACTAAGAATTATGAGGTGTGGTATGTTTTAACCCGGGGTATATTTGTCATTCTAAAGAATTTTTGGAGGAATATTCTAGTGGAAAATAAAAATTTTGATGACCTCATGAATGAGGCGTTGAGCGGTGTTCGGGTTATTGATATCTCAAATTTTCTTGCGGGACCGATTTCCTCCATGTTTCTCGGCGATTATGGCGCCGATGTTATCAAAGTAGAGCGGCCTGGCACAGGAGATGAAATAAGGTTTTGGGGTAATAATAAAGACGGTGTTGGGTTGATGTACAAATTGGTCAACCGAAACAAGCGTTCTGTCACGGCAGATTTACGTACGCCATTAGGCGTCGAAATCGTAAAGGAATTAATCAGAGATGCAGATATAATTATTGAGAATTATCGCAAAGGTACACTAGAAAAATGGGGACTTGATTATAACACGCTGAGTGAGATTAACCCTGGTTTGATTATGATAAGAATTACTGGGTTCGGCCAAACCGGCCCCAATAGCCACCGTCCAGGTTTTGGCACTTTGGCCGAGGGTTATGCGGGTTTTGCATCAATTACCGGTTATGCTGACCGGCCTCCGCTGCTACCCGGATTTGGGCTTGCTGATGAAACGTCTGGCTTGATGGGCGCATATTTAGCATTAGCAGCATTGCGCGAGAGAGATCAGAAGAGCGGCAGAGGTCAGATTGTAGAGTTTGGTATCTACGAACCACTGTTTACACTTCTTGGCCCTCAGGTCGTTGATTATGACCAATTGGGAATAATTCAGGAGAGAAACGGAAGCCGACTGCCATTCACCGCGCCTCGAAATACGTTCCGTACCAAAGATGATAAATGGGTTTCAATTTCTGGGAGTGCTCAATCAACTTTTGAGCGCATGTGCGAGGCTTTGCATGTGCCCGAACTGATCAACGATCCGCGGTTTTTAGACAATAGACTTCGAATTCAAAATGCAGAGAAGTTAGACGATGCATTGCAAGAGGCGATCCTTAAATTTGATAGGGATACTTTAATTGAAATTTTTGATGAATTCGGAGCGGCTGTTGCCGCTTGTAATAATATAGCTGAAATATTTGAGGACCCTCATTTTGCTGCGAGAGGTAATATTGTTGCCGTTGACGACGCGGAGTTAAACGGCCCCCTCAAAATGCAGAATGTTGTTGGGAATTTCTCTCGTACACCGGGAAAAATTAAACATGCTGGACCGAAGCTTGGGGAACATAATAAAGAGATATTGGTTGATATGCTTGGTTTTGACCCACAGCGATTAATTCGAGAGGGATATGAAATAAATATTTCTGGAGTGAGAAAAGATCATGAGTAAAAAGGGTCGAAGAATTGTTGTGGCAGAAGTGGGGCCAAGAGATGGTCTTCAATCTTTTCCTCGTTGGATCTCGACCAATGATAAAATTTCCATGGTTGATTTGCTCTCTGACGCAGGATTTCCTGTAATAGAAGTAACAAGTTTTGCACACCCAAAGGTTGTGCCAATGTTGTCCGATGGCGAGGCGGTACTTGAGCGAATAAAGCGACGATCTGGAACTATTTATCGCGCATTGGTTCCAAACAAAAAGGGTGCTCTCCGCGCGATAGAGTCGGGTTTAGTGGATGAAATACTCGGCTTGCTTACCGTCAGCGAGACCTATCTCAAGAAAAATCAAAATATGACAATGGATCAAGCAATAGAGACCGCGGGAGACTGTTTCCACTTAGCTCAAAATGCGGGGATTAGATTTGTAATGGCGATAGGTATCGCCTTCTTTTGTCCTTATGAAGGCACTTTATCAGATAAATCTGTCTTTGACGTTGTAGAAAAACTTTATCAAAAAGGTATTAGACGACTTTACTTGGCAGCCAGCACGGGAATGGAGAATCCAATCCATGTTCATAGGGTTTTCTCAAGTATTCGCACTCGTTGGCCCGAGATTGAGTTGGGTTTTCATGTGCACGAAAAAACTGGCATGGCGGCTGCGAACATGTACGGCGCAATACTCGCGGATGCAAAATCAGTTGAGGGGTCTATTTGTGGTATCGGTGGCGGCATTGCGATGCCGGATGGAACGGGTGATATTGGGAACCTGCGGACAGAGGACATAGTGAACATGCTAAACAGGTCGGAGATCGAAACGGGTTTAGATACAAATCTGGTATTAAAGACCGCCAAAGAGATTGAGGGTATCCTCGATATTCCTAGTCGCCTTGGGCATTAACTCACTAGAAAGTTACCATACAAATATTTTGAAAAAATTTAGTTCAAACTCCACACGAACGGTCTGTATCTGCTCCTGAAATAAGAAGTAAATAATGGGAGTTGTTTAATATATTGATTTAACCGTTGCCTAGTAAATTTCCGCATAACGTGAGTGAGTAAGTGACCTTGCGAAGTCCAAGCCAGCGTCCCACCATAGATTATATAGAAATTCACCTAAGTCATCGGTGGTATGGTAGCGATCAAGTCCTCACTCTCTTCTGAAATGGACGATTGAGCTTTCTTGGTTTTCAAAGGGCTGAGCGTTGGAATTTTAGCCCAAGGATACTTTGAGACAATAAACTGGCGAAATCGTGAACGATAGAGAAGATATATCAAGCTTTGAGGCTAGCAGTAGTCCGCTCCGTTGGGCGGTCTTGGCCGGGGTTTGGCTTGCCTATTATTGCTTTGGACTGACCATCGTCAGTTTAGCGCCATTGGTTGCGGAAATCTCAACTGAACTTGGTCTCAGTCGTTCTCAGATGGGGGGAGTACTTGGCGCCTGGCAGCTTGTCTATATCGGGTCCGCCGTTCCGCTTGGAATTCTTCTGGATCGGACAGGGATTAGGCGGGGTCTGATGCTAGCTTTTATAATGATAGCCGTATCGGTTGTGCTGCGCTCTCAGGCTGTTGACTATGCAAGCTTGTTTCTGGCGGTAGCTGTGTTTGGTTTAGGGGGCCCATTAGTCTCAGTTGGCGCACCTAAGACGATAAATCTTTGGTTTGAGGGTAGTGGTCGCGGCATGGCAATGGGAATTTATATGACAGCACCGATGCTTGGTTCCATGTCTGGGCTTTCTTTGACTAATGGGCTGTTCATGCCAATAATGAATGGGGATTGGCGCGCTGTTATGCTTCTTTATGCCGTTTTTATTGCTGCCTCAAGTCTCGTTTGGTGGCTGATCACAGCGCATCCAGGCTGTAAAAAAGTGGAAGGTGAACTCAGCACCAAGCCAAGCGGGTCGCAAAAGGAGAACTTCAAGCGCCTCATTCGCATTCCAGCTTTTCAAATCGTGTTAGCGATTAGCATTGGTATTTTCTTTTGCAATCACAGTATGAATAATTGGCTGCCGGAAATTCTACGATCCAAGGGCATTGATGCGACCACGGCGGGTTACTTGGCATCCATTCCTGTCGTGTTCTCCGTTCTGTCTTCGCTCGCAATTCCCAGACTTGCCGTTCCCATGAGACGGGTATGGATTTTAGGCTTTCTATTTCTATGTTTTGGTGCTTCATCAATCATGTTGCAAGCATTTGACGGGCTTTGGTTGACAGTGGGATTGATTGTTCAAGGCATTGCGCGAGGTAGTGCTATGACACTCTCTATTTTAGTGTTGTTGGATATCCCGGGTGTTGGCACGGAGCGTGCCGGGGTTGCTGGAGGCATGTTTTTTTCCGCGGCCGAAGTTGGTGGTGTCGGCGGCCCCGTATTAGTCGGAGTAGTCTCTGATTTAAGTGGCGGCTTTTCAGCCGCACTGTACATGCTTACGGGGATGAGTGTTATTCTCTTGCTCTTGCTACTGGCCCTTCGCGCACGACAATAATAGATCTGTAACTTTACAATGCTCAACCCTCACGAATAACAGACAGAAGTGAGACATCATATTCCCAAACCAATTTTAATCTATCATATGTTTAATTTAGATTGTTCCTGAATGCGCACTAAGAAAAAGATACGAGCTATTTGAATAATCTTATTTGCGATTCTTCTAAGACTCAATAAAATAGAGTTAGTTGATTACATTTAAAGACATTTCCTTGTTTATGTATTTATATATCAATTATTTAAGGTTTAATTATTATAAATATATTTTTTAAATAAAGCTTTATTATTATCCTATTTCCCCTCATGTTTTGCATATTTTCTTCATTTTCTATAAAGTAGGATGGAATAATATTCGACTCTACTCTTAGGGCTAATGCAAACACGGGATATTAGAAAGGAATATATTTGTTGGCAGTCTCAAAGAAACTATTCATTAAAGAACAATAAATAATGCGTTAATTTTATCTGACTTGTCGTGCGTATTGAGATATTCGGTGGTTTCGTCAGAAATAAAAAAGATAGTCAAGGTATGTATCATGGGTCACACGATTACAGAGAAAATCCTCTCGGCACATTCCGGTAAGAAAGAGATTGCGCCTGGTGATATTGTCATGGCGGATCTCGACCTAGTCGTCGACCTTGATATTGTATTTGGAATTACCGATGGTCACCAAGTACCAAAAAGTATTTTTGACCCGGATAAGATCGTAGTGGTAGCCGATCATACGGTACCAGCACCTAGTATTTCTGCTGCAAACGCAATGCGGCGCATGCGACAATTTGTTGAAAAATTTGAAATAGAGAAATTCTTTGCGGAGGGCCGGCACGGCATCGCGCATGTCATTCTTGGTGAGGAGGGCCTTGCGTTGCCGGGTATGACAATTGCTTGCGATGACTCACATTCGTGTTCCTCAGGAGCACTTAATTGCTTAGCACGTGGTCTCGGACTTGCAGACATGATGTACGCGCTTTGTAAAGGGCAAGCCTGGTACATGGTTGGCCCAACCGTCAAGCTTATCCTCGACGGCAATTTAAATGAGCGGGTTTATGCTCGCGATATTCTCCATCACATCGCTAATGTTTATGGCGCCTTTCCTGGCAAGAACCTGGAATGGGATGGCGATGCGGTTGCCGCAATGCCAATGCAAGGCCGTTTCACATTGGCAACTCTATCTGCAGAGCTTTCGGCAGAATTTTCACTATTTCGACATGATGATATCTTACGCAAATATCTTAATGGCCGTGCATCCAAAGGTTATGAACCCGTAGATCCTGATCCAGATGCTGCCTACGACGAAGTTATTCGGATCGATATTTCTAAAATTGAACCTTTGGTTGTGCTTCCGCATAAGGTTGCGCATAACGCAACTGAAGCCAATTTGCTTGCTGAAACCAGGATAGATCAAGCCTTCATTGGATCTTGCGCTAATGGCCGTATCGAAGATTTTGAGGTGGCTGCAGAAATTATGTCAGGCCGGCAAGTAGCGCCGGGCGTGAGAATGATCGTCACCCCTGGTAGCCAAAAAGTTCTGCAAGAAGCCCTCGCTAAGGGTTATGTCGAGACCCTAATGAGTGCGGGAGCCGTTGTAACTAATTCGACCTGCGGTGCTTGTTATGGTGGTCACATGGGCGTTCTTGGTGACGGCGAAGTTTGCATCACCGCAAGTACCCGAAATTTCCAGGGCCGAATGGGGAGCTCTGAAGCAGAGATCTATCTGGGCTCGCCGGCCACTGTTGCAGCGTCTGCAGTTCGCGGTTTCATTACAGATCCGCGAGATCTTTAGACATGGCTCTGAAAAATGAGGGGATCGCCTGGGTCTTTGGAGATGATATTAATACGGATCTAATTTTGCCAGGCATGGCATTTCTTTTGCCGGTTGAGGAGCAAAGCAAGTATTGCTTTTCTGCTAATCGTCCAGGTTGGAGCGATAAAGTCCAGCCTGGCGACATTATCGTCGCCGGGACGAACTTTGGTCTGGGCTCAGCAAGGCCTATAGGAAAAGTTTTCGCTCATCTCGGGGTTGCTGGTGTAATCGCTTCTACTTTCAATGGTCTAGGTATGCGCAATTGTGTCAACTATGGAGTCCACGTTCTGACCTGTCTCGGGGCTACCACCGGAATAAGTGACGGGGATCGCATTTTGGTAGATTGGCAATCTGGAAGCGTTCAAAATTTAACCAAGGCTAATGGGATTTCTGGTAGTGCTCTCCCGCAACCCTTATTGGAAATTGCTGAGGCCGGCGGTGTGATCCCAATGTTGCAGTCAGAGGGGCTTTTAGAGGATGCCGAATAGTGAAGCCCAAGTCATCATATGGCTCATCGCGTCGAATAATTCTTTATCGATGCTCCCTTCTGTTAACATAAGAGCTGATATCTCCGTATAAACATCGAGGTAAAAATGGGTAATTGTCCGTTATAAAGTATGCATAATCTTCATCTGTATGGGCACCATTGCATCGGTCAAGTGCATTTTCATCTCCAACATATTCATAGTCCTCATTGTATAATCCGTTATAAACGCCAGGTGGTCCTCCAATCGGGCGCGTCCCCTTCTTAAGTCGCCAGCCCGATTTCTTCTCACTGGGACGATAGTAGATTTTAATGGGACGATAGTAGATTTTAAAACCATCTCCCGCATAACCAACAAGAGAAGTACCAGAAGTTCTTGTCAGGCTTTGCGCAATTCCGTGGTAATGATACATGCCGCCTCTCCCCACGTGGGCATTGTGTGAATCAAGTCCTAGTTTTACAGGGGTGCCAAATATTTCCAGGCTCCAGTGTTTATTACCGCGACGACTGTGACCATGTCGCGCGCTTGGATCCCAAAACCCGGCTGTATTTGGCCGAAACGGTACACCATTTATTGCTATACCCATGATTCCTTTTATCGGCTTGGGAACCGTACCTTTTCTGGGCTTCATCGTGATGCAAATATTGATATCCTGTGCCCTGATAACATTTGGATTTCCACGATTGGGAAACTTCCCTGTTGGGTGATCCGGAATTCCATTAGCCGAAAAACATCGCTTTCCATTTTTGTTGATATACTGACCTTATTGTTACTGGCGCCCCAAGCCTGCAGCATTAATGCAAATGACATTGTTGCAAAGACAACTAATTTAAGCGGACTTTTCATCTCGTATGACCTGGCGGAATTTCAATCACCTATAGCAATAGCTTTAAAATCTATGTCAATCCATCTCAGCTTGCCCGTACCGCTAAGCTTTAATAGAAAATAAATCCGCGATGGTAGCTTAAACACCCATACGGTAACAGCGGTTGTCCCTAACCCAAACCTGACAGTGATTAAAACGCGCACATTACCAAAAAAACGAGGTAGACCATATTGATCGCTTGGTTCAAATTTGATCCAATACGTCACAATATGAGTGCTGCACCATTGAAAATCTGAGTGTTTTGATTGGATGAATTATAATGAATGACTATGACGTGATTGTGGTTGGTGCAGGCAACGCTGCGTTTTGCTCAGCTCTTGCTGCCGCAATAGACAAAAATGCCAAAGTTGCTGTTCTCGAAAGAGCGCCCGATGAAGATTTTGGCGGTAATAGCAGATACACCGCAGGTGCAATTCGATTTGCACATCACGGTCTTCAAGACCTCGAAACAATAATTGATATAAATCCGGAGGAACGTGAGAACACAGATTTCGGCATATATACGGCGGATGACTTTTATGACGATATGTACCGCGTAACGAACTTTCGATGCGATGCAGATTTAGTAGAAGTGCTCGTTACCCACAGTCTTTCAACTCTTCAATGGATGAAAGGAAAGGGTGTACGTTTCCAACCGAGTTATGGTCGACAGGCTTTCAAGGTAGACGGAAAATATAAATTTTGGGGTGGTCTTTGTGTTGAAGCATGGGGCGGTGGCCCCGGTCTGGTAGAGACTGAGCTTAAAATTGCTCGAGAGGCCGGGGTTGAGGTGCTTTTTGAGACTCGTGTGCTTTCACTAATTTATGACGGTGAAAAAGTTTTGGGCGTCAAGGTCAAGGAGAAGGGCAAGATCCGCGAAATAAGGTCCAAATCTGTGGTGCTTGCTGCCGGAGGTTTCGAAGCCAACGCGGAAATGCGCTCTCGTTATCTTGGGCCTGGATGGGAACTCGCTAAAGTCCGTGGAACCAAATACAACACTGGCGATGGAATTCGGATGGCCCTTGATATCGGTGCTATGCCATACGGTAATTGGTCTGGGTGCCACTCTGTGGGTTGGGACTTCAATGCGCCACCATATGGAGACTTGGAAGTTGGCGATAATTTCCAGAAACATAGTTATCCACTCGGGATTATAGTAAACGCCGACGGTAAGCGATTTATTGATGAGGGTGCAGATTTTCGCAATTATACATATGCAAAGTATGGCGCGGAAATTCTTAAACAACCAAACCAATTAGCTTGGCAAGTATTTGACCAGAAAGTTACTGATAAGCTTCGTGATGAGTATCGAATCAGACAAATTACCAAGGTGACAGCTGATAGCATCGAGGAGCTTTCTACAAAGCTGGCTGGAGTCAATTCCAGTGAGTTTATTAGAACTATTGAAAACTTTAACGATGCGGTGATGGATGAAGTTCATTTTGATCCCACGATATTAGATGGCCGCGGCACGCGAGGCTTAGATGTTCCAAAAACGAACTGGGCAAATAAATTAGATCACCCTCCCTATGAGGCATATCAAATTACTTGTGGTATCACTTTTACATTTGGCGGCCTTAAAATAGATCCACAGTCAGGCCAAGTGATGGATGTAGATATGCATCCAATTCCAGGTCTTTATGCTGCCGGTGAACTCGTTGGAGGACTGTTCTTCTTTAATTATCCTGGTGGTACAGGGTTGACCTCTGGTTCTGTTTTTGGGCGCTTAGCAGGCACATCTGCAGGCGAGGCTGCACGAAGAAGTTAAACATTGGAGCTATTCGACTTAGCCGACGACCAATGCCCCTGATCTAGCGACCTCTGGGAATAGGTGGTGTTTGTTCAGTCGACAGTTAGGATACAATGTAGTGAGTTTCGCCTGATATTCTGCATTAATCGGAATGGCAACCCGCCAGCTTAGACAAGGCCCTAAGACGCCCGCGCTCCGATGCTCATATGAGCAGTCAGGCTTCTTGAAGCGCAACTAATGATGGCTTTTGCAGCTTAGACCAAGACGTGGGAGTGTGTTATTTAATAGCGGAGCAAAGGTTCTGTATGCTTGAGAGAAGGTTAAACAGAATGAGTAGACTTAACCTGTTATCGACAAAACAAAGAGCGACTTTTTATTGTGATGGTTTTTTATTTCTACCGCGATTTATAAACGACGAGTGGTTAACGCGACTTAATAATGCGGCTGACCGTGCTATTGAGGATAGCCGAAGTGTGAGCAAAACGAACGATTGGTTTGATTTAGAGAGTGATCATAGTGTGGAAAAGCCGCGTCTTCGCCGACTTATGAAGCCGCAAGATTATGATCCAGTGTTCTGGGAGTTGGCCAGTCAGGGCCCGTTCGCTGATTTGGCCGCGGACCTTCTTGGACCGAATGTCAAGTTTCATCACGGAAAGCTAAATTATAAATGGTCCGATGGTGGTGCAGAGGTCAAATGGCACCAAGATATCCCGTTCTGGCCGCACACCTCGTATAATGTCCTAACCATAGGTGTGGCTCTTGATCATATTGATGAAACCATGGGCCCGATGGGTGTCATCCCCGGATCGCATAAAGGTCCGATTTACAATCATTATGACCCCGATGGAAGATGGCAGGGCTTCATAAACGATGATGATCTTGATGCCATTGCGACGGGCAAGGCGAGATACAATACAGGGTCGATTGGGACAGTCACCGTACATCACTGCAGAGCAGTCCATGGTTCCCAACCAAATTTAAATCCAATCAAGCCGCGGCCCCTTCTTCTCTTCGCGTATTCAAAAGCAGCCTCCCTTCCGATCATGCCCTATAACCAAGATAGTCAATATAACGGTGCAATTGTGCGCGGGAAGCACCCCAAATTTCCAGAGATGGATATGGAACCCTGCCCTTTACCCCCCTTGAAAGGTCAAAGGTCGATATTTGAATCACAACAAATATAGTATTGCGACATCATCAAGGCCGCTTCTAGAGAAAGAGGAATTTAAGTGATCATGAACACTTGCACACTCAATGCTCGTCCTCACTTAGCGTAAATGATGATGATTGCACCGGCTAAGGATCAGAAATAGAGCAATGCTTGTTTCAAAACTATTCTATAATATTGCTAAAGTTACTGTCGTAGAGTTAGCAAAAAAACCTGAGGTCCAAGCCAAGGCGGCGAAGATCGTTGAAGGGCATGTTGTTCCGGGACTAAGAGCAGGATGGAAAAAGGCCGAACCTAGACTTCAAAAGGCGAAGTCCTCCTTGATAAATGCGACAAATGATGTTGCGTCTATCGCAAACGAGATCGATCCGCGTGAAAACCCTAAGCGCTTTATATCTGAGGCAGCTAAGCGATTACGTGACCAAGAAAGCATTCAGTCTACCCTCACATTTATAAATCATAATATTGCGTTTTTCAGTTTAAAATCCCTCTAATCATTTAATGATAGTCACTCATTGCCATCACCAACCACAATGCCTCTTACCTCACCGTCATATACGTCATACTCAATCCTGTTAGGATTGCAGCACACGACGCAGTCATAAATCTCATCATTATGACCGTTAAAATGATCGTCTACTTCCAGATCAACCTCAAAGGTTTCAAAGCAGAAATAGCACGTGATTGAATGGTAAATTTGGCTCAAGGCTAAATGATATTTGATGATCTTGGTGGAACCAATGGAACAGCAAATCATTAAAACTCTATAGTTTTGCAAAGTTCATTATCGGCGACGATGGGAACGGTAAACCTTTGGACAACAGGGTCGTTTCCGTACAATTCCCGGACGAATTCTCTCCACTCTTCACCATGCCAGGAATCGGCAGCTTCGATGTTCTTCCAATGGTATACGCCACCACCTAGCCGCTCTTTTTCATTGTATATGTAATTCTTTCGAATTAGTTCTTCGACGCCACGCCACTTCCCGGTCGTTTCCTTGTAATTTTCAAGAAGTTTTTCGTATGTCATGTCATCAGGAATCTTAAAGGTTATTACTNCAATCATCATTGCGAAGGTCCTNNTCTAATCAAANATTGAATTATCGTCGACAGCTAGNGAGTGATCATTCTCCNCATTTTATCTCNGATTTTTTCATCGCATACGTGGAAGTAGAATGACAAATCAATGTGTCTGTCTCCTCTGCGTANACTTTTGTCTCTCCGATCGCCAGTGAGCTGCCGAACCTCTGCACAATACACTCAATTGTGAAGTAAGTGCCAATCGCAGGTCGAACAAAGTTATTATTCTGCGATAAAGTGCCTCGTTGAGAATTTTCAGACGTCATCATCGCCATCGACATAACTGTATCTATTGCGGCCATTAACACCTGTCCACAAACAGCACCTGTCACGAATTGATANTCGGGAGCGTTCTCCAGTCGCGCAACAANCCTACCTTCNTCAACTTCCAGATAATNTATATCAAGTTGCTTTACGTACGGNGCAAACAGAACCTCATGCAGTTCGTCCGCATTATCTTTTGTGACTCTTTTTTCAGGTATCTTGTTTTTCATTTTGAGTGCCTATGAATTTAAAACAAACAGGTCAGACCGGTAAAAATGTATCTCATAATCTTCCCACGTATGCCGTTCCCGTGCCTAGGCCTGTATACTTTGGGCGAACCTGTTTGGTTGCTCGACCACCACACTGGCTACACTTAACTTCTGTTCAACATAGTTCAGGTCCGGCTTACCTTCAGCTAACCAGCTCTGAGGCTTAATNTCACNCCATCGATCACACTCAAGANAGAACAGANCAAGGGTCATGTGATTGTCTCGTAGATCACTCATCCTACGAATGATGACAGGTTTCTGATGTGTGACGGTCATCACACTTGCCTCCCTATCACAACGTATTTAGATACGTCACATGGAATATGAATATGAGGCAACTCAACTTTATTTTTACGAATTATCAAAAAAATCAATTACCGAAGAAATAGCTTCGTTAAAATCTTCATAGGTTTTTCCACTGCCTCCCCGTTGGGTGAAACATTTTTGCCACCGAACCTTGGCTTTATCGGCAGGGGTTCCATCTAAAAAAGAATGCTTGCCATTAAAGCGCAGAATTACTGGGTTATCCTCACATCCATTAAACGCAATCCCAACGATCTTTTGCCCATTATGACTAAAATGGTGATTTGATTTTGGAAATATNTTNANTGTNACNNTTGAGCCTTCTTTGTTAAAAAGTTCGGTGAANGTGCGGCAGGGTTTTGGGCTATAATGGCTTTCCGCGCCTTTGAGGATAAGTATTGGACGTGTGACCCATTTCGGCTCTGGAAAAGCGTTGCAGGCTGGCTCCGCCGCAGCCAATGCACGCCAAGAGGGCTTATACGGATTAGCTGGTTTAATANTNGAATGGAGTACCATATCTCCNCCATAGCTGAAACCNGTATAAAAAAGCTTATTTCCGTCNATGTCNCTCCTAACCGCTAATTTATTTTTGACTTCTTCTGCATACATTNGAGCGAGAGGGAATTTTCGTTTGTCTGTAGGTTGAAGGTTTTTTCCGTAAAATGCGTCAATGGCAGCGACAGCGTACCCTCTTTTTGTAGCCATTTTTGTAAGCCGATGTGAATATTCGTCAGTATTTCCCNGNCCTNCGGCNAACCTCTTATCGGGTGTGCTTCCGTGTTGNGTAATAATTAATGGGTAAGGTGGTTGAATTGAACCAGACGGTAAAGAAAGTTGCACAGGCACGATTTTCTTTTTGTACTTATGTTCATAAATCTTAAAAGTCATATACTCATCAGCNGAACACGCAATTGAGTAGATACATAAAGNGCNAAAGATTACGCCAAAAACAGCGATGGTGCGTATTCCCTGANACACTTGCTCTACGCCAATGAGTCTNTGCATTTTCAAGACANCTATCCTCATACNCAACCGATGGCGAGCTGCGCCATGCTCTACCCCACCTTCTCCGCCACAAACCCCTTCGCACCCTTACCCTTGGCACGTTTCACCACATAGCCCTTACGACCAAGGTTGAAAGCCTTGTCCNTTGACAGACTNGCCATTGCTGCCACCAGCTTTTCTGCGACAGGATCACTCTTGGCTGTCACAACCTTCGCAGGTTGCTCTTTCTGCCAATGGGCAAATGCCCTGTCTGCTATCTTGTCCCCTAGAGATTTGCGTAGTGCGTTAAGTTTACGAAGTTGACCCTTGGTCAGTGTCTTTTCGTTAATTGCCATGACGTTGATAGCTCCCCCTGTTTATTTAATTTGTAGCAAGTATAGCGAGATTTGCGATGTGCTGTCGTTCTACACACCTGTGAAGCTTAACATCAAACCCAAAGGTACCTTTGGAGAAACAGGCCACATATTGTTCAGTTTGGCCATGCAGCTTACTCGCATCAACTCTACTGTACTATTTCTCATCGGTGTGATGGCCGTCACAGCTGGCTGCAGCAACGTGCAGACAACCCAGAACACCCCCTCTGGCGCACTGGCACCGCAATCGAGAGAGGACAGTAGCTCAGAGTATGTGAATAGCGTCACCGATACGCCTGNTGGGTANTATGAAGGAACATCATGGCGTTCCGCAGCGGCTATCTCATCGCGCCACTTAATGTTGACACTTAGAGACTAGTTTGAAGGAGGACTGTAGTTGTCAACTACTGCTTTTGCTCCAGTCATGGCCTTAAAGGCCTGCTCCATGGTTAAAAGTTTTGTCGTTTTCCCACCTGCGGTCGTTCCGACTGCGCTTACAGCTAACACAACACCCGCCATCGCTTCGTCACTTGGCATTTCTGCGATTACAACCAGATCATATTCTCCAAATGCTAACCAACATCCGATCAAGGTTCCACCATTAGTCTCAACGACCGCGTTAATTGCATTGGTGCGATCTTGAGGATTTTTGACAAGACCACTGATCGACTCTTTTGAATACACTGCTTGGTACATGTAAATGGACATTAGAACACTCCTTGGTCATTTAATTAAGTTCAAGATAATATACTCGATTTGAACGAAAATATTCCGAAATAANAACTTTTATTCTGCATATTTTTTNCAACCGATAGCAACCTACTCTATGCTCTCATCCNCCGCAGCGGCCGATTATTTATATGGCAGTGAGGTGGAAGCCCAATGCTACCCCCAGTTATGATCAGCGCGCACACGCACAATAAAGAAATGCAGACCATGGATGGTGGCAACACCATTGAATGTCAGCATCTTTAAATATTANATGAATATTTAAAATCAGTTGGTTGCGCTTTACGCTAAGGTGGTCCAAAGAATGATCGAGATTCCTGAAACAGAAGCGACAGGTAAAATCGCTGAAATATATGACGACATCCGCCAGACACTAGACATGTCTATGGTTAATACCATTTGGAGGAATTTAGCCTTACAGGAGGAGGTTCTAGAGTGGGTTTGGTATTCCCTGAAGCCGATTTATAAAAACGGNTCAGTTCGTCATTACGCCTCGAAACTTCGCTCCCAGATAAATTTGGATGATGTGTGTCCAATACCGCTTTCAGCGTTCCGTATTTTAGGGATTAGTGATCGGGATAGGGACACCCTAAATAATTTACTGGAGGACCTTGCATATAGTAACGCCCAAAACATTATAGCGTTTAAGTCTTTATTGAATGAACCGTCAGGTACACACGAGATTGAAGAATTCTCTTCAGAGCGTGATCAGAGGCGCAAATATGATTTACCGCAGCCAATAAATTTCGAAGACCTAGCCTCTGACGAAAAAGAACTATTTAGAGAAATCCAGTCAATCGGAGGATCGGTGTCTGTTGGGTTTCCACCAATGTGGCTGCGTGGTTTAGCACGATATCCCTCAACATTGCCGTTGGCATGGGCGATTCTTACTCAAATAGAGGCCAACGGTCAGTTAGCGATTATGAAGAAAGACACGCGAGAAGCTTCAAATCGCTATTCTTCAATCTTATCAGCGCATATTGACCGCATACCTAGACCAAACGCAGCTGGCGAAGCTAAAGAGCGATTGGGCAAATTATGCGACGCAATACCGCGGGCAATGCCAGTGTGCTTGATATTTAAAAAAGCTTTCTCGGGTGCATAGATCGCCGTTTNGTCAGGCATAAACNCNCGTTCTTCAATCACGAGGTATAAATGTTATTGTGNCCTAAATGAGCCGTGCTTCCGATCGATGTTGTTCACTGCCAACAGCGATTTAGTAAATGTTCTAGTTATCAATTGGATAGACAAAAGAAGCCTTGTAGATGTACGTCTTGTTTAAGCCCCTTTGTTTCTGGTGCCTGAATTCAGGAAAATGTAATTCCCAGACCAGTTCTCCATCTTCGGAAACCTGCCCCACCTCTCTTGAGCCTGTNACCAGCCAATTCCCATTAGCTAATTTNTCAAGCGTGCGTAAAGGTTTCCATGAACGCTNCGGACTTGGAGGGCCAGACCAAATAATTTTTGGCCCACGTTCAGGAAAATTAAAATCCCGCTTATTAATGCTTTGTAATCGCCCTCTATTCGCATAGTAAAAAAATTCNCCGTCATCTTCTTTATAAATTGCTGATGGGTCATGCACGCCAGGGGCGTCCTTAAATCTTTTAGTGACACCCGTTTTATCAAAAATAACTATCTGATCGTAATTTCGNATGCTTGCCATGTAATTTCCATTCGGCAGTAACCGAACAGAATTGGTATGAAGTTTCGCTCTATCTTTGATAAATCGNGGCTGNANGTCTTCCTCGTTAACACCGAANAATTCCGTCTTTTTCTCCCAGATTATATCGCATTTACTCGACATCAATGTGATGATTGGCTCNTTTTTNCCTTTATCATCCCAACCATTAACAAAAACAAANCGGCCACNATCTATTTTATCAACATCATGGCTTATAAATTTCGTCTTGCATTGCGTTATTANTTTCCCATCTCTAGCAATTTCAAAAAACCCAGACATCGGAACTGCTACAAGGAAAGTATCTGTGTTTTGCAGCCATTCTATATCTGCACCAGCGTTCCATGCGCCATCTTCAAATAGGTCTGGAAATTTGGTTTGCCAAACAACNTTTCCATTCANACCTAGTTCGATAATTCTACTATTTTTTGTATCTATAAGAGCAATATTACCTTTTTGTATTTTATCTGCGATGGACACCACAACCTTCCCCATGTCCTCTGATTTCGATGGTTGTGTGCTGAAAACGATAGCTAATAGAAAGCATGTTGAATAAAAACGATGTCTGGGCATTCTTATAACCAATCCCTTTCGCATGATCCGAATATTACGCAGGTTTTTGTAAGTAAGAAAGTAATCTTTAGATGATNTTTCCGNAACTAAGTAACAATGCTCCCACTTGCCCAATCAAAACTACATGATTAACATCATGTATCCCTAAAAAGGCTGACACATTGTGAATTTGGCCACCGCAGCA
>PARE01000043.1 GCA_002709525.1 Magnetovibrio sp. | reverse complement strand
AGTGGCGGTGGTAAGAAGAAGATCATCATTATCATCGGATTGGTCTTTCTGATTATCGTCGGCGGGGTGGCAGGAGCTTATTTCATGGGGCTTCTGGATCCCGTGGTTGAGATGATTGTTGGACCCGAGGACGCCACCGGAGGCGAAGGGGAGGGCGAGGACGATGAGGCGTGCAAGGAAGGCGAAGAAGCCGAATGTGCTGCGGTTTTCTACGACCTCCAGGAACTCCTTGTAAATTTGAACTCCGGGGGGCGTAAGTCGAGCTTCCTAAAAATACGGGTTAGTTTGGAATTGGCGAGCGCACGCGACAAAGCAAAAATGGATACCATAATGCCCAGGGTTATTGATAACTTTCAGACCTATCTGAGGGAACTCAGGATTGCTGACTTGAAGGGATCCGCCGGCATGTATCGATTGCGAGAAGAGTTGTTGGTCCGGGTCAATGCGGCGGCTGCGCCTGCGAAAATTAAGGACGTTCTCTTCAAGGAAATGTTAATCCAGTAGCGGCTTGAGGTCCGCGGGCGAAAGGAAAACTCCAATCTATGACGACACCCGGTGACGAAGATCTCGAACAAGATGCTGTTGCGGCCGAAACAGAGACCTCCCCTGGTGGCAATGATCAAGATGAACTTGCCGCTGAGTGGGAGGCCATGGTTGGTGGCGAAGAGGAAGGCGGTGGAGTTGCGAGCGGAGAAACCGGCAGAGAGTCTACGCGTGTCCTCAATCAAGACGAAATTGACAGCCTCCTTGGAGGCAACACGAAAAACGACGATGGAACTGCAAAGACAGGCATGGAGGCGGTTCTCTCGAGTGCGTTGGTGTCATACGAACGCCTTCCCATGCTGGAAGTTGTATTCGACCGCTTGGTTCGGCTCATGTCGACGAGCCTCCGAAATTTCACTTCCGACAACGTCGAGGTCTCCCTGGATAACATCACGTCTATTCGGTTTGGTGATTATCTTAACTCTATTCCTGTGCCACCCATGCTGAGCGTTTTCAGAGCGGAGGAGTGGGATAACTTCGGTCTGATCATGGTCGACTCCCCACTCGTCTATTCTGTCGTCGACGTGTTGCTAGGCGGGCGGGAAGGCTCATCTGCCGAGCGTACTGAGGGGCGACCCTACACGACCATTGAACGCAGCCTTGTTGAGCGCATGATCCATGTCATGCTGGTGGATCTGGGAGCCGCGTTTGAGCCTTTAAGTCCGGTGACCTTTCGTTTCGACCGATTGGAGACAAACCCCAGGTTTGCAACTATTTCCCGACCGTCAAATGCTGCTATCGTGGCGAGTTTGCGGATCGATATGGAAGATCGAGGCGGGCGGCTAGAGCTTTTGTTGCCCTACGCTACATTAGAGCCGGTTCGTGAACTTCTTTTACAAATGTTCATGGGTGAGAAGTTTGGCCGCGATTCTATTTGGGAAACCCACTTGGCTGAGGAACTTTGGATGACCGAGGTAGATCTAGAGGCGGTCATTGATACTCAAATTATGAAATTAGCCGATGTCTTCGACTTGAAGGTCGGATCGCAGATTATGCTTTCTACCTCTACCGAGGATGCCATCGAACTACATTGTGGCGAAGTTCCAATGTACACTGGTCGTATGGGCAGAAAAGGTCAGAACATTGCCATTCGCATCGAAGACCGTATAGATCGTTTACCCAAGGTTTAGATTTACAGCACTATAATCGATAATCTCGGGGAATGAGTTTGGAGTGCTATGACGATTCCGTTTTCTCTGGTTCTTGATATTTTTGTTGCCGTCTTGCTCATCGTCATGATCGGATATGCCTTCACGTTAAATAAACGTCTTGGCACGCTGCGGCGCGATAAGGAGGAATTGCAAAAGTTGGCGCTTAGTTTTGGCGACGCCACTTTACGAGCTGAAGATAGCACGGTGCAATTACGGGCAACGATCGACGTTCTCCAAGAACGCATTAAAAAAGCTGAATCCTTACGTGACGATCTTGTGTTTCTCGTTGAGCGCGGTAATGGGACCGCTGACGCTCTTGAAGAGTTGGTTCGCACGGCGCGTGATAAAGTTGGCGTTATGCCTGGCACGGCATCACGCGATACGTTGACTGATGAGGAACCGATGCGGTCACGTGAATCGCTAGCTTCAACATCGCAAAGTGCACCAAAAGCCGGTGCAGAAGCGCTGTCCAACGGGGATCAGATGTCGGATGCTGAGAGGGAATTGTTGAGAGCGCTCCGCTCCGCTAGTTAGGAGTAATTTGGAGATAACGAACGAGATAAATTATGGCGAAAATATTCTCGAAAATTCGGTTTTTGGCAATTACGATATTTTTTGCGACGCTGATGCTGAGCGTAAAGATTAGCGATATTTGGTTCGGTATCGACGGCCTGTCTGGCGATGGAATTAAGGTTGCTGAGGCGCAGGCACAGACTAAAGCTGCCCCCGCCAAAACTCCTGAGAATCAAAGCGAGGATCGTGACGCCGCCCCGGAAAAGGGAAATTCCCCTGATGTCGACGAAAAACAGGGGGTTTCTCGTCTGATCACAGATGACCCCACGCTACTGACGCCTGCTGAGATCGAAATTCTTCAGCAGTTGTCGGTTCGCCGCGACAACCTCGACGCCCGAGAGAGAGAATTTGGCGCTCGTGAGGGGTTGTTGAAAGCCGCGGAGGAACGTATCGAGAAAAAGATTACTGAGCTACAGAATCTGCGAGTTACGATAGATAGCTTGATTAAGAAATTCGACGCGCAACAAGATGCCAAGCTCAAGAGTCTGGTGAAAATCTACGAGAATATGAAACCCAAGAGTGCTGCGCGCATCTTTGAGCAACTCGAAATGGATACGCTTCTTGAAGTCGCTGAACGCATGAAGGAACGCAAGCTGGCGGCGATCATGGCACAGCTGGGTGAAGAGCGGGCCCGCGAGGTAACGGTTGAGCTACGTCGGTTGCGTGAAATGCCAAAGGTCGGGGGGTGAGCCACGTGATCCTCCCGACGACTGGAGGGCTTTCGCGATAAAAAAGCTACGCCCGATATTATTGGTATGGCTTGCGGTTATGTCCGTTTTGGGATGGGTAGTTCCCGTTTCAGCGGAACATGTGAGCGTTCGCGCCTCACGGGGCGATGACTTCGGACGTATCGTGTTTTTATGGGACCGGCCTGTTGCTCATGAGATGGCTCACAATGGGCGAACTCTAACCATCCGCTTTGGCCGGCCGATTGAGGCCTCATATCAAAGGGTGCTGGGAGCGCTGCGGAAGTACATCAATCGGGTCCGAACCAACCGTGATGGTCGATCAGTGACTTTTCAACTGACGAGAGCTTTTGAAGTCTTCGGCTTTGACTCTGGGAACGCGGTAATCGTCGAGTTCGCCGAATTAACCGAGCCGGCGCCGCCGCTCCAGCCCGAGGTCGGAGAAGCATCTGCTAAAATTTTAGCGCGTAAAGCGGTCGCCCAGACCATTGCTATGAGGGACCTGCCAAAAATTCGGGTGCGCACGGGTCGCCATAAGGACTATTCGCGTATCGTGATTGATTGGCCGAGGAAGGTTGAGTACAAGTTCGACCAGAAGGGGGGGGTGGTGGTTGTCCGGTTTAGCAATGCCGCCGATCTCCAAGTCGAGGATTTGAGGCGCCGCCCACCGCCCTATGTCGGCGACGTTCGATCGCGTCCCGGTGTCAACGAGACCGTGCTGGAGCTGGCCGTCACGCAATCGACCGATGTTCGTCATTTCCTCTCCGGCTCGAAGTTGGTTTTGGACGTCCGCCGCCCTGAAAGCTCGGAGGAGTTTGTTGCACTTCCCGCGGTCGCCCCCGACCCGATATCTGCGGTGGCGTCTAATGCAATGGAAAAGAGCGAATCCGAGGGAAACGTCAACTCAAAATTGCCGGANCGGTCGGTCGTGGCAGAGCAGGCTTTGCCNGCTCCGCNGCAGACCGAACCGGCCGAAGTTAGAGCGCCGTTAACTGATACCTCTAATCCAGCCGCAGCGTCGATAACGACTGCGGCTCCCAAATCGGAAGTTCCTGCTTCTCAATCTGACCTGAGTCGCGAGATCTCGCCACGCGCTGCTCAATCGACCAGTAAACCTATCAAGCTTCGGCCTGTCGCCGTGTCGGCCATGCAAGCTGCCGCGTCGGCTGTGAAGCCCGAAGCGTCCTCAGTAGGTGACCCCAAGGACCCCGATGCCGAGGAGGTCGAAACGTCCCCCAAGCCTAGCGCAAAGACCGGAGTCAAATTTACATTTGATTGGAAAGAGCCTGTGGCTGCCGCGGTGTTCCGCCGGGTTGGATATTTGTGGTTGGTTTTTGACAAACCGGCGCGAATTGACTCGCAATCCTTGCTCCAATCGAGCGGCGGCGTCATACAATCGATTGATCAGGCGCCGCTACCCGATGCGACGGTATTGCGGATGCGTGTGTCACGCCGGATCAACCCAGCTTTGTTCCGCGATGGCTTGAGCTGGATCATCGAGCTGTCAAAAAAGGAAACGTCGATCTCAAAGCCCATAGAGGTCAACGTGCAACCGGATTCACCTGTTGGCCCACGGATTTTCATACCGGTTCTTGAACCGGGAAAGCCAATCGGGATCACTGATCCCGCGGTAGGAGACAACCTCGTCGTGGTCCCCGTAATTCCACCGGGTCATGGCCTGCGGCAAACTTATACATATTCGCAACTCCAGATTCTTCCGTCGTCGCAAGGTATCGTAATAAAGCCCTTAGTTGATGACCTTCGCGTGCGTCCTCTCCGTCAAGGAGTTGAATTGACATCGGGCGCAAAGTTGGCCCTAACGCCTGTGTCCAGCGATGTCGCCGCCAGGACGAAGCTTGCCACCATAAAACCGTTGACGAAAATACTTGAATTGGAAAAGTGGGAAGTCAAATCGATCGAACAGTTCAACCAGGAGAAGCAGAGTCTACAGGAAGAAATAGCGGCAGCGCAGGGGGAACAACGCATTCTGGAACGTTATAATTTAGCACGGTTCTATTTCTCAAACCGATTTGCACCCGAAACCCTTGGGGTCTTGGCAGAATTAAAACGTGAGGAGCCGGAGATTGAAAACGAGCCAGAGTTTCGTCTGATCAGAGGTGGCGCCAGTTATCTTATGGGACGTCTATCGGATGCCGCATCCGATTTCACCCACGGGAGCTTAGATGGCTCTGATGAGGCTAATTTCTGGCGGGCTGCGGTGGTTGCTGAGTCGGGAGACTTGTTAGCAGCAGCCCCGACTTTGACCCGTGTAGGTATTGTGACCAAGAAATATCCCAAGTCCTTGAAGCTTCGAATGGGAACATTGGTTGCCGACGCGGCAGTGGAGATTGGAGATTCTCAGACCGCTAAGACTTACATTAAGTCCTTAAAAAAGCTCGAACCAAACGAGGCACAATTAGCTGCTATCGAATTCGTCGAAGGGCGATTGCTTGACCTTAACGGCGATACGGACGGTGCAATTTCGCTGTGGGAAGGGGTTCAGGAGAAGCGCAACAAATGGATGCGGGTGCGGGCCTCCATTGCCCGTATAGAACTGCTGTTGAAATTAAATCGTTTGAAGCCCAGAGAGGCCATCAAACAGATGGAGAGCCTGCGGTTTGCTTGGCGCGGTGATAATTTTGAGTTTGCCTTGCTTAGGCGTCTTGGCGGGCTATACCTGGATGAAGGAATTTATCGCAATGGTCTCCAAGCCTTGCGTCAGGCTGCCACATACTTTCGCGACAACGAGGAAACGCCGCAGGTCACTCAACAGATGGCCGATGTTTTCAACGCTTTGTATTTAGAAGATGGCGCCGATGAGATGTCGGCTGTCACGGCGATTGCCATTTACGAGGAGTTCAAGGAGCTCACTCCTGCTGGAGCCAAGGGCGATGAAATGATCCGTAAGCTCGCGGATCGGCTTGCGGACGTCGATCTGCTGGACCAGGCAGCAGAAATTCTAGAAGGCCAAATCCAGTCTCGTCTGAAAGGTGTCTTAAAGTCGACGGTAGGCGCGCGGTTAGCTATCGTTTACCTATTGGCTCGTCGTTATGACCGAGCCCTGGCGGCTTTAGATGCCACAAATGTCCGGAACGAGCCGGCGGCTTTGGTTGCGCAACGACGGCATTTACGGGCCCGAGCCTTGATGGGATTAGATCAATCGGAGATAGCGCTGGACGTCCTGAAGAAGGACAAGAGCACGGACGCGGATCTCTTGAGGGCCGAATTGTTCTGGAATGGCGGCGATTGGAACAAAGCATCGAAAGAGTTACGGAAAATTCTTAGGGCGTCAGGTGCCAAGAAGAACGAGCCGGTGAACCTAGAACAGGCGCAGAAAGTTCTCAACTACGCCATTGCCCTTACCCTTTCCGACAATGAACGAGCTCTGGCGAGGGTTCGCCAGGATTATGGCCCGGCCGTTCAGATGACGGAATTTAGGGATGCCTTTCGGTTGGTGTCTGCGCCAACGGCGCTTGGGCTCATAAGTCCAAACTCCGTGTCCGCGCGGGTCAAACTAGCCGAAAACTTCAAGACGTTCATGTCCGAGTACAAGAAGAGGCTGCAGGAGAGAGGCTTGAGCGGCATCATCTCACAAGAGGCGGCCGTGTCAGACAGGAAAAAACAGGTAGAGACCCAAGGCTGATAATTCTCTCGCGCTTAACAAACACGGATTTTCTCAAAATCGTTGTTTATATCCTGTCGCAGACACTGGGAGGTGATAATGGGCTTAGGTTTAGCCACCAAAGCTCCGGACTAGCGATCCCACCACCATGTACCAACCATCTACCAGAACGAAGAAGATGATTTTGAAGGGAAGGGCGATGATGATTGGCGGCAACATCATCATTCCCATGGCCATCAAAACCGAGGCCACTACCATGTCAATAATGAGAAACGGGACGAATATGAGGAAGCCGATCTCGAAAGCGCGGCGGATCTCCGAAATCATGAACGCGGGAATGAGGATGCGGAGAGACAAGTTGTCCGGCTGAACATTCTCCGTGCTCGTCCCTGAAATATCAACGAACAGGGCAAGATCTCGCTCACGAACATGGCGTAGCATGAAATTGCGAAAGGGTATCGACACGCGTTCGAAAGCTTCGAACTCATCAATCTGTTCTTCGATCATTGGCTTAATGCCAGTATCATAGGCCTGCTCGAAAGTCGGCATCATGATGAAGAAGGTCAAGAATAGAGCGAGAGCGATTAGAACTTGGTTGGGTGGCGTCTGCTGTGTGCCCATGGCTGTTCGCAAGAATGACAGGACGATCAATATGCGCACAAATGAGGTCACCATCACGAGTAGGGACGGCGCCAAGCTGAGGATGGTGACTAGTGCGATTATCTGAACGAGGCGTCCAGTGGCC
The DNA here is from genome assembly GCA_002709525.1 of Magnetovibrio sp. Taxonomy (GTDB): domain Bacteria; phylum Pseudomonadota; class Alphaproteobacteria; order Rhodospirillales; family Casp-alpha2; genus UBA3470. The sequence goes on along the minus strand of PARE01000043.1, from coordinate 15,410 downwards.
TCGCCTCCGTCACCGAAGTCGAGATTGATAGATTGGGCGACGGCAGGTTCGGATATCCAGATTACGGTGCCAACCAGAAAGCCACTCAGGAGTGCTGTGTTGGCAAACCAAAAACATGAGCGAAGGAGAAGGGGACGAAGATTCATGGGAGGTACTCGTCCTCATCCGAGAGTTCAACGGCAATAGAGTTGTCACACTCGATTGCGATTCCTCTCTCGATTACGGTTTCAGATGTCGGTGAGATCAACAACAGGTGCTCGACATCGTCACGGCGTACGAGCACCATTCGGCGGCGCCCATCAACCGCCGTCACTTCAACCACGGAAAGGCGTCGTTTGTTGCCTGGCTTTATAGCGGCGGTCGGGAAGCCCAATCCGGCACGCCGCGCAATTGTAGCCAATACGCCGATCAGTCCAAGTACGAAAACCAGAGCCAATAGAAAACGAAAATAATCCATAATCTCCATTAATCATCGGCTCCGTCATCAGGTATAGTTTCACCGCCTATGATGCCATGGTGGGCGCTCAGCTCTTGCTGCAGGCTGTCTAAGTCGGTGATTATTGCCTCTAAATCTCGAACCAAGGCCTTTCTGTCGATTTGTAACGGTGCCGTATGGAGCGTCTCACTGACATTTTGTACCTCGCCGCCAAGCGCGTCCAAATTCACATTATCCCCAGCGGCCACCGCTTCTCGGCTAAGCCGGAGGCGTTGGCGGATAGCGTCTAAGCGAGTCTGTAGATCGTGCGTGTCAGCTTTCATTCTTTGGCTCCGTTGTCCCGCCGCCATTTGGCAGCGAGCACGTCTGCCAATTCTTGGATGTTTTCGCTTCTCTGGTCGCTGGGTTTTTGGCTCTTTTCGTGTCCAGGGGGGGCTTTGCCGTTGGCGCGGTATAGATAGACAAGAATTTCAGCAACGGCCGCAAAAGCGTCCAATGGGATTTCTGAGTCCTCATCAACTGCTGATAGGAGTTGTGCCAAATTGGCGTCTTCGCGAACTTTGATCCCTTTCGCGAAGGCGATCTCTAAAATTTGCTCGGCAGTGGTGCCACGCCCAGCAGCGACCACCTTTGGTGCAAAGTCTGCCTCCTCCGCGTGGTGTAGGGCCACGGCAACGGCATCTTTCGTGTCTGGGATCGGCTTGAGGTTGCCGCGATTTTGTTCGTCTGATGACGTCAAAGCGGAATTTCCAATATTGGCNACAAACTCAATCAACCTAAGCTTCTANGGGTGTCCTTAACAACGAGTAAAAGAGAGCGTGAGTTGCAAGCCNCCTAATTGATTGAGAACCCGCTATTATTGCGCTNCACCATNCTACGATTTGCGACANGAAATTGGCCCGCGTGTAANAATTCTTGAAGGATCCCGTCCTGGTGATTCGGTCATTGCGCGGTAGGACAAAACTGTATGATCATTTTTCTCGGTGTAAATAACCTGTTAAAATTCGAAAACGATCACTCAAACTTGCATGCTTTCGAGCCTTGGTCTCGGTCGTGTGTTCCTGCTTGGGACCCGACGGGATCATCGGTGGAGGCTGCCGCGTGGTTTGCAGCTTATGCCATTCTGTGGACTTCACAAAAACCGGCCAAACCTCGAACAAGATGGCCATGCTTGGTTCTTCTGGGTCTAATTATGAAGTGATTAGCGAGGATGATCACGCTTGATGGACGCGTGGTGATAACAGCTATTTTTTGTAGTATCCGTCAGAAAACGCTGCAATAGAGAATTGAACCTGTCCACGTGCTCCAGGCTGGCCAGGTGGCGGGCGGGCGAAAGCCAATACAATACAGAATCTGGTATTTGAGCCGCCAGAAGCTTGGAGAGTTCGGGAGGTATGCCAGGATCACCCGGCGCGGCGATCACCATGGTTGGGATGTGAATTTTAGAGAGGTGGTCGACAGTGTCCAAGTCAGCCATCGCTAAGGCACATGCGGCGAAAGTCTCAGGATGGAAGCGACGAAAGGCTGCGGACATGTACTGATATCCGCGACCGTCGGTGTCGATTTCCTTATCGGTGAACCATCGTCGCATCATGGGGTCGTGAAGATGGTCCGTGCCACGATCCAATACTTCCGCTGCACGATCCCGCCATAGCTGCTGTTGGGCGCGTGCGTAGCGCGGAGCGGTATTGAGTAGCGTCAATGAATGTAGTCTATCGCCGTGGCTAAATCCTAGATGCTGACCGACCATGCCACCCATTGATACGCCTACGAAATGTGCATATTCGACGCCGAGGTGGTTCATGAGAGCGATGGTGTCATCGGTCATACCTTCAACCGTGTAAGGACCATCTGGCCGACTGGTTGCGCCATGGCCGCGAGCGTCAAATCGAAGCACCCGGAAATCCGCTAGAGCGGGCAGATGAGGCCTCCAGAAATCTCGATCGGCAGCAAAGCAATGCGCTAACATGACAATAGGCGCATTTACCGGGCCGTCTAAGTCATAGGCTACTGAGAGCCCATCGAGTTTAACATTCGCCACAACCAATCTCCGCCATTACTCTGTATTGGCGGCACCTACAACGCAATGTCGCGGCATTGGAGTCACTTTTGAAAGTGACCTATCTCAAGTGGAGGCAATCTTCAAAGCTCTTGCTCATGGCTTGGATTAGTTGGAAGTAAAGATCAGGACCTGCGCCCAGTTTTGCTCCTAAGGGATCAATGACGCCTGTGCGCGCCGAAGTCCCCTCGACGACTGTGTCCACTAACTTCGATTTGAATTGCGGCTCGGCGAAAACACACTCCACGCCTTCCTTAGTAACTTTTGCGCGAATGATCTTCAAACGTTCCGCGCCTGGCATCACTTCCGGAGAAACGGTGAGAGTCCCTGAAGACCGCATTTTGAAACGTTTTTCAAAGTACTGATAGGCGTCGTGGAAGGTGATGAATTTGTGATCATCGGCATGAGATAAAGATTTCTTGACCTCCGCTGTCAGGCTGTCGAGGCGCTTGATGGTGGCGCTAGCGTTGGATTTGTAGATTGCCGCGTGTTTAGCGTCGATGCGAGCAAGTGTGTCGCGTATCACCCTTACGATGATCTTTGCGTTCTCTGGGTCTAGCCACACATGCGGATCGAACTCGCCATGGTGGTGGTCATGGTGGCCATGATCATCGTGTTTCTCTTTGTCGTGCGCATGATCGTCGTGTTTCTCTTTGTCGTGCGCATGATCGTCGTGTTTCTCTTTGTCGTGCGCATGTTCGTCGCTTGAGAACGATTCAAGCTCCCTGAATGGGAACTTCGTCAGTTCTGGAGCCTCTAATATTTGTATTACTGTCGCCTTGCTGGCGATCGTTTGAACGGGTTTTTCCATGAAGGTCTCAAGATCGCGACCAAACCAAAAAACCAAGTCCGCGCGGCTTAAATTTGCTGCCTGTGACGGTTTCAGCGAGTATGTGTGTGGCGAAGCGGCGCCTTCCAAAATAAGGTCAGGCGTGCCAACACCTTTCATAACTGAGGCGACCAGGGAGTGGAGCGGCTTAATTGTGGCTACGACCTTCGGTTCGGCGGCGGCGAGTGTATTGGTGCTTAGGACTAGCAGAACTGCAGAAGCAAGAGAAGCGAGGTGTTTCATGGAAATGTACTTTTATCTAGTTAAACTCTGACGACCCAGTATTATTATCCAAGGTTATAACATAACATATTCAGTTACACGTATAGCGATCGGTGTTATTTGCTGCAAGTTTTGTATAAAAAAGACTTTGAGGGTATTTTTAAAATCATGTCTAAAAATTCAGATCCCTTGACAACACTTCGAAACGCGGGAGTTAACCGCAGCGGTCGATGGTTGGTTCGTGGGGTTGATATGGATGTTGTTCGGGGCCAAATCGTTACCCTGATAGGACCGAACGGGTCTGGAAAATCGACGACGGCGAAGATAGCCCTTGGTCTCCTTGCCCCCGATGAGGGGGTAGTACATCTGCCCGATCGTCTTCAGGTTGGATATGTGCCTCAGAAAGTCGCTGTAGATTGGACATTACCGCTAACCGTCGGACGTTTCATGGCATTGACTGACCGGATAACGGCGCACCATGTAGATGAAGCTTTGGATATGACCGGCGTCTCGCATTTACGTAACGCTGAAGTGCGGACGTTGTCAGGGGGCGAATTCCAAAGAGCTATGTTGGCGCGGGCGATTGCGCGCAAACCGGACTTGTTAGTGTTGGACGAACCCGTACAAGGTGTCGATTTTAATGGCGAAATTGTGATTTATGAATTGATCAAAACCATCCGGGACGAACTTGACTGTGGGGTCTTGCTTATTTCACACGACCTTCACGTCGTGATGGCCGCGACGGATCAAGTGGTGTGTTTGAATGGCCACGTCTGTTGCTCGGGCCGACCTGTAGATGTTGCCTCCAGCGATGCTTATCGGGAACTTTTTGGAACGCGAGCGGCCCCCACACTTGCTGTCTACGAGCATAGTCATGACCACACCCATCTGCTAGATGGCAGGGTTCAACATGCTGATGGAACGATCACTGATCACTGCCAACCCAGTCACAGTCACCATCGTGCTCCAGAGGTGCCTGAAAAGATTGTGATCACCGATGCTTGATGATTTTTTTGTGCGGGCTTTAATCGCTGGAGTAGGGGTGGCCCTGGTAGCTAGCCCACTGGGCTGTTTCATCGTGTGGCGACGTCTTGCTTATTTTGGTGATACACTCTCCCATGCAGCGCTATTCGGCGTAGCGTTAGCTTTGCTATTGGAAAGCAACATCACACTAACTGTTTTTTTTGTTTCTGTCTTTATCGCGATTGCGCTCATGTTCTTACAAAAGCGGGCGTCGCTTTCTGCAGACTCCCTACTGGGGTTGCTTGCTCATTCGGCGTTGGCCTTGGGCCTGGTGACGTTAGCATTTATGACGTGGGTACGAGTAGATTTGATGGGGTTCCTCTTTGGCGATGTGCTGTCCGCTTCGGTAAATGACATCATCGTGATTTACGTTGGCGGCGCGTTCGTTATCGGCGTGATGGCATTTATATGGAGGCCCTTATTCGCTGCGACGGTCAATCGCGAATTGGCAGAGGCTGAGGGTGTAAACCCGAACAGGGATGATGTCGTATTCATGCTGCTCATGGCGGGTGTCATTGCCATGGCCATGAAAATAGTTGGCGTACTTTTGATGACCGCGTTGCTGATAATACCCGCCGCCGCAGCCCGCCGGTTTGCGACAGGACCCGAACATATGGCTGTGTTGGCAGCTTTGATCGGTGGAGCGTCGGTAATAGCGGGTTTGTTTGGCTCGCTGGAATGGGATACGCCATCCGGGCCGAGCATTGTTGTGGCCGCTCTGTTATTCTTTGTTGTAAGCATTTCACCCCTGGCTGCCATCGTAACGAGAACTCGATCGAATTCCATTGTGGACGGAGGATAGAGAATATGGAGCATTGCACACACACACCATTTAATTTGACAAAGAATCAATCTTTGGTCATGTCGGCATTGTCGAGAGCTAGTGGACCACTCAGCGCTTATACCATCCTCGATCAATTGCGTAGCGAGGGACTTCGTGCGCCGCTTCAGGTATACAGAGCTCTGGATAAGCTGGTGGAGTATGGCATGGTTCATCGGCTGGAGAGCATGAACGCTTTCGTTCCCTGCCGACACCCTGATGGTGAGAGTGAATCAATGGTCGCTTTTACGATTTGTGAGAGCTGTGGTGAGGTAACCGAAATTTCCAACAACGGGTTTGATCGTCAACTCCACAAGCTGGCTGGAGGCGCTGGTTTCAACGTAAAGAAATCCACGGTCGAATTATTTGGAGAATGTAGCTCCTGTGCCTAATCTTTTCGCCGCCCCTGTTTGACAGAATACTCTCCTGAATTGTCATGTTTGATTTGCATTTAATGGTCGGCGGGATATCTAGCTGACTATGGCCACTATGTCCAAATTTGCCAGAGCCAGGTGGTGAAATAGCCTGCTGGTTTTAATTTTGCCTCCGACTTCACGAACCGATATACGAGTAGCAAGTAGACATTTCTTACAGCGAGGACTCGGACATGCACGGCAAGATAGAAGTCAATGGCGTTGAATTGAATTACCGTATCGATGGACCAATGGGCGCACCGGGTGTGGTCATGAGTAACTCATGGGCGACTGATTACACCATGTGGGATGTAAATATGGAGGCGTTGACTGCGAAGTATCGTGTGCTCCGGATGGACAAGCGTGGCCATGGTGGCAGTGGAATCAATGACGATGAAATTACGCTTGAGGTTCTCGCGGACGATGTCGTCGGCTTGGCCGAGGAATTGGGTTTCATTCGCGGCCATTTCGTCGGGCTCTCCATTGGTGGCATGATTGGCCAGGCCATAGGCCTCAACCACCCAGATGCATTTCAATCGCTAGCTCTTTGTGCGACCACCAGTCTAATGCCTGAGCAAATGGGGCCAGTCTGGCAAGAGCGGATTAAAAAGGCGACGGCGAACGGCGTGCCGTCCATGGTGCCGGAGCACGTGGAGCGCTGGTTTTCACCGGCCTATCGTGCGGCCAATCCCGCTGTGACAGAGGCGCTGGGCAAGGTTGTCGCCGCCACGTCGCTGGAAGGCTATTGCCGTTGCGCTCAGGCGATTATGAAACTGAATTTCACTGACCGTCTGGCAGAAATCACGACCCCGACCATCGTCATCCCCGGCGAACTGGATGGAGCGTTGCCGCCACCAATGTCTGAGGTAATTGCAACAAATGTTCCGGGTGCCCGTCTGCATGTTGTTAGCAATGCTGCTCACCTATGCAACGTTGAAAACACTGCGGAGTTCAACGAAGTTTTGATCGGGTTCCTTGACGAACAGTCAGCGTAGGTCGACTGCGAAGTTCACAAACTCAACTATCAATTCAATGCTTTTGTCTGGGGGGAAAGCTCTAAGGTGGAACTGATAGAACAGGAATTTGGAAAACAGAAATGTCAGAAAAACGCGTTGCCTTAGTCTGTGGTGGTGGCAGCGGCATGGGCGCGGGTGCGGCCCAGCGTCTTGCCGACGAGGGTTTTGAAGTGGGCGTTCTGACATCGTCTGGCAAGGGGACGGCTATTGCAGCAGAGTTGTGCGGCATAGCTGTGATAGGATCGAATAGATCCAATGAAGACCTTCAGGCTCTCGTTGATGAGGCCGTTAACAAGTGGGGACGCATCGACGCTGTTGTCTCCAGCGCTGGTCATGGTCCAAAGGGACCTGTGCTAGAGATCTCCGACGAGGAATGGCACACAGGCATGGAGTTCTATCTCCTCAACGTAATCCGGGTTGCCCGTGTTGTAACGCCGGTGATGTTGGCGCAGGAAACGGGAGGAGCTTTCGTAAACATTTCCACCTACGCGGCGTTTGAACCTGAGTCCCTGTTTCCAACGTCTGGTGTTTTTCGTTCTGGTTTAGCCGCGTTCACCAAGCTCTACGCGGACAAATATGCTGCCGAAAACATTCGAATGAACAATGTGTTGCCGGGGTTTATCGACAGCTTGCCGGAAGCGGAAGAACGCCGAAGCCGCATCCCCATAGGCCGTTATGGCCGAATAGAGGAGGTGTCTGAACTGATCGCGTTTCTTGCTTCTGAACGATCCAGCTATATCACGGGTCAGAACATTCGCATCGACGGTGGTATAACGCGGTCTATTTAATAGCGTCCAATATTTGCATGATGACGAGCAGTGCTTATCGCGCCATTGATCACGAAGGGGATCAGCGACGTTAAATTGAAAATTGTTTACCGTATTTTTTTATACGTCCTCTCATTCCACCGCGCGAAACCCTGTTCTTCATATATGTCAATTTATATTCTGTTTGTTTCGATGAGGGCTCACAAGGTTCTCGCAGTGCAATCGGATGCACAATAAAAAAAGCCTCTATGCGCTGATATCTCTGGAGAGTTTTCCCGCTTTGTTATTTACGAATTCCAAAACCGCATCGAACGCATCGAGTCGAATAACCGTTCGGTCGGAGTGAAAATGGGTGACCACACCATCAAGGTCACCCAATAGATCGTTGAGCATAGAGAGGTCCTTGGTGGCAAATACCACGGCCCCAAAGATGGCGTCCCGGCCTCCCATGATTGACGCCAATTTCCCGTAACGGTCTGAATATTGATCAAAGGTCAGGACTGTGATCCGACAACCGTCCAGTGTTACGCAGCGTGCTCCGTTGGGATCTATTTCCGGTTCCGTATCCAATAAGGTTGAGAACCGTTCAGCTTCGCCGTCCGCATCTCTGGCGACGGTAACGAACTCTTGCATGGAGATTACGCCGTTGGCGTGACTTTGCCATTCGGGGCGCCAGACCAGCTCTGGGGTGCTGTGCTCGCAATAGTAGACCCGGCCACCTGGAAAAATGCCACTACGGACGGTGACCGTCCGAAATTTGGCGTCCCTCTGGCCGTCTTTGATATTGACGGGACGATGAAATGCCTTTGGCGGATCACCATCGAAACGAGCACTCTGAAGTCGTGCGTAGATGTCATCTACGTTCAGAGCCTTGAAAACGATCCCATTGATACCAATCGGAGCATCCTGCAGGTCTTTGCGCTCGATTGTCTTACCTTCTGGAATACCGATAAGTTCCAGATAGTCCGTTCCAAACATCATCAATTGGTTCATTGATCCATGGGAGTGATAGCCGCGAGGCGTCAGGGTAAAACCCAATTTGCCAAACAGGGTCGCGGCGGTGTCCAAGTTGAATTTTACATTCAGCACAGTATGATCGAGGCGATCAGCAGATGGCATGGCTTTCTCCTTTACTCAGAGGCTCGACGTTGCGTTTGATTTTGGCAAAGGCTGTTTTGGTTGGGTCGGGTTGATAGCGGAACGCTCAGCGAAGGGACAGTTTGGAAATCTGTCGAGTTTATCAGTTGGGGCGTTTGCCATGAATAACCTCGAAGGCCAAGATCAATCTCGGACATCTAAGCTAATCTTTGTAATCGTGACAAATGCCAATAAGGCAGGTGATCCCTTTTTATTTTGATTTCGGCCTAAACCGCATATCGTTGCCCTGTATAACCAATGTTATCCTGATCCACACCACGTCCACAGCAATGCCACTATTCACGGAGACCTCTCATAGGCTTTGACCGGAAGCAGGTGTTTTTAATTTACTGTATGAAGATATATTTTTTGTACCTAACGCGGTTTGAGACACTGGATTAGGCTAGTCTGGACCGCTCCCTATGGCTCGCGCGTTATTATGCCGATTGTGGGGCTGATTGCGTTCTGTTCACATACTCGGCTTTAAGCCCCTGTATAGAGACAGCGGCGGAAAACTTGGGGCGTATGCCTGCCCTAAAGCCTAACCAGGCGATGTTTACCGAGGCATTGGCCTTTGGTGGCCGCTTTGGTCTGCTCGCTAAGTTTGCGCTCNGCCTCTCCGCCATGTTTNTGGAATGGTTCATCATTTCTTAATAAACCCGGCAGATACTGCCTAGCAGAAACGTTTTGGAAGGTTGGCGTNAAGAGCCGGCGAAATAAGGAAATAGTTCCTTGCGCTGGGACTTTATAGGGNCCTTATGATCACGTGTTACTAAACATAGAAAGAAGTTTTGAATGACGGAATTAGGCAACATGGCTATTTTTCAGGCGGTGAAGAAGCGCTTGAATTGGCTAGGTCAGCGCCAAGAGGTTTTGGCCCAAAACATCGCCAACGCAGATACGCCGAATTATCGCTCCACAGACTTAAAACCGTATGATTTTAGAGAATTGCTTCGCCGCGAGAGCGCACAATTAAATATGAACGCGACTGGCGGGGATCATATGACGGGGCGCCAGAAGCGCATCCGCGACTACGCCTCTAAAGAGGGCAAAGCGTTCGAGACCGCGCCCGCGGGAAACAATGTCATCTTAGAAGAGCAGATGGCAAAAATCGGTGAGACGGGTAGTAGCTACAAGATGGCAACGGGGCTCTACAAGAAGCATCTAAATATGATCAAAATCGCACTCGGTCGGTAGTAGACTGAAGGAGAATTAAAAAATGGATGATATTATACGAACCATGCGCATTTCCGGTTCCGGTATGCGTGTTCAAGGCCAACGCCTCCGCGTGATTGCGCAGAACATAGCGAACGCCAATTCCTTGCCGCAAGAGCCTAACGAAAACCCTTATCGCCGGAAGGTTATGACATTCAAAAACGAATTCGACCGGGCAACTGGTCTCGACACGGTGAGGGTCAAACGCGTGCGCCCAGATATGTCGGATTTTGGAAAACGCTATGAGCCCAACCACCCCGCCGCTGATGCGGACGGCTATGTGTTGACACCGAACGTGAATACGATCATCGAACTGAGTGATATGCGTGAGGCGCAGAGGTCCTACGAAGCAAACATGAACGTTATAAAAGCATCAAAGGCGATGCTGAATAGCGCAATAGAACTGCTGCGGTAAGCCGCAACGGGCTCAATTTTAGCCGGTCATATCGGCCTACAACGGGAACAAAACCCAAAAAGGGGAAACATAATGGTTGCACCGGGAAACGCCTACATCAGTGCCGTTAATGCCTACAACAATGCGGCGAAGGGCAAATCCTTCGAGAGTCCGACGCCCAACCCATCCAGCGACATTAAACAAGGCGAATTCGCGGATCTGGTTAAGAGTGCCATTGACGAAGCGGTACGGATTGGCGAACGCAGTGAGAAATTGACCATTCAGAGTATTAATGAGCGTGCCGACGTTACCAAGGTGGTGACGGCGGTCGCGGAGGCAGAGCTCACTCTGCAGACCGTCGTTACGGTTCGTGACAAGGTTATCGAAGCCTATAAAGACATTATACGTATGCCCATGTGAGGCCATTTCGGCTATACTGAGATTCGCCATTAAGCGGTGCAAATTTCATGGCTCAGGCGGGGATACCGGATGAACGAAGCGGCGGTAGTCGAAGTGGGACGAGAAGCCCTCTGGGTCATTCTCAAAATTGCGGGCCCGATCATGGCATCCGGTCTTGCTATAGGACTTCTCATTGCTTTATTCCAAGCACTCACGACGATTCAGGAAATGACACTGACGTTTGTACCAAAGATAATAGTAATTTTTACTGCGGTGATCATTTTCTTGCCGTGGATGATGCAAACGGTCACGGTATTCACACAGCAGTTATTCGACCGTATGATTTCGCTGGGCTAGGGTCGACGGATGCTCGAGGAATTGCTTCGCCTCAACCTCTTCGCGTTCTTTCTAATATTTGCACGTATCGGCACCGCGATCATGTTTTTGCCCGGATTCAGCGCGACGTATGTCGCGGCCCGCTTTCGTTTGGCATTGGCATTAGCGATCAGCTTTGTGACTTTTCCCGTTTTGGCGGCTCAGTTGCCCGTTCCGCCGAGCGCATTTCCGGACATGGCGTTGATGTTCGTTGGAGAAATAATCATCGGCAGTTTCTTCGGCCTGATCTTAAGGGTTCTAATTTCATCCCTTCAGACGGCTGGAACCATTGCGGCGTTGGCATCCTCGATGGCCAATGCCTTGGTTCAAGATCCTATCGCCGAACAACAAAGCTCGACGATCTCCGGCTTCCTTCTGACTATCGGTGTTGTACTGATATTTGTCACCGACATGCATCATTTGATGCTTCGGGCGCTGCTGGAAACATACACCATGTTTGAACCAGGCCAAACGCTTCCTTTTGGCGACTTCGCTGATACTATTGGGCGACAGGTTGCGGACAGTTTTGCCCTTGGTTTACAGATGTCGGCGCCTTTCGTTGTAATTGGCCTTACATACTACATCGGACTCGGTCTTCTGGGACGCCTGATGCCGCAGCTGCCTGTTTTTTTCTTTGGCCTGCCATTGCAGATCACCCTGCAGATATTTGTGTTCACGATCACACTCTCAGGCATTATGTTGGCATTTGTTCAGACTTTCGAGGCGAAGGTGTATCGGTTTATACCGTGAGGGGCTAGGCCATGGCAGAAGAAGACGACGCCTCAAAAACAGAAGAGCCGACAGAGAAGAAGCTCGCTGACGCGAAGCGTAAGGGTAGCGTTGCCCAGTCACAGGAAATTAAGAGCTGGGCTATTTTGCTGGGCGCATCGGGGCTGTTGATCTTTCTTGCGCCGATTATGGCGAACGGGGTGCGGATTACCGCGAAGCCCTTTATCGAGAGCCCGCATGCCATTGATTTCAATTTTGGTGAGTTGCGGAACGTCTTTATACAGATCTCGGCTGATGTATTTTTGATCCTGGCACCGCTAATGGGCGTCATGGTTGTCCTCGCAATTGCCGCCAACATCGGCCAATTTGGGCTCACTTTCTCATCACAAAAAGTAAAGCCTGATCTGAGCAAGATTAACCTGATCAAGGGCACAAAGAAGGTCCTTTCGCTCAGATCCATCGTCGAGTTCATCAAAGGCATCTTCAAACTGTCGCTGGTGTCCATCGTTGCTTTTGGATTATCGATTCCCATGCTTGGCGATGTGCAGTTGCTGCCGCAGATGGACTTTCTTTTCTCGCTGCAGCGTATTTACGAAATTGCTATCGTTCTTGTTTTAGGAACGGTTGGGGTGATGACTGTTCTAGCTTTCCTCGATTTTCTATATCAACGCCAGACCTTCATGAAGCAGATGCGTATGACCAAGCAGGAAGTGAAGGATGAGAACAAACAGCAAGAAGGGGATCCTCAGGTAAAGGCGCGCATTCGCCAGATCCGTATGGAACGGGCCCGCGAGCGCATGATGCAGGCGGTTAAGGATGCCGACGTGGTGATCACCAATCCGACGCACTTTGCAATCGCTTTGAAGTATGACTTGGGTGAGATGGATGCGCCCGTATGTATCGCTAAGGGTGTCGATCACTTGGCTTTCGCAATCCGCCGCGAAGCTGAAGAGCATGACGTGCCCATCATTGAGAATCCTCCTCTGGCGAGAGCCCTGTATGATACTGTTGAGTTGGATGAGGAAATCCCCACTGAGCACTTTAAAGCAGTCGCCGAGGTAATTGGGTTTGTCATGCGGCAACGAGGCGATATACCTGTACACTGAGCAGGTCCGGGCCAAAACAATGCATCGTACCCCCTTGAATGTCGATAATTTAAAACAGCGGACTCCATGGTATGCGTTTGCGACACCGTGGATGCTGATTGTCTTAGTTGCGTTGGGTGGGACTTTTGCCGTTGATTTAGGGCATCCGCGTGGCCCCTTAGTCGCGGCCGGTCTCTTTGGATTAGCGTTGGTGAGTTTTGCGCTTGCATTTTGGTCCTTGGGCCGGCGGTCGCGTCCTGAATTGGTTTCTGAAGGGGATATCCTCAGCAAGAATAATCCCGACGGATTAATGATTACCGATAAGGAAGGCAATTTTCTGCTCACCAACCCAGCGTTCCAGACATTGCTCTCAATTGTTGCGAAAGAAGCCCCGAACCCCGTATTCACCACCCTGGGTGCTATCGTTGAAGCCGTTGGTGACTTCGAGGGGGCGGATGAACTCAAGCGGCTTGTAGCCCGAGCCCTTGACGGCGGAGGCGGAGAGGCGGATATCCGAATCCCCCACCTTGACGGCATGTTTTGGCGCCGGATATCGGCGCGTCATGGAAGCATCGGTGGCGGTGCTGGCCGAATTTTCTGGCGAGTAGAGGATGTAACCGAGTCTCGGGAGATCGACAATAACCGGCGTCTCGAAGGAGTGCGCTTGTCCGACTACATTGATTATCTCCCAGTAGGTTTCTTCTCGGCCGATGCTGAAGGCGTAATTTTGTACGCCAACCAAACATTGGCTCGATGGCTAGGATTGCCGCCAGAGCGTTTGATTGGAACGCCGTTTGCTGACTGTGTCGCCGATGTTGGTGAAGATGGTCAGCTCAGTCTTCGCGACAGCGAGGGACGGCTCTTTGATGCGATGTTAGAGCAATCCCAACTTGATGGTCCCGACGGCGAAATCGCCTACACCCGCTCCGTTGTCTTCCGGGACATGGTTTGGCTGAACATGCCGAACCTGCCAATGAGAACGGCATTAGATGAAGTCGATCAAGAAACAGCGTCGACTTCGCCGGACGCGCGAATTGTAAACGAACGCCTGCATTGGTTGTTTGATGAAGCTCCGGTCGGCATGACCATACTTGACCTGTCAGGCGAAATTACCGATTGCAATCGTGCCTTTTTGAAGCTCACCGGCCGAAGTCGCGATGCGTTGTTAGGAGAGGCCTTTGCTGACCGTGTATATAAGGAAGATCGCGGCGACGTCACGGCGGCATTGTCGAAGATTGTCATGGGAACCGCGCGGGCAACCCGCATGGAAATCCGATTGCCAGGCATTGGCGCCAATGAATACACAATTTCACTCTATGCTAGTCCGCTGGGAGATGCGGATGGGGACGTACAAGGCATCGTACTCTACCTAGTGGACGCAACGGAACAGAAGAATTTGGAAGTCCAATTCGCTCAGTCGCAGAAGATGCAGGCGGTTGGTCAGTTGGCTGGCGGCGTTGCCCATGACTTTAACAACCTGCTGACGGCGATGATCGGTTTTTGCGACTTGTTGCTGGCCCGACATGGTCCAGATGATCCCAGCTTTGCGGACATTCAGCAAATCCGTCAAAATGCCAACCGAGCGACGAATCTGGTTAGGCAACTTTTGGCCTTCTCGCGTAAACAAACTTTATTACCAGTCCGACTTAGGCTGAGTGAGGCGCTCAGTGATCTATCGAATTTGATTCAGCGCCTGATCGGCGAGACAGTAACCATGACTATGGAGTCGGAGCTGGACATCTGGCCCGTGAGGGGAGATAGGAACCAGTTTGACCAGATCATCATCAACTTGTGCGTGAACGCTCGCGATGCCATGCCGGGCGGCGGCGATATCACCATTCGAACCCAAAATGTTCATCTGGAAACACCTATACAGCGGGGACATGATTTAATGCCCGCCGGTGATTATGTCCGAATAGATGTGGCTGACACCGGCACTGGTATCTCCAAGGAAAATATGGAACGGATCTTCGAGCCGTTCTTCACGACGAAGGATGCGGGGGCGGGGACTGGACTGGGGCTGTCCACAGTCTACGGAATTGTCCACCAGTCTGGTGGTTTCATTTTTGTCGATAGCGCTCCGGGTGAGGGCGCGACATTCACGATCTATCTTCCCAGGTTCGAAGATGAGATGGGTTCAAGAGATGTCACTTTGGAGGATACCGCATCCACATCTGAGTCAGTAAACGTGTTGCCGGCGAACGCGGATCTCACGGGTCAGGGTACGGTATTATTAGTGGAAGATGATGATGCGGTTCGCATGTTTGGCTCGCGGGCACTTAAGAACAAGGGCTACAGTGTGTTGGAGGCGGCGAACGGCGAGATAGCTCTCGACGTGATCAATGCGACGGAGAAGACAATCGATATTATCGTTTCTGATATCATCATGCCGGGCATGGATGGTCATACATTGGTAAACCTCGTACGCCAAGAAATGCCGGACATGAAGGTGATCCTTATGTCCGGTTATGCGGAGGATATGCTGGAGGAG
>PARE01000042.1 GCA_002709525.1 Magnetovibrio sp. | reverse complement strand
TTCCGCAGCACTCGCCCGAATTGGGAAACCAAACGGGTATAGTAAATCCGTGACCCGGTCATCTCATCCAGCTTCGAATCAGCGCCTAACCCTCAGAACATAAAGGGATTTAATGAACTAAGTGTTACCTTATATACATTGAACTGCCAAGGGCGTCCGCACACAGCCAGAACCGGGGCCCTCGCCCCAAGGGACTTGCAGACCAGTGCAACTAATGGCAGATAAGGCTTTTCCAGGGTCAGAGCGCGCCAAATCTTGAGTTCTAGGTAAACATTAAGAGTCAGTTATTCTAGCTATCCATAGGGGCCGGCTCAAAAATAAATGCGTCGAGAGACTCTTGGGCAGCGTTCCGGAGTTCATGCCATTTCTCGGGGCCGCCATAGTACGCCAGGCTGCCCGGCTCCGCATTCCCCTCGTCATTATAATAAGAGATGCAATCACGAAGCGGGCGGGTGCGGATGTCGGCTTCGCGACAGTGAGCCGCGTAAGTCTCCTCCGGTTCCGCGTACACGTCGACGATGCCCGCGCCCCTCTCGCGCATAGTTTTCATCATCCAAGTGACATAGTCCGTATGCGCGTCGATGACTCGAATGAAGTTAAACTGCCCGCCGCCGCCCTGAGGACCGGAGACGATGAAGAGGTTTGGAAAACCCCGGCTGTGAATGCCAAGGTACGTCTTAGTCCCATGCCTCCGCCATTTTTCAGTTAGCGTCTGCCCGTTCCGGCCCTTTACCATGTTAAAGCTGGACGTGCCCATCCACTTAAACCCGGTAGCGTAAATTAAAACATCCAATTGGTACTCTACGCCGTCGTGAACAATGCCATGCTCGTTGATCTCTCTGACCCCCAATGGGGCCGTGTCAACTAATGTCACATGCGGCTCGTTGAAAACCGGCAGGTATTCGTCATGGAAAGTCGGGCGCTTGCAGCCATAGGGATAATAGGGTTTGAGCGCCAACGCCGTCGTCGGGTCGGTGACCACTGCGTCCACCCTGCCTCGGATCTGTTCCATGATCCGGAAGCTGGTGTTAAGCTGTTTTTCTATTAATTCCTCCGGGGTCAGCTTACGATTGTGTATCTTGCGATCCTTAAAGTCGTCGACTCTACCCGCCAAAAAATCGTCATGGCCCTGTAGAGCTAACCGCCCGGAAGTAATCTTCGATAGCCGGGCGCGGCGCGCTAAGGCCCAGCCTGGCGTCCTCGACCATTCTTCTATCTCCTCGGGCGTGGTGGCGCGCTGATCGCGGACATCTACGGATGACGGCGTTCGCTGAAACACGTAGAGTTCGCCGGCCACTTTGGCCAATTCTGGCACCACCTGAATCGCCGTAGCCCCGGTACCGATAATACCGACTCGCTTTCCCTTCAAACTTACTCGGTAGTCCCATCGCGAGGTATGGAAACTCTCCCCTTTAAAGGACTCCATGCCGTCGATACGCGCTAATCTCGGCGTCGTCAAAATACCGTTAGCCAGAACCACATGTCGTGCGCGAATTGCGTCGCCCCGGTCCGTCTTAACGGTCCAGCGACCATCGGCCTCGTCCCACTCGGTTCTTTCCACCGTTGTGTGGAATAGGCAGCGTTCATAAAACCCAAACCGTTCAGCCATGTTCTGACAGTACTCATAGATCTCAAAACCCGACGCGAACTTCATGGTTGGTATGTAATCCATCTCTTCCAGAAGCGGCATGTAACTGTAAGACTCTACATCGCAGGCGATGCCTGGATAACGGTTCCAATACCAAGTACCGCCCACGTCGCCACCCTTCTCACAAAAGCGAACGTCTGTAAAACCAGCCTTAAACAACTTATACCAGAGCAACAGGCCTGCGAACCCGGCGCCAATTATTAGTATCTCGCAGGTATCAGTGAGCGGATTGCGCGGAATCTGATTAGTAGAATGAACATCCTCCAAATATCGGGCGAAATCTCCCTCCATAGCCCTGAAGTCAGCCGCGCCGCGGCGCGCCTCCTTGAAAGCACGGTACTTGGCCTGCTCATCAGCGTTGAAGGTTGCGCCCGGCGGCGGCGGCAGGGTCTTTAGCCCATCGTCATTAACTACAGCGTACCCCGAGCAAGTGACCTCTGCGTCTGTGCCAGCAGCACGGGTGTTGAAGACTTTCAACCCGGTCTCGGGGTCAGTACGGACGGCCTCGGTCATAGCGGTAGTTTGCCTTACCGGCAGCGCCACTTCTATCCCGAAGCTCCCCGGATTTCACTCCTTGAACTGTTAGCGGGTCAACAACGCGGATGGAGGATCCACTCAGGTTCGACGACCAAATGCGGTGTATCCCGCTTCAAATCTGATGGCGATATCAGGTTTTTCTGTGCGTCTCGCGTGATATCCATAAACAAAGCTCTCCCGAAAGCGTTGCCATGTGGTAGTTTTCATAGATTAGCTTTGGATGATGATTTCTAGGAACGGGCTGATGATGCATTTCAATAACACTGCCTTCAGGGTCTGGGCATAATTTTCAAAATGCGTTTAATATCGTATTTTCAGGGCTCGGAGGATTGGTATGACTGGGGCGGAAGGATTGGTATGGCTGGGGCGGGAGGATTCGAACCTCCGAATGCCGGTACCAAAAACCGGTGCCTTAGGCCGCTTGGCTACGCCCCATCCGAAGTCGCCGGAAACATACGGCTTCTTTTGGCGGCCCGCAAGCATCACGGTGATGATTTTCGACTGACGCGCCCATCTATCAGCCGTCGTACTAGAGTAAACGCATCCGGAATTCAGAATAATTTAAAAACATAAATTATACACTCATCCGATTGTCTGAGACCAAACGGCAAGCTAGGCGGCATCCGGGCGGCTCCGAACGATCTCTTTCAAAACATCGTCGACTCGGTCTAAAAGCAAGTCACAGTCCGCCTCATCATGGGCCAATGACAAATAGAGTTTAGTTCCCATGGGGTTAAGAAATACGCCCCGGTCAAAGAGTCCAATCATCAAAGCCCTACTCATAGCCGTATCGGACTTGCGGGCTGATCGATAATCGTAGACGGGTTCCGACGAGAACACTACCTGTCCCAACGGACCGTCGCCAATCACCTGCGCAGGAATTTCATGCGCCTGAAGCACCTTCGCCAATCCGGCGCGTAGATACCGACCTAATTCATGCAATCGGATATAGGTTCCAGGTTCGCGGAAAACAGAAAGGGCGGCGCTCGCCGCAGCGGAAGAGATTGGGTTACCACCTAAGGTGGAAGCCATCCAAACATAATCATCACCACCGATCCGGTGTTCGCTGACCCACTCCATAATATCTGCCCGACCAGCGAACACACCGATGGGATATCCGCCGCCCAAAGCCTTGCCATAAGCGACCAGGTCCGGAACCACCCCATAGTATTCCTGAGCACCGCCGTAGGCCAGTCGGAACCCAGTGACCACCTCGTCAAAGATCAATAGCGTGCCGGCCTCTAACGCTGCGGCACGCACACCCTCCAAGAACCCGGGTTTTGGCGGGGTACAGCGCTGAAGGGGCTCGATAATGATGCCAGCCAAATCCGCGGCATTATCGCTGACGATTTCCCTCATAGCGTTGAGGTCGTTGTAGGGCGCCACTAGAAGATAATCCCGCATAGCTGGAGTTCCCGCGCTGGTCAATTCGGGCGCCGGATAGGTGGCTGGGCCTGTCGGAAACAGGCTAGTAACACCAGCCTCGTTAGCCCCGTGGTATGCGCCCTCAAACTTAAGTATCTTTCTCCGACCAGTCACTGCACGAGCCAGGCGCTGACAATACATAGTGGCCTCTGTCCCAGATGCGCAGAAACGTAGACGTTGAGCAGCTGGCGCAATGCGCTGGATNTCCTCAGCCACGGCGANGGCATNGGNATTTAAATAGGCAAAGTTCGATCCCTGTGCCGCTTGATCAGTAACNGCTCGCACGACTNCGGGATGCGCGTGCCCTACCANGCAAGAGCCCCAGGCCATNGAAAAATCTANNTATTCGCGNCCCGCTGTGTCCGTNAGNCGGCAGCCAGACCCTGATTTCATGATTATGAGCCGGTCCGGCGGCAATCCGTACTCACCATTGGCAATCCCAGCAGGGAAGATGTCTATCAGATTAGATGTGTTCGGCATGGCTTCGAATCTATGATCTATTGTGCGAAGACTGACAATGCTCATTTAAATATGTGAAGACAAATATATAATTATTTATATGTTTGATAAAAATATTTTTATTATGGCTAGTGCTACTTAACCTCGTGTCCTACATTCTATCGACGCTCGTGGCAGTTTCTAAGGCGCCGCAGCACACGGGGAATTTCTGGTATTCATGTAAACCCCTAGACATCTGTAACGCGTCATGGATCTGGAACGATCTGGAGAAAGTAGGTGCCTAACGATCCAGCCAATAATATTATTCCTCTGCGTGATGACCGGTAAATAGTCATCGATGGTGCTGATTACCCGCGGGCAACGCGGCACCAAATCGGTATCCGGGCGCTGAACGGCCAAATTGCGGTCTTGCGTAAGCCAAGGTTAAACACGCCCAGGATGGTCGACCGTCCGAACCACCATAAAAGGCTCACCCTAGATACACGACTGTAGCTAGGCAGTCGAGAAGCCGCGTTTGATGCAATGGCCGCAGGCCTGGAAATTGGATCTATCTTTGATAGTGAGACGACTCCAGATCGACGCGGGAGTGCCTTTTGGCTAACCAAGTTGATACGTGGAGCCAGAAGATTGCGCCTGTCTTCAGGCGCCGCGGCGGCACAACATGTTCCGCCTGTTCATGGATACGGACGCTGCGTGGACACAATCAGACGTTTAGTTTCGCGCTCTCTACCCACCACCCTGGGCACTTCGTCCGAATATCTTCAGCTGCCCGATCAGCCTGCTCGCGTGTCCTGAAGAGGCCAAAGCATGTAGCGCCACTGCCTGACATCTGCGCCAGCAAGCAATCCTCGGCCACTTTCAGCGCATATATCACTTCACCAATAACCGGCGCCATGCCCATCGCAGGCACCCCCAAGTCGTTGCCATGCCGCGCTAGCTGGTCGACAAAATCCGCAACATCATCTGTATCATCGATATTTGGAGACTTTTGCGAGTACGGACCTTGCCAAGCCGCGAACACAGCGGTTGTTGAGACTAAAACCCCCGGATTAACTAGAACCAAAAATGACGTCGGCAGGGCCGGTCCAGGTTCGATAAGTTCCCCAATACCGCGCATGTAGGCGGTCCTGCCAAACAAGCAGACTGGCACATCAGCGCCTAAGGATAAGGCCAAGCCAGACAAATCGTGAGAGTCCGGGTGTATGCCCCATAGCCGCACCAAAGCACGCACGGTCGCCGCTGCGTCGGCAGACCCACTGCCAATACCCGACGCGAAGGGTAAGTTTTTGGTCAAAGTCATTCGGGCGCCGCCGGTATATTTAGCCATCTCACGTACCGCTTTAGCAGCACGCCAAACAAGATTTCCTTCGTCCGCATCCAATCCCTGTGCGAAAGGCCCTTCAATCTCAAGACTCAGTTCAGGCGCCAGTTCTACTCGCAATCGGTCTCCAACAGACGCGAAAGCGACAAGACTGTCTAATTCATGATAACCGTCGTCACGCCGTCCGGTAACATTGAGATAGAGATTGAGCTTAGCAGGGGCTTCCATTATGACGGCGCCGTCCAGGGACGCATCCATGCTCATTGACGCTCAGGTCTTATCAGGACCGTTGGTACTGCCCGATTCTATGGGCACGCCGATAGGTTTTACCGGTGGTAGTCCTCCCTCGAGTTTCTTGCGGACATCGGCCTCGACCTTGGCGTCTGGCTCAAGACTGAGCGAGCGTTGCCATTGGAAGCGGGCTTCCAGTTCCCGGTCGACCCTCCAATAGGCATCGCCTAGATGATCATTGATGATCGGATCCTCAGGCCGAATCTGAACAGCGCGCTCCAGTTCCAAAACGGCCTTCTTGTAATTGCCAAGCCGGTAGTAAACCCAGCCAAGGCTATCGATAATGTAGCCGTCATTTGGGCGGCGACGCACGGCAGTGTGGATCATATCAAGGGCCCGCTTCAAATTCACACCCTGATCAACCCAGGAATAACCAAGGTAATTCAACACGTAGGGCTGATCAGGTTCAAATTCTAACGCTCTCAGAAAATCTTTTTCGGCCTCCGGCCACCGTTTTGCTCGCTCTAGAACGATACCCCGCGAATAAAGCAAGCGCCAGTGGCGGCGGGTCAGTGGCCCGACCCGCTTGATGGCCTGAGTATAGGCGACGATGGCCTCATCCCAGCGTTCGTGGCGACGCAGCAGATTACCAAGGGTCACGAGCGGCTGCGGCGTTGCAATGTACTTATCCGCCATCCCCTCTAACAACGCGATGGCCGGCTCTCCATTATCGAGGGCGTTGAGATTGTTGGCGCGGCGAATGTCAGCCGAAAACCGGTAGGGAGATTGTTGGCTGATCGATGAATAAATCTTATTAGCCTTTTCATAGCGGTCATCATCATCCAAGATCTCTGCGATCATCATCTGCGCAATGGGAAACTTCGGCTTCAACCATAGCGCTAAGCGTCCCAAAACCATGGCAGTTTCTCGGGCCCGCTGCTGGCGCAGAGAATTCGCGATATTGAATATTGCCTCCGCGGCACCGTCGATGGTCGTCGCGACGATTGGCTTCGGCTTGATCCCTGTATCGAGACGCGCATACAGCGGCACGAGAAGCATAGTACCCGGGTTTTCCGTGGCAAAACTATCGTAAAGCGACCGGGCTTCGTCGGCTTTATCAATCCGCTCCAGCAAGTTGCCCAACAACTGAGTGAACCGAAAATTTTGCTGTTCTTGATCATTGGCTATTTTGGCATAAGTGGTTTCCGCCTCTTCCGACTGGCCGGCGTAGTCAAGGATCAGCGCTCTATGCATGTCGTGGAGACCTTGCGAGGCCTCTTTACCGTCCAATGCCATAAGCGTCTTCAAACTGGCCGCTGCATTCCCCACGCCAACTTGGCTCCAGGCTTCGAGGACGGGCATGGCAAACCCATTCAATCCGGTGGGTGGTTGGCTCTGTAGGCGGACCATTTGTTGGTCAGCGTTGCCATTTTTAATGGCATCCACCAATAGCGCCAAATTAGCAATAGGTGACTCAACATTTTGATCTAGCAAGCGTTCGGCCAACGGCAGAGCTTCTTCGATATGACCCTCGATGATCATAAGGACGAAGGTCTGACGTAAAAGATCTGGCACGTCCGGCAGGACCTTGAGTGCCGCCGAGAAAAACGTTACGGCAGACCCCAGGTCTTTCTCAGCCTGCGCGTGACGCCCGGCCAAATAATTGCCAATGGCCGATTTGCCCGACCCCATCCCCTCGTTGGCCGCATGGACTGGAGTTGGCGCCAAAATCCACAAAGCTGACGCAATGTGTGAGGCTAACAAAGCAGCAATCAAGCGGGTTCTGCTAAAAAATGAGGGAGTGAAACGAGTCATGATTTACATCTAGTCTACCTGACCGCTGTCCCAGGCACTAAACTTTTTTGAACGAACCGCAACACCCTCGCACATTTTTTACATGTTCGGATAGTTAGGCCCGCCACCGCCTTCGGGAACTACCCAGTTGATGTTCTGGGTCGGATCCTTGATGTCGCAGGTTTTGCAGTGGACACAGTTTTGCGCGTTTATCTGCAAGCGCTTGGAGCCATCGCTGAAGTCCTCGTCATCGACGTACTCATAAACCCCGGCCGGACAGAACCGGCTCTCCGGCGCATCATAAAGGGCGAGGTTAGTGCTGACGGGAACGCTCTCATCTCTAAGCTGCAGATGTATCGGCTGATCTTCGTCGTGGTTGGTGGCCGAAAACGATACATTGGTCAGCTTGTCAAAGGTAAGCACGCCATCCGGCTTCGGGTAGTCAATCTTTGGCATCTCGTCAGCCGGCTTAAGCTGTTCGTGATCCGCGTGATGCCCAAAGGTCCATGGGATCAAAACGCCCAGCCCTAGATTGTTCAGCCAAATATCGAACCCGGAATAGAGCGTCCCAAGCTTGACCCCGAACTTCGACAACGCCGGACGCGCATTGCGAACCTTAAACAGGTCCTTATAGGCCCAGGAGTTGCGAAACGCCGGTTCATAATCGGTCAGTTCATCATTGGCACGTCCTCCTTGAATGGCCTTGAAGGCTGCTTCGGCCGCGAGCATCGCCGTCTTCATTGCGTTGTGGGTACCTTTAATCCGCGGCACATTTACGAAACCGGCCGAACATCCGATCAGACAACCACCCGGGAACGCCAGCTTCGGCACTGCCTGAAGGCCGCCCTCGTTTATGGCTCGCGCCCCATAAGCGACCCGGCGTCCGCCCTCCAACATTGGCTTGATCGCTGGGTGAGTCTTAAACCGCTGCATCTCGTCATAGGGAGACAGGTAAGGGTTGGCATAATCCAGCGTCGTCACAAAACCAATGGCGATCTGATTGTTTTCCTGATGATAAATGAACCCGCCTCCGGCCACATCTTTCAAGGGCCATCCCTGAGAATGGATAACGGTGCCTTCCTTGTGATTCTTTTCCGGCACATCCCATAACTCCTTTATGCCTATACCATAGGTCTGGGGCTCAACGCCGTCCCGAAGATCAAACGTTTCCATTAATTTTTTCGACAGATGGCCTCGGCAACCCTCAGCGAAGAACGTGTATTTAGCGTGCAATTCTATGCCCGGCTCGAAATTTGGCCCCTGGCTTCCGTCCCGAAGCCGACCCATGTCACCGGTGGCAATTCCTCTCACGGACCCATCTTCATTAAACAATACCTCGGCGGCGGTAAAACCAGGATAAACTTGACCCCCCAGCGCCTCTGCCTGTTCGCCGAGCCAGCGAGTCAGATTTCCCAGGCTGGTCGTGTAGCAGCCGTCGTTTGAAAGCAGCGGTGGCATCATGAAATGCGGAATCTTCGCCTTACCGGTCTCACTCAAGACCCAATGCTGGTTATCTGTCACTGGCACATTTAAGGGTGCCCCTTTGTCTTTCCAGTCAGGAACCAACTCATTGAGGGCGATGGGGTCGACGACCGCGCCGGACAAAATATGGGCGCCGATCTCAGAGGCCTTCTCCAATACAACAACCATGAACTCGCCATCATTTTTTCCGGCCAATTGCATAAGCCGTATGGCCGCTGTCAAGCCAGAAGGACCGCCGCCGACTATGACAACGTCCACCTCCATGGAGTCACGCTTAACCATTTCATCCGTAATATTTTTCGACATGGTGGTTCACCTCACTTCCCATTGGGATGCGGGAACTTTGCGCTTCTATCATAGCCCTGGAGGGACGGAAATCACGCGACGTTTCGACTTGTGAAACTAGTTTTCCCCCTAAGACTGACATTTCCCGTGTGCTTCGGCTCCAACACCGTGATAAAATTAAAGGATGTTTAGTGACGATCAAACTCGCGACTTACTTGATTGGCACATTGCTATGGGCATTGACGAGACTATCTCTGATCTCCCCGTTGACAGCTTTACGCAACCCAAGCCGGCTGCCGTTTTGGAGCAAGGAGCGCCCCACGATTTGGCGTCAGCGCCCCAGTTGAACGCTCTGACTGAGCGCACGCCGGCCACCAGCAGACCTGTCATCGTATCGCCGGCCGCACCACCACCTAGTAGCGAGGCATCCGTTCAGACAGCCACTAAACTTGCCGCCGCAGCCAATACATTTGATGACCTTCAAACTGCACTTTTGGGTTTCGACGGTTGCGCCCTAAAAAGGACGGCGACCAGCATGGTTGTCGCTGATGGTAACCCGGCTGGCCGAGTCCTCTTCATAGGCGAGGCGCCGGGAGCAGAGGAGGATCGTCAGGGAAAGCCTTTCGTCGGTCCGTCGGGTCAGTTGTTAGATAAGATGTTGAAGTCCATTTGTCTGGACCGGAGCCAAGTCCTAATCTCTAATACAGTTTTCTGGCGTCCGCCCGGAAACCGAACGCCGACGACAACTGAAGTCGCCACTTGCCTACCATTTGTACAGCGCATGGTCGAACTGATGATGCCAGAAGTGATTGTGCCCCTGGGCGGGCCAGCGGCAAAATCCCTACTTGAACAAACAGCGGGCATCGGCAAGTTGCGGGGTCGCTGGTTCACTTACACCACCGTAAACCTTAGCGCTCCCATAGCGGTCACCCCCTTGTTCCATCCTGCTTACCTACTGCGCACACCGGCCCAGAAACGCCCCACCTGGCGCGATCTTCTGATGATCCGCCAGCGTCTTGACGGCGCGGATGGCGCCTAAACGCGACCGGACATTCAATATCTGGTCAATGTGGGTATGTTCACGCTATATGTTGTAGGATTAAAAGGACTGGCGCCCTTGGGTTGTTGCCCAGCGTTGGATATCTTATACAAGCCCAAACGGTGAAAAGGCGCGGGGATGACGGTGAATGACCGCTTGATCATAGGAAGAAAGTCTCGGTGCAAGGTCGGGGCAGCGGTAATTTTGGTCGCGCTAGTTCTGGGTGCTGGCATTGCTTCCGCCGAAACCCATCTCAAGGCCGCCACCCTGCAACCCCGCTTGGATATTTCATCAGCGGCACCAAAAATCCTGTCGATGAATGATATGAACCTTTACCGAGGTATTTTCCGCATTCAAGAAGACGGGCATTGGCGGAAGGCTGACAGGCTGATTGCCCGTTTGGATGATCCGCTGCTCCTTGGTCATATTCTAGCGCAACGTTTCCTGCATCCGACCAAATACCGCTCGCGCTACAAGGAATTGAAGGACTGGATGGCGATCTACTCTGATCATCCCGACGCAGCACGGCTTTACAAGTTAGCCCTGCGCCGCAAGCCAAAGAACTGGCGTAATCCAAAACCACCCACACGCATCCGGATCCCAGCCATCACCTCAGAGGCAAAGGCCCGTAAGATCAAGGGTCGCAAGCTTAGCCGCGCTAACAGGATAAAGGTGCGTAACTACAAGCGTCATATCCATCGGGCGCTTAGGCGTGGTCATACTCTTACGGCGAAACGCATACTTCAGTCGGAAGGTGTAAAACAGTTGTTTAGTCACGCCGAGTTCGATCAAGCTCGGGCCAAACTGGGCCAGGTATATTTCAATGATGGCCGCGACAATCTCTCTCTAAAGTGGGCCGGACAAGCGGCGCGGCGTTCGGGCCACCTGATTCCCAGTGCTCATTGGACAGCCGGATTGGCTGCGTGGCGATTGGGCTTCAAAGATCAATCAGCCGATCATCTAGAGGCGGCTACCCGCCATAGTGGCGACTCCGACTGGTTTCACGCTGCTGCGGCCTTCTGGGCGGCACGCGCCAATCTGGTGGCCCGCCGCCCCGACCGGGTCAACACATTTCTGGAAGCGGCCGCTGCGAAACCCCGCACGTTCTATGGACTTCTGGCGCTCCACGTCTTGGGCCGCCCGCTACCCTTTAAATGGTCGCCGCCGGGGCTGGATCAAACAACCTTCGATGCTCTCATGAACCGTCCCCGAGGGCGGCGAGCCATGGCACTCCTGCAGATCGACCAACCCGAGCGGGCCAGTCGCGAATTACGTTACCTTACACTCAGCGCTGACGAAACGCTGTCGCGTGGCGTCCTCACGCTGGCCACTCAGGCAGGCATGGCGGACTTAGCCGTTCGCCTAGATGCCCGCCTTTACAAGAAGGGCGGCGGCTTTGATGGAGCCGCCTACCCCATACCCAGTTGGGAGCCGACTGGGGGGTTTCGCGTCGATCGCGCTCTCATTTACGCCCTAATTCGGCAGGAATCCCGGTTCAATCCTAGGGCCAAAAGCTGGGCTGGGGCACGGGGCCTAATGCAGCTCATGCCTCGCACTGCACGCTTTGTCGCGCGGACAACGCGGGTGCATTACAACAATCGACATAAGCTTTTCCAGCCGGAGATCAACCTTACACTCGGGCAACATTACATCGAGATGCTAATGAAGAGTGCAAAGATCAACGGCGGTCTATTCCTCATGCTAGCGGCATGGAACGGCGGACCCGGAAATCTAAACAAGTGGCGTCGCCGCACGGACGACCTGGGCGACCCATTGTTCTTTATCGAGAGTCTGCCGTCGCGCGAAACACGTAACTTCATCGAGCACGTGCTTGCCAATCTCTGGATCTACCGGCATCGCCTGGGTCAGCCACAACCGTCCTTGGCCGCCATTGCCGAGGGTAATTGGCCAGTGTATACCCCGCTGGGTCAGAACGCCGTGGAAGAGGTAGCCGCCAACAATGGAAAACAAGAAAAAAACTGAATTCCTTCCAATTTGTATCGCTGTGATGACCGTGTCGGACACTCGAAGCCTGGCGGACGACCGGTCCGGTGATGCCTTGGTGGAACGGCTGGAAACGGCAGGGCACGTCCTGGCTGATCGGGCAATAATTAAGGATGAGGTGAACCTCATCGTCGACAAGCTTCGCGAATGGATCGACAATCGTGAGATCGACGCTGTGATAACCACAGGTGGGACAGGCGTGACCGGCCGCGACGTCACCCCGGAGGCCCTCGCCAGGGTGCAAGAAAAAGACATTCCGGGCTTCGGAGAATTGTTTCGCTGGATCAGCTACCAAAAGATTAAAACCTCCACGATCCAATCTCGGGCCTGCGCTGGAGTAGCCAACAGCACCTATATATTCGTCCTGCCCGGCTCCACTGAAGCCTGCAAAGACGGTTGGGATGAGATTTTAAAGGATCAGTTAGACATCCGCCATAAGCCTTGCAATTTGGTTGAGTTGATGCCGCGGCTTAACGAACACAAGGTCTGATTTGGTCGGATTGGCGACGATCCAAACCCTGCTGTTCGATATGGACGGTGTGTTCTGCCACTACGATTTTCGATATCAT
Organism: Magnetovibrio sp.; assembly: GCA_002709525.1. Taxonomy (GTDB): domain Bacteria; phylum Pseudomonadota; class Alphaproteobacteria; order Rhodospirillales; family Casp-alpha2; genus UBA3470. The sequence continues at coordinate 62,902 of PARE01000042.1, read as the reverse complement.
CTGACACTGCTCGAGGAATGGACCGGCGTTTCGGCGGCTGAAATAGACGAACGCATCTTTAAGTCAGGTTTCGAAGACGCTGCCAACCGGGGCCATTACGGTGGCGATGCCTATATCGATGAAATTGCCCGCCTTCTACAGTTCCCAATAGACGCGGAAACGTGGCTGTTGGCTCGAGCCCAGGCCATGACTCCATATCCGAAAACAGCCGCCATCGCCAGGCGCCTGAAAGACCATTACCCAATGGCGCTTCTTTCCAATAATGGATGGCTGTTACGAGAGAACATCAGTCGGATCCTTCCAGAGCTGCCGGAAATCTTTGAGCGCAGGTTATTCTTTTCGGCAGAGACCGGCGCCAGTAAGGAAAAAGCAAGCAGCTTCGCGCCCCTGATCAACATGCTTGGTTGGCAGGCAGGGACGACCTGGTTAATCGACGTCAACCCAGTCAACATCTCCGCAGCGTCCGAAGCTGGATTACAAACTTACCATTTCAGTGGGCCCATCGCCTTCACCACGGATTTAATCCATCTCGGCCTTGACTGAACAGCCCTCAGACTGCTCAAGATCAATCAAGTTTGGAAAACCCAGTATGTAAATTCGCATACGGATATTCGTAAAATTATCCGTCACGCAATGCTGATGCTTGATGCACCGACCAAGGCCTCATCGCGCTTCAATGATGAGTATTTTCTGAATTTCGATAGTCTATTTTTAACGGTCCGAGTCTCACTGGCAAACGGATAACCAGGATTTGAGTTTGTCTAGGTTTGTCAGACACCACATATCCGCGGGCGAACCTTGTGCATAGCTCTAATTCTTGGCTTTGATGAAACTGACCAAGCGGTTATCATGGCGTCATGAGCACAAAATCACCAATCATATTGATCATGACGATCCTCCTAATATCGTTGACGGGCTGCATATCTATGGGCACGGCTTGGAACCGCCAGGGCGCCAACGCCGATCAGTTTGCTGCCGACAAGGCCGCATGCCGAAGTTACGCCCATCGCGAGGCCGGGAACACATATTTATGGCGATCCGGTCTGGATAGCGCCGGTGGCGTCAATAATAATGCTGAATATAAGGCCCTTATGCAGCGGCACGACGCACGCCAAGACGCAAGGAACAAATTTGAACGCTGTCTAATGCACCGTGGTTACCGAAAGGTAGCCCCCAAAAGCAGCGTCGCAAAAGATGTAAAATGAGCGTTCTAAAAACCAACCTATTTTAGGAGAGCCCGCAAGGTGTTTTCAAAAAGAGAGAAATCCCCAATTCTTCTTAACCCTGTCAACGTCAGGCCACTGCGTGTTCAATATCACAATGGTTTAGCCCAATACGGCATGGGCCTGACTGACATTGGATTTTGAGGATCTAAAAGATTGCGAATCGCTATCTACACCCATTCGTAAAATACGAGTTGCGATATTGCTGCGACACAGCACTCGAATTTTTGCGTTTCTTTATTTGCTTCACAATGTCCAGCCAATGAGACCTTGTCAGGTTGGCTTAGCGCTTTTAGCGTATTCTTATGAACTCATCTGACACGCTACTATCCGAACGCTTGGCCACCCTCGGAGCGGACCTGGATGCTGGTGGCACAGCTGATTTGATCGCTGGCGTAGCCGCTGCACCTGCGGGACCAGACCCGCAGGCGTGGCATGCCTTGGTCGCCGCAGCACCGAGTGACCAGCTCCGTCATGCGTTAGACTCTCTTCTTTCCGAAGCCCGGGCGGCGGACCACGGGCTGAACATAACGCCACCCCCCCCGGAGCGGTTGGAACACTTGCGTGCGGAACTAAAGCGTCAAAGTGTGGACGGCTTCATTATCCCCCGAAGCGACGAACACCAAGGTGAATACGTGGCTCAGCACTCTGAGCGGCTGGCGTGGATCACCGGCCTGACTGCGTCAGCAGGACTGGCAGTCATCATGATCGATGCCGCCGCCGTATTCGTTGACGGGCGTTACATTCTGCAGGCAGAAGCTCAGGTTAACGGCGATATGTTCGAACGACGACACCTAATTGATGAGCCACCGACTGATTGGATCGTCGACAACCTCGCGAAAGACGCCAAGCTGGGGTACGACCCCTGGCTTTTAACGCCGGAGCAAGTGAACCGTTATGCGGCAGCCTGCAAACAAGCTGGCGGCGCCCTGGTTCCGATTAACAAAAATCCGGTCGACGCTGTTTGGTACAACCAACCGCCACCGCCCTTGGCTCCCGTATGGTGCCTAGACGAGGCGTTCACCGGCGAAACGGTCGCGGCGAAACGCCATCGGATAGCCGATAGCCTTGTGAAGGCTGGCGACGACGCCGCCCTGTTGACCGCGCCCGACTCTATCGCATGGCTGCTTAATATACGTGGCGGTGACGTACCGTATACGCCTTTTGCCCTCTCTTTCGCGATCATCCATGCGGACGCCAGTGTCGATTGGTATGTGGATCCGCGCAAGCTCATGCCCGATGCACGTGCGTTGACGAGCGAAGATATCAGGCTTCGTCAGCCCAATGACCTTGGCACGACTCTCGACGACTTGGGCAAAGCCGGAAAGACCGTGCGTCTTGATCCTACCATGGCGCCAGCGTGGGCGGCGAATAGGTTGAAGTGTACAGCGGCCACCATCGACCACGGGGACGACCCCTGCCAATTGGCGAAGGCGAAGAAGAATTCAATACAAATGGACGGCATGCGGAACGCTCACATTCGGGACGGTGTCGCTGTCACTCGGTTCTTGGCGTGGTTGGCCACCCAAACACCCGGGCCAGATTTTACCGAAATACGCGTCTCCCATAAATTGGAAGCCTTCCGGCGTGAAAACGACTATTTCCAGAGNCCTNAGTTTCANCACCATATCAGGGTCNGGNCCCAACGGCGCAATCGTTCACTACCGGGCCACNCCNGAAACGGACCGNACGCTTNACGACGGCGAGTTGTTCTTGNTNGATTCGGGCGCCCANTATCTGGACGGCACNACGGANATCACCCGTACCATCGCTGTCGGCAACCCAACGTCTGAAATGCGGCGACACTGGACTCTGGTCCTGAAAGGCCACATTGCGTTGGCCGAAGCGCGATTTCCGCCGGGCACCAACGGCTCTCAACTTGATGTACTGGCTCGCCATGCTCTATGGATAGAAGGATTAGACTACGACCACGGAACCGGCCATGGGGTCGGCAGCTTCTTAAGCGTCCACGAAGGCCCTCACCGAATCACTAAAACCGCCAACCGGGTCGGATTGGAGCCCGGCATGGTGGTCTCTAACGAGCCGGGCTTCTATAAGGCTAACGCCTACGGAATTCGAATCGAGAANCTAGTTGCCGTNATCAAGCTTTCCCGGCCCGATGGTGCGGATCGCGATGTCTATGGCTTTGAAACTCTGAGCTTAGCGCCCCTTGATCGCAGTCTCGTCGATTTATCGCTACTCTCAGAATCGGAAATTAATTGGGTGGATGGCTATCACATCCGGGTGCGTAATGCGGTGGGTCCACTGTTGGATTCGACTACACGGTCCTGGCTTGAGGGCGCCACGGCGCCACTGCGGTCGTAGAGATAAATGGAACTGTAATAAATATCAGGCGCNGTACCCGTTGCCGCCGGCTTCCATTTTGGAATTGCAAACGTGTTCGATAAAACCAAAGCGTCCGGGGCCAATTCTCTTTCCAGTTTTGGCTGCAATCTCAACAGCATACCAGGTGATAAATAACAGACGACAAGGGCGGCGTCCGAAAGATCAATGTTTAAAAAGCTACCGAATTGTAACTTTAAATTCCGCTTAGGCGCAGCCATGTTTAACGTCCACGCTACAAGTAATGGTAGCGGCGATAACTCAATGCCAACAACCGGCTGATCCGGAAACCGGTCCGCCAGAGCCCGACTCAAACCGCCCCAACCCGATCCTAGTTCGTAGATCCGCCCACGGTCTGCGCGAGGAAGGCGCGGCGGCAACATAGCCAGCATAGTCCTTCGGACCCGCAGTGACGTGGGCGTAGGTGGACTGCCGGTTACGACGGTCCATAAGGCCACCGCTGCAATGGTGCCAAAGGCCACGATCAACGCGGCAATCTCGAGAGCCATCGACTTTTCCAAGCTATCGTCAAAGATTAAACTCGATATAAAANGTCGATANATACNAGCCTTGCAAGAGGATTNTGATGGCGCTACTCGACAAAAATAAGATACCACGTCAGCTTTTCTACTTCGCCAACCAAGTGATCTGATCAAGTGCTGACACTTTCCCGCAAATTCATGACGGCAATGGATTTGCGCTTGAATATCTTATCTCACCTGTACTTTGCGATACGCGGCTTCTTTATGTCTTCGGAGGTGACGTGGAGATTCAAACCCACGTGATCACGCGGGACTTGTTGGCAAAACGCGATTACATGAGGGCAGGCATCGCCTTGGCGATTCTTATCGTCGCAAAGATCATGATCAAACCTCCAATTCTCAATAATATCCGTCAGGAAGCGATCGAGCCATGCGGCAGGGCCATGTAGTCAAGCGACTGCATCTCGATCAGGCGCGAAACAGTACGTTGAAACTCAAACGCCCCATCTCCTTCCGAATAAAGCTCGNCCGGGGGCACTGCAGCGGAGCAGATGAATTTNACCTTTGCGTCGTAAAGAGCATCAATGAGTGTGACAAAGCGCTTCGCCTCGTTACGGTTGTTCGGTTTCATGACCGGGACGTCCTTCATCAACAACGTGTGAAAGGTCTCGGCGAAGGTAAGGTAGTCGCCTGGGCCCAGAGGCCNCGCGCATAAATCATCGAAGGTTACATAGGCAACCCCCTCGGCCGTCCTCGGTATTTCCACCTCGCGGCCGTTAACGGTGAAAGTGCGTGGCTTTGCGTCAGCGCCGATGGACAAATCCCTAAACACACTCTCCAGCTTACTGTTTGCAGCGGCGTCGGCCGGCGTAATGTAAATATCCATCTGGCGCAAACGCTCCAGCCGATAATCCATTCCGTTATCCAGCTCGAAGACTTGCAACTTCTCTTGGATCATGCCGATGAACGGCATAAATAACTCCCGCTGCAGGCCATCCTTATAGAGATCTGTAGGATGTCGGTTCGATGTTGTCACAACGACAACACCGCGCTTAAACAGTGCCTCAAATAGTCGGCCCAGTATCATCGCGTCGGCTATGTCCGAGACATGGAACTCATCGAAGCACAAAAGCCAAGCGCGGTCCGCAATGATTTTCGCCAGCGCCTCCACGCCGTCGCGGTTATTGTCTACCTTGCCCGCCTTCTGAGCTTCGCGGAAGGAGTGCAGGCGACGGTGAACCTCCTGCATAAAAGCGTGGAAATGGACGTGCTTCTTACACCCGACATCGACCTGACAATGATCGTAGAATAGGTCCATGAGCATCGTCTTGCCGCGCCCTACACCGCCAAAAAAATAAAACCCCTTNGGCGGCGGCATGCGACTGCCGGCGAGACTGAGTCGCGCCAGCCAACCCGTCTTGCCCATCTGCTGGGCGTAATCGACCAACTGGTCGTCCAACGCCTGCAGGCTAGTCATGGCGTGAGACTGTATCGGATCAGGGTTTATCTTACCGTCTTCTAGCAGGGACCTATACGCAGCTAAAGGCGAAGCCGTCACGAGATCGACTCTACCCCGGGCGTCACGGCCATGGTGGCTTCCATCTCACGGCGGACCACATAGGCAGTAGACTCTCTCAAACTCGGANTCAATACAAGGTCGCTCCACGTGACTACGCAACCTTCTTTTACCGGGTTCTTGAGCGTCGCCCCATNAGCCAGGCCAATCGGCACCGCACCCAAATTCATAGAGTCTTCGGCCAGCATGAGCCGACCCCAAACCGTGTAGCCTCCCTCTCCATCCAACACATCGCCCGGCTGTAAATCACGCTTCGCCGTCGCCGCCACATCCGCCCGAAAAGCGTCTGGCGCGCCAGTAGGCAAGTTCAGCAATGCCGCNGACGCAACGCTNGGCCCNAGTTCTAGNCCNATTAGATGATACGGACGCCAAAGCGCTGAGTACTGNCCNCCAGGATCAGTGATAAGACCGTAGTCGGCAAAACATCGTTCTACATAATCCGTTGGCGCCTGGAAGGTCACGTAGACCCCCCAACGGAGATGATTTTCTAGGTCGTTGCCGTCTCGCTGCCGGGACGAAATCACCTCTACCTGACCTTTGTGATGCAGGATGCCTCCTGCCGTTTCTGGTATCAATTTACAAGCCAGGTCCTCTGGGGCGCANGCGGGAAAAGANAGCCCGGCCGGCGCTGGCTTAAGGCCCGTNGCATTGGAAACGGCTGCCATTTCAATGGCGGACTTGGTGCCGTCGATGAAGGAAGTAAACATCTTAGCGTTCATCCCGCCTGCTCGNGCACGATCGCCGCCGCCCTCACCAAAATAATGTTCCCAGACGGTATCAGGGTTAATGGCATGATATTCGGGCATGTAAAGCGTNCCCTTGCCAGCCGCCACCACCTCTAACCCGCATGATCGTGACCAATCGACCAACTCGACTATCAGCGCCGGCTGGTCACCATACGCCAAAGTGTAAACTACGTTAGCCTTGCGGGCCTTCTCCGCCAAATAAGGACCGGCAACCACATCGGCTTCAACGTTGACCATAACCAAATGGCGTCCACGCTCAATTGCGAGCAGCGCATGACGAATGCCTACATCTGGGTCACCCGTCGCCTCGACCACAACATCCAATCCGCCAATGTTGATAAGTGATTCGGCATCATCGCCAACCCAGGTCGTACCTTCAGCCAGGGCCTCCGCCCCCGACGCCGCCTGATAAAGGTGCTGGGGCCAATGAGTGGCGGCCAAGTTATCCTTCGTCCGCTTGACATTGATATCCGCAACACCCAGCACATGAAGACCTGGCGTATGAAGCGCCTGCGACAGAAACATAGTGCCGAATTTTCCAGCGCCAATTAGGCCGACCCGAACAGGGCGTCCCTCTTCTGCGCGTGCGTGCAGGAGGCGATGTAGGTTCATGAGCCGGGTATATCCTTTATCAAGNCGTGCGTTNAGGGGTGCAGAACGATCNAATNTAANCNTTCCTTTATACCCGATAGNGCCTCGACGTCGATACCTTNGGTTGACCGCAANTCAATGNTGCATGCGCACTTGCCCGAGAGGCTCGGTTAGGTTAAACCCCGCTTCGGAGTCAAGTGTTTCGCTTTTTTTTTACCAGGAGCTCTACATGCCCTTCGATGATTGCACGATCGCCGATCCCAGCCTCGCCGATTGGGGCCGCAAGGAAATGAATATCGCCGAGATCGAAATGCCCGGCCTCATCGCGTTGCGCGAGGAATACGGCGAAGCCCAACCGCTAAAGGGCGCAAGAATTGCTGGCTCCCTACATATGACGATTCAGACGGCTGTTCTGATTGAAACACTGACGACCTTGGGTGCAGAAGCTCGCTGGGCATCATGCAACATCTATTCGACCCAGGACCATGCCGCCGCCGCCATCGCGGCGACAGGGGTGCCCGTTTTCGCTACCAAGGGCGAAACTTTGGAAGAATACTGGGAATACGCCCACAACATCTTTGAATGGCATGACGGCGGCACACCAAATATGATCTTGGATGACGGCGGCGACGCCACGCTTTTGGTGCATCTGGGCATTAAAGCGGAGAAGGACCTGTCCGTCCTGAACAACCCGTCTAATGAGGAAGAGCAAGCACTTTACGCCGCCATCCGCGAGCGGATCGAAACCAAGCCCGGCTGGTACTCAGAACTGGGCGCTGCCATCAAAGGGGTGACCGAGGAAACAACCACCGGCGTGCACCGCCTACAGCATATGGCCGAAGACGGTACACTTTTGTTTCCGGCAATTAACGTTAACGACTCGGTGACAAAGTCGAAGTTCGACAACAAATACGGCTGCCGCGAGAGCCTTGTTGACTCTATCCGCCGCGCTACCGACGTCATGCTGGCCGGCAAAATCGCCATGGTGGCTGGCTTTGGCGACGTCGGCAAAGGGTCCGCTGAAAGCCTGCGCAACGGCGGCTGCCGGGTAATGGTCGCCGAAGCAGATCCCATCTGCGCCTTACAAGCCGCAATGGAAGGCTTCGAGGTCGTTACAATGGAAGACGCGGCCCCGCAGGCCGACATCTTCGTCACTGCTACGGGAAATATCGACGTCATTACTGTAGACCATATGCGCGAGATGAAAGATCGAGCCATCGTCTGCAACATTGGCCACTTCGATTCCGAGATCCAAATCGGGAATTTAAAGAACTTCAAATGGGACAACATCAAGCCGCAGGTCGACGAGGTGGAATTCCCAGACGGCAAACGCATCATTGTTCTGGCCGAGGGACGCCTCGTGAACTTGGGTTGCGCCACTGGCCACCCGAGCTTCGTCATGTCGGCGAGCTTCACCAACCAAGTCCTGGCCCAAATGGAGATCTGGCAGAACCCCGGAAAGTACGATAATAACGTGTTTGTTCTTCCGAAGCACCTGGACGAGAAAGTTGCAGCGCTGCATTTAACAAAACTCGGCGCCAACTTGACAACACTTCGTCAGGACCAAGCCGACTACATCGGCGTTAAGATGGACGGCCCACATAAGCCGGACACCTATCGATACTAGGTCACCGATTCTCTTGGTCATTCAAAAACTGACTGCCGGTAGCTTCCGCTCTCACTAACAACGTTGCAATTCATCGAGCCACCGTTTTTACTGAGAGGTATAGTTCAACACTGCAGGGTTTTCCTGGCTATCAGCCCAGGCACACCCAATTGACTCTAATGATTCCACCAAGGCCTATCGTTATACGCACGTAAGTCCGTCTCAAATGTCCACGTCGAGCGGTGCTGCTGGGCGATATGCCAATAGGTCTCTGCCACCTTCTCCGGCAGGATGAGCCCGTCGTTTTCCAGGCCCTGCGTTTCACGCAGTTCTTGAAATCGCTCCGGCCCCAACATCTTACCTAGCGTATCGGGTGCATCCACCGACCCATCAATTAATACGTGCGCCATGTGAATTCCCTTTGGCGCAAGTTCCGCGTTGAGGGCCTGGCAGAGCAGTCGCCGGCCGCCCATGGCCGAGGCATGAGAGCCCTGTCCTGGATTACCGCGATACGCCGCCGTCGCGGACGTTACCAAGATGGTACCGCCACCGCGTTTCTCCATGAAGGGCACTACCGTTCGCACCATTCGGAATAGCGCAAAAGTCGCTAACCGCCAGCCCAACTCGAACTGTTTGTAAGTCGTTTCGTTAAGCGTCTTGTTACCGATCTGAGCACCCAGATTGAACAAAGCCACCTCAATTGGTCCTACATCTACCTCGACTACGGCGATCCGATCCTCGATTGTATCGGGCTCCACTGCATTAAGAAGATGCCCCTCGGCGCTGCCACCCTCTGCCTCAATCTCAGCAACCAGATCATCCAGCCCCACTTTATTACTGCGCCGGCAAAGCACTGCGTGATAGTCCTCACGAGCGAATCGCTTGGCCACGTGGCCACCAATACCGGCGCCGGCGCCGACAACGAAGATAACGGGTTTCATTGAGCTTCTCCCGATCTGTGCTGATAGATGAGTATCAACGCACTCTCTCAGGAAACGCAAATTTCAGCGTTTCGCGGCTGTGCCCTAGAACCAGGTAAAAAAGCCCATGCGCATCGTCATTATGGAACGGAGAGTTAAAGTTAAGAGACGCGAGGCCGTGGCTGGTTAAAATACCATCGCGACTGACCAAAGACTAAGCATGGGCAAGCTTTACAAGCACGGTCACTCAGATCACGCGGATCACTCATTCTTGAGGAAGTGCTTGTTGACACAGTTCTTCAATACACCATCGGCCAAATAGCTAATCACAGTCTCGGCTGCCTTCTCGCGGCAATCACGCGCTCCGTCCGGGCTGAACCAAGCTACATGGGAAGTGACAACGACGCGCCCTACAGTCCAATCCTCACCAGCCTTAAGAGCCATGAACAAACGGTGATCAGGCTCTGGTGGCTCTTTCGGAAAGACATCCAAGCCAGCTGCGGCGATCTTATTTGCTTCTAGGGCCTCGGTCACCGCATCCAGGTCGACCACCCGACCCCGCGCTGTGGTAATCAGGATCGCGTCGTCCTTCATGCAAGAGACAGCCCGGGCGTTGATCATGCTGTCGGTCTCCGGCGTGAGCGGCGTGTGAACACTGACCACGTCCGCTTCGCACAGCAGATCTTCTAGCGTATCTCGGCGCTCAAAGCCCACCGACTGGTCTTTGCCATCAGGCACATAAGGATCGTAGAAAATCACATTCATCCCCAGCGCCTTAGCTCGTAGACCCGCCGCCGTGCCGATCCGCCCGCATCCGACGACCCCAAACGTGCTACCACGTACCCGGCGCATCTGAGGAATATCTATAGTTCTCCAGTTTCCAACGGGATCAGCAACGATATTTTCATGGACCTGCACGATCCCGCGCGTCAAGCTTAGCATCAGGCCGATAGCGTGATCAGCGACATCGGTGGTGCCATAGTCTGGCACATTGCATGCTGGGATTCCGCGTTTCCCAGCTTCCTCGATATCTAAGGCATCGAAACCGACCCCCATACGCAGAATCATCCTCGTATTCTTGGCCCGATCCAGCATTTTCTTGTCACAGCGTAGCCGACCCCAGATCATTAGAGCGTCCGCCAATTCCCAAACTTCGTCCGCAATATCCGCCTGGGTCGACGCCTGGAACGATTTGATGGTGGCGCGGTCACCGAAAACAGCCTGTTCAATTTCCGCGGCACCTGCGTAACGGGCGTCGGGCATAACAACGATCATTGGCGACAATCCTCCGTTGAGTGAGCGCGAGAGCATCCGGCAAAAGTAACCCAATATCAAGGGGCACGGGGTTAAAATCTTTTCATCGACCACTAATTAAATGTGCCTTGCCTTTTGCTTCGCGGATGGAATTTAATTTGAAAATGCCGAATGAAGAGATGATTGATCTACCAGTATATAAAATTCGCTAGACCATATGTAATAACTACAATCTGACAGGCTCAGCGCCCAGCATCATCGCATCAACACTTCTTTAGCACCAGTGGACCTCGAGAGAGGTAACCCTTAGCAAGGCAAAGTTCCATTCCTCCGCCCCCAGTAAATCTGTGCATGCACAACGGTTAAATTGGCAGATTTAAACGGGGCCAGCAGCTTATTCCGCTAGCCAACCAATCTTGCCTTTTCTCCAGAAATCCACGGACTCGTGGGGTATCTCCCTTCCTCTGATAAAGTGCAAATGGCAGGCATCGACCAGCACTTGAGGTGACTTTCGCGACGCCTAATGGCAGAGGTAGATAGGTTTAGATCACCTCGGTGCAGCACCTCAGGTTCAGGGCTTGCCCTTTTCGGACAAGGCAATACCACCCAAAACCAGAACCATGGCTAAACCATGGAACAGTTTGAACGGTTCATTCAAAACTACTACCGCCAGAGCGGCGGCAAACAAAGGCACCAGATTGACAAAAACCCCTGCCCGGCCAGGTCCGATGATGCCGACACCCAGCATAAAAAACACCTGCGCTAGAAACGAGGGTAATAGCGCCACTAGCACGATCACACCCCAGCCAAAAGTCGAGGGCCATTGGAAATTACCGAGCACCATCTCTGCGACTACCAGTGGCACCGAAGTTATGAAGGCGACAATCGCCATCAGCCCGAATAGCCCAAGCGGCGACGCTGCCGGCCGGTTACGTAGCGCGACTGTATATCCTGCATAGAACACACAGGCCAAAAACATGAGAGCATCCCCAGGGTTAATAGAGACCGTGGCCAATTGTCTTAAATCACCTCGGATAGCCACAACCACTACCCCGCACATGGTGATAATAACGCCAGCACCCTGCAGCCATGTCACAGGCGTGCGATACAAAAAGAACGCGCCGGCCATTACGATGCCAGGTATGGCGCCCTGCAGGATACCAATATTAATAGCCGTGGTATGATGGGCCGCTACGTAGAACAGGCTATTGAACGCAGAAAAACCAAATATCGCCGAACAGATCACCCAACCCATCCGCAACTTTAGTACCGGCCAGTCCCGCCTCAGATGATCGCGAGTGAACACCAGAACTAAAATCACAACCAAAAGCCACCGAAACACGACAACGGCCATTGGCGAGGCCTCATCCACCGCCAGCTTGCCAAAAATTGCATTTGCCCCCCAGCACATTGCCGTGATTGCCAAAAACAGATAGGCCCGCCCGGTAGAAGCTGGTTGCGACGTCACAGGCGTAGACATGAATGTGAGGCTTTCTTCTGAGATTCCAGGAAATATACTCGGGGCACATGGTCCCAACACTCAAGCCAAATTACATCAGGGTTAGGCGTTGTGCAGTGTCCAATCAACAGCTGATCACCATCTAAAGCAAGGCGCTAAATTCTGTGGCGACGTTCCGGCAAAACCCTCAGCTTCGCATCAGATCACGTGCATCATTCGATACAGCAAGGATACCTTCATTGGGGTCTTCTCATAGTTCGATGGGCATCCAGTTTTATCAGACAACATCATCTTCAAATTATTAACGGATTATGCCGATGGCGATCTCCGCCTGCTTCGCGACCGCAGATTAGCCCAACATACAAAACCCTCAGTAAAACTTAATTCAAATATCTAAAATCGTTTTCTCTCCGACCAGCATAAAAAAGAGATCGGAATCCATCCGTTTAGAATTCAAACTAGCCAAAAAGGTCCGCCAAAATAGGTCTCCTGCAGACCCAATTTAACGCCTTTCCCTTGCCCAGTAGGAGCCTAGACGGGTACATTTCGCCTATGTCCTTTCAAGACATTCAGACATACGTCCGGGCCCTGGCGGAAGACCTATTGCAAGGTACAGATCCCTTGATGACGGCAGCCATCGCCGCCTTCGTCACGGCGCTGTTGTTTCTCATTCTCTACCTCAGCAAGAGCCGTCGCGCAAAATATTTAGAATTGGAAACCCGTCGCCTGACCGCTGTTGCAACGCGGGCCCGGGAAATCCTGGCGACCACACCGGACGGGCTGTTTCTATGGGATCACATTCTTGGCGGGATCACTTGCTCACGACGCTTGGCCGTGCTTCTCGATTTAGAGGGAGGTATCCACGCCCGCTACGACGATATTCGGGGATGTTTCAAAGGCGAAACCCTAAAGACACTGGAGCGCAGCATTTCTTCGCTGCGCGGGACAGGAACACCCTTCAGCATCCTACTAGTTAATGACCAGCGAACTCTTGAGGCCGTTGGTGCGCGCGCCCAGACAGAGGCCGGGGAACCAGTTGCCGATATTGTCTGGGTCCGAGACGTTACCGATATCGCCACTGGTGCTCACACCACCCAAACAGTGCAACCGGAAAACTCCAATTTCTCGGGCCTAGACGATCGGCATCTGTCGGCCCTGCTGGACACCATGCCCATACCCATTTGGTTGCGTGATTCTTCGCTGCGCATCGCCTTTACCAACCGCGCAGCCAAGGCCGTGGCTGATCACGATCCGCGCATGGCGGAGGTCGCACGATCACGCGGCGAGGGTTATACAGAGCGACGGCTTTTGGATGTCGACGGCGTCTCCCAGTTGATGGACGTGACAGAAATCGCCCTTGGCGCCTCTGGCGCGGCACTCGCCAACGGAGAGAGACCCGGCGGTTCCGTCGGTTTCGCCATCGACAGATCCGAGAGGGAAGAAGCGGGAGCAAACCTGCATAACCAGACCCTGGCCCGTGACGTTGTTCTGCAGACGATGGGCAACCCCATCGCCATCTTCGATGCAGACCAGCGACTCGACTTCGCCAACAATGCCTATGCAAATCTGTTTGGTATCGATAACGATTGGCTGGCTGAAAAACCTGTTTTTGGCGACATCCTTGACCGCCAACGAGAGGCCCGCACCTTACCGGAGGTAGCAGATTTTCAAATCTTCAAGGCGGAGCTTAGTGCACACTTTGGACGCCTCAAGAAGCCACTCAGCGAGCTAATGCACCTTCCAGACGGTCGAACACTGCAGCAGAATATCGCACCGCAAATAGACGGCGGCTTGATCTTCGCCTTCGATGACGTTTCCCAGAAATTGGGACTGGAAAGGTCGATGAAGGAAGCTGGCGCGGTGCAGCGCGAGACCCTGGAAAACCTAAACGAAGGTGTGGCCGTGTTTGGCTCCGACGGTCGGTTAAAATTGTTCAACCCGGTGTATGCTCGCTTATGGGAATTGGACCCAGGCTTGCTACGCACGGAACCGCATATTTCCCAGATCATCGACCAAACCCGTGTATTATACGTCCCACCCAACGACATGGGAAACTGGACGGACCAAGCGTGGCGCGCGCATCGCGATCTGATCACTGCGCAGATGCTGTCACGGGCCACTACCTCGGGACAGTTGCGGCTGACCAACGGCACCGTAATTGATCACGCCAATGTTCCCCTACCGGACGGCGCCGTGCTATTATCTTATCTGGACGTCACCGACAGCACTCGAGTCGAGGCCGCGCTCCGTGAGCGAGCCGAGGCGTTCCAAGAAGCAGACCGACTGAAGACGGAGTTCATCGCCAATGTCTCCTACGAAGTCCGGACGCCCTTGAACACGGTAATCGGCTTCGCCGATATGCTGTCTCAGAACCTTTTTGGTGCGCTCAATGCCCGCCAGTCCGAGTATGCCAAAGGCATCCTCAAAACTTCGAAGAGCCTGGTATCGATCCTAGGCGACATTCTTGACCTGGCATCCATTGAGGCTGGCCGGCTAGAACTGGATAAGGATACCTTCGATACCCATGCTTTTCTCGTGTACAGTCTGAACCTCGTGCAGGAGAGAGCCCGGATAAAGAATCAACGCTTGGATTTCGACTGCCCACCCGATATCGGTTGGATGATTGGCGATGAGAAACGTCTCAAGCAAGTCCTATTCAATCTTCTAAGCAATGCCGTCAGCTTTACCCCGCCGCAAGGGGAAATTCGATTGAAGGCGCGCCGTCGCGGTGTTGAGATGGAAATTTCTGTGAGTGATTCTGGCATTGGTATTCCGGCCGACGGCCGTGAGCGATTATTCCGCCCGTTCGAGCAAGGCGACGGCTCGCCCGTTGTTGACAGCCATAGCGCTGAAACATCGGGCACGGGACTAGGCCTCTCCATTGCCCGTAACTTGATCCATTTGCATGGCGGCACCTTAGATCTAAGGTCTCAACCAGGCCGCGGTACTACGGTGTCCTGTCTCTTACCCGCTGGCAACGAGAGAGAATTAAGTACACCATTGGCTCAGCCTGAGCCACAACTCGAGCCAGATCCTGGACCAAATGGTAACGCGCAACCAAGAGCCAAGAAGAACCAAAACGATATCCAGGTTCTTCTAAACGATGCCGATGCCGACGAGTTCTTGGATTGATAACATCCATCGGAGCCACACGGTGATCGCCGACGACAACAGTTTGGACTTGGCATTGGTTGACGAAACCGAGACTGAAGCGCTCGCCGTCCGCCTATCCGCGGCGGTCGGCCCGGGCGACGTAATTGCCCTGTTCGGTAACCTAGGTATGGGAAAATCGGTGTTTGCACGAGCTTTTATCCGCGCCTATGCGGGTATTGATGAAGAAATTCCCAGTCCTACTTTCACGCTTGTGCAGGTCTATGAAGCAGATGCGGCTCCGATTTTCCATTTCGATCTTTACCGCTTAGAAGCACCGGAAGAGGCTCTGGAACTGGGTATCGAAGAAGCCTTTGTAGAGGGTATCTCGCTGATTGAATGGCCAGACCGGCTTGGTCCTTGGATGCCGGTCAATCGGCTGGAAATCTATTTGACGACTGGCGGCCGGGAATCCGCTCGTAGGGCCCGTCTCATCGGCTACGGATATTGGCAGGCGCGTTTAATCGACGGGATTGGCGACGGAGCCATGCATGGCTGAGCGCGAGGATCTAATCATTGCATTTCTTCAGGCTAATGGATGGGGCTCATCGACACGCCATCCGTTGGCCAACGATGCATCCTTTCGCCGCTATGAGCGATTGCGTGCGGGAACACGGACCGCCGTCCTAATGGACGCGCCACCGCCCCAAGAAGATGTTCGGCCCTTCGCGGCAATAGCCCAACATTTGGTTG
This sequence comes from Magnetovibrio sp., assembly GCA_002709525.1. Classification (GTDB taxonomy): domain Bacteria; phylum Pseudomonadota; class Alphaproteobacteria; order Rhodospirillales; family Casp-alpha2; genus UBA3470. The sequence goes on along the minus strand of PARE01000042.1, from coordinate 46,859 downwards.
AACTTGGCTATTCCGCGCCCCGCATAATAGCGGAGAGCCTGAAAGACGGATTGCTGATTCTGGAAGACCTGGGCGATAATACCTACACTCGCGTTCTCTCGGAGAAGCCGGAGTGCGAAGCTAAACTTTACGCTAAGGCTATCGATCTGCTGATCGACCTACATCGGCGACCGGCCGCCGAGAGCATACCTCTAGGCCTTACAGCCTATGATGTGGGATTGCTTAACCAGGAAGCCCTGCTGCTTCCCGATTGGTTTCTGCCAGCGATCATGGGCGCGCCCACTCCGGCGTCAATCCGCGACAGTTACCTGGCCGCGTGGCAGCACAGCCTGATGCAAGCAGCCAGCCGCCCGCCAACACTTGTTCTACGCGATTTCCATATCGATAATCTCATGTGGCTTGTCGACCGCAGCGGGAACCAGACGTGCGGCCTACTTGACTTCCAAGACGCAGTCGCGGGACCGGCTGTCTATGATCTCATGTCACTCCTTCAGGATGCGCGACGCGATATAGCGCCCGATCTCATCTCGACCATGATGGAACGCTACCTGGCTGCCTTCCCAACTCTCAGTCGAGATGCCTTTCAGGCAGATTTTGCCATTATGGCAGCACAACGCCACGCCAAGGTAATCGGTATCTTCACCCGGCTCTGCATACGGGATGCAAAATCTGCATATCTGTTGCATATTCCCAGAGTCTGGAGGTTGCTGGACGCGAGCCTGAAACATCCAGCCCTTGATGCCGTTGCCGCCTGGTTCGCTGAACACGTGCCGCCAAAACTGAGGACCACGCCACCAAACCTGACGAGACTCCCATGAACGCAAAGAAGAATAAAAAGATAGCGACGAAAGCTAAAGCTCCACAATCCGCCATGATTCTGGCCGCCGGCCTTGGCCTGCGCATGCGACCAATCACCGACAAAACGCCAAAGCCAATGATAATAGTGGACGGTCAGCCTATATTGACCCATGCCCTACAACGCCTGGAGGCCGTGGGTGTAACGGACGTGGTCATCAATACACATCACCTCGCAGATAAGATTGAGCGCTACTACAAAAACTACCAAGGCGCTGCCCTGCATTTCTCGCGCGAGGAATCCCTCTTGGAAACGGGCGGCGGAGTGAAAAAAGCTCTGTCCATGCTGGGCGAAAAGCCGTTTTTCGTGGTCAACAGTGATGCCTTTTGGTTAAACGGCCCAACCGATGCCCTTGGGCGCCTAGCCATGCAATGGATACCCGAGAGGATGGACGCACTCTTGATGCTTCATTCCACGGTTGACGCCTACGGATACGACGGTTTGGGCGATTTCCGCTGCGAGGCCGACGGAAAGCTTACTCGCCGTGTCGAACAAGAAGTAGCGCCTTGGTTGTTCACCGGCGTGCAAATCCTCGATCCAAAGACTCTCCAGAATACGCCCAAGGGTTCGTTTTCACTCAATTGGATTTATGATCAAGCTTTGGAGAAGGATCGCCTGTTTGGCATGGTTCACGACGGAGAATGGTTCCACATCGGGACTCCCTACGGCCTGAGCGAAGCCGAGTATTACATGCAAACGACCTTCGCTGAGACCAAACACAGGTAAGCCCGTTGCAGTCCGACTCGACCAAACCCAGCGTCTACACAATTCCTGCAGGTCTGCCGTTCGTCGATTGCCTTGCATCCGGAGTCCGAACCCAGGTTGGCGACATGCCTGACGCACTGTCTGCCGCCACCATTTTGCTACCTACTCGCCGCGCCTGCCGGACCTTACGCGATGCGTTCTTGCGCGATAGTGGCGGAACGCCAGTCCTGCTGCCGCGCTTGTTGCCATTAGGTGATTTGAATGAGGATGAGATCCTAATTGGCTTATCTGGGTTCACCAGCATAGACGCCGGACTTGGTGGCGAGGCGGCAATGTCGATCCCAACAGCGATCTCTAGCATGCGTCGCCAGCTTCTACTGACCCGACTGATACTGGCGCAACCGGATACCTCGACCACTCCCGACCAAGCCGCCCGACTGGCCCTTGATTTAGCCCAGCTTCTTGATCAAGTGCACACCGAACGCGGCAGTTTTAATTATCTGCAGGACTTAGTCCCCGACGACTTTGCCCGCCATTGGCAGGTAACCCTAGATTTTCTCAAGGTGATCACCGACGTCTGGCCTAATTTGTTGGCTGCCGAGTGTTGCCTTGATCCTGCCGATCGCCGCAATCGGCTTTTAGACGCTCAAGCACGGCTGTGGCAGAACTCTCCACCGCGCGACCTTATAATCGCGGCAGGTTCCACAGGCTCTATTCCGGCGACGGCGGATTTACTCTCAGTGATCGCGCGCCTGCCCAGAGGCGAGGTTATCCTGCCTGGCCTTGACCTAACGATGGTCGACGCGACATGGCAGGCATTAGATCCACCTCATCCGCAGTTCGGGATGGCACAGCTCCTCAAACAGATGGGCGTTTCACGCGAAGAAGTCCCGCTGTGGCCGCACCTCAATGCCAAACCAACTAACAGTCGCGAACATTTTATCAGCGCAGCCCTCTCGCCGGCAGCCGCTCCATCATCGTTGCCAAGCTCTAACTCTCTCGATGAAGTCTTAGACGGTATTAATCGGATCGATTGCCCCGGCCCCCGCGAGGAAGCAACGACGATCGCCCTGACCATGCGCGAGGTTCTGGAAACTCCAGGCAAAACTGCCGCCCTAATAACGCCAGACAGAAACTTGGCGCGCCGGGTAACGACAGAGTTGAAGCGATGGCGGATCGATGTCGATGACTCCGCTGGCCTTCCCCTTGCTAAACCCCTCCCGGGGGTTTTCTTACGCCTAACCGCCAACGCGGTGGCCGAAGACCTAGCGCCCATCGCCGTGCTCGCTCTGTTAAAACACCCCTTAGCCGCCGTCGGCTATGCACCCGACACATGCCGGCGTTTGGCAAGGCGGCTAGAGATCACGATCTTGCGCGGCCCCCGGCCCGGCCCGGGTATCGCTGGCCTTCTGGAGGCTTTGCCCGAGGGAGAGCCCGACCTCAAGATCTTCCTCGAACGCCTATCAGAGATACTTACGCCCATGTTGGCGCTTCCCCCAGATGAAGAAATTTCGCTAGTCACGATCACGCGTCACCATGTTCATTGCACGGAAGCCCTGGCCGCTACCGACAGTATATCCGGACGCGAACGTTTATGGACGGGCGATGCTGGTGAACATGCGGCCGAGTTCATCGCCGAGATTCTTGAAACAGGCGACGCCATTGACCTCTCGCTTGCCCGCTTTGCAGCACTTTTTGAGACACTTATGATGGGACGCGTGGTGCGACCGCGCTATGGCTCCCATCCACGCCTCTCTATCTTAGGGCCTATGGAAGCACGGTTGCAAAGTGCCGACCTATTGGTCCTCGGCGGCCTTAACGAAGGTACCTGGCCGGCGGAAACTCCGGCCAGCCCCTGGATGAGCCGGCCTATGACAGCGGAATTCGGCCTACCGCTTCCGGAACGCCGAATCGGCCTATCTGCTCATGATTTTGTCCAGGGGCTGAGCTCCCCGACGGTTATACTAACCCGCGCAGAGCGGATCGAGGGAACACCAACAGTTCCTTGCCGCTGGCTGCGACGCATCGATAATCTGCTGGCTCGACTCGGACGGACAAGTGGTTTGGAGCGGCCAACGCCTTGGCTTGATTGGGTGGACGCCCTGGATCGGCCGACGGCCACTGTAAACGCCGCTGCACCGCGTCCGACCCCACCCGTGAAAGCGCGTCCCTCACAACTTTCTGTCACCCAGGTTGAAATTCTCATTAGAGACCCCTACGCGATCTATGCGAGGCATATCTTGGCACTCAGGCCGTTAGATCCAATTGATTCCGACCCGGGCGCCGCCGATCGGGGCACGATCATACACGGTATATTGGATGAATTTATTGCCTCTCATCCCAAGAACTTGCCACCCGAGGCACAAAAAAGCTTATTAGATATCGGCCGCAAGCATTTCGACGCTCACATGTCTCGGCCCGGAATCCGGGCTTTTTGGTGGCCCCGGTTTCAGCGTATAGCGGCGTGGTTCATCGACAACGAGCGCCAGCGCCGAGAGGCGGGCTGGCGCACCATTGCCACCGAGGCAGATGGCATGCGTACGTTAGACGGCCTGCAAACGCCGTTCACCCTCAAAGCCCGAGCCGACCGGATCGACGCTCGGACGGACATGGGCCTCGCCATCATCGACTACAAAACCGGCCAACCCCCTTCAGACAAACAAGTCGCAGCGGGCTTGACGCCACAGTTGCCATTGGAGGCCGCGATCGCCAAAGCCGGCGGTTTCGCCGCTACTCAAGGCTACACCGTCGCCAATATGACGTATATGCGCCTGTCGGGAGGCCGCTACCCAGGCCAGGAACTCGCCATCAACCTGGACGTAGAGATCACCATGACAGACGCAGTCAAAGGCCTGACCCGACTGATTAACAAGTACGAGGACCCAAACATGCCATACCTTTCACAACCCCGCCCAATGTTCGCGGGAGGGTTTGGTGACTACGACCACCTAGCACGTCTGCGCGAGTGGCGTGGGCGAAGTCACAAGCCTTGAGCACAGCCCCGCAAGCTGACACGGAAACGGGTGCCCAGGCCCTCGCCGCTGACCCTGGACAATCTGTTTGGGTTTCGGCCAACGCCGGCACTGGTAAGACACGCGTTTTGATCGACAGGATCACACGCCTTCTGCTGACCGGGACACGACCAGAACGGATTCTTTGCCTGACTTTCACCAAGGCCGCCGCAGCCGAGATGGCAAACCGCCTACACGATCGCCTGGGCGACTGGGCAGCTTCAGAAGCCAACGTACTGGATGATAAATTGCTTGCCCTCCTGGGCCGGCAAGCCACAAACGATGAGAGAGCCCGTGCAGGCCGCCTGTTCGCGGAAACTATGGATGCGCCCGACGGACTTAAGATACGGACTATCCACGCATTTTGTGAGTCTTTGTTGGGGAGATTCCCACTCGAAGCGAACGTAGTGCCGAACTTCCAGGTGATCGACGAACGACACGCGGCCGAACTCCGGTTAGAAACCCGCGATGCGCTCCTCCGTCGGTCGCTCAAACGAGACTCGAATGTTCTGGCGCGTGCCATGGTTCACTTGGCCGGTCTGGTGGATGAAAATGGCTTCGCCAGCGTTATGACAGAGATGGACGCTACGCGGGACCGCCTAAAAGCACTGATTTCTGAGCACGGCGATCTGAATATGGTCATTGCTGCAGGACGCCAAGCTCTGGGATTAGGGCCAGAAGAGACCGAAAGCGACGTAATTAACGCCGCTATTCATAAGGACGCCTTCAACGCCGTCGCCCTAACAGACTCATGTAGAACTTTAGCAGAAGGGTCACCAAAGGATCAGGAACGAGCCGGTGTGCTCTCTGCCTGGCTTGCTGCGGATCCCCCCACACGTGCGGCGCTATTGGTCGATGAATACCTGCCAGTATTCCTGACACAAAAACGTAAGCCGCGCGCCGCCACGGGCCTCATCACAAAGAAACAGGCCAATGCCAACCCATCCGTGCTAAATGCCCTTTTGGTCGAACAGGCCCGTATTTACGTTGTAAGCGAGAACCTGAAAGCAGTTGCTGTCGCTAACAACACAGCCGCGGTACTTACCATCGGCCATGCGCTACTGGACTCCTATGATCAACTCAAGAACGTTCGTGGCCTTCTTGACTACGATGACTTGATCACCAGGGCCGCCGCTCTGCTCTCCGACCAAAGCGGTGTATCCTGGGTGCATTATAAATTAGACGGCGGCATCAACCATATTCTGTTGGACGAAGCTCAGGACACAAGCCCAGCTCAATGGCAGGTGATTGCGCAGTTGGCTGGCGACTTCTTTACAGGATCGAGCCGCATCGATTCGGATTCTGGGACCCCGGGCCGCACCGTGTTCGCGGTGGGCGACGAAAAGCAATCCATCTATTCCTTTCAGGGCGCAGATCCAAGCCGCTTTGGGATCATGGGTGAACAGTTTGCCGCAAAGGTTTCAGCCGCGAAACAGAACTGGCGACGTGTCGAAATGGCTCAATCTTGGCGATCGACGCCAGCCGTCCTCAATATTGTTGACCATGTCTTTGAAATCCCAGAAGCTGCCGATGGCTTGACCTGGACGGATCATGCGATTCGCCACCTGACAGCCCGTCAGGGCCATGCTGGCAAGGTAGAGCTTTGGCCCTTATTCCGCCCCACGGAAGCTGAAGCGTCTGATCCTTGGGACGCACCGTTGGATCAAATTTCTGGCGACGATCCGAGAATTCGCCTGGCCGACACAATCGCCGCCACAGTCCGTGACTGGATAGATTGTCGCGAGAATCTTGAATCTCAGGGGCGCCCAGTGGTGGCTGGTGATATTATGATACTGGTCCGAACACGCGGGACCTTCGCAGACGAGATGGTACGTGCCCTGAAGGACCAAGGTGTTCCGGTGGCTGGCAGTGACCGTATGATTCTTACCGAGCACCTGGCGGTCATGGACCTAATCGCGCTTGGCCGGTTCACCTTGTTACCTGATGACGACCTGAATACGGCGACGGTACTCAAGGGGCCATTCGTTGGTCTCTCAGAGAATCAACTATTCGACTTAGCCCATGGTCGTAATGGGACCTTATGGCGAGAACTGACCCGTCGGGAGGACACGGACCTTATCTACGGACCGGCCCTTGAAAGCCTTCAGCGTGTTCTGGCCATGGCCGATTACATGCCGCCATTTGAATTTTTCAATGCCCAACTTTTCGGAGGTGGCCGGCGTGCAATGCTGGCCCGTATGGGGCCCGAGGCGGCCGATCCGATCGACGAATTCATCGCTTTAAGCCTGGATTTTGAACGTAACCACGTGCCGTCAATGGAGGGGTTCCTGCACTGGATTGAAACTGGCCAGACGGAGGTTAAACGCGACCTAGAACAGGCCGGTGGCGCCGTCCGCGTAATGACCGTACATGGTGCGAAAGGCCTTCAAGCACCCATCGTGTTCCTCACAGACAACGGACGCCTGCCAGCACGGCAACTCCAGGACCGCCTCCGATGGGCAACAACAGACGCGGGCGAAGACGTGGTTTTATGGCCTGCCTTTCGGGATAATGAGGTCGCGATTACGGAGATGGCGGCCAAGGAAAGCCGCCTGGAAACAGAACGCGAATATCGGAGGCTGCTATACGTCGCCATGACCCGTGCTGAAGACCGGCTTTACCTGACGGGATGGCGGGGCAAACGAGATCCGGACGCGATGTGTTGGCATGCCTTGGTGGAAGCAGGACTGCGCCGAGCGCCAGACATGATCGAGTTTGATATGCCTGACGGCCGAGGTTTACGTCTCTGCAACCCTCAGACTGTTCCCCCTGCGGCAAATCAAACCGTCCCGCCCCAGAGAGACGGCGCTAAAGAGCTTCCCTCATGGGCGCGCCGCGACGCGCCCAAGGAACCTATCCGATCGCGTCCACTGAGCCCGTCGCGCCAGGAAAACGACCCTACTGTGGCCTCNCCCCTCAGCGATGACGGCAACCGGTTCAAACGCGGCCGNATCTTACATGCATTGCTGCAAACCCTGCCCANCCTACCCCCGAANGCACGCCCTGCAGCCTTGGCTGCCTACCTGGCCGAACCCGCGCNCAATCTNTCCGNCGCCCAACAATCGGAACTTGGCGGCGAGGTGCTGGCAGTCCTACATCATCCAAATTTCGCGCCCCTTTTCGGGCCGGGCAGTCGAGCCGAAGTGCCCCTTGTCGGAGACGTGGGAACGTTGAAGCCCCGGGTAATATCTGGCCAAGTGGATCGCCTTCTAGTATCGGAAGCCACTGTAACTATCGTTGATTTCAAGACTAATCGACCGCCCCCAAAAGACGAAACAGGAGTTCCGGAGGTCTATCTTCGTCAGATGGCGGCATATCGGGCAGCACTCCGGCAGATTTATCCAGATCACGAAATCATATCGGTTCTCCTATGGACAGACGGGCCTCAGCTGATGCGTCTCAGCGACACAATCCTTGATTCTCACACGCCTTGACGCCTTGAGGCGGTCTGCGTACTTTCTCAAATACAGAGCCTTTATAAAACCTGTGCCGCAACCATATGATCAGGAAACGATGTGATGCCCAAGCAAGTTAGCGATGATTCCTTTAATACCGATGTATTGAACGCCGAAGGCCTCGTGTTGGTCGATTTCTGGGCGGAATGGTGCGGTCCATGCAAACAGATTGCTCCGGCCCTGGATGAATTGGATGCCGAAATGGGCGATCAGGTCACCGTTGCTAAAGTAAATATCGATGACAACCCCATGACACCGTCCAAATACGGTGTGCGTGGCATTCCAACGCTAATTTTGTTTAAAGACGGTGAGGTCGCGGCTACCAAAGTTGGCGCAATTCCGGCGGGTGCATTGAAAAGCTGGGTCGCCGAAAACCTCTAAGTTATTATTATCGAGTTTTAATTTATAAACTCGCCATCAATCGGGGCTCTGTCTCTCAAAAAAGCGTTTTTACGGCGTCTCAAGGCTACCAGCCGTCTCCTCATTACAAGCCAAGACCGTTCCTGCTAAATACAGAGATCCGCAGATCAGGACCCGTACCGGCCCATCTCCGAGAGATTGGATCTGCTCTAGCGCAGCTGGGACGTCAGCGGCCGTGCGAGCATTCAGGCCCGCAATTAGTGCTGCGTCTACCAAATCCGCAGCACTTAAGCTGTTCTCCTCACCGGGTATGGCAACCCCCAGGAAGGAAGCAGCCACCGCCCCCAAAGGCTGCAAAAAATCTACCGTGTCCTTCGAGTTCATCATGCCGCCAATTAGGTGCAAGGGACGGTCCGTCCAGTTCGCCCCCGCATGACTCGCGAGCATGGCACCGGCAGCCGGGTTATGGCCGCCGTCCAACCAAAGCTCACTGGTATCAGACAATATGGCTGTCAGGGGTCCGTCGGCCATACGCTGCAAGCGAGCGGGCCACTCTGCCGCAGTCAATCCCCAGGAGACAGACGGATCGCTTAAGTGTCCCGCCCTGAACCTCTCAAACGCGGCCAGGGCAATACCCGCGTTTCTAATTTGGTGTTCGCCGACAAGTATCGGCAGAGGCAGAACGTGCCTTCCTGTAGCGCCCTCAAACACTAGTTTACTATCTTCCTTACGAACCGACCAGTCAGTCTCCTCACCGTATACCGGCGCGCGCAGCTCCTCAGCCCGAGCCCTGATCGCCGCGTCTGCATCCCGCTCCTGTGCGGCCAGTACCAGAGGAACCCCAGGCTTGATTATTCCCGCCTTCTCCCAGGCAATACCCGCCAATTCATCACCCAGAAATTGGCGGTGATCCATTGAAACCGGGGTGATGACCGTGGTCTTCGGTTTCTTGATGACGTTCGTGGCGTCCAAGCGACCACCGAGACCCGTTTCGAGCAGCAATACATCTGCCGGTTCCCGGGCGAAGGCCAGATAGGCCATTGCTGTGGTAATCTCGAAGAGAGTAATCGGCTGACCGCCGTTCGCCACCTCACATTCCTCCAACTGACCCGCCAGCTCGTGCTCGGAAATAAGCTTACCGTTGAGCCGGATACGTTCTTGAAAACGAACTAGGTGAGGAGAAGTATATACATGGACCTTTTTTCGCGCGGCTTCGAACATCGCCCGCAAGTAAGCCAACACGGAACCCTTGCCGTTAGTGCCAGCAACGTGAATGGTCGGCGGCAGGTAGTCCTCCGGATGATCCAGGTTATCCAACAAGCGCTCCATGCGGCCGAGGGACAGGTCAATCAATTTCGGATGGAGGCCCATAAGCCGTTCTAGGATGACGTCACTCCGGGGCCAGTCGGCGGTCACGAGGGCGGCTCGCGGTCAATCAAAGCAGCTTCACTGATGCTATACGCCGCTACGGTCTCAATGGTAGCCCCGGCATCCGGCAGCGTTTCAGTTCTGCCGATAGCCATCGGACTCATGAGCATATCAACAATTCGAACCAGCGTATCGCGGAGTTCATGGCGATTTACCACCATGTCCACCATACCGTGCTCCAATAGATATTCGGCGCGTTGGAAACCTTCGGGTAGAGTTTCGCGAATTGTCTGTTCGATAACGCGTTGACCTGCAAATCCAATGATCGCGCCCGGTTCCGCAATGGCGATATCACCCAACATTGCAAATGAAGCCGACACTCCACCCGTGGTCGGGTCCGTCAGAACAACAATATAAGGAAGCCCTGCATCACGGACTTCTCCAACAGCAATGGTGGAACGCGCTAATTGCATGAGGGAATGTATGCCCTCCTGCATGCGCGCGCCGCCGGATGACGAGAAGACGATAAACGGGACGTTTTCCTCAACCGCCTTGCGCGCTCCCGTCAAAAGACCATCGCCGACGGCGATTCCCATTGAGCCTCCCATAAAAGCAAAATCCAGGACGGCGATGACGGCGTTCTGGCCACCAAGGGCGCCCACCGCCACGGCCAAGGCATCTGACGTGTCATTCTTGACTCGGGCGTCCTTAAGGCGATCTGTATACCGCTTGCGGTCCTTGAATTTCAGCGGGTCTACCAAAGCTTCAGGCAAAACTATTGCCTCGTATCGACCATGATCGAATAGGGACTTAAATCGCCGATCTGCGCCAATCCGCATGTGATGGCCACAGTGCTGGCATACGTAAATGTTCTTCTCCAACTCGCGGTGGAAAATCATCTGACTACAGGCGGGGCATTTGTGCCACAAATTATCGGGGACATCTCTTTTCTCCACCCCGACAAGCTGGCGCAATTTTGGCCGAATTACGTTTTTTAACCAGTTCATACGCTCGCGCTCCGAACTCCCGCGGCTAGATCTTTGACAAGGTCAAGGACCTTGTCGGCCGTGCCCGCCGCCGGATTATCATTGGCGTCCAGGTTTTCGGCGATGATATTGACCAAGGCTGAGCCCACGACTGCGGCATCTGCGATACCGGCAATCTCAGCGGCCTGTTCCGGCGTGTTAATGCCAAATCCGACAGCGACGGGCAAATCGGTCATGTTCCGGATGCGTGCCACATGACCAGCGACCGCATCGGTGTTCGCCGAATGAGTTCCAGTGATCCCGGTGATCGATACAAAGTAGACGAAGCCTGACGCGTTCTTGAGGACTCGTGGCAAACGCTCATCCGTCGTTGTCGGCGCAGTGAGATAAATGAAATTCATTCCCGCCGCCGTGGTTGGCAGGCAGAATTCACCCTCTTCCTCCGGGGGTAGATCGACAACAATAAACCCGTCCACGCCAGCGCTCTTCGCGTCTTTCAAAAACTTGTCGACACCGTAGTTATAGATGGGATTGTAGTAACCCATAAAAATGATGGGCGTGTCGTCATCATCCTCACGGAAAGCGCGCACTGCATCGAGCGTTCGAGGGAGGGTCATGCCCGCCTTAAGGGCGCGCTGAGAACTGGCCTGGATGGCGGGACCATCAGCCATAGGATCGCTAAATGGCACACCTATCTCGATGAGGTCAGCACCTGCGTTGGGCAAGCCCTTGAAAATCTCGAGTGCCGTGACTGGATCCGGGTCTCCGGCTGTTAGGAAAGTCACCAGACCGCTGCGACCTTCTTCCCGCAACGCTTGGAATCGACGTCCAATTCGCGTTTGCGGTTGGTTCATTCTTCGGCAACTCCCACTTTCAGATGCCGAGCGACTGTGAAGATATCCTTGTCGCCGCGTCCACACATATTCATGACCATAATGTGGTCTTTCGACAGTTTAGGCGCGACCTTTGACACGTGCGCCAAGGCATGGCTGGGCTCCAAAGCCGGGATGATCCCCTCCATGCGGGTGCAAAGTTGGAACGCTTCAAGGGCCTCGTTATCGGTCACCGAAACGTATTCGACTCGGCCCGTGTCACGGAGCCATGAGTGCTCCGGCCCAATACCCGGATAATCTAGGCCTGCGGAAATAGAATGACCATCCAGGATTTGCCCGTCCTCGGTCTGCAGTAAATAAGTCCGATTGCCGTGCAGAACGCCGGGACGTCCACCTGTCAGCGAAGCGCAATGTTGACCCGTCTCAACACCTTGGCCAGCTGCCTCAACACCAATGATGCGAACTTCCTCGTCGTCTAGGAACGGATGGAACAAGCCAATTGCGTTCGACCCACCGCCGAGGCAGGCTACCAAGGAGTCAGGAAGCCGTCCTTCAGCTTCCTGAATTTGATTGCGCACTTCGTTTCCGATAATGCATTGAAAGTCGCGGACCATGCTAGGGTAGGGATGGGGGCCGGCCGCCGTACCGATGATATAGAAAGTGTCTTCTACGTGAGAAACCCAATCACGAAGCGCCTCGTTCATCGCATCCTTAAGCGTTCCGGCGCCAGATGTAACCGGTCGCACTTCAGCGCCCAGGAGCTTCATGCGAAACACATTTGGGGCTTGGCGCTCCACATCGGTCTCGCCCATATAAACAACGCACGGCAGCCCAAATAAGGCACAGACCGTGGCTGTCGCCACGCCATGCTGGCCAGCACCAGTTTCCGCAATAATGCGACGCTTACCCATACGGCGGGCCAGCAGAATCTGACCAATGGTATTGTTAATTTTGTGTGCCCCGGTGTGATTGAGTTCGTCTCGCTTTAAGTAGACTTTCGCACCACCTAGGTGCTCGGTCAGGCGAGCCGCCAAGTACAGTGGGCTAGGACGGCCGACATAATGCTTCATGTAATGGTTGAATTCGGTCCAGAAATCGTCGTCTTCCTTAGCATTATTCCAAGCTTTTTCGACCTCCAAAATAAGCGGCATCAGGGTTTCGGCAACATAGCGTCCACCATAAATTCCGAAGTGGCCGTCCTGGTCGACGCCGGCCCTGTAAGTGTTCAGTTTGTTCATATCTAGCTTTCCTTAGAAGGTAATTAGTTAGGCGCGATCAGGCCCAGAAAAGCAAGGGTTTTTGCCCATAAATGGCTGTATTGGGGGGCAACAAAGCCCGACCAAGCTCACCAAGCCAGAACTAGCAAATGATTACGATTTGATAAATTACCTCCCGCACAATAATTTTGGCTGAGATCAAATCCAGACGAACTCCGTAACGCAACGGCAATACCCAGAGGACGCGCCTCTCTGCACGGTTCGGCATTTGGTGACGGTAAATGTGAAACTATAATGTCCCACGTGCCGGTGCGGATTGGAGCTACTCATTGGCATACCGAGTACAGAATGATTTGATCAATTATCTGCCTTTATCCCCCCTGACGGCCTGGCGCCTTCCCAAGCCATTTGCCGCCGTTCAGGCCCTAAAGCACATAAATCAACAGACAAGGCGGAACGTCCGAAAGAAATTTAGTACCGTAACGAGGAAATGAGGTGGTGAATGTCTAGCGCTCTCGGGCTCTTTTCTTTTTCTTACCTCTCGGTTCCCATTTCGCCTTCTTGGCAACGCCAGGCTTCGTGAGCCCAAGCTCAGTAGCTTCAAGGCGTCGGATTTCATCGCGCAGGCGCGCCGCTTCCTCAAATTCTAGTTCGGCAGCAGCGGTTTTCATCCTGTCCATGAGATCTCCAATCACCGCTTGAATGTTATGGCCCACCAATTGCATTTCACCTGTAACGCCCGTATCCACGGTAACGTAGTCGCTCTCATAAACGCTCCCGATAACATCGGCGATGTCTCTCTTGATACTTTGCGGTGTGATGCCATTGATCTCGTTGAAAATTTTTTGTTTGGCTCGACGACGGTTAGTCTCGTTGATAGCGTAATCCAAGCTTGCTGTCATCTTATCAGCATACAGGATGACCCGACCGTCCACATTTCGAGCTGCACGGCCGATGGTCTGAACGAGACTGGTCTTCGAACGCAGGAACCCCTCCTTGTCCGCATCCAAGATAGCGACTAAGCCGCACTCGGGGATATCAAGTCCTTCTCGTAACAGATTGATGCCGACCAGGACGTCAAACGCCCCCAGGCGCAAGTCGCGAATGATTTCGATGCGCTCCAGCGTGTCGATATCCGAGTGCATGTAACGCACACGAACACCATGTTCATGGAGATATTCCGTCAGATCCTCAGCCATGCGCTTTGTCAGCGTGGTCACCAGCGTGCGCATGCCCCTCAAGCTTACGTCGCGAATCTCACCAAGAATGTCATCCACCTGGGTCTCTACGGGCCGGATAATACATTCGGGGTCTATAAGTCCGGTGGGACGCACCACTTGCTCGACGAAGGCGCCCCCCGTGCGCTCCAATTCCCACGGTCCCGGGGTCGCCGATACATAGACAGTATCGGGCCGCATGTTATCCCATTCCTCAAACTTGAGGGGCCGGTTGTCAACGCAACTGGGCAGGCGAAAGCCATATTCAGCCAGGGTCGTCTTGCGCTTGAAGTCGCCACGAAACATGCCGCCGATCTGTGGTACAGTCACGTGGCTCTCATCCACCATGAGCATGGCGTTCTCAGGTAGGTACTCGAACAAGGTCGGTGGCGGATCGCCGGGCGCACGACCTGTGAGGTAGCGTGAATAGTTCTCAATTCCTGGACAATGCCCGGTGGTTTCCAACATCTCCAGATCGAAGGTGGTCCGCTCTTGAACACGCTGCGCCTCCAAAAGCTTGCCCTCAGCTTCCAGTTCCTTAATTCGAGTCTCCAGCTCGGCGCGGATACCCGGAATTGCTTGAAGTAGAGTAGGACGTGGTGTCACATAGTGGGAGTTAGGATATATAGTAATGTTTTCCAGGTCGCGGATCTTCTCCCCCGTGAGCGGATCGATCTCCCAAATGTTCTCCAACTCCTCCCCAAAGAAGCTCATTCGCCAGGCGCGGTCTTCTAAGTGAGAGGGGAAAATTTCCACCACATCGCCGCGAACGCGAAAGGCACCACGAAAAAAATTCTGGTCGTTGCGCTGGTATTGCAACGCTACCAATCTCTGTTTTAACTCCCGTTCATCAACCATGTTTCCCCGGGAAAGACGCATGATCATCTCGGAATAAGTCTCGACCGCACCGATGCCGTAGATGCAACTAACGGACGCCACGATCACCACATCAGAACGCTCCATCAACGCTCGCGTCGCCGCATGACGCATACGATCGATCTGCTCGTTTACAGAAGCATCTTTCTCTATGTAGGTGTCGGATCGTGGGACATAAGCTTCCGGCTGATAATAATCGTAATAAGAAACGAAATACTCCACCGCGTTATTCGGGAAAAATTCCTTCATTTCGCCATAGAGCTGAGCAGCCAACGTCTTATTGGGCGCCAACACCAAAGTTGGCCGTTGAATATTCTGAATCACATGAGCCATGGTGAAGGTCTTTCCCGACCCCGTCACCCCTAACAAAACCTGATCGGTCTCTCCAGCCCGAATGGCTCTGGTCAGGTTTTCTATAGCTTGCGGTTGATCACCCGCAGGCTCGAAAGGACTAGCCAGCTTAAAAGTTCGTTCGTCTTCTATTGGCGTACGTTTTGCCGGCGAAAATAGAGAGACGTTGTCGCTGACGTTTGCTGTTGCCATGGAGATTATATAAGTCCGTGAAACTGGATTTGGCGAGTCCTTCATTTGAGTTGGAAGACTTTTTATGCACTTAATCTCAGAGGTATCATCGCGAAGTTTGGAGATCAGAGGCCCTGGCATAAATCAGACCCCACAGGACAATCAGCTGCACCCACGTAGTCCAGGCGTTGGTTAGTTTTGATTGAACCGCTGGACGCTAAGCAACTTCCTCGGTTTCGAATTCCGCAACCAATTCACGAAAGTTATCTTTATTGATTGGGACGATCAAATCGTTGCCCTTTTCAAGGCCGATAATTAGGGCACATACGTCGACCAAAAATACCTTCTTGTGATTTAAGTTGGCGCTTTAACGCTCGTTTACTCATAATAAAGGGGGCCGAAATCACAAAGATCTCCTTGTTGGGGCTTCATCCCCTTCAAGGGTCAGGGGGAGATATCGTCCAACGCGGGAACATTCGATTCATCATGGTGTCTGATGTGGCCCATGGCATGGGTGTCAATAACCAGAAAACACCAAAACGGCAGTAAAAATAACTGATTGATAGACGCATATTGCCTGTTTGAGCCGGTCCGCGTCACATGCCATAAGGAAACCTATGTTCAAACGACTGAAGTCGAACCTGGCTTTGGTGTTCGCAATCGTCGTAGCCATGGCGCTCTTAGCCGAATGGACCGTCCGACTGTTGTGGCCTCAGTCGCTTATCCATGCGCTGGTCCGATATGACCCCTTGCTCGGCGTTCGCGGCAACCCCTTTGGACAGGCAACTATTATCCGCGCAGACGGCAGACGGCATTTCATCCGTTTGAACGCCATGGGATTACGAATGCACGAGGAGTTGAGCCAGTCGAGAGAGCGCTATCGGATCTTGATGTATGGCGGTAGCGCCATGTTTTCGGCACACCTTCCAATTGATCAAACGGTTTTCGGATTACTGAAAAACGCCGCCGAAGCCAACAACCGCCGTTTCCAGTTAGTCAACGCCGCTGTTGCTGGTCACAGCGTCCAAATTACGCGATTACTAATGATGGAGCAGATCCCGGATTTGCTACCGCAGGCGCTTGTATATTTTTTTGACGCTGGAAGCTTTTCGCGGACGGTCGTGGCAAGCGACCGATCCGCTGTAGGTGAGCTTCGATACGACAAAAGCGGTCGTCCCATCCTCGTCGACCCGTCACGTTCGACACACCTTGAATATCTTGACTGGACTCGGAAAAGTCTGGGTTGGCTACATCGAAATTCCGAACTTATCACCATGTTCATAACCAATGCTCACCAGCTCCTCAATTGGGCGAGAAGAATGCTTGGCAACGATGCGGCTAATATTCGGCTCACAGAATTGCCGAAAATGGCAGGTGAAAGCGCCGACATTCGGGAAATTATGTATCTATCTGAAATACACTTCCTGCACATGGCCAGGATTGCTAATGCATCTGACGTACCACTCCTCGTGGCATGGTTGCCGGCACCTCAAGAACTTGCCGACGGATCAGAGACCTCATCGATAGTTGAAATTCTCCGATCCCATCGACAGATGCTCAAGCGATTGGCTAACGAAAATCGAAATTTTACCTTCTGGGATTCCGTTGTCGCCGCCCAGGCCGCTCTAAATAGCGATCGGCTGTTCGAGAGCCGAGGATTTGGAGCCGGGAGTCTAAATGCTGATGGATCGCGTTGGTATGCGAACTTGGCCGCGCCCGCAATCATTGCGTTTATTAATGCCGCAACCGATGGCGGACGCTGAAAATGCGCATCGATTCTTAGTTGTCCTGACGATCCGTCGGGCGTAGATTGCGGTGGGATAATTCGCGACCGTGCGTTTCAACTTTTGACAACACCCATTTTCAGGGAACAAGCCTCATGGGATTCATCGCTGAGCGCCTAAACGCCATCAAACCCTCACCCACCATTGCCGTCAGCCAGAAAGCCCGTGATCTGGAAGCCTCTGGAGAAGATGTCATCGGTCTCGGAGCAGGTGAGCCGGATTTCGATACGCCCGCCCATGTCATCGAAGCGGCAAAAGCGGCTTTGGATGCTGGCATGACCCGTTACACGGCAGTAAACGGTACTCCCGAGCTACTAGACGCCATCTCGGCCAAATTCGAACGTGATAACGGCCTCAACTATGGCCGCAACCAGATCCATGTTAGCTGCGGCGGTAAACCCGTGATATTCAACGCCATGATGGCAACCATCGACCCGGGCGACGAGGTAATCATCCCCGCGCCTTTCTGGGTCAGCTATCCGGATATCGTGGTCATGTTTGGTGGGAAGCCGGTGATTGTCGACTGCCCAGCCGAGAGCGGCTTCAAAATCACACCGGTGCAGTTGGAAGCAGCGATCACGCCAAAGACCAAATGGTTGTTGCTTAATTCACCATCCAACCCTACTGGCGGGGCCTATTCTGAAGAAGAACTGGGCAACCTAGCCAATGTATTAATTAAATACCCTCAGGTATGGGTTCTTACGGATGACATATATGAGCACTTGGTCTACGACGATTTCCAGTTCACGACCATTGCCCAAGTGGCACCGGATCTTTTCGACCGAACGCTGACCATGAATGGAATGTCGAAGGCCTATTGCATGACCGGTTGGCGGGTCGGCTTCGCTGGCGGGCCCGAGGAGATCATCAAACCAATGACCAAGGTGCAATCCCAATCTATCACGCACACGGCTGCCGTTAGCCAGGCGGCCGCAATTGCCGCGCTAAACGGCCCTCAGGACTTTATCGAAGAAAATAATGCCATTTTTAAGGAGCGTCGTGACTTAGTGGTCAGCATGCTAAATCAGGCCAATGGCATTTCCTGCGCGACCCCGGAAGGCGCGTTCTATGTTTATCCTTCCGTCGCGGGAACCCTTGGCAAGACCACACCAGACGGCAAAATCATTGAGACCGACGAAGATTTTGTCACGGCACTACTGGAAGGCGAAGGCGTCGCAGGTGTGCATGGTGCGGCCTTTGGTTTGTCGCCACATTTTCGGATCAGTTACGCCACGGCAACAGAGCTTTTGGAGGATGCCTGCTCGCGCATCCAGAGGTTCTGTGCGTCCCTCTGCTAAGGTTTGGGTCCCAACTTTATAATCTGTTGGAAAGTAGGTCTTAATCGACCCCAGCTTGGAGATATAATGATTAAATCACCCTTCCAGTGACCCGAGACGGTTGCAGTCGCTTTGAGCGCTCCATCCGCAAGAAAACCACGTGCCTGGTCTACGACAGTAAAAATATGATACTATTTTTTGGAAATGATTTGTGATGCTGATCCTGTTTTTTTTTAATGAAGATATCAATATTTTTTGATGCTTACTCAACATCAAGTAATTTGTGGGCCTTGGCAAATAAGTGTGGCACCGCGAACACGAAACACATAGTCCGCCGTCAATTACGTATAGAGAGTATTTTGCTGCATCATTAATTCGCTAAATTTTAGGTTAAGCTCGTGGCAATGGATGATATTGCAGCTAGAATTATCTGCAGGCGAGCGTAATAGGGGAGATTAATGGCTGATATTTTGCGTAAAGCGTTAACCGGACCCTCGGTATGGCATGGCAACCAGTTTACCCAAGATCTTAGTTGGATTCATGAGTTATCAGAGATAGATATTGAGGATTTGGAGAGTGCCTTATCACATGCAAAGAATACTGGGGTGACGCCAGGTAAATTTTCTATGAATGATTTCCCGCTTCAGGCGTTCGGAACCAAAATTAAGAACCTTCTCGATGAGGTCCAGAATGGACGAGGCTTCGCGATTTTTAGAGGGCTGCCTGTTGAGCGTTACGAACGTTCTGACCTCGAAATTATTTTTTGGGGCATCGGCGCTTATATGGGAGAGGTAATCTCCCAAAATAGTAAGGGTGATTTAATCGCTGAAGTTACCGATAAGGGTGCAAGTTATAAAACTGGAGTAAATGATCGCGGATATATGTCGAGAGATAAGCTAAACCCTCATGTAGATACCTCAGACATGACGGCGTTGCTTTGTGTTCGGAAGGCGGGGAAAGGTGGAGTGAGTTCGCTCACTAGTTCCGCGGCCATATACAACAAAATCTTATCACATCGCCCTGATATGCTTGAGACTTTGTATCGCGGCTTTCATCACGATTTGCGGGGAGAAGGACCAACCGGCAGCTTTTCGGAAGTTACTCATAATCGAATACCCGTATTCAGTTATTACCAAGGCCTATTAAGTTGTTGTTATAACGACAAGATCATGAGATCCGCTCATGAGAAAATTAATATGCCACTAACTGATAACGAAAAGGAGACTATCGATTATTTGCTAGAGATCGCCGAGTCAACTGAACTGCGTTGCGATTTTGAACTAGAGGTCGGTGATATTCAATTCATCAACAATTACGTACTGCTACACTCACGCTCGGCCTTTGAGAGTAATCCTGATCCAGCAGAGAGAAGATGTTTACTTCGAATGTGGATGAATTGTCGCGATCCACGTCCGCTGGCGCGAGATTTCTCAGATAGATACAATACAGGGCCTCGTGGAGGTGTTTTTGTTCCTGCAGTCTAATTTACACCAAAAAATTAGCTAAAAAATCTACTCCCAGAGGTTCGGATTAAGAAGCACCGAGACAATCAAAAGCATGAATGCGTACCAATGTTAGAAAATTACGCGTTTATGTTTAGAGGAGAGCCCACCCGTGGCCGACCACTCAGAAATAACAGATGATATTGAATGGAAATTTCCCGAAGCGATTGTTGAATGTGCCTGGTTAAACGAACAGATTGGCGACCCGTCAATTCGTATTTTTGATTGCACAACGTACCTGCAATATACCGACGACCACCCGTCAAAACCGTACGATGTTTGTAGTGGTTTATCCGCTTATGAGTCAGCTCATATCCCGCAGTCGGCGTATCTTAATCTCCAAGAAGACCTATCAGATATCGATAGTCCATTTAGTTTTACTCTACCGGCGTTACCACGCTTAGCCTCATCCTTTAAGAAACTTGGTGTTGGTGATCCGTATCATATAATTCTGTATGCCCGTAATGGTATGCAATGGGCCTCTCGAGTTTGGTGGATGATTCATGCACTCGGCTACCCCAAGGTAAGCATTTTAGACGGTGGGTTCCAAACTTGGGAAAATCATGGTTTGCCAATCTCAAGAATAGCCACACATTTTGGGCCCGCTGATTTTCAGGTTACGGAGAGGCCCCAGATATTTATAGGGAAAAAACAAGTTCTAGCAGCCATCGATGACGATCAATCGGTGCTCATAAACGCGTTAACAAGAGATATTCATGTTGGAGAAAGCAGGCGTTATGGCCGTCCAGGGCACATCCCAAAAAGTGTAAATATTCCTTTTCATGAGCTAATTGATACGGGGTCGGGGAAATTGATATCCCCGCACGATGCCGCAAGGATCTTTCATGATAAGAACATCAAACCAGAACTAAAAATTATAAACTATTGCGGTGGTGGTATCGCTGCCACGTTAGATGCTTTTGTTCTATATCAATTAGGGTTTGAGCATCTGTTCATTTACGATGATTCACTGAGCGAGTGGGCAATGGAGCCAAACTTGCCATTGGAAACAGGTTGAGTGATACGCAATAGCGGATCGGCAGATTTTATATTTGACGAGAGAATATATACGGACATCATTACGCGTCATGAATAGTCAAATCGAATAAACCATGCCAAATGCAATTGTCCTCCGCGAATATGGAAATTCGGATTTATTACGCCTTCAGCCAATTACGCTTGCCCACCCAAAGAAAACGGAGATTTTAGTACGCCAAACTGCAATTGGTGTTCATTTCCATGATATTTATGTCCGGACGGGACTTTACAAAACCTTGAGCCTACCCGGCGTCCTTGGACTTGAAGCTGCTGGTATTGTAGAGGCCTTAGGTCCCGGTCCATCGATCTTTGAGGTGGGGGATCGGATCATCTACGTGACCAGCGAATATGGCGCCTACGCAAGCCATCGAATTTTACAACAGAAGTTGGCCGTAAAACTACCGGGAGCCGTTTCCGACGCTACCGCCGCAGCGAACTTCTCCCGACTCTTGACGGTCCAAATGCTGATGACCAATGTCACGTTGCTAAAACCCCACCATACCATTTTGGTGACAGCTGCCAGTGGCGGAGTTGGACGTTTATTGTGCCAGCATGCAAAAGCAGTCGGCGCACGTGTGATCGGCACTGTAGGCTCGGCAGAAAAAAAAGAGCCTGCCAAAAACTATGGCTGTGATTATGTTTTCACTTATGATCAAAGCGATTTACTCAATTCAATAAAGGATATCACAGATCACAAGGGCGTTGACATTGTATTCGACTCTGTAGGTGCAAAGACCCTCGATAGCTCATTATCTGTATTAGCGCCACTGGGGCATTTAGTACACTTTGGTCAGTCATCCGGGCATGTTCAATCTGTTGCAATTTCGCGGCTAGCAGAAAAATCCCTTACGTTAACGCGACCCATTTTATTTCATTACCTGTCAGACACCAAAACTTACCATTTGATGGCTAAATCAGCTCTTGAAATCCTAGAAAATAGAATGTTTCTTCTGCCTGATTTGCAGTGTGTTCCCTTAAGCGAGGCAGCCTTTGCGCACGATCAGATGGAATTAGGCCAAGGGGGTGGAAGTCTTTATCTCAGCCCCTAATTCAAGGTTTCCACAAAACCGATTACTCCACGCCTTCAAACAATCTAATGTCCCTGTCCGCGCCGCCATCTAACGCCGCTAGCGCTAATTTGTAGGCATCACTCTCATAGGCAGCAACTGCAGCCTCAAAGCTATCAAATTCGATAAGAATGGTGCGCTCGTCACGCCCATTTTCCTTGGCGACTACACGACCACCCGCAGCAAGAAATTTACCCCCCGCAGCCTCTAATGCGGGTATAGCAAGGGCCCTGTAGGCAGTTGCTTTTTCTGGATTTGCCGTGCTGCGATGCGCACTGATCATATACCCTTTCGGCATCAATTACTCCTTTAGCTTAGATATCGATTATCACGAACGATCTCCCGGCGGGACATATTATACTTACTATACGCATCCATTTAATGTCTGTAACTAAATCACCCTTGAAACATGAATTCCCGCAATCATAAAATTCGAGATTGTGGACATATTAGAAGTAGATTTCGCTCTTTATTTCAGGGTATTCCGTGAACCATAGCGTTAAGGCAAACACTAGTAAAAAAATAGATAAACGGGTAATCATTGGATTAGACATTCTCACGCTATTCAGTAAATCTCGGGCTTCTTCGTTCTATGCGCCCCGTGTTTAAGCGAAAAACAACTATGCTTCGTCACATTCTATTTGCACCCAACTCCGAATTCACCACCACAATGCCGGACAAGTTCATGCCAAACATTCAGCGCCTGGTCAGCGGCCACTGAGGCCAGATTCTTAGTTTCGATGCCAAGCGCAATTTGAAAGGCCTGGACTAAGTGAAGGTTCAGACAGCTGAATCGCAATTGCATGACCTGATCATCGAGCTTCACAATATGACTGTGGGCGTGGGCATTTTCAGCTGGACTTTCGACTATTCTCAGGAGTTTTCCGGCAGGGAATCCGAATCCACTCTCTAAAAATGGGCTAAGGGAAACGAAGCCGCCTAAACATACGTCAAAAAGAAAATGATTAGACCCCTAGACCGACTTAAATGTTTATAAAAAAAAGCCAGGAACTAAAGTTCCTGGCGAGTTAAAACAGGGAGGTTCACGTCTGCGAGACGCAAGGAGTTGCCAATGGGAGCAATCCTTTCTCAGACCGAAGTCCGAGGGGAGTAAGTTGTTGCGATGCAACATCTACTGTGATACGAAAGTACGCGCAGAAAAAAATCATTGCCACCAATGATTTTGCAGCGCACCTATGCAAAAGACGCATAACTAATGAATGTTTTTTGGGTTCTGAGGCTTAGAAGCATTAGAAAGGATTTATTTTCACCTGATTCAGGAGAAAGTCCCGCAAAACCACAATCCGCATGGAATCACGGAGCTCCTCCGGATACACGAAATAGGCTGTAAGAGAAGGGCCTCGGCAGTCAGGAAGAATCTCAACCAGATTACCAGCCTCCTGACTCATATAGTCAGGCAAAGCACCAATCCCCAACCCACTCTGCACAGCCCGGAAAATACCGTAAATATTCGAAACCTGCAGGACCGGCTTTCGTTTCTGATCCCCGGGCACTCCCTCGGTTAGGAGCCAGTTCGTATTCTGCGTGGGTGGTCGCGCATCTTCGCCATAAACTATCAGACGATGATCATCCAAATCACGCACTGATGTCGGCATCCCGTAGCGCTGCAAATACTCCGGGGCGGCATAAACATGGTAGTGCATGGTCATCAACTGACGGCGAACCAGATCCGGTTGCGTCGGTGTTGTCATGCGGATGGCCGCATCAGCCTCTCGCATGGATAAGTCTAACTCATTGTCCGCCAACACCAAGGACACTTCTATATCTGGATATCGCTCAACGAACGCGTTGATTCGCGATGTCAGCCAGACGGTACCAAACGCGATGGTCGTGTTGATTTTCAACACACCCTGGGGCTTCTCGCGGTTTTCCATCATTTGCGCTTCCGCCATGGCAAGCTGAGCAAACACATCATGCGCCGTTCGGTAGAGTAACTCACCTTGCTCTGTCATTTTTAGGCCGCGGGCATGACGGTGAAACAGGGCCACGTTGAGACTCTCTTCCAAGGTCGCGATCTGTCTACTAACCGCCGATTGGCTCAAGTTAAGGGTGTCGCCAGCATGAGTGAAGCTTCCCGCCTCGGCGACAGCATGGAATATGCGCAGCTTATCCCAATCCATGGTCCTTTCACCTCTTGGTTAGAGAGAGTGTTTCGTGCCGCGCGGCCTACTCTGCAGCTTCTTGGGTCGAGTCACGCATGGCCAGAAATTCTCCGGCCTCCAGAGCCGCCATGCATCCTGTGCCAGCGGCCGTGACCGCTTGCTGGTAAATTTTATCCTGCACATCACCCGCTGCAAAGACGCCGGGTACGCTAGTCGCCGTGCTGTCTGGGGCAGTTATAATATAACCTTCGTCGTCTATGTCTAATTGACCCTTCAAGATGCCGGTGTTCGGGTCATGGCCAATTGCAATGAACACGCCATGCACGTCCAAGTCCGTTGCTTCGCCGGAGTGCACATTGCGAATACGCGCACCGGTGACACCCAAGGGGTCCAATTCACCCAGAATCTCATCCAGAACACTGTCCCATTGCACTTCAACTTTTTCATTGCGGAGCAGCCGATCTTGCAGAATTTTCTCCGCTCGTAACTCATCACGCCGATGCACCAGTATAACTTTTGAGGCGAAGTTGGTAAGGAACAGGGCTTCTTCCACCGCAGTATTGCCGCCACCGATGACCGCTACCGGCTTTTCGCGATAAAAGAACCCATCGCAGGTGGCACAGGCGGACACACCGAAGCCCATGAATTTTTCTTCCGTTTTCAGACCCAACCAACGTGCGCTGGCACCTGTGCAGATTATCACGGTGTCGCCGGTATAAACGGTGCCGGAATCCCCCACTGCTTCGAAGGGTCTTACACTAAGATCTGTTGACACAATGATATCTTCGAACATTTTCGTACCGACGCCACGGGCTTGGGCTTCCATCTGATCCATGAGCCAGGGCCCCTGCACCACGTCGGCGAAACCTGGGTAGTTCTCTACGTCCGTGGTAATAGTTAGCTGACCACCGGGCTGCAAACCGCGCACCAAGGACGGGTTTAAATTTGCCCTCGCTGAGTAAATGGCGGCGGTATAGCCCGCGCTGCCGGAACCGATGATAAGAACTTTGCTATGATGGGTCTCGGACATGGAAGTTGTTCCTTCAAATGTGCCCCCTGGTCATCCCAAGTGTTACCATAGAAAGGCGCATGGCCTCGCGCAAGCGAGGGTTCGCTAAATTAGTGAAGTGCCTTGAAATCAAATTCCCCGATCAAATTTCTGGAGTTTTAGTTGACGCTCCAAGGGTCGTTCTGCACCCATGTAAATGGGCACTTCCACCAGCGAACCGTCGACCTTCATGCGACCAGCCTACGCCTGGTCCGCTTCAAAGGCCGAGGTGATCCGTCTAGCATAAATCACCCCCCGACAAGTGGTCCAAAAGCCGAAATAAGAATAATTAGATCGGCGCCGCTGGTTGTAGCTGCCCCAGGGCAGTCTCATCGGGACCACCAACGAAAAGGCACGTACGCCGAAGATCGGGGCTATCGATTAGCCGGCACGATTGTCTTACGGCGCCAGAACCGCAAATACACTGCGCTCTTGTTCGTCTAACTGATTAACCAGATTGATCTCCCATTCCAGATACTGACGCATGTGATTCTTGTTGCCACCGTGGCGCTCTGCCGTAAAGGCGATAAAATCAATCCGTGCCGACGGGGCAAGTGAGGACAACGCTTCAGTAACAGCTCCCCCCGCATCTTCCCAGGAGCCCATACCTTCCGCCAACAAACGGACATCTTTATGCCCCATGCTAAAGAGATCGCCGGCCAAGAGCCCAGCGGCACCTAGGTCATCGGCAACCATGACTACGGGCACACCGTTAGCAATCACTACCTCTTGCAGGTTCGGACGGACTACCCATTTGGCGTCTGGAATGTGTCTTGCCTGGAAGTCAACACTAGGCCGCAAATCGAGAACGCAGACGTTGCCCTCACCTGCCATCGCCATCAACTCATTCGCTTCAACGGTCGCCAACTCAGGTGCCGACGTAGGCGCGGCATTATGCACCAGGCCGTCCGAACCAATGCCACCGGCTAATACATGAACTTCCCACCCCATCTGCTTCAGCCAATGAGCGGTGCACACTGCGCGTACCTCCGTATCGTCGCAAACCACAATCCGAGCTCCACGTACGCCTATCCAGCGGTCCGTAGCCTGCACCAATTGCCCTCCCGGCACATGCCGACTGTCCGGCAGGTGACCACCCAGATATTCGTCATGGCTTCGCACGTCGATCAAATAGAGCGTCCGGGTTGCGTCATTTTGCCATTCGGCGAGGGTGTCATGATCTACAAATGACAGATCATACCTATCTGCAACTGATTTCGCCCTGGCTCTGGCCTTCTCCAAGGCCGATGCCATGACGCCAGTTTGGGGAAATCGTTTGGCTCCATATTCCAATTCTCGATCCCCTAGCGCCCACCCTTGTGTGCCATTCTCAAGGGCAATGACTTCATTCGCGACACCGAAATTGATCAAAGTCTGAGCCCCGATGATCGAGCGAGTCCGCCCAGCGCAGTTTATGACCACGGTAGTCTCTGCGTTGGTAACGAGGTCGTTGAACCGCAACGGCAGCTCTGCATTAGGACAAGAGATGCCACCCGGGATGTTAAACCGTTGGTATTCTTCTGGCGTACGTCCATCCAAGATAATNAAATCTCCACCCCTTTCCTGCATGGCTGCTAAGTCGTCNGCGCTGAGCCGCGGNGTATCCAACTCNTGTTCGACTAACTCTCCAAATGTNTTGGAAGGTAAATTNACNCCTTCGTAAAGGGTATGACCGGCCNCTGCCCAGGCCGGCGCCCCCCCTTCCATGATAGCAACATCCGTATACCCCTCGTCAGTGAGGGCCGCAGCGGCCCTCTCCGCCACACCGTCGCCAGCATCGTAGATAACGATGGGCGTATCCAAACGAGGTACAAAATCACTAATTTCCAATTCAAGGCGGCTGTAGGGTACATGCGTCGCAAAGAACAAGTGGCCCGCCGCGTATTGGCCTCCTTCGCGAACGTCGAGAACCGCTAGTTCAGAAGTGTTTGCCAAGGCTGCGTCGATCTTTTCTCTGAGTGAAATTACAGAAATCTGTACGGCCATCTGACGTCTCCCGCGGAAAGGCTCTCGTTTTATCCTCCGTGGCTGGCTCGGGCAAGGGCGGCTCATTGAACTATTCGGTATGGATACGGACATGGTCGTTATCGGCGGAGTCATGAGATCGCTCCAGGCCCCCACATGCGCCTTTCTAGTGCCCGGAATACCAGCCGATGCGAACGGCGACACGATGGTTGAAATTAACAAATTACTGTCGTCATTGCCGACTAGGCTTCTGAGGTTGTAAAGCTCGTCGATTGATCTACGGAGGGCGCAATTAGGTCAGTAAAAACCCGCTCTTGAACGGGTCATCATCGGCAATGGTGATCACGTTGTCACCGTAAATTCGCGCCCAGCCCTCGATAGATGGAATGATGGCTGATTTATCACCAACCGTTGCTGTCATCTCAACCCGGCCGTTAAATAGGCTGCCGATAATACTCTCGTGAATGAAGTCATCTCCCACCTTTAGTTCACCACGGGCCACCTTTTGGGCCATGCGTGCTGACGTGCCCGTCCCGCAGGGCGAACGGTCGATGGCCTTGTCACCATAGAACACAGCGTTCCGCGCATGGGCACTGCTCGATCGAGGTTGGCCTGTCCACATAATATGAGACAAGCCCTGAATATCCGGCTCCTCTGGATGAGCGAACGAGTATGCATCGTTCATCAACTGACGCACCAGCGGGCTGAAACGTTGGATATCGCCAGGCGTCAAATCGGCCATATCGTGGAAATTCTCCTGAGGCTCGACGATGGCGTAGAAGTTACCGCCATAAGCCACATCCATAACCAACCGACCGAGCTCCGGCACCTTCACCTCCAGTTTTTCAGCGACCAAAAAACTTGCCACGTTGGTGATACGCACGGCGCTAACACTCCCGTTTTCCTCATGGTAAGTGGCTTCGACCATGCCAGCCGGAGTGTCCAACCGGAGCACGCCCGGCGTCTTTGGCTTTACAAGGCCGCGTTCCAGCGCCACCGTGACGGTGCCAATGGTGCCGTGACCACACATAGGTAAACACCCAGACACCTCAATGAATAAAATGCCCAGGTCGCAGTCGTCGCGTATCGGTTCGCAGAGGATTGTTCCTGACATAACCTCATGGCCACGCGGCTCGTACATAAGGCCCGTCCGGATCCAGTCATACTCAGCGAGAAAATGCTGCCGGCGCGCTAGCATGGTCGCGCCATCCAGTTTGGGCCCGCCATCAGCAATGACCCGAACGGGATTGCCGCAGGTATGGGCATCGATGCAAGTGAAAGTCCCCGTCTGAGATTTCATACTCATTATTAAAATCTTCCGATACGAAACGGGGTGAGATCAAGACTAGCCTCCTCACCCCGCACCAAAGCTGCAATCAGGCGACCGGTCGTAGCGCTGCCGGTAAGGCCCAAATGGCCGTGCCCGAACGCATAAAAAACGTTGCTGTATCGACTAGCTCGATCGATTACAGGCAGGGAGTCTGGTGTAGATGGCCGATGGCCCATCCATTCGGTACCGCCATCCACATTGAGTTCAGGTAGATACTTAGCCGCCAATTCAAGAAGCGCCTTCGAGCGGTTAAAGTTGGGAGGTGTCTTGAGGCCGGCGAATTCAACGGCCCCGCCAATCCGCAGGCCCATAGACATAGGCGTGGCAACAAAGTGGTCTTCGGCGAATGTAAGCATTCGGTTCAGAGAAATGCCGGGACTGGGTATTGTCGTGTTGTAACCACGCTCCGTTTCCAGCGGACACCAATCGCCCAACTGTTCTGTCAAACGATGCGACCAGGCGCCGGCAGCGATTACTAAATGCTCGAAGGGATATCTTCGACCGTCAGTACCAGTAACAGTGTCACCGTCAAGGGTCCCCACGTTACAGTCCTGAAACGCTACACCCTGCTCTCGGAGATGCGTCATCAACCCCATGACATAGGCTTTTGGATCAACGTAAGTGGCCCAATCATTCGTGCGCACGGCACAAGCGGCCATGGGCCCCAGGGCGGGCTCCTCCGACACAAGGTCGTCTCGATTTAGAAATGTGCAGGCGAGCCCCTGCCGTTCCCGAATTTTCCAATCGGGTAACGCATCTCGAACTGCAGGCGAACGATATACCCAAAGATGGCCGTCCTTACTCAAAAGATGGCCGAGGCCTGTTTCCTGGTGAATGGTGCCATGATCATCAAAAGCCGTTACGAGAAGTGACCCCATGGACTCCGCGCTCGCTGCGTATTGCCTGTTGTTAGCGGCGCGGAGGAACCGGGACAGATAAGGCCAGAGCCGCCAAGCGTAGCCCAGCTGGATATACAGCGGCCCCAACGGGTCAAGTAGATAGCGCGGCAACTTCGAAACAATACCGGGCGCGGCAATTGGCATGACCTCAGGTTGTGCAATTGCCCCGGCATTACCAAGAGAGGCCCGGTCACCATTGGGGTCACGATCCAGAATCGTGACGTCATGGCCCGTGCGGCGCAGGAAGAACGCGCAACTCAGGCCAACAATACCCGCGCCGATTACAAGGGCTCTAGACCGAGTAGTTGGCACTGGTTGGATCAAACGTTCGGGCGGTTGGCGAGAGCCGTTTCGACGATCTCCGTAACCATCCGCCGCTCCTCGCCCTCAAGGGTCAAACGCGGACCTCGGACCCATTCTGAACCTTCACCGGTGATCTGGTTGGCTAACTTGATCATCTGGACCAACTTTAATTCCACATCAAGATGCAAAAGCGGCATAAACCAACGGTAGAGCTCGACGGCCTCGTCCAACTTCCCATCGCGAGCCAGTGCGAACAGGCGCACGGACTCCCGGGGAAAGCTATTAACCAGCCCAGCAACCCAGCCAACGGCACCGAACAACACGTTTTCCACTACCAGATCGTCAACTCCGCAGAACAAGCGATAGCGGTCGCCGCAAGCGTTAACCATGTCGGTCATACGGCGGCTATCGTGAGAGGACTCTTTGATAGCTACGATGTTCTCCACGTTCGCCAATTGGACGAAGGACGCTGGCGTCAGGTCCACCTTATAGGCGACACGGTTATTGTAGATCATGATCGGCAGGTCCGTCGCCGCGGCTACCCCCCGAAAATGCGTCATAGCCTCGCGTTGATCCTGCGAATAAACCATGCACGGCAATACCATGAGCCCCGCGCAACCGGCCCGTTCCGCCCGGCGCACATGGTCAATGGCCATGTCGGTGGTATACTCCGCGACGCCGCTCAGCACGGGCAAATCTCCCGCCGCCTCCACGGCAGCTTTGAGCACCGCCTCTTTTTCGTCATCATAGAGCGAGGTGTTTTCTCCCAAGGTCCCCAACATCACAAAACCGGCGACACCCGCATCCACGCATGACTGGATATGGCGTTGCGTCGCCTCTAGGTCCAAGGCGCCATCTTCCTGGAATTCGGTCATTAACGCCGGATAAACCCCAGCCCATTCCGCACACATGATTAATTCCTCCAAACTTTATTCGGGGATATTGCCTGCTTCACTCAGTTCCGCCAAGCCGGATCCCACCGCCCCGTGAAATGGTCGCAACATGGCCAGATACAAAGGCATCTATTGGACACTGCAACACGGGAATGCCGTTCAAGCCAATCTCCTCGGCGGCGATCACCCCAAGCCCCAGAATAGCGTCNACNTCTGTNATGACCAACGCGGCCGGCGCCACGTCATTGTGGAGAAGCTCAAGCATTATGGCACTCGAGGAACTTGAGCCAATCATTCCAGGTAGCGTCAGAATGGTCCCAGCAATTTCAGCGCCGTAATTTGGGTGCAAAGGCTGTGTGATCAGGCTGCTGACCGGATCGACCCCACCCCACAAACTTATTGGTTGCAAGAGCCTCAGCACGCGCCCTCGGGCTGCACCATCAATCAGAACCCGGGCGCACAAGTTTATCGCCATGCCGCCTCCGCGCGTTCAACCCGTCCGGAAATGCCGGAACGAACGCAGTCCTCCAAAGACCCAAACACTACATCATAACCGGTATTAGGAGTCGCATAATGGGCGAACTTCCCNGAATTGGTCATCAAGACCCCACCCAAATCCTTGAGGATCGGCGTCACCACCACACACGTATCAACAATAAATTCGACACCTTGAGCCTCCAACTGGGCTCTCGTGCCATCCTCATCGATGGCATCCATGGTGTGCCGCCCGGTGCAGATGTAGACAGGAATCTGGAAGACACGGCCGTCTGCCAAGGCCGCTAATCGGCGAGTCTCAGCTTCCGAAAAATGTGGACTTCCGAGCGCCAAACAATTCAAGTGCGCTGCATGGGTGTTGCTGAGGCTATCACGCGCGGCACGAATGTCTGCGGCGGTGATGGTTATGACCTCAACAGGCCGTTGGTCGCTCAGGACCGCGTCAACATTGGGCGCCTCTGGGGTTCTGCCAGCGACGTGAAACAGGCCGACAGCTCCCTTCGACGCCGCGGCGGCCCCCAGAGCCTTGAGATTATCCTCACTGATGTCGGNCGGTAGGCCGTCGATTACTGCGACCGACGTGCCCGCTGCAGCNCCCANGATTGCACCCAGAGCCGGATAAAAGGCATCCATGGCCTTGAGGCGCGAACTGAGGCCAGTAACGTCGATAAGCATTTTAGCCCGTCGGCCCTCGTCGCGATGCAGGCCGATGAACGGCGCACGACCGGTAATGGCGCAGCAGATGTCGAGGAGATCGCCATAACGTTCCGTNCGCGCNCCCAAGACCGAATTGACGAAGGCTACNGCGTTGCTCTCGCCCCAAGCCACCTGTTCACCCCGGCNCGGCCGATGGCCCGCCTGGTAGGGCGCGCAGGTCCAGCTGGGCTGGCACCCTAGATCCAGGTAGGCGTTCATTTGGCGGCGCGCCATAGCCTTGAAATGCGCGTCGGCGCGCACCCGGTCCTCGTTGCCAAGATCGAGTGCCCCTACGTTCATCGTTGATGGNACAGATACGGTCGCGTNCCGCTCGCGCAGCCTCTCCACGAACTTGACCCCGCCGTCTCCGTGATAGAGACAGCCATCGATGTGGGCAGATNCGATGGGGACCATCCGCTCCGCCCCCAAAAACTCCGCCGCGCGAACTACCAACCGCATGGCCATGGCTCGGCCCGGCGCCGTGTCGTCGTTCAGCCAGGTGCGTTCNGCGTAAGAGAGCTTAAGACTCATGAGAAGAATTTAGACAATTTTTCCGGCAGAGGCATCCTAGTGCGGTCAATCTGNCTCTTTCTGATCCTTACGGNTCTGTCCGGTTTCTGGNAATATCCACATNGCGAAAACCATGNATACGCTTAATCCAATGACGATCCAGGAGAGTTGCACATTGCCCCGATCCGCCTCCCAAATATACATAAGCACACCGAGCAACAGGACTACGATGNAAAGGCCTACNTTGATATTTCCAGGCATACNTCTGTCTACNAAAGCGCCATGGGATGCGCGGCGGCCTCTGTTTCTGATATGTTGGTGCATGGCCTCTTTTTGCAGGAACCACTCAGAAATATTGCATAAGAAAATTACTATTGGAATGGCAAACCATTCCCACCACAGCACCTGTCCCATATNCTGGNTATAGATGTATAGCGCTGTCCCACCAATCNCATAGATCACTGCGATATGCACATATCCATNGTACCAGCCGGCAATCCGGGCGCGGTAATCTTGTCGGNNATTTAATTGCTCATNGGTCATCNCGGCANTACCCCNAGTCCGACATNTCAGAGTTTCTGGGTATTTTTGGCAGCATCCGCATATAATACATCACGTATCGCCAGTGTGGCACGGCCATGGAACGCAACCGCGTCTAAATCCAAGTCGCTACCGGGGATCGGCGTGAGTTCGAAATTGCCGAAGCTATCCTGACCACGCACAAGGGCCGCACTGTCCCAGCTCCCAACAATCTGTTCGGTATTGGGTGGCAGGAAATGCATGGAAATGCCAATCCGGCGGTCCGGCCCGTTGTTGGCATCAGACGCATGGGCCAAACGGTAGTTATGTATGGACATCTCACCCGCACGCAAAGGCATGTGGCGCGCGTTCGCCTCATCCAATGGCGCGGAAATTTCCTGGCCGCGGGTCAGCAGGTTATTAACGTCGTAGTGATCCTCATGATCCATAACGTCACCCCGGTGTGTACCCGGAATCACCCGCATGCAACCGTTTTCAACGCCAGCCGGCGACAAAGCGAGCCAAGCGGTGATGACGCTGTCGCTCGATAGCCCCCAATANCGATTATCCTGGTGCCACGACACAAAGCTTNGCGAACCGGCCTCCTTTATCCAGAACAGCGTATTCCAGCATAGTATATTCGGTCCGATGAGATCTTCGATAGGATCGAGTATCCGCGGGTCTCGGATCAGGTCATCTAGCCATTTGAAAAGAAGGTGCGATTTGTTGCGCTGCGCCGGTTCCAGCTTCCCACCCTGGGCCGCCTCGAAGGTCTCCAACTTTGAACGCAACGCATCAACTTCACCGGCATCTAAAACGGGAATCGGACAGATATAACCCTCCCTTTCGTACTGGTCTTTTTGTTCAACGCTTAGCATTAGGCCTCCTAAATGGCGCGCTGATCATATCACAATCAGCCCAGAAATATCATGTTTCCCATACTCCATCACCCAGATGACGCTCAAAGGCAGCGACCGTTGCAGCACCGCCTTGGTTAATGGGCATCGCCTTGGCCTGCTCACGCTGCCGCAGTCGATGCGCATATTCCTCTGGCATTATATCATAAGCATCGGCGACCCCCAGCTCCACTGCCGCGTGCGCTGGCCAATCCGCATGCCACAATAGTTCCCGAGCCAGAGCGACCATATCGGCCTTACCAGTCTGAAGGATATCTTCTGCCTGACGCGGTTCGATGATCAAACCAACGGCAATGGTCGGCAGTCCAGCGTCTCTGCGAACTCGATCAGAGAATGCAACCTGAAACCCCGGCACCCGTGGGACCATGGGCATTTTTGAATCGCCTTTAATACCCCCTGATGAACAATCGATCAGATCGATGTCCCGGTCCTTCAGCGCCTTCGCCAATGCCACGGAGTCGTCAAGGTCCCAGGCGCCGCCCTCACCATCAACACATGAGATACGATAAAAGACCGGAAGATCATCGGGCCAGACGTCACGAACGACCTCCGCGACCTCTAAGGGAAACCGCATCCGCCCCTCACGGTCACCACCATAAGCGTCTTGACGATGGTTGCTGACGGGCGACAGAAAACTATGAAGGAGATAGCCATGCGCCCCATGCACCTCGCAAATTTGATAGCCAGCATCCATGCTGCGCCGCGCAGCCTCGCGAAACTTCTCCAAGACACGCCGAATATCACCAAGATCCATCTCCCTGGGCGGATAGAATCGTTTCTCGGCGTTGATAGGGCTGGGTGCCAAGGGCTGCCAAGGCGCCATGCCGTTCGTAGCATCCGCATCGGTTAATGGCGCAAAATCCATGATCGCCGAATGGGTCGCCGCCTTACGCCCGGAATGTCCAATCTGGATTGCCGGTACCGAACCTTGCTCGCGAACGAAATCGGTGATTCGACGATACTGTATAATATGACGATCGTCCCATATACCGGCACAGGCATAAGTCTTACGACCAATATCTTCGACCGCGGTTTCCTCCCCAAATACTACGCCAGCGCCTCCAACAGCCATTCTTCCCACATGAACCATTTGCCAATCGGTCGGTCCTCCTTCCACAGAATGGTATTGGCACATGGGCGAGGCGACGATGCGATTTCGAACTGTCAATCCGCGAAAAGTAATGGGTGTAAAAAGCTTTGGTGATTGCGTGTCGACGGACATGCGGAACGCCTCCTTACCGTACACTGATAACGATAGGCCGCCCATTCATGACGGCAGAATTGTGAATGTTTCAGAATACTCCAATCATTGCACGAGCACTTCGTCCTATGTGGTTATGACCAGAAATAAAACCGGACTTGACCCNCNCCGCCAAACNAGTTTTCAAAATCGGCTCATCTACCCCAGACCGAGTGGAAAGCATCAACCGGGATAGTCGAAATTGGACACCGAGATCTCCGGGTTATTACCAAATTTTTTAAGCGCTAATCTGCAGTTAATTGGCCTCGGCAACCGTGTAACCGTATTCTCGAGCCGCGCTTTCGACGCTAATCAATTCGTTTCGGAGGTCCGACAACACGAGATCCTGTGCCCGTTCATAAGGGTCACCATGTCCAGCGCCACCGGGCGTATGAATGACTAACCGCTCACCACCAGCAATGTGCTGAGTACCCTTCCCGCGAAGTTGCGCGCCGGAGGCTAAACTTAGAAAACCCGAATCTCCATTTAAGCCGCCGTCCCGGCCGCGGGGNGGATAATCAATGCGATCAAAGGCCGCAAGGAGCTCCAAATCAGCATTGATAGCTGACTCCACCTCAATGACCTGACCCAGGCCGCCCCGATGCGCGCCGGCGCCGCCCGAGTCGGGTCGATACTCCTTCCGCCACACCACAATAGGAGCCACAGACTCATTGATTTCAACTGGGGTACCGCGAACACCAGAGGGATAGGCCGTGGCCGACAAGCCATCCTTGCTGGGTCGGGCGCCCGTTCCCCCGTTGGTAACCGCGGTTATACAGAATATGCTGGCATCGTTGCTGCCACGATCCGTTTCCCCTCGGAATGTGAGGTTCCAGAGACACGCCGCGCCCTCGGCCGGAACGCGCTCGGGNACGGCCTGGGCCAGGCAACCAAAAACTGTATCTGGCAACATCTGACCGATCACGTGCCGCGAACACACGGCTGCCGGATAGGGTGCGTTCAAGATCGACCCCTCCGGAGCACGAACCTTGAACGGCGCCAAAGACCCCGCATTATTGGGTACGTCGGGAGAGACAATGCAACTCAGNCCAAAGCAGGTGTAAGCNATGGTATAAGCGTGAGGNACGTTAACCCCATAGCGCGATTTCGGAGAGGTCCCGTCGTAATCCACGGCGATACCATCATCAGAAATCGTCACTTGCGCAACCAACTGAAGCGGTTTGTCGTAGCCATCAATTGTCATGGAGCTTCGAAAGGTTCCTCTCGGCAGCTTGGCGACCTCTGCCATCACCGC
This sequence comes from Magnetovibrio sp., assembly GCA_002709525.1. Classification (GTDB taxonomy): domain Bacteria; phylum Pseudomonadota; class Alphaproteobacteria; order Rhodospirillales; family Casp-alpha2; genus UBA3470. The sequence continues at coordinate 10,592 of PARE01000042.1, read as the reverse complement.
GTCGTAAGAATTCTGGCAAACGTAGTCGGCCAAGTCGTCAAGGGACTCAAGACCAAACTCATCCATCATCTCCACCAGCCGACAGCATCCGATATCGTTGCAAGCNGCCAAGGAATAAACATCACCCTCAGTTTCTATCGGCTGGCGTGTGTTCTGCCGAACCATGGCTAATAGAGTCTTATTCATTTGACCCCGGTCCGCCAGCTTGAGCATTGGGATGTAAATTCCCTCCATGTGCACATCCGTCCCGTCTGTTCCTGTCCCAAGCCCACCNATATCTGTNATATGCGAGGTGCAAGANAACAAGGCGACCAACNGACCGTCTTTAAAGCACGGCGTCGTCAACACAAAATCATTGAGATGGCCGGTCCCGAGCCAGGGGTCGTTTGTGATATAAATATCCCCTTCGTTCATCGTCTCCAGTGGGAAATGCTGTATGAAGTGCTTCACAGCCTCAGCCATAGAATTGACGTGACCCGGCGTACCNGTCACGGCCTGGGNAATCATGCGGCCTTGCAGATCGAATACACCGGCGGACAAGTCCCCACATTCGCGAACGATAGGGCTGAAGGCCGTTCGCAATAGAGTCTGGGCTTGCTCCTCAACGACGGATATGAGGCGGTTCCACATAATTTGCATCTGAATTTTTTCAAAGGCTTNGGTCATTTTATGCGCTCCAAATTTCGCTCAACGATGATAAACCCATTCGCCGCAATCCGGGCATCAAAAATTTCAGGCACAAAGGTGGAGGTCTCGTTTTCAGTGATCACTGCGGGGCCAACGATTGTATCCCCTGGTGCTAAATCAGGCCGCCAATACAAAGGTATGTTCCTCATCTCACCGGACGCCGGATCAAAAACGGCTCGCAACCCGGCCGCCACCCCATCGCGACTGTCAGCGGATTCGATAGATGTCGTTTCAGATGGCGTCGACACCGTCGTCAAGGTCAACGCCCAGGTCAGCACCTCAACTTCTGCATTGGGGAGCGTTCGTTGGTAGAAGCGTTCATAAGTTGTATCGAAGGAAGTCTGAACAAGGTCCGCATCGTCATTCGTCAGCGGTCGTGTCGGTAAGCTAACAGCAATTTCGTGGCCCTGGCCGAGATAGCGCATGTACGCCTGCCGATGCTCGGTGATCACGCTGTCTGACGCGCCCGCGTCGACCACAGTTTTAGCTTCGTCATACATCTCATTGAAGATGGCATTGACAAACTCCGGGTCGTAATGCCGAAGTCGCATGTTTCGGCTGCGAACTACTTCATAGGCAACGGGCGCACGCAGGAATCCAACTGCCGACCCTACCCCCGCATGCGTCGGCACGATGATCCGCTGAATAGACAGCTTCTCTGCCAACCGGCCTGCGTGCAATGGCGCCGCGCCACCGAACGCAATTAGAGTATAATCGCTGGCCACTTTGCCCTGTTCAACCGCATGGACTCGCGCGGCGTTGGCCATGGTCTCATCAACCATTTCCGTTACGCCGTAGGCCGCCATTTGCGATGTTAAATCCAGCTTCTCGCCGATGTCGCTGACCAGCACTGCTTTAGCGCGATTGGGCGATAGAGAAACTTGTCCACCGGCGAAACGATCCGGATCGATTCGACCAAGATGGATATCGGCATCCGTAATGGTAGGCTGTTCACCGCCGTGCCCATAAGCGGCTGGCCCTGGAACCGCGCCAGCGCTGTCTGGGCCGATGGTAATCTGATTGAGAGCGTCGACGCGCGCAATGGAACCGCCACCGGCTCCAATCTCCACCATTTCAATGACGGGAATACGCAAGGGCAAGCCACTACCCTTACGGAATCGCGCCTGGCGATCTACCTCGAACTCGCGCGCTCGCTGTGCGGCAAAGTCATCGATGAGGCAGATTTTCGCCGTGGTACCGCCCATATCGAAGGATATGGCCTGCGTCAGGTCCAGGTCCGCCGCGATCGCAGCGGCCAAGATCGCACCTCCGGCTGGGCCAGACTCAACCAATCGGATCGGGAACCGCGCAGCTGTCTCCAAAGTTGTCAGGCCGCCACCCGACGTCATTAATAACACGGGGCTGACAATTCCTAATTTTGTCAACCGAGTCTCCAGATTTTTTAAATAGCGAGCTATCAATGGGCGCACGTAGGCATTGGCCGTTGCCGTAGTTAGACGCTCAAATTCACGAATCTCAGGACAGACCTCAGACGATAAGGTGATCGACAGGTCTGGTCGAGCAGCCTCGATAATTTCTCGCGCCCGCTGTTCGTGCCCCGGGTTGGCATAACCGTGGAGAAATCCAATTGCAATGCTCTCGACGCCTTCTCGGTCCAGTTCGGGAAGTAGCGCTTTTAACGCATCTTCGTCGAGGTCCAGCAAAACGGAGCCGTGGACGTCAACCCGCTCTGGCACGGTAAAGCGGCGGTGGCGGGGAACTAATGGCGTTGGCTTTTCTATGAAGATATCATACTGATTGAAGCGACTCTCATAACCAATCTCGAGGACGTCGCGGAACCCGTCCGTCGTAATTAACGCCACATTTGCACCCTTGCGTTCGATGATCGCATTTGTCGCCAAGGTCGTGCCGTGCAAAAACAAACCGATGTCGCCCGGCGCCACGCCAGACTTTGCAAGAACCTCCTCGATACCGACTAATACCCCTTCTTCAGGAGCGGTTGGTGTTGTCAAAACCTTCGAGGTCATCAGTTCCCCGTCTTGTTCGAGAACGACATCGGTGAAGGTTCCGCCGATATCAACGGCCAATCGTTGCGAGATCGTATCGGTCATCATTGTGGCTTAGATGCCATGCGGGACGCGGTGGCCTGAAGCTTCGAGCTTTACCTTTAGTCGCGCTAACAGGCTTTCCAATTCGGCATGATCATCGCTGTCCATTACCGGGCCGGGGGCGCGCGCAGCGGGGCAAGAGAGAGCGCCGCGACGGCACAAGGTTTCCTTCCGCAGCGCCAGACCAAAGCCGAATTGTTGCTCGTGGCGAATTAGTGGCAAATAGATGTCAAATAGGTCCTCAGCCGCGTCAGCCTTGCCGTCGGAGTACAGATTGTAAACATCAACCAGCATGCCTGGAAACGAAAACCCGGTCATGATACCGTCGGCACCGCGTCGCATTTCTTGAGGCACATATAATCCACCATTCCCAACCAATATACTCACTCGCCTAACACCTTCGGTTTTCGGCGCACGACGCACCTGGGTGAGCTTCCGATGGCCAGGGCAGTCCTCATGCTTAAACATGACGATGTTGTCGTAGGCATCAATTAGAGAATTGATCGCCGTGACGGAGAAATGGACGGTAGTCGTATTAGGGTAATCCTGCAAACAGACCGGTGTCCCGGTGTCTAGTTTCGCCATCACCTTGTCAAAATACGAGAAGATCTGATCGTCGGTCTTCAAACCCGGAATTCCAGCGATCATCACACCATCCGCGCCCGCATCCATAGACGCCTTAGAAAGGGAAGCCAGGTTGTCGATTCCGGGGTTACTAACTCCGACAACTACCGGAACCCGTTCGTCAACGCGCGCCAAATAGCGTTTCAATAGCGCGATTTGTTCGCTGTCAGTTAATTTTGGTGCCTCCCCCATTACGCCCAGCACGGTCATCCCGTGGACTTTTTCCTCCAAATAAAAATCGACAAGCGAGTCAACGGAATTCATGTCCACTTGGCCAGTTTCCGTAAATGGCGTGGCAGCAATCACATAAACGCCATGTGCCGATTCATCAAACTTCTGCATGTTTCACCCCTTCTCGGCGCTGCGACCGCGATGCCAACTATCATTCACACAGATACCAGTTCTGTCAAAACTGTGGTGTCGGCCTCGGCAACACTATTTCGCAAATTTTCTAAAATCAGGCTTCCGTTTTTCCATAAATGCTGTCACGCCCTCGCGGGACTCATCTGTATCGTAGTAGAGCGCTAGCGCCTGCATACCCATAGACGAGATGCCACGCAGGTTCTCCGTCGCCGCGTTGAACGACCGCTTGGCAATGGCGATGGCCGTGGGACTACGCTCAAGGATTTCGGCACACCACCGGTCCACTTCCGCATCCAGCTCATCAGCCGGAACGACCGTGTTTGCCAATCCCATCTCAACTGCCTGTTCCCCCGTATAGCGCCTGCATAAATACCAGATCTCACGAGCCTTCTTCTCACCCACAACCTGCGCCAGATATGCGGTGCCAAATCCTGGGTCGACGGACCCCACCTTCGGCCCTACCTGGCCAAATTGCGCCGTGTCGGCGGCAATTGTCAGGTCACATATAACCGCCAATACATTTCCACCTCCAATGGCGTAGCCCTGAACACGGGCTATTACCGGCTTTGGCACATCACGTATCACGCTTTGAAGCTCTTCCACGGGGAGGCCGATCGTGCCACGCCCATCATAGGGGCCTTCATGAGCCGACTGATCGCCGCCGGTACAGAAGGCTCGATCACCTGCCCCGGTTAAGACGATAACACCAATGTCTTTGTTCCAACCGGCTCGGTTAAAGGCATGGATCAATTCTTCGCAGGTCTGCCCGCGAAAGGCATTCATTTTCTCCGGCCGGTCAATAGTGATGGTCGCAACACCATCCGCCTCGGTATAGAGGATATCCTGGTATTCCATGGCTAATTCCTATCCGTTCATAGTAAGGCCACCAGACACGCTCAACACCTGCCCAGTAATGTATGCGGCATCGTTGCTGGCCAAGAACGCAATGGCTCCGGGCAGGTCGTCCGGCTGACCCAGACGCCCCATCGGGACAGCGCGTCGGAAAGCTTCCGCCAATTTTTCGGGGTTTCCAGATTCTGCCATAAAGTTTTCCAACAAAGCCGTCTCTGTCGGGCCTGGGCATACAACGTTAAAGGTAATGCCCTGTTGAGCATGTTCCCGCGCCAATGTCTTGGAGAGACCGACTATACCAGCCTTGCAGGCCGCATATACCGCCTCTCCAGATGAGCCCACCCGCGCCGCGTCGGACGCTACGTTGACAATGCGCCCGCGTCCGCGTTCGCACATGCCTGGCAGGACGGCGTGATGGGTATGCAGCACACCGCGAAGATTGATGGCGATGATCTTTTCCCACAACTCGGGCTTCGTCTTCAGAAATGGCCGAAAAACGTCCCAGCCGGCATTATTGACCAGGACATCGGCCGGACCCAAATGGCACTCCGTTTCTGCGACCGCCGCCGTCACGGAGTCATATCGGGTAATGTCACAGGTGATTGCGGCCGCTTGGCCGCCACCATCGCATATGCTAGCGGCAACGTTTTGGGCAGCTTTAGTGTCGATGTCCCAAACTGCGACGTGGCTCCCTTCTTCGCCAAATCGGGCGGCCACAGCAGCGCCAATCCCCCTCCCACCACCCGTCACGATGACGGATTTTTCAGATAATCCACGCACGGCATGCTCCCATTTTTATCCAATCACTATTTTGGGTTATGACACCGCTCCCTGCGCGCCTCAAGCACTCGCAAAGACGAAATATTTTAAATGAGACGATACCAGTATCAGGCAGAATTTTCATTGACCCAAAGCCAACCTTTAAAGACTATCCCCGCCATTGTTTTTAAATTCAGGAGTTCAAAGTGTCGAAAGAAATGCCAGAAGAATATTTTGCCGATCTCATTTCAAACGTTTCTCATGCAAACGGCGTTTTCCGATTGACCTTCGGCCAACAGGACCTAGACAACCAGGTTAAACCCGTGGTTCGGGTGCTAATTCCCGCGAACCAATTGCAAAATGTCGTGCGCAGCATTACTGGCGCAGCAAATGAAATTCGCGAGAAAGTCCAAGCGCAGTTGGGCAACGACGCCAAGGATAACGACAAGACCAAAGGCGAGCCCGCCGCAGAATAAAAACCAACACTCAAACCGTGTAAGAATATGGCACGGCCCGCTCAGCGCTCCTGGATGGCGCTCCCCATCGAATAGCGGATCGGATCTATCACGTATTGCAGAACGGTACGCTGGCCAGTGTGGATACTAGCCATCACCTGCATGCCGGGAAAAAGATTGTATTTGAGCTTACCACTTTCGAAATAACTTTTCTCTGTTTCGATGCGGACCTTGTAAAAGGGCTGGCCCTCCGGTGACAACAACGTGTCCGGGCTCACATTGACAACATTGCCATCAAGGCCACCAAACCGCATGGCGTCAGCTGACGCCAGCTTGATCACTGCCAACTGCCCCGGCGCTACGTAGCCAATATCCTGTGTGGGCAACTTTGCCTCAATTATCAATCGGTCACCGGCTGGCACAATATCAGCGATAGGATCGCCGGGCCGGAGCACACCGCCTACAGTGAAAACGTGGAGGGTCTTGATGACACCAGCCTCGGGAGAGTGCACATTTGTGCGTTCCTGGCTAGCCTTGAACTTCTTCACCCGTGCGGCTAATTCGGCCCTGTTCAGCCGCGTTTCGTCTAAGGCGGTTTGATTTTCTTCATCGAACGCGTTCTTAACGTTATTCAGTTCAGCGGCCGCCTCGCTTAGAGCCAGCTTCGCGCGCTTAAGAGACGCCCTGTCTGTATCGATAGATCCGCTTAATTTCTCTGATTCTTTTAGCAGATCGAGATGTTGAAAGCGATTGGTTAAACTATCTTTCATCAACTCATTGCTGATCCTAATTTGCTCATTTACCAGTTTGAGATTTGCTTGCGACCCGCGAATGCGGGTGTTGATTTCGGTAATCTCCTGTTTGCGCTGTGCCACGGCCTGTTTCTGACGCAAAACCTCGCCGGCGTGCAGTCGACGGCGTACATTGAAACGCGTCCGCGCCTGGCGGACCAATTCTGGATGGGATTCGATCAATTCGTTTTGGAAAACGGGCCGAGCGGCCTTAGTCGTCAGGGCTTCCAACCGCGCCTGATCGACGCTGAGGGAACGAAGCCGGACCTGGAGTTCCGCCACATCCGCGTCGCTTGCGGTAGGCTCTAACTTCATTAGAAGCTGCCCTTCCGTAACGGTCTCGCCCTCGCGGACATGGATCTCGCGAATGATGCCACCCTCCAGATGCTGTATTGTTTTAACCTGTGTCGAAGGAATAACCTCACCAGTCGCCATGGAAACGATGTCCAGCGTGCTTATCGATGCCCATACAGAAAACGATACGACCATGGCACCACATAAAAAAAATGTCATATGCGCACTAACAGAGGTCTGTTCGGATGGACGTGTAGTTTGCGTCGGACCTGCAACGTGCGCCATGGCTTTGTCCATTTGATCCTGTTGCGCTGTGTCGCCCACTCCGGGTGTTTTCTCAGTCATTCTCCGCACTGTCTCCGTTATTGATCGCAAGCTGCGACTGATGGCCGCTCACGCCAATTTCCTCTTCCTCCGCCGGTTCCAACAGCGCCTCGTCAGGCTCAGATGCAGCTCCTGAATTTTCTAATTCGATCCCCGCCAGCGCCTTAACATTGGCGTTCGCCTTTGTCGTCTGGCCAGGTTCAGGTTTTGGCGCCTCAGGCGCAACCTTAGTAATCGTCGGAATCGGTTTTTCGCTCAGATCCAGGACCGTGTGCGGCCCATTTACCATCCTGCCATCGTGGGACATCAGAATGATTGTTTTTCCCTGCTTCACCAGGGCTGCGAGGATCTGATGCACGGCGGCGCACCCATCAGCATCTAAGCTTTCCGTCGGCTCATCGATAATCGCCAGTCGACCATTCGTCGTCAGCGCCCGCGCCAACGACAAGCGACGACGGATCCCCTCCGACAGGCGCCAGCCATTCTCAGTCACGGGCGTCTCGGTCCCCTGCGGACTCTCGTCCAGGAACTTTCGCAACTCACAAGTATCGATAATAGAATTTAGCATAGTGCTATCGATATCCGGATTATTAATCCTCAAATTTTCCTCTATGGAGGCATTAAACAATGCCGGTTCCTGAGGCTGATAGATCACCTGACGCCGCCACCATTCTGGTGCGACCTGTTTCAAATCCAAGCCATCAACCAGTATCTGTCCGCGAATCGGATCCAGCAATCCCATTATTAAACGTCCGAAAGTTGTTTTTCCGGTGCCGTTTGAACCGGTGACGACAAGGATAGAACCAGGCTCTAACTTCAGGGTGAGGCTCTCAAACATGGGCGATGTGGCGCCCGAAAAGGCAAAGGCCAAATCACGAAACTCGATCGCGCCTGCGTATTCCCTTAACGCAGAACCACTGTCTGGCTCCAGGGGAACATCTTTCAACTTCTCGAACATCTCCAGCGATTGACTTGCCTTGGCAAAAGCCGCGCCTAACTGCGACATTTTGGAAATTGGCTGCAACGCGCGCGTCGCCAAAATATTGGCCGCGATCATAGCGCCAACGTCGAGTTCGCCTAAAACCACCAGGGTCGCGCCAACACTGATCACGGCGATGGTCAGTAGGCCCGTACTGCTTTGCGTAACAGTCTGAACAAAACCTTGGCGTCCATTTATGTCACGGCGCAACAGCTGGATACCTCTGATATGGTCCTGCCAAGCAGCCCGCAGAAACTCCCCAGCATTGAAGCTGCGTACAGAGTCGCCCTCGCGTGTGACCGTCCCTAAAAGCGCTCCACCCACACCAGACGCATTTTGCATCTCGGCGGTCTTTTCTTGTAGAACGAGGCCGCCGATTAATCCCACCAAAAATACAGCGGCGATGAAACCAAGGACTATGTAAGCGATGATGGGCTGCAGCAGATATAGGACAAACACATAAACCAACGAGAACGGCACATCGAGAACCGTAGTGATGTTGTTGGGGTTGTACGCCGTTTCGATAGCCGCCGTGCCGCTGACCATTTCCTTGCGCGTTTCGGCAGGAATTTGATCGATGGCCGACACCTTGGCCCGAGTGAGCGCTGTGAATCCAGTAAACGCCGTCTGTTCGTCGGGGCCAACGCTGATCCCTCGCGCTAAACTGGCGCGGGCTTGGCGGAAGGCAAATTCGAGAGCCATAGCTATTAAAGCGCCCGTGGTTAAAGTCACCAGCGTCGCATCCACCCCTTGGGAGACATATCGGTTCAGCACCTGCATGACATAAAGTGATGAAGCCAGGGCCAGAACGTTGATGAACAGGGAACCAATGAGAAGTTCCATAGAAATGATGGGCCTCGCCAGCATGCGCCGGATCAACTCCTTCATAGCTATCCCCTTACGACCGTCGTGCTCACAACTCGGGCTCCCCGTAAACGCAGATTGCGCGCCGGATTTGGTCGATCCTCAACCCAACGGCTACATACCATTGTGAACCTTGTTTCTCCGTTAACACAGTACAACTCTTCTACAACTCCGTCGATCTCCATCCAATGCACCGTGTCGCCGATATTCATGTTGATCACACAAAGGCCGTAATTAGATCTGACGCCCTGCACATCCCAAGCCGCATCAAATGGCAGCCATTGAAAATCTTATTCTCGCTCAGTTTTGACAGCGAGACTAAGGCAAAAGTCTATCTCAACGCGATATCATCGATAACCCTGATAAGGTCTGCATACGTACTGACAACAGCATCGGCCTGCGTCGTCTCAGTCGAACCCTCGTCCCGCGCGGCAGTGAAGAGGATAGCTTGCATGCCAACGGCCTGGGCACCAGCAACGTCCTTCGCATCCCGGTCCCCAACGTGGAGCATTTCGGGAAAGTCCAAGCCAAGTTGGGTTGCAGCGCTATGAAAACAATCCGGATCTGGCTTTGATCTGCCGACATGATCCGAAAACACGAACCCTTTGAAATACTGGTCCACCCCATGGTGCGTTAGCAGGTCCCTTAAGCCTCGCCCAGGGGTATAGATGGTATCGGAAATGATACACAAATCGTAACGGTTCGCGAGTTCGGCAATCGCGTCTCTAGCACCATCGATCATATCGGGAGGGACACGAAGCTCCATTTCTTCAAACTTTGCAATCAGCTCCTCGCGCACGTTGCGCGGTAGATTGCGATTGAGCCCGTCGAGAAGAATATCGATCCTGTCCGCGACTTCCCAGGTAACATTTATACCATGCCAGACCTTTCTAAAAGCCGCCTCTTGTGAGTGGAACGCAGCATCACTAATTGCCTTATCGAGTGGCGCCTGATCGTCCAACACCGACCAGAAGAGATGCCGCCGCTCATCGCTTTTTGAGCGCATCCCCTGGGCGGATCGTTTTGGCTCATCGGACCCATCAACAAGAATCGTCTCCCAAATATCGAAGGTGACTCCTTTAAGTGACATCGATGAGAACCCTAAATTTTTCCTTTAAAGCCCGCAGTTTGACCCGCGCTCGTAAAGTAAGTTGCACAAGGCACAATAAATTACTGCTAATGTCTGGGGAAGGGATGAGTTGGCGCGCCCGGGAAGACTCGAACTCCCAACCTCCTGATCCGTAGTCAGACGCTCTATCCAATTGAGCTACGGGCGCATCTAATTTCTGGAGCGCGCGGACACTAACCGAGAGCGGCGTTCATGGCAAGCCCACCAAAGCGCTTTTTATAATGCCCTAATTTTGTTCGCAAAAGAGTATAAAAACCAATAAAAAATAGGAACTTGTCGTAACTTCGGCCTTTGAGTAGAATTAAAGTTGAGTTAATAGGGAATCAGCGCTTCCAGCTTAATAAATTAGTCACGATTTCTTGAATAATATTACAGGAATCGACCTTAAGGGTATCGCAAGCA
>PARE01000041.1 GCA_002709525.1 Magnetovibrio sp. | reverse complement strand
TGGAATCACTACGTCGCGGATAAGAAGACGGGCAACTTTAACCGGCACGCGAACTCGAATGGTCACGGGCCCAGCGGTGGGATGGAGTTCCCATGGCCGGGCTCTGCGATGATAGCCACCTGGGTGCAGGCCTATCAGCACAAGCCCGATCCGGAATACCTTAGAGCCATCGACACGATTCTCAACCGCTGGGAGTCGCTGCGTGATGTTAGCGGGCACTTGGCTCCTTGCAGCAGTTACCCGCAATGGGCGTGGTATGTGGGCTACTCACTGGCGGCGAACCGGCTCGACGACTATGCAAAGCTGATCAATGCGAAGGATCTGAAGCTGGCTGACAAGATGCGAGAGTATGGGTACAAGTGCGATGCAGCTTATCTGAGTGTGGCCGACAATATGCTCGACATCAAAGGGTTTGGCCCAGTTTCAAGCTATCTGCGCGCGACTGGCAAGTTCAATCCCGATCGGCTAGACATGATCGGCGGACCTTGGCAGGATCGCAAGGATTACGCCGGCTTTGCGTTGATGATGTACGAACGTATGAAGCGAAATGACTCGCCCGAATTGCAAAAACGGTTCCGCAAGGCCGTGCTCGATTCAGCCGAAGTCTACATGAGCGTCAATCCCGAGGTGCAGTGGAGCGTGTGGGGCGACAATACTGCCAACGCGATAAGGCTCATGCTTGCCGCGCACGAGCTTACTGAGAACACAGCGTATTTGCACCGGGCCGATCATTTCGCTCGATTGGCGGTGGATATGTTCCTCGATGACACGTCGCCGCTGCCAAAGTTCACCAGCCAGGATAATTTTTACGAAGTCGAATCGGTGACGGCACCATCGTCGGATGTGTGGATGCTCGCGGCTTTGGAAATGCACGAACGGATGACGATGGTTGACGATGTAGAGCGACACACGGAGAGGATAGCTACCGCTGCAGGCGTGTGGGATTGCACCAAGCTGACCAACTCCGTCGCGAGCTTGTCGCTTGGTTACGGCGAGGACGGAGAACGGACGATCTTTCTCTCACGCGTCGAGAAAGGATTCGCGACCGACCGGGGTCTGATTGTCGATGACCTCGACCTGATCGTCTCAGATCACGTCAACAGCATCCCAACACTGGAGCAGGTTAAGCCGTTCAATGGGGCGTACCGCCGCAAGTTCTCCGGCAAGCACCGCGAACCTAGCACGGCTGAGTACGGTGGGTTCAAGGATGTACTCAATCGTGCGGATCTGACCCTTGTCAACCACGGTAAGCATCAAGCGACAGTGAGAGTGACGGCTACCTATCACGACAGTTGGGACGACCGCGAGGCGAAAGAGCACACGCATACGATTGCACCCGGCGAGCGTGTTATTGTGGAGTGTATCTCCCCCGAGAAGCGGTTTATCCGGCGGATCGATTTTGACAGCACAATCGTAGGCGGGATCAAGCTTGAGCGGTTCGCGTTCGAGATGACGCCTCGAAGTAAGTTAAATCCACTCGCCGCCGAACCTGTGCCATTAGGTCTCGATTAACGCCCGATTTTTGTAGAACTCGCCTGTGCTTTTTTCAAAGTTAAAGGTTAGCATCTGTCCGCCGCCGCCGTTAATCCAGAACATAACGCGGATCAGTGAGAGGTGGATCAATAACTAAATTTCGTGTTTGTTGAAAGATTGATACCTTTTGAATCGTTTAGTCAGTTTAGAACACATGAAAAGGCCTCTCATTTTTATAATTACCAGCTTTTGCTTAGTTTTCATAATTTCTCTTATTAGATCCAAGGGAAAGAATTTAGATGAAATTAAAAAAAGATTAGCTCCCAAGATCAAAAAGGAACTTGAAGAGAAAGACCTAGAATTTGGCTCCAAGGTATTTATCCGAATTTTCAAGGAAGAAAAAATATTAGAGATATGGCTGCAAGAGAAAGAAAAAAAAACCTTCAGATTTTTTAAGAGTTTTCCAATTTGTAATTATTCAGGATATTTAGGTCCCAAGTTGCAAGAAGGTGATCTGCAGGCTCCTGAGGGGTTTTATTCTGTGGATAAATCTAAAATGAATCCAAATAGTAAGTTTCATCTATCATTTAATTTGGGTTTTCCTAACCCTCTTGAGATTGACCTTGGTCGAACGGGTTCTTTTTTGATGGTTCATGGAGGCTGTGTTTCAACAGGTTGTTTTGCTATGACAAATAAATGGATTGAAGAGATATATTTAATCGCTGAGGCTTCTCTTGAATCCGGGCATCGCTCTTTTGATGTTCACTCCTTTCCATTTAGAATGTCGACAAAAAATATGGAAAAGGTATCTAATCAAAAATGGCAAGCTTTCTGGGAAAATTTAAAACAAGGCTATGATTGGTTTGAGTCAAAAAAAATCCCTCCGTATGTGGACTACGAAAATAAGTTGTACACATTTAAAGATGCTTTTTAAGTTTCAATTGTAGTATTGATTACCCCTTGAATCCTGCACTCTTATTCCTGATTATTGTAACACGCTACTGACCTCCTGATTCATGGTTAGTTGTTTTGGGATTGAGAGAGGTCATTTCTCTGTCAATGGTCTCTGGGTCGTTATAATGTTAGCTGGGAGATGGTTAATGTTTGGCATTAGATTTGCTAATGTCGTTATTCATATTTCTTGAAAATGAAATCGTGGATAACATGGGGTAAAAAAATTTGGACTCATAATTATACCAAAAGGCTTTTTATCTTATATCTATGCTACATGGCTTGCATTGGAACTGGAAGCTTACAAAGAATTACCAAGGAACCTCGAAACCTAATATATGATTCAAGGCCAGTTATTCGAAGACTGTAAGCTGTAATACCTTCACCCATTAAGTCATAGGTTATTATAATTGGGTTATTTCTTTGACTTTAATGTGATTAAAAATTCTATCAGTGACTAATTGTAATTGGTTCGTTAGTTGCACGGTGTTACAGTTTTGTGAATGAGAGGATTTCTAAAAAGCCTTAGACTAGCAAAGGTGTGCGTGCTGATTTATGGAGGTAAGCTAATAAAGAGTAATTCATGACCGCTAGGATTTTCATCATTATCCTCCTCTCCGCTACTGCGCTTTTATCAGCCGAAGACAACGGCTTCGAGCAACAGTTATTGCCTTTGCTTGAAAATCATTGCTTCGATTGCCATAATGATGATACGCAGAAAGGAGACTTGGCGCTTCACACGCTCAATCCTGACGTAGTGAATGGAGGCGATGAGGCTATCTGGGCCATCGTTCTAGATCAACTAAACTCTGGGGAAATGCCGCCGAAGAAGAAGAATCGGCCAGCTGAGAAACAATTACTGACTGCGCTCAACTGGCTAACTCAAGAGTTGAATAAGGCTGAAGTTGCAGCCAATGCCCGTAGTAGCGAAATTGTTATGCGCCGACTAAACCGGCTTGAGTACCGCAATACGATTCGTGATCTTCTAGGTCACCCCTTTGATCCAACCGAGTTGTTTTCACCGGACACCATATCAGATGGTTTCGACAACATCGGCGATGCTCTTGTGCTCTCGCCACTGCATGTCGAGAGTTTTGTCGCGGCGACCGAACGTATTCTGGATAAAATTATCGACATTCCAGAAAAGCCACCCTTACGTCAACACTGGCGTATTGTTAATTCAATAGGTGGTCAAAACCCACTCAAATTCGATCGTAGTGGAGCCTGGCATGACGGTCACGTGGGAAAAGATAAGAATAAGATTAAGCCAGGATTTCTTCAGGGCAATGTGTTGCCCAATATCGAAATTCCCAATGGCTCGACGCCTTATTCTATGATTGATCTTACCCAAGATCCTCCGCGTACTTATGAAGGTTCTTGGGATATACGTGTCTTTGGGGGGAGTGGGGTTGATGAGGGTGTTGCATTCAGTAAGAAGGATAATACTTTTGGCTTTAAGTGGTTTGCCTATGAGGAGGGTGTGTACCGTGTGCGCCTGCATGTGGATGCATTTGGTCCGAAAGACTGGCAAGGTGCGTCTCCTAAACTAGGGTTGGCCCTCTTTCCTGAAGGCACTATGTGGCGTGAAGAACTCCTCAAGCTCAACCACTCCCAAGTCATCGAGTTTGAGTTGTACCGAGACAATATCCCTTGGTACATCAAAACGACTGGTAATCGAAACTGGGGTCTCAAATACTATTTCCAAGTGTCAGAAGAGGTCGATGCTGAAGGTAAGAAGGTTCCCTTCGGTGTACATATTTCTGAGATTGAGGTAGAGGGTCCGCTGAACCCCGTCTGGCCCCCAACGTGGCACAGTCAGCTATTTCCAGAACGTATGAACGCCGAAGGCGATGATTCCTATGCTGAACGGGTGCTGCGCCCATTCATGAACAAGGCCTATCGCCGGGTCAGCACTGATGATGAGCTATCCGAAATGATGAATATTTACCGCCAGGAGAAAAAGAAAGGCTTGCCGCTAAAGCAAGCTCTACGGATGCCCTTGGCGACAATTCTCACCTCACCTAAGTTTCTTTTTATTGCGGACCAGGATGAACCGCCTCTAACGCCTAATGCGCAGAAACAGGTCAGTGGTTTCGAACTGGCCTCGCGTCTGTCNTACTTTCTCNGGCGNAGNATGCCCGACGCGGAGCTNTTTGCGAAAGCCGAATCGGGTGCTNTGCTTCGACCTGAAGTATTAGAACCTGAAATTGAGCGCATGCTCAAAGATCCAAAGTCCGAGGCGATCATTACTCATTTTACTCACCAATGGTTAGGATTGGATAAATTGGAAAATCTGAAGGTAGATAAAACCCTGCACCCGGATTATGATTTGGCGCTTCATCAATCGATGATTGGCGAGTCGACCGCCTTCTTCCGTGAGGTCCTGCATGAGAAGTTGAGTCTTTACACCTTTCTGGATTCAGATTTTCTGATGCTAGACGAACGCCTCGCCCGGCATTATAAAATTCCTGGTGTTCGAGGTAACGCTTTTCGTAAGGTGAAATTGAAGGAAACCGATCCTCGTGGCGGATTGTTAACACAGGCGGCGGTGTTGACTACAACTTCGAACGGTATTCGAACAAAGCCCATTACGCGTGGAGCTTTTGTTCTTGAAAATATACTTGCTGATCCACCCAATCCACCACCACCGGATGTTCCAGCGGTTGAAGATCTGGATGTAATTGAGCCGGCGGCTACCCTGCGCAAGCGGCTCGAGCAGCATCGCAACAACCCGTCTTGTTTAAACTGTCACAAGAAAATTGATCCAATTGGCTTTGCCCTGGAGAACTACGACGCAATTGGTAAATGGCGTTCTCATGAGATGGTGGCGGCGGATGCGACTGTGCATAAACTAGCGCCATTCCAACCGGGGCAAACGATCAATATTCGTTTTGCCAACGGGTCGGGTGCCAATACCGATTTTATTGCTATTCTCCCGGCTGGAGTGAAGGACGAGGAAAGTTATAAGCAGCCGGGTCTCTACAAGGGGTCGCCGATTTGGAAGTATACAACGAACACAGAACAGCCTGTGGCTAATGGTGTCTTCAGCGGTGCTGTTTCGTTAACGGCGCCCAATCAGCCAGGTGAGTACGAAGCACGATTCTACTTTGCTGGTAATGATAAGATTCCTCACGCTCGCCAGACTTTTACCGTAACCAAAACAGCATTGGAGCATCATGCGGGCGTTAACCGTCCGCCCCTATTGCTTGATCCTTCAGAAACTGAAAAGACTCTCGTTTCTGTTCCCATAGACCCGGCTGGCAAGCTCCCAGATGGACGAACCTTTGAGGGAATTGACGATTTTAAGAAATTACTGCTGGAGGACAAGGAAGCTTTTCTCCAGTGTTTAACCGAAAAAATGCTTGTCTATGCTCTAGGGCGGCCGGTACTGTTCGGGGACAGAATATTGGTTCGTAACATTGTTGGTGACCTAAAAAAGCAGCCGACAATGGATACATTGATCAAAGCGATTGTCACTAGCGATGCATTTCACAACAAGGATCAAGGAGANAAAAAATGATTAAAACTATTAGCCGACGAACTGTNTTGCGCGGAACAGGCGCGGCGATCGCGCTGCCTATGCTTGAGATCATGANTNCGCGNCTACGTGCCNNCGAGTCGTCTTCGGATAAAGTGGCTCGGATGGTTTGTATTTATACGCCGCATGGTGTGCGTAACAGCACCTGGTATCCAGAGAAAACAGGATTNGGCTACACNATGTCATCAACTCTTNATGCGCTGTCACCTCTGCAGGACAAGGTATCGATTTTGACCGGNCTATGCCACCCCCGNATGGCTTCCAATGTCGGCCACGCNGCGGCAGGGCGTTGGCTCACTGGTGTCAATGATGGTGACCGAGTGCTGGTGGATTTTGCCTCGCCAAATAAGGCATTTTCNGTCGATCAACTGGTGGCAAACTCAATCGGCACTAAAACACGATGGCCTTCACTGCAGCTCTCGACCGAAGCCGGTGCCGGTGTGCCGGGGCGTAGNCGGACCTTATCCTTTAATGCCCGTGGACTTCCNCTACCCTCGATGAACGAACCGAGGGCAGTATTCAATCGGCTTTTTGTACCAGACACGGCCAAGGACCGTGCTGCCGAACGAGTGCGTTATCAGCGGCGCCAAAGTCTGCTCGACAATGTCATGCGTGAATCGAAATCATTGGAGAAGCGATTGGGAAGAGCTGATCGCGANCGTCTCGGCGAATTTCTTGCGTCCATTCGTGAAGTTGAATTGCAGCTTGATCGCAATCAAAAATGGTTGGATCACCCGAAGCCCGAGGTTGATACCTCCGACTTACAGTTTGCCTTTAAGACTCGCAGTGAGTTTCTGAAGGTGATGTATGACTTGATGTTTTTCTCTTTGCA
Organism: Magnetovibrio sp.; assembly: GCA_002709525.1. Taxonomy (GTDB): domain Bacteria; phylum Pseudomonadota; class Alphaproteobacteria; order Rhodospirillales; family Casp-alpha2; genus UBA3470. Next base: position 7,405 of record PARE01000041.1, on the reverse strand, counting down.
GACCGATTCAACTCGAGTCATTACCTTTATGTCTGGTGTTGAAGTTGATATGTACAAGTGGGGAGAGTTGGGCGTTAACAAGGATTATCATTCTTTGCAGCATCATAACGGAAACAAAGTGGATATGGAGAAGCTGTCGAAAGTCGATAAACGTGAGGCCGACTTATTGGCTGGCTTCTTGGTACGCCTGAACGAGACGGCACAGGAGGATAGCAGCATGTTGGACCATACCATGGTTCTGTATGGTAGTGGTATGAACAATGGTGTGGGATTCGAAGATGGAAAAGGGTCACACTCGACCCGAAAGCTTCCAACTCTTTTGGCTGGCGGTGGCAAGCTTGGCATCAAGCAAGGTCAGCACTTGGTATACGAGAATGACAGAACACCGTTGTGCAACCTTCACGTTACACTCATGCAAAGTATGGGTCTCGAGCGTGACCATTTTGTCGATGGAACGGAACGCTTGACTGGGCTCAGTTAGAGGTGGATAACGGAGAGACGTCTTGATATTCGTAGAACTCAAGCGGTCCTAATTTATTTAGGTACACGGTTAAGTGTGTAGTAAGCCGCTGAATGCAGAAGCGTTTGTCCTTTGCTATTTCGGACGCCAGAGCTTTGTAGTTCATATACGTAACCTGGGCGCATTTCGTCAACGACTAGGTGTACTTCCCGCAAATTAACGTTCTTTTCTAAGACTTTCACGAGGTGAGTCTTAATNTCCACAGGTTCACCACCGTAATTTGAGTGGTACGGATAGGTGTAACTAGTCATTGTAAAGTTCTTTGGATTAGTGACCGAGGCAGCATCAACAGGCTGAGTGAACGTCAGGCGAAAGCCATTTTTCTGAGCAGACATTTCCTTAATTTCGAAGGGTACCTTGCCGGTCCATTGTAGACGTTGAAGGCCATAACTCCTTGTCCCGAGTGAATTCCAGCCACGGTTACTTTGGCCAATGTACATTGAGCCGTCAGTGCCCCATTGTAAGCGTAGTGCCGCACAGTCAAGCCCGTCACGGAACCGGAAGCACGCGCCCTGATATTCGCCTTCCACCTTTTCAAGGAACACGCGTGATACAAATGACATTGTGAATTCACCGCAAAATAATTGCCCGGCAAATGGTCCAAACTTGCCCTGAGTACTATCTGCTAATATGTCTGTCGTGCTCATGCCCATCTTGCGGTAAGGAAACCATACCGCGGGCAGTTGATAAGCTGGAATGCGCTTGGCAGCTTGACTGACAGTAAGGTTTGTTGGCAACTCACCATCTACCTTGAAAGTTGCTTCAGGTAATTTTGTGAATGGGAGGGAATCGGCATGACCATGAAAGGCACCCTTCTTTAGGTGCATTAGCGGACACGTGGGAAACCAGTTCCCTTGTTGATCGGTTACAAATACATCGCCGTTAAGATTAGTCCCGATACCTGAGGGTGAGCGGAAACCACCCGTCATTGGTGTCCATGAGCCATCAGGCTTTACTCGTAAACTCCAGCCGCGCCATTTGTTATTGGATTTGTAACCTTTGCCGATGGAGCTATTTAACGCTACCCAGAGATTCCCTGTTGCGTCTATCGCCGGACCGTAGGCGTATTCATGATAATTGCCTGTCACTCCCCAGCCCTTGGCGTGCGTGAGGTATTCATCAGCNTGTCCGTCTTCATCGGTATCACGTAGGCGCGTTAGTTCGGTGCGTTGTACCGTATAAAGATCACCATTNTGATAAGCTAACCCGAGAGGTTCATGAAGACCACTGGCGAATTTTTTGTATTCGGGTTTCTCTGTAGAGAGTTTTTCTGCTATCCAGATTTCGCCCTTACGAATAGCAATAGCCATGCGATCTCCAGGTAATGCCGCCATACCGCTGACTTCCAGTTTTAATTCCTTCGGGAAGTTCACCGTGGATAGCTTATAGTAGTCGTTTTCATCAGCTGTTGCCACTGCAGCGGTCAGCACTGCAGCGGTCAGTAGTGAATGTATGATGATTTTTGTCATTACCAGTGCCAGTCTATTTCAATTGAGGCTTTGCCGGAGTTATCAAATTTTATTGGTGCGATTAATTCTGATATCTCTCCACTCGTTCGAATCTGTGCAGTGGGGGCGATGATCGAAAGGTTGGAGCCGTTGCTCCAGATGCCGGGTTTATCATTAATAAAATCTTTGGCTGTTGCAATCCTGACCCATAAGTCCTTCTTGGTGCCAGTAAACTCGATCAGCTGCCGCATTCCCTTACCTTTGGGTGCAAGAGTGTCGGTAACTTTTGTAGTGCCGTGGGAATAGAGAAGGGTTGGAGTACCTTCTTTTGTAAGGCGATAGCCTTGCATTTGAAGGCCGTCCTTAGGCCATGGTTGTTTTAGGTTTTTCAGGAGAGCGACGGCAGGGCCCGATCCCAGAGTAATTACACTTTCTCCCAGTGGTGAGATCGGCGGTGTAAATCGGTCATCCCATGTGCTTTCTGCATCCAGAAATTTTCCACGCCACATAAGTGCCCAACGTACTTGTTCAGAATCGAAGGCTGCGTGAATGCCTGACGGATAACCAATAGCAATGGCGTGTGTCCCTGCGTCCTTCATGAAGGTGCGNAAAACGATTGGACGTTTTTCGGGTTTAAGCTCAAAGCCGCCTTTCTTTTCTAGTCCCTCAGGAAGGCGGGTCTGTTCTAATTCATTGAGGTAAACCCAAATACTGTCAATTTGGCGTTCTGTGTTGCGGCCTAAGATAGGGCTCACGGCTTTGCCATCGGGCCAGAAGGAAGGCATACGGGTACCAGGCCGGAAATTGGAAGGATTGATGAGGTAATCTCTGAACCATTCTGGACGTAGGCGTTTAGGTGAGCTGGCCAAATCCATCGCCTGAATGCCTAGTGACTTGTTACCGCCTAATTGATGGCAGGTGATACAGTTGAGCCCCTTTATTCCCATCAACTCGCGTCCGTATTGGTTGCGCCCAACTTCATTTTCCTTTCCATCTCGTGGTGTAGCTTTTACATCGGCTCGTGCGTCAGCAGTTGTGAGGTGTTGCACAAGAAACTTGGCGTGGGCTTCCCCGAAATCTGGCATACGAGTCGTCATGTAGGGACGTATCGCGCCCTCTCCGCGCAATGTTTTGTGCAAGGCTGTCTCAGTTAGCTTAGCTCCGACACCAGTAATTGAAGGAGGGATGCGTCCTTCATCTCCAAGATCATTGCCGGTTGTGGTGAATAATGAATTGCGCGCCGGATCAGGTTTGCCTAATCCATCTCGCGTATGGCATGTGGTACAATTAAGTTGGCGCATACGATAATGCGTTCGTTCCTGGATGGTTAATTCCTTCGGTTTGGCCTTGAGAGCCGCGATGATGGCTTTGGTTTGTTTAGCGTTTAAGTAAAAATGAGGGGCGCTCTTCGGCGGCTTGGCTGAAAGACAGCCCTTTGAGAGATCGAGCTTGGTTAGTGGCTTGGAGAGATTTGGAGNCACATTCGAACTAGGGGAGGAATGACAATTGGCGCATCTTTGTTGTTTAAAAAAGGCCTTGCCCTCCTNNAGAAGTTTTAGGTTCTGGGGTTCTTTGACCAGATCAATNTCTTTGCGCACGGGGCCGCTACTCTGGAGAAAGGTGGTGANGTGAGTGGCTTCTTCCTCGGTCATAGGGAAACGAGGCATTCGGCCGGCGGGGCGACTGTGCAAAGGGTTGAGTAAAAACTGAATTAACTGTGATGGTGTGTACTTTAGGTGAAGTTTTCCCAAAGGAAAATCTCTACCGTTATCCTTTGCGTTAGGCGAGTGGCATTGGGCACAGCCTATTGTCTCATAAAGTTTTTTTCCCTTATCGGGATCACCTATAAACTCGTCCTGTTCAATCAGCCGTGGAGTCAGCGACATTAGATAGTGCAGGAGGGCATCGACTTTACGTGGCTTATCTTGTTGGTCAATACCATGGAGTAGGTCAGGCATGATAGTGCCGGGCTTTATTTTATTAGGATCATTTAACCAACGCTTTAGCCATCCAGCAGAAGTGGTGTTATGCGTCGTAAATAGAACCGGAGCCTGAAGCGATTGAAAACGTTTACTTTGGTGTTTATTGGGAGAATGACAGGCAACACAGTTGAGTTCGTTGATTAATAACTCACCACCAGAAATTTGCTCAGCAATTGTATTATTTGGTAAGCGATCAAAGCTTGGTACCATTGGGTGTGAATGTACGGAGAAAGAGAGAGGGTAAAATGTGATGACTGCTATGAGAATTGCAATTAAATGGGATAGGCTTCGATGAGAAGTTTGTTTCCATTTCTTGTACGCATTGCTCATTTTTTAAAAGTTTAACTTAGAATAGATGTTTTTCCAAGCACGCCTGCCTTGAGTTCATCATTGATGATTAACTTAGAGAAAAACTGATACTGACAAAGAGATATGAGAAATTTAACAGTAATCTAATTTGCAAATATTGAAGGAGATGCAGATGTCAATTATAAGCAAAGAATAAATATTGGTGGAGTGCTTCAACTTTAAANAAATGTCGTTATTAGTACGATGATAGTGATCTGATTTATTTTTTAGCTTTTTCCCGAGCCGTTCTCCGTGCTTCACGTTTCGCTTTTCGNTTCGCTTTATCGTCTGGAGCTTGTTCATCAGTAGATTTTAAACTTTTCTTCAAACCTTCAGGAACTGTTACATTTTTGCCCTTGATGATCAGCTGTTTAACAATTCCAATCTGTTTGTCGATCTGGCCAGGTTTCGCAGCATTTCCTCCTGGGATAAACTCTCCAAATGGACGGCCAATGACCTCGAGGTCATTCTGCATGAAGTAACGCATCTCTTTAATGCGGCTGGCTTGCGATTTATTATATGCAAGATTCTTCATTTCCTTTGGATCTTTCTTCAAATCGTAGAGTTGATCTTCGTCAAAGAAGCCAGGACGATCTGCGCCTCTTACTCCGATACCCAAACGACCAATATAGGACATGGCTTTTGGTAGGTTTTGTGCCGTAGATTTTTTGATGGCTGTAATCTGCTCTTTCGTGTAGCGAACAGCAATATATGACCAGTCCTTTGTGACAGTTGCACGCGCAGCCCCCATTTCGAGATATAGATGATCTCGCCAGTCTTTCGCTTTTCCATTTTTTAAAAGTGGGGCAAGACTTTTTCCATCGATTTGATAGGAGTTTGGTTTTTTTGCATTGCCTAGTTCAAAGAAGGTGGGTACGAGATCAACGTTCTGAACGAGTTCTTCACAAACTTGTCCCGCCGCGATTCCTCTAGGCCAACGCATGATCATGGGAACTTTAGAGCTGCCATGAGAAAAAACAGAAGCCTTACCATCGCGACCATGATCTGGTGCAAAAACCACCAAAGTGTTATCATCAATTCCTAGTTCTTTAAGTTTTCGAAAAATTGCTCCAAGTGAATCGTCTATCCATGCTTCACCAGCCACATGACTATTGGGATCAAAACCTTTTTCTTTGATCGTTTTGAGAAGTTCTGCACGAGGAGTCATTACTTTTGGAAGGCTTTTAATTTCGCCCTCTCCAGTAATGAGTGGACTATCCATGGATTTTCGCCATGACTTATCTGGCCCATGTAGCAAGGTACTACAAAGATGAAGATAAAAGGGCTCATCTTTATTCTGTTCTATGAATTCTAGAGCTGCTACCGTTGTCCATTCAGGGTTGTGTACGGAATAAGGCGAAGGTGTATTCTCTGGATAGACGTTTTTTGCCCAGGAAAAACCCAAAGCTTTGAGGTAGCGACGCGACCACTGCTCATTGTGTTTAAACTGAGCCGATGTTTCAGGTCCTGGTTTAGCGCTTTTGGGAATATCTATCCATTTCTCTTTGCCTTTGTAGAACTCTGGAAAATCCAATTTGGAAGTCAGATGAAATTTTCCAACAAATCCGGTTGTGTACCCAGCTTCACGTAAAATATTGCCGACGTTCATTTTGTCGCGTTCCAGTGCAACATTGAAATTGGGAAGTCCCTGATTCTTTTTTTCGCCGACCGCTTCGACGTACATTTTGCTATATGAGTTGCCTGCAAAACGACCAGTTAGAAAGCTGTATCGAGAAGGAGTACAAACTGAGCTACTGACATAAGCCCGTGTAAACTTCATCCCTTCCTTTGCCATCCGGTCGAGATTCGGGGTGTAAGTATTTCCACCAAAGGCGGCTATACTTGACGGGTTCTGATCGTCGATCAGAAACATTATAATATTCGGACGATCGTTCTTAGCTGATGTGGCACCTATAGCCGACATGAAGAGGAGTGAAAATAAGAAAGGGAGTTTCATATTGAGATTTCCGATAAAGATAGGTTTTGTAGAAAGTGCTTTGTAAAGAATTGGTAATTTCGATGGTTTTGATTTTCTGAAGAGGTGTTCAGTTGACGCTTTTTGCCATTTTTTGAGCTTGGGCAAGGAACTGTTTCATTTTTTTAAGTTGTGTCACAAAAGCTGGTTTTCCAGAAAGGTTGGTATATTCCTGAGGATCATCTTTAAGATTGTAGAGCTCTGCCATAGTCGAATCCCCCCATTCAGCATAGCGCCAGTCATTGGTGCGAATTGATCGGCCAAGTTTTGTGCCTCGACTGACGACAGTATAGGCATATTTTTTTCCTGGAGAATCAGGATCACGCAAAAGTGGGACAAAGCTCTTTCCCTGTAAGGGACTCTTTGCTTTTAGTCCACAGAGTTCAAGTAAGGTTGGGTGAAAGTCCACAAGTTCAACTAGGGCATTTGTAATTGTTCCTTTTTGTGTTACTCCGGGAACGCGAATAATGAAAGGCACTCTGGCGCATTCCTCAAAAAGGGTGACCTTTCCCCACATGAAATGCTCGCCAAGATGATACCCATGGTCTGAGGTGAAAATCACGATAGTATTCTCCCAAAGATTGTGATCTCGAAGAGTCTTAAATAATAACCCAAGTTGTGCGTCAATATAAGATATACACGCATGGTAGGCTTGAGTGTATTGCCTTCTTAAATCATCGTTTTCGCGACCCATCTCGAAACCAAAAGCTTGGAACCTTTTCACCATGGCAAGTTTTGGTATGTCTTCCCAATCATTTGACGGGCTTAGAGGAAGCTTTAATTCTTTCTGAGGGTATAGATCAAAGTATTTTTGTGGCGCCAAAAATGGTACATGTGGTTTTTGGATTCCACATGCTATGAAGAATGGTTTCTCTCCATGTTTTTTTTGTTCGAGCCAGTTTATGATTTGTCTCACATTTTTACCATCCTTGTGCTGTTCATCGTTGAGTCCTGTTGGCCCGTATCCTGGAGGAGTTTGTCCTCTTGTCTGTGTTGATAGTTTCTGAAGGTGTTCTTTCCAGTTTTTTCGATTAGCACGCAAATCGACAGAACCATTTTCAGCTTCATAAATTTTCCGTGCCTTTGTTACTAGAGGCAATTCGTCATTTTGAAACATGATTTGTTCATGCCA
>PARE01000040.1 GCA_002709525.1 Magnetovibrio sp. | reverse complement strand
AGGCTTCCTGCGGTAAATAACCGATGCCCATGCGTGACCGGCGGTACATGGGAAGGTTCGTGATATCGTTTCCATCGAGAACGATGTGGCCATAGTCTGGCGTGATCAAGCCTGTGATGATGTAAAAGCAGGTCGTCTTGCCGGCACCATTAGGTCCCAAAAGGCCGACCACTTCACCACGTTGTAGCTCCAGGCTGACACCCCGGACAACTGGACGCTTCTTAAAGCGCTTGCCGATGTTGTGCGCCACTAAGCCCCGATTATCGGTGACAAGGCGTGGCACGTTCTCCGCAGCTTCAACGCCCTGCATGTGCTCCTCTGAAACGATCATCTGATGAATTCAATCCTCGGACTAGGCCTGCACGTAAGGCCGAAACGCAGTTACTTTCCCTTGGTGTTCTTTTTAATAGGGGCTTCTTTGCCCCGGCGCGGCAGTAGAACTCCCTGTACTCTATTTTTACCGTTGCCAAGGGCGTTCTGGCAACTGTGCATCCGGCTAACTCCGGTATTCAAATTTACATCGGCACTGCATCCATTTAAGACGTTGCCGTCTCGCAGCACTTTTACCGAACCGACTAGGGTCGCAATCCCACTTTTTACATTGTATACCCCGCGATCGCTCAACGCTGTATCCTTCGGTGTAGTCACCTTTACCTCGTCGAAGGCCTCGATGCGATGTATAGTTGATTTACCGGATATATCCTTGTGAAAATAGGCAACCAGCACGTCCGCATTTAATTTCTTTTCTTCGCGCACGGCCTGTGCATTGCCACGTGCAATGGCCATTTGTTTCTGTTCCCAATACTCCAACTGCCGTTCAGCGGTGATTTTGTCAGTAGTGGTGACTAGGCGAACTTTGCCACCGCTTACCACCAAAACAGCCTTGTCCACATTGTAAAGGGCTTTCTCTCCGTAGGTAGTTGATTCCGGTGTTTTGATCCGAACCTTTCCCAATGCGTCCAAGCGCCAGATATCAGTGCCGCCGCCAGCGCGTTCGCGATAGTAGGCGCGTAATTCGTCAGCGAAAACCGTAACCTCCGCTCGGACGGCGCGGGCGTTTCCCCGGGCGATGAAAACTGTGGCATCCTGTTGCCATTCGATACCATTGTCAGCGAAAACTTCGATGGGAAGGTCGCCGCTTGAGCTAAAATTCAGGGATTGCGACCAGGCAGTGGTGCCGTAAATAGCCGCAGCGCATAGCCAAATGAGGACGCTGCTTTTTGAAAGTATAGACGCTCTCATGGTTTTGGTCCGCCTGCACCAGGATAGAAAGTGAGTTTCGATTTGCCGCGAAACTGAATGGTTCGGCCCTTGTCAGTTAGTTGAAAGCCGTTCGCTGTCATGTGCCCAAAGGCGCCTTGTCCCTCCACCGGTGCATCGCCACTCGCCGTCCCGGCAGCCAGATCGATCTGCGCGCGGTCAGTTCGAAATTCATATCCTTGATCATGGAACAGATTGACTTTGCCAACCAATTTCAGGGTTTTTGCTTCGCGGGTATAAATGCCGTTTTCTGCTGTCAATACCAACCAGGTGCCATCTTGCGTGGTAATATCAGCCTTTGGCATCTCCAACTCCACTTGGGTCCCAGGGCCGGATAGATTTCGGGCGAGGTCCGCGGTCAAGGAAAAGGGCTGATTGTCTCTATCCGTTCCCACATAGCGTGGATTGACCATGCTGGAGTCCTCGGTATCGTTAAGCTGCGTAGCGGCGAAACCGATCCGGAACCGGATATCAGTGGTGTCCAGATGCGGCCAGGCTATCACCAAGGCGATCACCAAAAGAGCCAGAAGCGGCAGTACCAGCTTCATCAAACTAACGAAGCGGCTGTATAGGCGCGAGTGGCGAGGAACTCCAACGTTTCTGAGGTCACCACGGCCTGAAAGACCGTGGGGAGCCGGTGCTGCCGGATGGAATTCCGTTTGCGCCTGAACCATCACCTCACCGTCAGGCTGTGCCAGCACGCAGACAATCGTGGATGTGGATTATTCCTACCGGTCCAACTTGCTCAACTACAAAGAGGTTAGTTATGGACAGGGTGTTCATTAAGCCCATCGCCTCACTAAGCAGCGCATTTGTCCCGATGGTACGCGCGCCCTCAGTCATCACATCGACAGCCCGGGCTCCCAAAAGTGAACTGCCCATGTGGCGGCGCAGGTCTCCATCCGTGATCATGCCGACGAGGGTTCCATCAGTCCCGCGTATGCCCACGCAACCGAACCGTTTCGCCGTCATCTCCAGCAGTACTTCCGACATCACTGTGTCCGGTGTCACCAGCGGAAGTTCATCATCCGTATGCATGACGTCGGCGACCTTTATAAGGCGTTGGCCCAGCTTCCCGCCGGGATGTAGTTTTTGAAAATCTGATGAGGAAAAATTTTTACGTTCTAGCAACGCGACCGCCATGGCATCGCCCAAGGCCAGCATCATGGTCGAAGATGAGGTCGGGGCTAAGCCCATGGGGCAGGCCTCTGGTGTATCCGGAAGGATTAGAGCGGCATCGGAGGCCTTTGCCAAGGTGCTGTTGGCGACGGCGGTTATTGCCACGAGTGGGATCTTGAAGCGGGCCGCGTAAGTGACGATGTCAGCTAATTCCGAGGTTTCTCCTGAATTTGAGAGGGCGAGAAGTGAATCATTCTCCGTGATCATGCCCAAGTCGCCGTGCGAGGCTTCCGCAGGATGAACAAAAAATGATGGCGTGCCCGTCGAAGCCAGGGTGGCGGCGATCTTGTTGCTGATATGGCCGCTTTTACCCATACCGGAGACAATGACCCGGCCTTCCGTGGCGGCGAAAACATCAAGAGCACGGACGAAGGATGGTCCAAGGCTGTCAGATAAGCTTACGAGTGCCTCGGCCTCCGTAATCAGGACGCGCCGGGCGAAATCAATATCTGGGCCGGTCTGCGAGACAGTTTGGGGCATGGCGGGTGGTGTCATATTGATTGTTCTATCCCATTAAAGATTTTCGGCGAGAGGCATGAGAGCACATCTGATGGTGCGGATAGTGTTATAACGTTGTCTTTATAACCGGAGTGCCGTCTGCGCCCACCGCACGTCACGATGAGTATGCGCCTCGGCATTCGAAACGTCAATAAATCCGCGGTGTTAAGGCTTTAGGAGTGCGCAAATATATCGGTATCGTCCCAACCGTCTAAATCTAGTTGGGCACGTGTCGGCAGGAAATCGAAACAGGCTTGGGCGAGTTCCAACCGGCCTTCGCGTAAGAGCATGGCTTGCAGCTTGTCGCGTATGTCATGTAGGTTCAGCACGTCCGACGCAGCATATATCAACTGGTCTTCGGACAGCTCGTCGGCGGCCCAATCTGAAGATTGCTGTTCTTTCGAGAGCTCTATGTTGAGGAGTTCTCGGGTGACGTCCTTGAGACCGTGGCGATCCGTGTAGGTCCGCACCAGCTTCGACGCAATCTTTGTGCAAAAGATTGGTGAAACGGTGACGTCTAGATATCGCCTTAATATCGCCACGTCGAAACGTGCGAAGTGAAATATCTTGGTGACGGCTGTATCTGCCAATAATATTTTTAAATTTGGCGCGTCATACTCATCAGCTTTAATCTGGATCAAATGGCATACTCCGTCACCGCCAGACAATTGCACGATACACAGTCGATCCCGACCAAGGTCTAGACCTTGGGTTTCCGTATCCACGGCGACGCTGTCGCCAAAGGATACATTGCTCGGGATGTCGCCTCGATGCAACTCGATCAATTCAGGTTCGCGTTTCGTTAGTTTTGGCAATTTTCAATCCATGCCAATGTGCCCCGGCCTTGTTGGAACGCTCTCCGCACCCAATTTTCAACCGATGGAAATGGTGCCCAGGAGAAGACTCGAACTTCCACGGCCTTGCGGCCACAGGTACCTGAAACCTGCGCGTCTACCAATTCCGCCACCTGGGCCCTTAATTTCTGTTAATGACTGGAAGCTTGTATCTGTCAATATTGAGAGCCAGAGGTATTGTCAACACGTGAGGCATNGCTGACGCATCAAGACATTTTGGCTTGTGTTAACCGAAGGCATGCTCGGTTGACGCTGGTNGCGAAGCAATGTAATCCGAAGAATATTCGGACACACCACCGACACGGCCTAGGAGGAATGATGCCAGGCTTCTCATCAATATTAAGCAAAGGGCTTTCATCCGCTGATCGCGTCACCGTAATTGGTGGCTCGGGCTTCGTTGGTCGCCATCTGGTACGTCGATTCGCACAAACTGGCGCCGAGGTTCGCGTGGGCGTTCGCGATGTGGAAGCAGCTATGTTTCTCAAACCCTATGGTGATGTCGGACAAATTGTCCCTTGGCAAGTGGATATCAGCGAGCCCGCCCAGGTGAAGACGGCCGCTCATGGAGCCAATGTGGTGGTTAATTTGGTNGGTATCCTGTATGAACGAGGAGAATGGTCGTTCGCTCGGGTGCATGAAGAGGGGGCCGTAAACGTCGCCAAGGCCGCTGCCGAGGCCGGTGCTGAACGGTTCTTGCATATGTCGGCGTTGGGTGCCGATCCGGNGTCGCCGGCTTTGTATGGCCGAACAAAGTTCGCGGGAGAAGAAGCCGTCAAAGCAGTTTTNCCNNAAGCCACCATTTTCCGGCCGAGCGTGATNTTTGGTCCCGAAGATAACTTTTTTAACATGTTCGCCGGTATGATGAGGTTTCTCCCGGCTTTGCCGGTGATGGGCGCGCCTATTATACCTAAGGTATCAATGGGTGGTGCGGATGGGTTTGGTATCAATTGGTTTGGCGAAGGTGGTTGTAAGTTTCAACCCGTTTACGTTGGCGACGTGGCGCAGGCTATGTTCGACAGCGTCTCAAGGTTGGAAACGTGCGGTGAGACCTATGAATTGGGCGGACCTCAGGTCTATTCCTTCAAAGAGCTTATGGAACTGATACTGAGGGTGACCGAGCGCAAAAGGTTATTGATGCCTATGCCGTTGATTGTAGCGTCCTTTGAAGCCTTGTTGCTTCAATTGTTGCCGAAACCGTTATTGACCACCGATCAGGTGGCCTTAATGGAGCGTGATAATGTGCTCTCGGGAGACGCTCAAGGGTTGANCGCNNTCGACCTTCAGCCCACGCCTGCGGAGGCTATTCTGCCGACATACNTAAATCGGTTCCGGATACCAGCCCGGCGAAAAATTGACGGTTGATTGCTTTTTAATCCTTGGCAAATTAGAGCGACGGCGTAATTTTTGCGGGCAATGCGTTCTGCTTCTTTTCTATCGACGCTGAAGAGCAGTTAGCTGTACAGCCCAGAGCCATTTACAGCTTCATGAAGCGATTAATAACCCTTGAGGTGGTCCGGTTTGAGGCGCGGATGCGTCGTTAGGCCTGGAATCGTTCCCGAAGTGGTGAGATTGGGCGCACCGTCAGCAGCAGGCTCTGCCGCTGCATGGACCGGGCTATTGCCTTGACATGCACACGGATGAAAATTGCACGGAGGATGAAGTCTAACGCTTGTAACGGATTAAGATTAACACGCCTCCATAGCAGCCGCTTATCCCTTGCTGCCAGGGTCAAGTTTTGTATCTATTTTGTAACTTATCGGCGTGCGTGGCAGGCTGCAAATATGGCTCTAATCAGGCTCCATAGCGATCCTGAAGGTAGCGAACTAGCGCCCGCATCCCCATAGCTTCACCTCCCTCTGGGCGGCCTGGTTTGTGGCTTAAGTTCCATGCCATGAGATCAATGTGGGCCCAGGAAATATCGGCATCAATAAATCGCTGCAGAAATAGCGCGGCTGTGATCGAACCGCCATAGCTGCCTTCGGGGGCATTATTGAGATCTGCGACCTTGCCGTCTACCATTTTGTCGTAATCGGCCCAAAGCGGCATGCGCCAGAGCGGGTCTGATATGTCCTTACCGGCGTTCAATAGGCCGTCGGCCAGATCATCATCATTGCAGAACAAAGCGGGTAATTCTGTTCCCAGAGCTACCCGTGCCGAACCCGTGAGAGTTGCGAAATCGATGATTACTTCTGGCTTTTCCATTACAGCTTCTGCCAAGGCATCGGACAAAATAACGCGACCTTCCGCGTCNGTGTTGCTAATTTCGATAGTCAGGCCCTTGCGGGTTGGTAACACGTCGCCCGGACGCATGGCGTTGCCGGCGATGGAGTTTTCCACGGCTGGCACTAGAACGCGGAGGCGGATATTGAGACCTGATGCCATAAGAGCATCCGCGGCGCCTAGGACGTGGGCCGCTCCGCCCATATCCTTTTTCATCAACTTCATGCCGGCCGCCGATTTGATGTTTAGGCCACCCGTGTCGAAGCACACGCCTTTGCCTACCAAGGTTACCTTTGGCGCATCAGCCGATCCCCACGTCAGGTCAATCAGACGCGGCGCGCGGGAGTTAGCCCGTCCGACGGCATGGATGGCTGGAAAGTTGTTGGTGAGGAGTTCGTCCCCAATCGTGAGCGCAATGGCAGCGCCATGTTTGCTGGCCAGGTCCTGGGCAGCTTGGGCTAGCCCGTCTGGACCCATGTCTGCGGCGGGCGTGTTGATTAAGTCCCGAACCAGACCTGTGGCCTCGGCTAGATAAGATGCTTCGTCGCGTCGACAGGTTGTTGGCCAGACCAATTGCGGCGCCTCGTGGTCAGATTTATCCTGTTTGTATCGACTGAATTGGTATCCGGCGAGAGCCCACGCTAGAGCCAAATGTGTCGCCGCGTCGGCGTCCAGGTCTTCCGCCACCGTATAGGCTCCACCAGGTAGTTTTTCGGGAAGCGCCGCGAAATCCCACAGCGTTGGCTTATCAGGTACCACGAAAACGACACCAGCCAGCGATCCGTCGTCAGCGGGTATTAGGCTGAGAGAACCTGTTTTGCCTTTGAAACCCGATTTTTCAAGCCAGGCGCGAATGGTGCCCGGTTGCCCAGTTTGCCAAGCTTCCACGCCTTTTGCAGGAATTAAGGTAACGGGTACGGCAGTCGGAGTCGCCTCAACATGATACTCAAGCATGACCACTGATTACCGGTTCGAAGTCGTTGAATCAATCCCCGGGGCTTGCTCAGGCAGCAGCTATGGCGTCCAGAAAATCTTCCAGTTCTGGGAACCATGCCGTATCTAGGCTGTAACCGGACATCTCCTAATTGGCACCCTCGGCATCTCCGGTGCTATCTTGGAGTCGGTCGCCATACTGGGCTGGTCGGCTACCGCCGAGGCAAAACTTGGATTATTGAAGAGCCAATAATATATGCGCTATTCCAGCCACTCAGCTTCGCCAAGACCAAGGCGGTCGCCAGGGAGCGCGCCTTTGGCCGTGTTGGCGTTGGTNTCGTTTTCTTGAGCGATNTTTTCCTGAGACTTCACCAACAGGTCCTCCTGGCGTTCCAAAGGAACCACGGCGNCGCCATCGTCGTCGCCGATTACGATATCACCTGACTTCACCGGACAACCGGCACAGGAAATTATGCCGTCGATGATGCCGCCATAGCCCTTGTGCGGGCCTGCNGGGACCGCACCGGCAGCAAAGGTTGGAAAACCCAATTCGCGGATTTCGGAGACGTCACGCACAGCCCCGTCGACTACGATACCGCCGATTCCACGCTGCATGGCNGCGCGGGTCATGATCCCACCCCAGACGGCAGTNCCNAAGAATCCGCCGGCGTTGATGACCATGATCTCACCCGGTTCCATCAGTCCGATAAGCATATGCGGCGCTCCGTTGTCGCCGACCATGACGNTGACAGTGCGGGCCTGGCCGCAAATCCTTGAACCGTCCTGGATTGGTTTGATGCGGCCGTCCATGACCTGTGAGCGGTTCATTATGTCAGAGACGATAGCTGGCGGTACATCGTGCCAGGGCACCAGTTGNTNTTCCGTCAAACTCGTGAAATTGGGACGATAACGTTGGATTGGCATGGNGACCCCCAGTTTCTGNCGTTTTCCAATTCCNCTGGACCCTATATTATGATCTCCCGTTGGCCAAGCTTACGGGGTGAAAAAAGGGAGGAAACCGATGATTTTTGGCCTCTTCGGCGACAAGACGGAACGCGAGGCGAAGCAGCTTAATCGCGATGCGTCGGCAATCATTGCGCAGGCGGAACAACTCTATGCACCTGCGCGCCTACGAACCATGGCAGANATCATCGAAGAATATATNGAACGNGGCTATAAGCGTTACGGGACGGNNNCCATCGATCTTAAGCGGGCTCACTATGANTTCCGAGCTCTTCACAAAGAGGCACGGCGTAAAAACGACCAAGTAAGTTTAAGTGCCATGACACTAGTTATTATCCACATCCGTGCGAAGATCGCCGGACCAAAGGCTGATCCCGCGCGGGCCGCTATCAACGCCTTTACGGCGACGTGGCTGCACGTTNTTGGNNCCAAGGATAACGGGCCGAACGGTGANGCNTAGGGCNTCCTCGCGACCAGATTGCTCAANCATGCGAAGAAAACCTCAACCNGTGTCGNGGNCNAAGATATCCGCGATTTGACAAGGATNNAGTGTCNTCTTCAGGCNCTCGTAGNGGATCTAGATGTGGCTCNNAGAGCAAANCTCTTCCGATCACATGGACCGCTGAAGATTGCGTTTCAATATTATCTCGATGGTTTCCACGGCGGTCCCGATAGCTATTGAACAGCGGATGGCGGGGTCCACAAGGCCACTGGTTTTCTGCCACATTCGCCAGTGTAGGCGGATGCGGGCATGGATCAGGATATAACTTGCTAAGTTCGTCGAACGTTTTTGCGCGCAGGACTTGCTGTGCCTGATTGATAATGGCAATGAGAGCCCCTGATTATCAGACTAGGGAGTCGCGAACGTGAGTAATGTCGAAGATGAGAAATTCGCACTCGCGAAAATAAAAAAGGTCGTTGGTGATAAAGGCTGGCTGGCCGACTCAGCAGATATTGAACCCTATTTACATGATTGGCTGAAAATCTTGGAAGGGTCTTGCCAGATGGTGGTTCGTCCTGCCACGACCGAACAGGTAGCCCAAGTGGTCCGCATTTGTCACGATGCACGGATCCCCATCACGCCCCAAGGCGGTAACACGGGTATGGTTGGTGGCGCGGTCCCGTTCGGCGGAATTATCCTCACTACCGATCGTCTCAATAATATCCGTGAATTGGACGCGGACAACGCGACATTAATTGTTGAAGCGGGTTGTCTGTTGGCGGACGTGCAAGCGGCTGCGGCCAATGCTGGGTTCCTGTTCCCGCTGACCCTGGCATCGGAGGGGAGCTGCAGCATCGGTGGCAATATTGCGACCAATGCTGGCGGCAACAATACAGTCCGATATGGAAACACCCGTGAGCAGGTCCTAGGCCTTGAGGTTGTTATGCCAGATGGACGAGTTTGGGATGGCCTACGCGGGCTTCGCAAAGACAACACCGGCTATGATCTGAAACAGTTGTTTATGGGTGCAGAAGGGACTCTTGGCATTATAACAGCAGCGGTTCTCTCGCTGGTGCCCGCGCCGAGAGACCGGGTTACAGCTATGGCAACCGCAGAGAGCTGGGACGCTCTTCTGAAGCTATTCCGGATGATGCGTGTACGACTATCCGGTTCCCTGGTGGCTTTTGAGGTCTTCACGGATCTCGGTCTTAAGATCACGGTCGATCATATCGAAGACGCTTATGATCCTTTTAAGGATAGTCATCCACTTTATGCGCTCATGGAGGCGGCCTGCTACGACGATGAGGTGGCGGTCCGCGAAGCGGTCGAGGCGGGGCTCGCCGAGGCCTTTGAAGACGGTATCGTTACCGACGCTGTTTTAGCCGAGAGTAGTCAACAGGCTGCCAACCTTTGGAAGGTGCGCGAAGGTCTACCGGAAGCACAAAGTATCGAAGCTACGGTCATTAAACATGATGTATCTGTTCCTATTTCTAGGGTCCCCGAATACGTGTTAAAGGGAGGGACTCTGGTGTCAGAAACCATTCCTGGGGCGCGTTTGTTACCTTTCGGCCACTTGGGTGACGGCAATCTGCATTTCAATATGCTGCAGCCCGAGGACATGGAGCGCGATGCGTTCCTGGCTTTGAGAGGGGATATCAACCGGAACCTTCACGATTTGGCTATAGCCATGGGTGGGACCTTCAGCGCTGAACACGGCGTCGGCCTTAACAAGGTGGGCGACCTAGCTCACTACCGTTCAGACGTGGAAATGGATCTCATGGCGCGAGTCAAAAAGGCCTTCGATCCGGCCAATATAATGAACCCCGGCAAAGTCATCGACGTCGACTGAGGCGTCGGGGTCTTTTGAAATAAGGTAATATTTTGCCACTTCGGTATGCGGGCTAATTTGATCCACCATGAGCGTCACCGTATTTGACGCCCTAATCGTAAAACGGAGTCGCACATGACGGCTTATGGCACTTATGACGATTTTGGCGTGACGTTGGATAAGTTCGTCGCCACCATCGAAATCCAGCGCCCACCATATAACTTTTTTGATATTGCGTTAATCAACCAGATTGCGGATGCGCTGGAAAAATTAGATGCGGATGTGGATTGTCGGTCCAGTGTTTTGTGTTCAAAAGGAGAGGCCTTTTGCGCGGGCGCTAATTTTGGCAATGGCGAGGCTCTGGATGAGAAAGGACAATTTAAGATTGAATTGGAGGAGGATCGGGTCAGCCACCTCTATTTGGAAGCGGTGCGCCTTTTCGAATGCAGAAAACCCATCGTGGGTGCCATCGAGGGGCCGGCCGTCGGTGGTGGCCTGGGGCTGGCTATGGTCCCGGACTTTCGGGTAACGTGCCCAGAGGCACGCTTTGCGGCCAACTTTACCCGCCTGGGATTCCATCCCGGGTTTGGGCTGACGGAAACCCTACCGGCCATCATTGGGCAGCAGAACGCGAACCTAATGTTTTTCACCAGTCGTCGTTTTAGGGGCGACGAGGCACATGCCATGGGCCTAGCCGATGTCCTGGTGGAGCAGGAGGATGTGCGCGCCACGGCGCATGCTTTGGCCGAAGAAATTGCCGAAAACTCGCCGCTCGGCGTGGTCGAGACCCGGGCCACGGTACGCGAGGGGTTGGCCAATCGGGTTCGGACAGCGACTGCACGGGAACTTGAAATTCAGAAGCGCCTGAAGGCAACCACCGACTTCAAAGAGGGTGTAAAGGCTATGGCTGAGCGACGCGCGCCCAATTTTAATGGTTCCTGACCATTTCACTTGAAAATATTTTATGCGGTGGAAACTGATTTTATCTGATAGTCATAACACGTTGTATCGGAATACAACAAAAGCACTTCGGGTCGTGCTGGTTCCGGTCCGTGAATTTCACAAGGATAGGCCATGACCACGAACCCCTTGGCCCCAGAAGCCTCCGCGATGCACCGCCTGTTGCATGCGGGCTCAGTCGCTGTAATAGGCGCATCGGAGGACCGCGGTAAATTTGGTGGGCGGCTAATCTATAACCTTCTCCATCACGGATTTCATGGGACGGTCTATCCCATCAATCCGAAAAGGGACGTGATTCTAGGTCATAAGGCTTATCCCGATATTGCCGACGTCCCATCCCCGCCGGACGTCGCCGCTGTGGCCGTCCCGGCGCAACACTTGCTGGCGTCCCTGCAAGGCTGTGTTGAGGCCGGCGTCAAAGTGGCCATTGTGATCACTGGTCAGTTAGCGGAGACGGGTTCGGAGGGGGCAAAAATTCAGGACGAAGCCGTAGATATAGCGCGCGCCGCTGGCATGCGGATCCTGGGACCAAACTGTCTAGGCGCGTTCAATGTCCCGGCCGGTGTTTGCTTATCGCCATCGGTGACCATGAGCGTCGATAAGCTGCACAAGGGACGCGTAGGCGTCGCCAGTCAATCGGGGGCCTTGCAGACGGCCATGTTCATCCGCGCCTTTGATGAGGGTATTGGGTTTTCCTCGGCGATCACGTTGGGCAACCAGGCGGACCTGGAACTTTCTGACGCATTTGAATACTTAGTCGATGATCCAGACACGGATGCTATCTTGCTCTACGTGGAAGGGCTGAAGGATCACCAACGGTTCAAGCAGACGGCTCTTCGCGCCCGCGTCATGGGTAAGCCTGTAGTCGCCGTAAAGGCCGGCAGGACTGATGCCGGGGCAGCTATGGCGAACTCCCATACGGCCAGCCTGACTGGATCCTACGAGGCCTTTTCAGCGCTATGCGAATCTATGGGCATTGTTGTTACTGATCAACCGGATACGGCTGTTTTCTGTGCCGATGCTCTGGCACGATGGGGCGCACCCAAAGCGTCTGGTGTGGCTGTGGCATCCGGCTCTGGCGGGGCAGCGGCATTGGCGGCTGACGCCATCGAAGATAGCAAATTTCATGTGGCGCGCTTGGGCCCGATGGCTATTTCCCATCTAGCCGAACACTTGCCTGTGCTTAAGGAGACGGCCAACGTGGATTTTGGCGCCTATATCCACGCTTTTGATCCCAAGGTTATGCGTGACACCCTTGAAACGTTTGCCGACGAGCCCGACGTGGGCGCGCTCTTGATGATAATGACGCCTCAGCCGGCCATGGAACATTTGGCTGAGATAATGCGTGACATTGGCTCGAAGCGCGGCGTCCCAGCCATATTGTGTAATAAGGCCGGAAGCATGGTACGTGATCAGTTGGAGGCGGACGCGCTAGAAACTGGCTATCCTATCTACACGTCTCTGGATGATTGCTATAGGGTTTTAGAGGCCCTAATGGCATATCGTCAGTTTCAGATTGAAGAGGTCACACAAGAAACCGGAGATGCGTTGGCCCCGACCATTGATGCGTCGGCATCGACGTTGTCGGCAGGTCCGCTTACAGAGCCTGAGGCTAAAGCTCTGCTTGTTGCGGCCGGTGTACCCGTCACCCGTGAGGTTATGTGCACGGACGCCGATGCGGCGGTCCAGGCGGCGTTGAAAATTGGCTTCCCTGTTGTTCTGAAGGGCGTGGCACGTGGTCTCATTCACAAGTCGGACGCTGGCGCGGTTAAACTCAATATTCCGGATGTGGCTGCCGTACGCAGCGCATTTGCCGAGATCCAAGAAGCCATTGCCGGAAAAGCGCCGGAGGCGGTATTCGTTGGTAGTCTGGTCAGTGAGATGGTCCTTGGGGAGGTCGCCGAAGCGTTTGTCGGCGCGGCCTGGGATCCGCAACATGGACCCAGCGTTTTAGTTGGTGCTGGTGGTGTCTTCGTCGAGGTACTTAAGGATGTGAAGTTGGCCGCTGCACCCGTGAGCACGGCCCAGGCGAAGTCCATGATTCAGTCTCTAAAAACATTTCCTTTACTTGATGGCGCGCGTGGACGCCCAAAGGCGGATCTGATGGCATTGTCCGATATCGTGCATCGGGTGAGCTTGCTGGCTGCTCACCTCGGTCCGCGGCTGAAAGAATTGGACGTAAACCCGGTTATCGTTCGGGCTGCCGGCGAGGGGGCCTTGGCCGTTGACGCTCGGGCGGTATGGAACATCGTGGAATAGGATCTGAAATATGAGCGATGCCGTCACCTATGAAACGAACGGATATGTGGCCATCATCACTATGAATAAGCCAGATCGTATGAACCGGCTGGACGCGGAGATCGTGGATGCGCTCCACCACTCCTGGAAGCGGTTTATGGCGACAGACGGAGAGCGAGTCGCTGTTATCGCTGGTAATGGCCGGGCTTTTTCTGCTGGCGCCGACTTGAACGCCATTCCACATGATCTTTATCGAGCAATACCGGGTGTCGGCGTGCCAGTAGACAAGCCGGTAGTGGCCGCTGTCCAGGGTTGGTGCGTTGGTGGCGGTATGGTCTTAACTACCATGTGTGATCTCATGGTTGCGGCGGATGACGCCATGTTTTCATATCCGGAGGTGAAAATTGGTTTTTCTGGTGGTTTGATCTCAAATTTGGCGAGCCGCATTCCACACAAGATTGCCATGGAGCTGTTGCTGACCGGAGAACCTATTACTGCCCAACGTGCCTTTGAGGTGGGCTATGTGAACAAGCTCACCCCGACCGACGACGTTCTTGACGCAGCGAGGTTGTACGCCGAGGCAATTGCCGCCCACGCCCCCTTGCCATCGCGCATGCTAAAAAGATTTACTGCCGAGACCTTGCCCAAGGGCCCGACAGAGCAAGCAGGTATTGCCCGGGTCCAGGTTGAGGCGATCAATGTTAGCACTGACGGTGACGAGGGCGTTACCGCATTTATGGAGAAACGCCCGCCAATTTTTAAAGGCAAATGATAGGCCTAATTTGTTTTAGCTTAGGGGCCATCTGGTGATTAGGCGTAAAAATAAGTTTTTCGCAATGCGCCAGGCTATGATTGCGGGATGAAGCGTTCACGGTTCCGATTGAGTTTGACAGTGAAGGCCGTCTACGATGAAGATCTCTATCGCGGACTAAGCTGGCGTAAACTACAATACATTGGGAACAACATGGTCGAGCTGCGCGAAGCTGAAGGCCTTATTAACTTCATCCAAAAAGCTGAGAGTATGTCAAGATGAACCGGGCTTTCGCTGCCGTCGAGCGGGTAACCGGCGTCGACCGTGCCGGACAGTTAACCGCTTACCTAGTGGCGGTGGGCCACGGCGGAACGCACTGGCTGATGGCCACAATGTACATACTCTTACCATTTGTACGCCAAGACCTTGGGCTCTCTTATGCCGAGATTGGCGCTGTAATCACCGCGATGAATGTGGCCGCTTTTGCCACCAATATTGGCGCTGGTCCCCTAGTGGATATGACCGCCCGGCGGGCGATCTTATTGGCTGTGGCGCTTGCTGGATGTGCTGTTGCACTCTTGAGTATTGGCCTCGTGCCTTCGCTGATTGGATTGACGATCGGTGTCATGATCATTGGTGGCGCTAACAACTTCTGGCATCCCGCCGCGTTTTCCTATCTCGCCAAGCGGTTACCGAACAATCGGGGCTTTGCATTATCAATCCATGGGCTCGGCGCTAACACGGGTGATGCATTAGGGCCGTTGGCGGCGGGCAGCTTAATGGTTTGGGTCGGATGGCAGGGTGCGGCCGTGGCCAACGCACTGCCCATGTTCGCATTGGCCTTGATGATCTTGGTACTTATTTCACGTCAGGAGAAAAGCTCGGAGATAGCAGCCGCGCCGGCGCTTGACTTGCACGCCTACTTCCGCGGCATGGTCGATATGATCAAGCAGCGTGCAGTGCTCATGCTTTGCCTTATGGCTGGGTTTCGGACCATGACCCAAAATGGCATTCTCATTTTTTTGCCCATGTATTTGGCCGACGCCTTGGGCTTCAAGGGCATTATGTTGGGCTTTGTGATGTCCAGCATGCAGATAGCTGGCATTATTTCAGGTCCGATCGCGGGCACTTGGTCAGACAAAATTGGACGACGGCCAATTGTCCTTGGCGGCTTGGCTGCGTCGACAGCGGTTATTATCACTTTGACCCTTGTCCGTCATGAGGCGGCATTTGTCGGGGGGGTAGCCATGTTGGGCTTCTTGCTGTACGCGGTTAGACCTGTGGTCCATAGCTGGATGATGGACTTGACCCCGACTGGCATGAATGGCAGCGCCACCAGCTTAATGTTTGGCACCCAAGGCGCTTTCAAAATGGGCTTGCCGGTATTTGGTGGCTTCATTGCTGATACCTGGGGGTTGCCGACGGTGTTCTATTTGCTAGCGGCGACTATGCTGGCCGCCAATGTGGTCGCTGTGTTCTTGCCGCGAAGTCAAGTCGGTTCCAAAATCTAATCAGTGAATAGGTTATTAGTTGTTTTGGTGCGTGGTTGATACAATTTCAGCCATTTCACAGGAGAAACCCTATTTTTGCAGTACTTTCAGCGATGACTTCCAGAGGTATGCCACTATATTAAGAAAATGCCCGTTCGGACTAGCACAGTGAAGAAAGGCCAAAATATGAATGATTTTTTAATACTAAGGCCGGCTCACTCGTGCCTCAGATCGCAAAACACCAGAGCGTTGTCAGGCGGGTTCTTTCCGCTTAGACGAAATGGCTCCGACAAATAACCACGGTGGACTGGATATGAACGTTCAAGAAGCTATTCTCTCGCGGAAATCCGTCCGCGCTTTCACCGATAAGCCCGTTCCTTTAGAGACAATTCAGAGAATTATGGAAGTCTCCCAACGCTCGCCAAGTGGTACAAATACTCAACCCTGGCATGCCTATGTTTGCGCCGGTGCAATTAAGGACGCAATCACTCGCGACGTGCTAGAGCTTGTTAACCAGGGTAATGCGAAGAAGTATTCTGACTACGACTATTATCCAGAGGATTGGAAGCCCGTGCATCGGGACCGCCGACGCGGTGTGGGTTGGTCCTTGTATGGTCTGCTTGGAATTGAGAAAGGCGACCGCGAGGCCTCAGCGCGTCAAGGCAGGCGCAATTTCAAGTTCTTTGACGCTCCGGTCGGCCTGTTCTTTACTACTGATGCCTACCTTAGCAAGGGCAGTTGGTTCGACGCGGGCATGTACGTACAAACGGTTATGCTGGAGGCCCGCCAATTTGGTCTTCACACCTGCCCCCAGGCGGCCTGGATCCCCTTCCAGAAACCTATCTTCGAGCACCTCAGTATTCCCGACGACCAAGTGCTGCTCACCGGTATGGCCATGGGCTATATTGACGACACGAAAATAGAAAATACATTGGTGAGTGAGAGGGAAGAGATCGAAAATGTCGTAAAGTATGCTGGGTTCGACTAGCGACTTTACGCATGAATTTGGTCTTTCAGTCTGAGGTGTTGTTAGGGCGTAAACCCATCATTTCAATAGCTGCAATGGTCAGTGGGCTTGCCGGATTGGCAAATTCCTGGGCCATTTCAAAATGGTTATTGTTGTCATAAAAAAAGAGTTGGCAGTCGTCGCCGCGCGCCTGGAGAATTTTGGCAAAATCACGGCTGTGGCGTTGAAACTCGATCTGTTCCCGACCGCCATAGGCGATGATCATCGGTGGCATCTTGTCCGGCAGGTTTCGCAACGCTGAGTTACGCTCCACTGCCGCGTCATCAAGGTGGAGATAGGTATTGCGCGAACTTAGGCGGACGGGTTCCAAGTCATACATGCCGCTAACGGCAATCGCCCCTTTGATTACGTCGGCTGGTAGATCCCAGTCAGCGTTCCAGTCGGCAACCGCAAGTAGCCCAACCACGTGAGCGCCCGACGAATGGCCGCCGATATAGATCCGATTGGGATCGGCACCGAAATCGCGGGCGTGGTCATAGATCCATTTCACCGCTGTGAGGTTCTGACGGACCAGCTCGTCGAGACTGACTTGGGGCGCCAGGGCGAAGTTTACAGATACAAAAGCCACACCCGCATTGATAAAAACTGGCGCTTGGTAGCTGTTCTCATTCTTGCTCCACCGCGTCCAGGCTCCTCCGTGCACATAGACGAGCACCGGTGTGGCGTCACCGGCAGGAAATATGTCGAGAGTTTCTTCTGGCGAAGGGCCATAGGCAACGTCTAGCTGGCACTCCAGTTGGACACGCACAATGGCGCTGTCGCGCGCGTTGCGTCTCACATAGTCGTTGGCATCGGGTACCAGAACGCGCTGATCGTACTGTCGGTCCAACGCTTCCTGGTCGTAGTCGAGCCAAACCTTTGGCGCATTGCTCCGACTGTACAAATAGTCCTCCCATTGCTTAATGGCTGCAAAACATTTTATAGCGCGTGGAACTTGGCACTTGTCCTATTTTGATGCACCACGCACCATGTGGGCTTGGAGCCAAGGCATCAACGAAAAAACGGTAAGGGATGACGAATATTGCATTAAGGGTAAATGGTGAGAGCCACCACATCGATGTCGCCCCAGATACGCCGCTTTTATTTGTGCTGCGTAATTATCTTGGACTGACCGGTGCGAAACTTGGCTGCGGACTCGAACAATGCGGCGCCTGCGCGGTCCTCGTCGATGGCCGGTCGACGTTGAGTTGTTCAGCTGCCGTCAGTGACTTTCAGGACAAGGTTATTACGACGGTCGAGGGTTTAGCTCGCGGGAGTCAACTGAGCCGGATCCAGCAAGCCTTCATCGGTGCCGGTGCGGCGCAGTGTGGTTACTGTATCCCAGGTTTCATCGTCGCCGTCACGGGGATGCTAGAATCGGACCCAAACCCGAGCGCAGAAGTGATTGATGAAGCGCTATCGCCGCATCTCTGCCGCTGTGGTTCGCACGGTAGGATCAAGGCCGCGATCGATAGCCTGGTTAGACCGGGAGATGCATCATGAACAATCCAAGCCTAATCAACAGTCCCGACCTGGACAGCTGGATCACATTTGACTCCGAAGGCACGGTTCACGTCCGCTCTGGTAAAGTGGACATCGGACAGCGGATCTCGACTGCCCTTAGCGTGCTGGTGGGGGAGGAACTGGAGATCGATCCGGCACGCATCGTCATAGAGCCGCCTGATACCGCGTACCCCAATGAAGGCATGACGTCCGGGAGTAATTCGATGATGCATTCGGGCCATGCGGTACGCACCGCGGCGGCTACCGCGCGCCGTCATCTTCTGGAAAAGGCGGCTAAAAAATTGGAGGTGGAGGTTGACGCGTTGGTGATGGAGGAGGGCCTGATTTCGGTACGCGATACCAATCAAAGTGTCGCTTACCACGAGGTTTTAGACAACGGATCATTCGGCATCGCCGTTGACCCAAAAGTAACATTGAAGGTGCCGGCCAAATACAGATGGATAGGGAAAGAGTCCGAGCCTCGCGCTCTTCGTGACATGGTTACGGGTGCGATGACTTACCTGCACGATATAGTGCTGCCAGGGATGCGTCACGCGCGCTGCGTGCGGCCGCCTAATATGCGTGCCCGGCTTGTGTCTATAGGTGCGGACGTGGTTGCCCGCCTGGAGGTGGAAGGGATCACGCTGATACGTGACGGTAGTTTCGTGGCGGTTGTTGGTGATGATGAGTATCCGGTGGTTCGGGCGGCTGAGCGTCTTGCTCGCGCCGCAACTTGGGAGAGCTCAAGAATTAATTCTGTTGATCTATACGGGCAGATGACGTCAAACGCATGCGAATGCTTCCCGGTGGTTGATGGCACGCCCTTGGACGCGCCAGTGACGCCGCTGCAAGAGCCGCCGGCTGATGCCTTGCTAACCCTCGCTGCGCGTTATGACAAACCTTACATTATGCATGGCTCTATTGGGCCGTCCGCAGCTGCAGCGGAAGCCGACGGGTTAGGCGGGCTAAAGATCTGGACCCACAGCCAGGGTATCCAATTCTTGAAAACGAGCATCTCGGAAGCTTTAGGTGTTTCACTCGAAGGTTTAGTCATTCAGCACATACCTGGTGCCGGATGTTACGGGCATAACGGCGCCGACGACGCGGCGTTTGAAGCTGCGTTGTTAGCACTCGCACTGCCGGGCCGACCGGTGCTTTTGAAATGGAGCCGGGACGATGAGCACGCATGGGAGCCCTATGGTTCGGCCATGTCCATGGAACTTCGCGCCAGCCTCGACATCGACGGAACGGTGATCGACTGGAGCCATGAGAGCTACTCCGATACTCATCTAGGGCGGCCGCGGCCAAAACTGGGGGATGAGGGAGCATCGCGATTTTTGGCGGCTTTGCTCCAAGAAAATCCAACGCCGCCTTTTCGGCCAAAACCGTCGATGGTCAACCAAGCCGGGCTGCATCGCAATATCGATCCATATTATAGTTTTCCGGCCGTGCGTGCGGTTAAGAACCTCGTTAGGGACTTGCCCCTGCGGACTTCAGCGCTGCGTTGCTTGGGTGGCTACGCTAATATCTTTGCGCTCGAAAGCATGATGGATGAGCTAGCCTACCAAATCGGGGCCGATCCCGTGGCCTTTCGGCTGCGGCATTTAGCTGATCCGCGGGCGCGCGACGTCATTGAGGCGGCTGCCGACGGCATCGACTGGTCCAGAGACCGAGATCACGGGGTTGGACGCGGCATCGCGTTCTCACGATACTGTAATTCCAAGACCTACGCGGCCATCGCTATCGAGTTGAAAGTTAACGATGCCGCTGAGATCGATATCCTCACAGCCGTCTGCGCCGCTGATGCAGGTGAAGTGGCGGACGCAGCGGGACTACGCATGCAACTCGAAGGCGGCGTCCTGCAAGCGATTAGTTGGACGCTATATGAAGAGGTTTTGTTTGACCAGGACGGCATCACAAGCCGCGACTGGGAGACATATCCTATTCTTAACTTTGCACAGGCGCCACCTGTGGACGTGATAATTCTCGATCGACCGGGTACACCACCCTTAGGAGCCGGAGAGGCCTCCAGTGAGCCTGTCGCCGCAGCTATTGCAAATGCACTATTCGATGCAGCAGGTGTCCGGGCGCGGCGACTTCCAATGACGCCTGAAAACTTGCGCAAGGCTGCGGCGGATGCCGACGGTTAGCGAGCCCTCTTTCGTCACCTGTCAGTTATGTCCGGTTTGGACAAGCCCCACCTAAGCCTCTAAATTAAGTGGAAATGTTGATTGATATAGAAGCCTAGAACCTTTCACCTAATTTCCTCAACGTATAATTAAGAATCCCCAATGGCTGGTGGCAGACCGGCGGTGACCTCTAAAATGCGGCAATCGGCAAGGGACATCGCATTTGGCTCTGACGCTTACAATCTCTACTCATGCTGCAGGTAAGGCTCCCGGTGGACTTCAACCTTGATGCTCTTCGCCGGGGCGTGCACTGTTTATACTACTCGAAAACATGAAATAACCGGACAAAATGACCTCAGTTTTCGCCAAAGACAATCCGCCAGGGTCCTGTGGACCGAATGGCAGCTTCCTGGCGGATGTGATGACTGGCCTGGCGTCTAGCCATAAAAGCTTGCCAGCGAAATATTTTTATGACGCCACTGGCTCCAAGCTGTTCGAAGCCATATGCGCACTGGAGGAATACTATCCTACCCGTACAGAAATAGGCATTCTTGAGACATATGCAAATGAGATGGCCGCCGCCATTGGCGATAACGCTATGGTGATCGAATACGGTGCCGGGTCCATGGAAAAGATCCGCATCCTACTAAATGTCCTGACCGATCCCGTGGTCTTTGTGCCAGTTGATATATCGGAGGCGCACCTCATTGCTGCGGCCAGAGGCCTGTGTCTCACCTATCCGGACCTGGATGTCCAGCACGTGGTTGCCGATTTCACTAAGCCTGTATTGCTACCCGCGCCGCCCCGACCGGTAGCGCGGCGCGTTGTTTTTTTTCCTGGTTCTACCATCGGTAACTTCGAACCTAATCAGACGGTTGAAATTCTGCGTTCCATCGGCGACACGATTGGTCCGGGAGGCGGCCTACTGATTGGGGTAGACCTTCAGAAAGATGAGGATCGTTTGGTCCGTGCTTATGATGACGCTGCCGGCGTGACCGCAGAGTTCAACCTGAACCTTCTTGCCCGTATCAACCGCGAGCTTGACGGCGACTTTTTATTGGAGCGGTTTCGGCACGTCGCCCGCTACAACCGAGACCTTCAACGGATTGAGATGCATCTTCAAAGTTTGGTCAACCAAGCGGTGCGTGTCGCTAGCCGGACTTTCAATTTCACCGCTGGAGAAACTATTCACACGGAGAATTCTTATAAATACACGCTAGCCGGTTTCGACGACTTAGCGTTTCGAGCCGGGTTCCGGCGCGATCAACACTGGACTGACGAGGGTGGCATGTTCGCTGAAATATTCTATCACCGTACACGGTAAGTTTTTTAAAATATCCCAGCCTCTAAGCCCGCGGCCATGAGGGTGCCGAAGTCGCGGCAGTCATCCAAAAATCTTTTGTTGTATTCACCGTGGCAGAGCAAAGGCTCTTGGATTGCACGCCATTTAAGACCGGTTGTGATGCTCTCAACGCTGCGCCGCGTGCCGGTGCCATCTAAGCCGGCGCGGATGTAGAGCGAATAAGGTAGGCCCTGGGTCCTCTCCAGAAGTGGGTAGTAACTCCGGTCAAAGAAATCCTTAAGCGCGCCGCTCATATAGCCAAGGTTTTCGGTCGTTCCAAGTATCACGCCATGTGTGTTTAAGACATCGTCCGGGCCGGCCTCCAATGGCGATTTGACTAGCACGGCGACGTCGTTGATGTCTTCGCGCTGGGCACCCGCCTCTACCGCGGCGCGCATGGCTAGTGTATTTGGCGATGGCGCGTGGGCGATAATGAGGAGCCGATGCGTCACCATTCCCCGAACCCCGTATTTAAAGCCTGATTGTAAGACTTGGATTTATGAATACTGTTGATGCTAGAAGTATCTATGCGAGGAAAGTTTGGATTTATGCCTTGTCCTTCTGGAGGCATAGGACTTAGAAACGGGTTCGGGTGAAAAACCTTGAGTTTCTCCCATTCGATCTGTCCCATCTGATAACGTATGGCCATCACCGTTTGCACCTACGACCCAGGCGGTATTTTAAAAACAATGCCTTCGAGCGCATCATGGAAAGTCTCTAGAATCGGGGTCACATTTGCCATTTATCATGACAAAAAGACTATCCGATAAAATATAGTCTTTGAAAGACGGAGATACGCAGGACGGTCTTTTATAAATTTTGACCATTGTTTCAAGCACTATTGCTTAGGT
>PARE01000039.1 GCA_002709525.1 Magnetovibrio sp. | reverse complement strand
ATGGTTGGGGACGGTGTTATCAAACTCGTCGAACGGGCCCTGCGCGTCGTAGATGCGGAGAACGACGTGAATTTAGACACCGCTGTGGCTAAATTTCTCGAGTTTTATGAGGCTGCACCCGCTGATCTTTCGACGCCGTTTCCCGGAGCCTTCGAGACAGTAAAAACGCTAAAAGCCCATGGCATCAAGCTTGGAGTCTGCACCAACAAACCCGAAGCCCCAGCTCGTGAGATTCTTACGATATTTGGATTTTTAGAATTTTTTGAAGTGATCATTGGTGGCGATACGCTTGCCGATGCCCGTAAACCTGACCCTCGCCCTTTAGCCGCCGCCATCGAGGCTGTCCACAGTCAACCGGAACGAGCGGTCATGGTCGGAGATAGCGCCAACGATATCGACATGGCTAAGGCACTAAGGGTTCGATCTGTTGCGGTCTCTTTCGGCTACCCTCGTGGCTCAGTAGCGGAGTTAGGCGCGGATAAAGTGATCGACGATTTTTCCGAACTGCGGGAGTTATTGGTTGGGGTTGCCTGACCCAACCGCAGACGGTATACCACCGGCCGTTGGAAATATTTTTTTGGGCGCGTAGCTCAGCGGGAGAGCGCTCCGTTCACACCGGAGAGGTCGCTAGTTCGATCCTAGCCGTGCCCACCATTTACGATCCGGATTGGTGCAGCGCCTCAAAACGATTCAGCAGAGTGGCGAGTGCAGGGTCTGACGGATCGGTCTCAAGGTATGTGGCATAGGCTACCAGGTTTGTCCGGGCTGCCTGATTTTTTGACGTCGCTGTTGCCGAGATGACGAGCCCTTCAAGATAGTACTGCTGGATTCGTTCTGCTTCGAGTTCCAGCTTCTTAATTCCATCGCGGATACGAGATTGGTCTGCCGCGGATATTGGGTGCGGATGGGGTCTAAGTTCGCGCCGCAGCTGACGTAATGGACGCACCACATCATCACGCCACGAAGCGACGGCCTGATCCGCTTGTCGAAGGCTATCGACATTAAGTTGATCCCCCTTACTGGCGCGATACAGGGCATAAAGAGCAATGTTTACGTCAGCGCCCAGACGATGTTGCAGGTCAAGGCACGCCGCTTGAGTTTCCGGATCGGAATAGAAGCGGAGGGAATGTTTCCAGAAAGGATGAGGCGGCGTGGTCATGCCTTTATCAGGGCACAAACGGGAAGGCTTGCCAATACGGGACGTCTAGAGACGCGCACAGACCTGCCTCTTCATCCTTGGCTGGCGTTCTGGTTGGCAGCGATGGTCTGGGTAAAGGTTTCAATGAATGATCAAGGTCGAACCCAATGGCGCGTGCTAGTCTCATCTAACAAGATTGTAAATTTACGAGAAGTATACCGACGGTCCACAGAGTTAGCGGTGCAGAAAATACTCTAAGGGATTTATTTTGGTTATCATGGCTCATTCAATTTTACATCCCGCTGTGCCTCATTTCCCTCTTTACCTTTACCCACGACTATCATCGCAACGGACTTTAAGCTCGTGTAGTTGTGTACGGATTTTTCGATGGAAATCACTGCGGGAGCAAGCGATTCAGGGCGCGGCGCTGTTGCTTGGTGGGTCGGCCCGAACCCGGCTTGCGAACGCCCGCTACCGGACTCAATTCTTCCTGTTGCTCCTCGTGCGTGGGTGCCGGAGGCGAAAGATCCTCATAGAGGGCTCGCGCTTCCGGGGCTGGTCCCCGTCGGAGTCCAAGGTCTAGAAGTTTAACCACTTGGACACGACCCGCCTTTGGAAAGGTCAAAATGTCTCCGACACGCAGGTTATGGTGCGCCTTCTTGATGACTTGATTGTTAACCCGGAGCCGGCCTGATTGCACAAAACGGGTTGATAGGGAGCGGCTTTTGAAGAAGCGGGCAAACCACAGCCACAGGTCTAAGCGTTGGGCTTCATTCTCCGGCCTGACACTTTTACGGCTCACGATCTGTCGCTTATCAGTTCCCCAAGCTTGGCAAAAGGGGAATGTGGATTAGCTCTCCGTTTTGGGAGATTTTGCTGTAGGCCTGTGCGGCCAGCCTCTGGTTTTTGACGTTGGAACTTGAGCTCTTCGTTCTTAAAATAATAACGATAGCCCAGACGCTTCAGGACCTCCGTCATGTCCTCGATGCCGCAACCAACCAAGTTCATAAGGCCGACGGGCGGCGGAAATGCGCCGGAGCGGCTTAATTCCCAAGCGCCGGCGGCAACGCGTTCGACAATGTCCACACGCACCGCCAGTTTTCCCAGTGGTCTGTAGCCGATGGCTTCGTAGAAGGTGGCGGGTACGGCTCGTTCCATGCGCACGGACATACGGCCAGGATTGGGCAGGGGTGTGCCCTGTCGATTATGGTTGAGGTCATATAACATGCCGCGGATGGCGACCGCAGCTGGCTTCAGCAGCATTGGTGCCAGGACCGATTCCCGCCCAATACGGACTCCGATCCGGCGCAGCGCCTGACGGTCCTCGCGGCCGAGCCTGGAGACCACACTCGCCGCAGTTGCCCGAGGCATGGATCCCAGATGTTCGCGTAGTTGGAAAAGAATACCGCGCGCCGGTCCTTTGGGCAGGGTGTTTAAATCCGCGTAGAGTGGACTCAGCTGGGTCTCTAGTTCCTGGCTGAGCCAGCGCGATAGCCGTGCTTCCAGGCCGTAACGATGTTTGGAGGACAATAGGTCGTAGATCGGAACCTGAATTTGTGGGGCGAGTAGCGAGGCGCCTTTTGCGACCGTCGCCAGTCGTACGCCCTTCCAATGGATCTCTGGTTTGCTTGCCCGTTCTATGCAAAGCCCGAATTGTTTGTTGTTGGCGCCTACGCAGTCGGCGACGCGATTTTCAATTTCCTGGCGCAGCGCCTGTCCTGCAGCCCGGTCGAGTGCCTTGGCGCTGACGTCCGGGTCACTTGAGGCCGTGCTCTTATCTGCCAGAAATCTGAATCCATCCAAGTGTCCGACGTGATGACCTTCAACGATTACTTCGCCGTCCGCTCTAACCGCCGCCAACAGAGTTTTTTTGTCTTTTAAACGTTTCACTAAAACTGATGTTCGGCGGTCCACGAAGCGTTGAGTGAGGCGATCGTGTAAGGCGTCGGATAAGCGGTCCTCTGTGGCGCGGGTCCGATCTTGCCAATGGGCCGTGTCGGC
This sequence comes from Magnetovibrio sp., assembly GCA_002709525.1. Lineage (GTDB taxonomy): Bacteria > Pseudomonadota > Alphaproteobacteria > Rhodospirillales > Casp-alpha2 > UBA3470. Next base: position 31,818 of record PARE01000039.1, on the reverse strand, counting down.
CAGCCAATCAGCCCGGTAGGCGATATAGTTGAGGGTCCGGACCCCGGCTATACGTTGGGTTAGGGTGTCGATATCTCCATCCAAACGGTCATGGTGATTGATCTGTTCTGCGATCCAATCCGTGGGAATGCGTTCAGCGCCGGTCCTGAGATGTTGGTAGATTACTGAGAGCAGGCGGGCATGAGCGTCGCTCATTACCTTGCGGAAATCTGGAACTCGACAGACCTCCCACAAAAGACGAACTGCGTCTGGATTGTTAGCCAGCTCAGCTATATTCCGATCTTCCAAAAGGGTATGAAGAGCACGTTCATCATCTGCCTCGCGGGCCCGCACTAAGCCTGGTTTGTCTGGCGGTAGGGCAAGGCTTCTGCACAAGCGTTCCGATGATTGGAAATCCAAGTGCCAATTCCGCCAATAGATCCGGTGCAATGGTTCGAACTCATGATCCTCGACGGCTTGGACTAGGTCTTGGTCAAGCCCTGCCACCTCCGGCGTCGTTCCGAAGGTGCCATCTGCCATGTGACGCCCGGCGCGGCCAGCAATTTGTGCCAGTTCCGAAGGAGCGAGCGCCCGATGCAGGCGGCCATCGAACTTCTGGGTGCCGGTGAAGCAGACGTGATTGATATCCATGTTCAATCCCATGCCGATGGCGTCCGTGGCCACTAGGTAATCTACCTCTCCGTTCTGAAACAGAGCCACTTGGGCGTTGCGAGTGCGCGGACTTAGCGCGCCCATGACTAGGGCTGCACCGCCGCGTTGGCGACGCACCAGCTCGGCGATAGCGTAAACATCGGGTGCCGTGAACGCCACTAGCGCGCTGCGGGCCGGAAGGCGCGCTGTCTTTTTCGGTCCAGTGTAACTCAGCGTCGACATGCGGGGGCGGGTCTGGAACTCCGCATCAGGGATCAGTTTGCGGATTAGTGGCCGCATCGTCTCGGCGCCCATGAGCATGGTCTCATACTGGCCACGAGCTCGCAAAAGGCGCTCGGTAAAGACGTGCCCTCGATCTGGATCAGCGCACATTTGTACCTCGTCCAGAGCGAGGAAAGCGACGGGTCGGCTCAACGGCATGCTTTCAGCAGTGCATATGAAGAATTTGGCTCGCGGCGGCAGAATTTTCTCCTCTCCAGTGATCAGGGCCACCTGGCTTTCTCCCTTGATTGCCACTGCTCGCTCATAATTTTCTCTTGCTAAAAGGCGAAGGGGAAAGCCGATAACCCCCGACTCATGAGCCAGCATGCGCTCCATAGCAAAATGGGTCTTACCCGTGTTGGTTGGGCCAAGAACGGCAAGGATGCGCCCGCGATCCGTGGAGATCTGCATGCCTTAAACTTCGCGTTTCAAACAATCAAGAACAACAACATATAAGGAAAACACAGCGGCATTAATATCCATATCATTTTTATTTGATTTTATAATGAACCCAGGTGTGCTTGTTAGTAGTTTTATCTCAATCCAGTGGGCTCGGGTATATTAGCTCGCACTAGTAGTCTCAGACGGTGAGGCGGGCGAAGCCCGCGGCCAATAGCTCAGACGTTTAGTTCAGCTCAGGGACCTTAAGAAGTAAGATGAGGCCCTAGGATTAGATCTGGATGAGGCAGAGAATAGGGGGGCTTAGGCATCGGTGTTCAGCGCGTTGGGACTGGCTCGTCGCCGGAATAATCGTAGAAGCCCCGATCGGACTTGCGGCCAAGCCAGCCGGCCTCTACGTATTTCACCAACAGTGGACAAGGCCGATATTTGGTATCAGCCAATCCTTCGTGCAGCACGTGCATGATTGCCAGACATGTATCTAATCCGATGAAGTCCGCCAGCTCGAGCGGCCCCATAGGATGATTAGTGCCGAGCTTCATAGCCGTATCGATGGCCTTCACGGAGCCAACCCCCTCGTAGAGCGTATAGATGGCTTCGTTGATCATCGGCAACAAGATACGATTGACGATGAAGGCGGGAAAATCCTCTGCGTTGACCGCTTTCTTGCCTAACTTCTCGGTTAACAAACGTACCCGATTATAGGTGTCCTCCTCTGTTGCTATGCCCCTGATCAGTTCCACTAATTCCATGCGCGGCACCGGGTTCATGAAATGCATGCCGCAGACCTGGCCCGGTCGGTCCGTTTGCGCAGCCAGCCGCGTGATCGAGATGGATGACGTGTTTGTGGCGATCAGCGTACTGTCTTTAACATTTTCACATAGCGTCTTGAGGATCGCCTTCTTAACGTCCTCATCCTCGGAGGCAGCCTCGATAACCAGGTCGCAGTCCTTAAACCCATCATAAGAAGAACCCGTTGTAATGCGCTTTAGCGCACCGTTGCGGATATCCTCGGTTATGCGCCCACGGGCTACGTCCCGGTCCATGTTGCGAGTCAACTTTTGAAGCCCCTTGGAGGCCGCCTCGTCTGTCTGGTCGATCAAATAAACGTCATAGCCCGATGCCGCGCACACGTGTGCGATGCCCCCGCCCATCTGACCGGCACCAATAACCCCTATTCTCTTAATGTCATCGCTCATGGAAGGGTTCCTGATGTTGATATTTTTGGCTCTGAATGTCTCACTTGTCCAACTCAGCTGACAGTTCTGGCACCGCTTCAAAGAGGTCTGCCACGAGGCCGTAGTCAGCAACTTGGAAGATGGGTGCTTCTTCATCCTTATTTATTGCAACAATTACCTTGGAGTCCTTCATGCCGGCCAGGTGCTGGATAGCACCCGAGATACCGACTGCCATGTAAAGGTCTGGCGCGACAACTTTTCCGGTTTGTCCAACTTGGTAATCATTCGGCACGAAGCCCGCATCTACGGCAGCCCTTGACGCGCCGACTGCAGCGCCCAACCTATCCGCGACTTCCTCCAACATGGGGAAGTTATCGCCGGACTGCATACCGCGTCCGCCCGAAATGACGATGCCTGCGCTTGTCAGTTCTGGACGCTCAGAAACGGTCAGCTCCTGGCCTACGAAGCTGGATAGGCCTGCGTCGTTGGCGGCATCCGCGATTGCGATAGCAGCGCAACCACCCTCGCTGGAGGCCGGGTCAAAGGCCGTAGTTCGAACGGTTATAACCTTGATGGCATCCGATGACTGTATGGTTGCCATGGCGTTGCCAGCGTAGATGGGACGCACGAACGTATCAGCGCTCTCCACGGCCGTGATGTCGGAGATCTGCGCCACATCGAGAAGCGCGGCTACCCGGGGCATAACGTTTTTACCGCCTGTGTTGGCGGGGGCCATGATATGGCTATAGTCATTGGAAAGGTTGACAATGAGGGTGGCCAGGTTCTCGGCCAGCCCGTTGGCATAAAGGTCGCTATCGGCGATAATGACCTTAGAAACACCGTCGACCATGGCGGTTGCATCGCCAACAGCGGCGCAGTCCGATCCGGCAATTAGGACGGTCACATCGCCCAATGCCTTGGCGGCGGTGACTGTATTTAGGGTTGCGGGCTTAAGCTCCGCGTTGTCGTGTTCAGCAATAACCAGGACGCTCATCAAATCACCTTAGCTTCGTTCTTGAGTTTCTCAACCAGTTCGGCCACGCTTTCGACGATTATGCCCGCCTCGCGGCCGGCAGGCTCTGTCACCTTAAGTGTTGTAAGACGCGGTGCCGTGTCTACGCCAAGTTCACTCGGACTTAGCGTGTCGATTGGCTTTTTCTTGGCTTTCATGATATTGGGCAGGCTTGCGTAGCGTGGCTCGTTGAGACGCAGGTCCGTGGTGATCACGGCCGGCATTTTCAGTGCTAGTGTTTCGAGTCCTCCGTCTACCTCGCGGGTGCAGTTTAATGTTTCACCGTTGAAATGGAGTTCGGAGGCAAAGGTGCCTTGAGCCCAACCCAATAGGGCGGAGAGCATTTGCCCCGTTTGGTTGCTGTCGTCATCGATCGCCTGCTTGCCGACGATGACCAAGTCAGGGTTTTCCTTATCGACGATGGCCTTCATTAGCTTGGCCACTGCTAGTGGCTGTAGCTCGTCGTCGGTCTCCACCAAGATGCCGCGATCTGCGCCCATGGCGAGGGCCGTGCGGATAGTTTCTTGGGACTGCGATGGGCCCATTGAGACAGCGATCACCTCTTCAGCAGTACCGGCTTCTCTCATGCGAACGGCTTCTTCGACGGCGATCTCATCGAAAGGGTTCATGGACATTTTGACGTTGGCCGTTTCGACCCCCGTCTGATCGGTCTTGACGCGAATCTTGACATTGTAGTCAATGACTCGCTTCACGGCGACTAGAACTTTCATAGCATTTCCTGCACAAACCAAAAAACAGCGGTATAAAAGCGAATGATGCGGTGGCGAGGGTGTCCCGAAGGGATGACCCCAACGTCCCCACAATTCCAGGAGGCCCGCTGCATTTCGCGCTGCACAATAGGAGCGCTTGCAGGTTGGGTCAAGATGGGTTTGTGTCAGTGAAATGACGGAGTAGCGGTGCTCGCGCAACCCCTTACTCAGGTCACAGAATAATCATTTTATAAAAATCTTTGCGAGTAATTTGGACGATAAACAGTCAGCTAAGCCTCACCAAAAATTTCAATTTGCTTTATGTAATCCGGGACATGCAGTCCCGTTTGGTTGTCGACGGACCGCAATGGCGCTGGAGTTACTGATTTGCACCTGGTTTCCAAAGCACGTCCAGCTTGCCGCCATCGTTGACGTAGCGAGACAGCACGAACAGGTGGTCAGAGAGGCGGTTTGTGTATTTTAGGGCTTCTTCCGTGACCGGTTCGGTAGTGGCCAATTCGGTCAGAAGTCGTTCGCAGCGACGGACTACTGTTCTAGCAAGGTGAAGGTGTGCACCGGCTGGCGTGCCGCCTGGTAGAACGAAGGAATTCAGGGGCTCAAGAGTTTCGTTCATAACGTCAATTTCGGTTTCAAGGCGCTCTACCTGTGCCATGGTAACTCTAAGAGCGCCATCCCTGCGCACCGCATCATGCGGCGTGCAAAGGTCTGCGCCCAGGTCGAAAAGATCATTTTGAATGCGGGCCAGCATAGCGTCGGCCTCGCCATCCGTGTAGATGCGCACGATGCCGATGACGCCGTTGGCCTCATCGGAGGTGCCGTAGGCTGCGACCCTTAGCGAGTGTTTAGCAACTCTCTTGCCACCGCCTAAGGAAGTTTCTCCCTTGTCACCGCCACGGGTATAAATCTTTGAAAGAGTGACCAAATCGGGCTCCTAATAATCCAGTATGGCAAATAAAAGGACGGCGAAGAACAAGATCGCCAAGCCCTGCAAAAGGACACGAAGGCGCATGAGCTTGTTGGAATTCTTCCTATAGAACTCACCATGAACTGCGAAGGACACTACGCCAATAACAAGCACTAAAAGAGTGCATAGCATAGCGGAGCCGAGAAGGAATGCTAACAGAGAGTTCATACACGGTATATAGGCTGTCGACTGAGGGCTGCCAAGTGCGCGTTGCGAAACGGAGATGAATGAGTTAGCCAGACGGGATTGTTCCCACATGTCTCATTTATTCCATGCTTCTCGATAAGCAGCCTCCAGATTCGTTACGAACCTTGCTCCATCCGTTAGCCCTTGGTCTGCCATCCGATTACGCAGGCCCGAGCGAACGTGCGCGAGGGCGTCCAGCCTGTTCGCTCTCTCTACCGCCAGCATCACATAGGCATTGCGGTCGGGTGCGATCCAATCGTTAAGCCCTAGCTTCGTCATTAGACTCACGCCCACGCGTGCGGCGTGCCAGTCGCCGGCCAGGGTTACCGTCGGAACGCCCATCCAAAGAGCCTCGCAAGTTGTCGTTGTGCCGTTGTAGGGGAAGGTGTCAAGAGCGATATCTACACGGTGATAGGCGGCCAGAGGTGAGCTGTCGACGATCCAGCTTAGGCACTCAATGCGCTTGGGATCGATGCCGTGCAAGGCGAACGATTCGGTGATGCGTGTCACCGTGGCGTCGTCGCAGAGTGCCTTCGCCTTAAGAATTAGGCGTGATCTTGGAACCGCGTTCAAGATCGCGGCCCAGGTTCCTATCACTGTCTTGTTCACTTTGGCCAGGTTGTTGAAAGAGCCGAAAACTATGCCGTCACCACGACATGCAGGTAATTGGGCCACATTTGGTGCTTCGTCGTCTGGCTTATAGCAGAGGAAACCACCGTCGAGGCGCAGTAGGGCCTCACAATGGAACGCTTCAGTCATGCCGGGTGGATCGGCCCACGAGTCAGTTAGACGGAAGTCCATAGCGCCCAGGCCCGTGGTCGCAGGGTAGCCGAGGTAGCTCATTTGCACAGGCGCAGGCCGGTGTGCAAAGGCGGTCAATCGGTTACCCCGCGTGTGGCCAGCAAGATCCAGGAGAATATCGATCTGATCAGCCCGCACCTGCTCGACGAATATCCTGTCATCCCAGGCGAAGACGTTCCGCCAATGATCAGCTAGGCCTCTCAGCCGCTGAGTGACGGAGTCTCCGACTGTAGGCATATTTGCATACGCGAAGACTTCCACAGCCCCGCGGTCGTGATGTTCCAACAAAGGCTCCAAAAAATAAGCGACAGAATGGCGTCGAAAATCGGGGGAAACATAGCCTACACGCAGCCGTCGGTTTGAACGCGTTACCCGGGGAGCCGAAGGTTGGGTCCCGCCCCAGGCCAAATGCGCTGCGGCAATTTCCGTTGGACTTATGCCGTCCAAGGCGCAAAGTGCAAGCAGGTGGTTAGAGCCCATAGCCGCCTCCGTCGGGGCCAATTCACGGGCTCGCTCATAGTGCGGTAAAGCGTGTTTTATACGGCCTGTGTCCTTCAATACCTCCGCTATGTTGGCGTGGGCGTCGGCGTAATCTTCGTCCAGGTTCAGCGCCTTTCTGAAGTGGTCTTCCGCCTCTGAATACTGACCGCGTCTTTGCCGCACCGTGCCCAGGTTGTTGTGGGCGACAGCATAGTTGGGACTAAGGTTCACAGCTGTTTGGGCCGCTGCATCGGCCTCTTCTACTCGGTCTAGGTCCATCAGCACGTTGGCGTAGTTCGCCCAGAACTGGCCGGATTTGGGCGTGATCTCAACGGCTCTGGCGTAGTGTAAGCAGGCTTCTTGCAGCCGGCCTAAGGGGCGCAGCACGGCGCCGATGTTATTGTGCGCTTGGGCGTTATTGGGTGCTAGTTCGATGGCTCGATTGAAGGCACAGAGTGCCTCATCTAACCGCTTCAGGTCGGTGTAACCGATTCCCAGGTTGTTAAAGAAGGTGGCCTCGTCTGGGGCCAGTTCGGTGGCCTTTTTAATAAACTGGATGCCGATTTCACCCCGGCCAGTTTGGCACAGTATAACCCCCATGAGTCCAACGGCTGGTGCATAAGTTGGGTGAGCGTCGCAAAGACTATGACAACGGCGTTCAGCCTCTATTAAGTCACCTGACTCAAAGACTCCGGCGATTTCATCGAAAAGACGGTCGATCTGACTTGCATCCATGCAGTGAGTGCTATACTCGCGCCGTATAATGAGCAAGTGACAATATAGGAGTATCAATCCTTGGACGCTAAGACGCGCGCAAGCCTCGAAGTCATTTCCAACGCCACAGTGAGTATGCAGCTCCTGAAGCGCGGTATCCGCGGCGTTTCTATGGCTGGACCCAAACCTATGAACACGCCGACGAAGCCTATCGTTGGTAATGCGTTCACGCTCCGATATCTGCCCATGCGCGAGGATCTATCGACGCCCGAAGTCCTGGGCGGCAAGGACTATCCGCCTCGGGTCGCTATAGAGACCGTGCCCGTTGACCAAATACTGGTTATCGACGGACGCGGTCGGGCCGACATTGCGGCGGTCGGCGACATTTTGGTGGAACGGCTTAGTGTAAGAGGTGTAAGCGGACTTGTGGCCGACGGCGGCTTAAGGGATTTCGAGGAATGTCTTGCCGCCGATTTTCCCATCTACGCTGCAGGCCCTGCCGCGCCGGCCAGCGTGAGTGGCCATTCCGCAGCCGACTTTCAAACACCTATCCAATGCGGCGGCGTAGCCGTTTTCCCGGGTGACATTATTAAGGGCGACGGGGATGGTGTCATGGTGATACCTCGCGCCCTTGCCGAAGAAGTTGGCCGCGACGGCTTAGAGCAAGAACGCTACGAACGCTTTGCAAAGTTGCAGGTGTCGAGAGGTGTAAGGGTGCCCGAAGTCTATCCCGCAACAGAACAATCCAAAGCCGACTACGCCGCCTGGATTGAGGCGGGGGAGCCAAAAGGCTAAGCCAAAGGCGGTCAAGCGGCGTTCGGCCCTCAATCTTCGCCATCGATTAGTTCATGCCTCTTTCTCGAGTCTTGCCCTAATGCTTGCTCTTGAACGCCTGGTGCTTGGGCTTGCCATTGAGGTATTAATTGCTATCCAATTTAAAGGCGCCGGCCTGATCGAGGGCAATCACAACCATTAATTGAATTTACGGCGGGATCAGGTGATAGAACTCAACGGTCTTGTAATTTGAACAAAAGCACCGTGTCGTCTCGTTTGGGGATTTCGGGATCGAAAACTTGTTTGTCAACCTCGAGCTTTGCCGAACTAAAAAAGCTGCCAGCCTAAATTTCTCGGTCGAATACCGACAAATGGAGTAATGGCGGACGTAATGGCAGGTTTGGGCGGTGCTGGGGGTTAGTTCAAAGATCACAAACAGAAGAGTGCTGCTCAGTTATGAACCGGTTGCAATTCTTTTTCATGTTCAGAGCAGTTGTAGTTGGTCGCCTGCCCGGGGTGGGACGGTAAATAAATCCGTTCGTAATTTGAATTCTGCTGGACGATCAGCGTTGGTGAGGTGGAGCCGCTTGCGGAGCAGAGCCATCCGCGCCTCCAGCAGGTCTGCGTACTTGCCAGTGCCGCGCTGACGAGTGCTCCAGTCCGAGACATAAAGGGCACCATTCCGAGAGGCGCGTATCATGCTCAGCACCTTCGACTTGCGTCCCGACTCGTGCTTATCCAGCCATTCTGTAAATAGCTCTTTGATCTCCAGTGGTAAGCGCAACAAGACATAACCAGCGCCTACCACACCGGCGTCCGCCGCTGCTGTCACGATGTTTTCTAATTCGTGATCATTAAGCCCTGGGATTATGGGTGCCGCTAGGCAAAAGGTCTTGACACCTGCGTCGGTCAGACCTCGGATTGCATGAAGTCGCCGCGATGGAGTTGCTGCGCGAGGCTCCATGTGCCGAGCTAAATCGCGATCGAGCGTCGTCACAGACAGCCCGACACTGGCCAAACCCCTGGTCGCCATGGGGCCCAGGATATCCAAATCACGCAGCACTAGCGATGACTTGGTAACAACGGAGACCGGATGATTGTGAGCGTCGAGAACCTTTAGCACGTCGCGCATTATCCTCCGATGCTTCTCGATGGGCTGGTAGGGATCCGTGTTAGTACCGATGGCGATGGGGTCGGCCACGTAGCCGGGCCTCCGCAATTCTGCTCTCAGAAGCTTGGCTGCATCAGGCTTGGCGAACAGCTTACTTTCGAAGTCGAGTCCCGAAGATAAACCATGGAAAGCATGGGTCGGTCGAGCAAAGCAGTAAACACAGCCGTGTTCGCACCCCCGGTAGGGGTTGATAGATTGATCGAAGGGAACGTCGGGCGATTTGTTCCGGGTGATGATGGTCTTTGGGCGTTCGTCTGTTACCAAAGTGCGGAGGGGAGGCAGATCATCCTGTAAATCCCAGCCGTCATTAACCGCATAGACTGTTTTTTCCTCGAACCGCCCAGTGGCATTGGAAACGGCGCCACGGCCCTTTTGATAGGTGTTAGGATAGACATCAACCATTGGGGTACAGTAATTAAAAAATAGAACAAAACAAGAATATTTATATGAAATTGTCATGCAATTGAAAGCCCATTCACGCCATTGGCGTTTAAGCTTATCAAAGATATCGTGAGGCCGACTCACTCCGTTAGGAGAGCCCCATGCAAGTCTTTTTTGATGATCGCCAATTCGGCCATGCGCCGGAGTTCTATTTCCGCCTTGGCGTCAANATCCCGCACCCAGAACAGCCCGAGCGGGCAAGGNTNCTCCGCGAGATAATGNTTGAACTCGGCCATGATATTATCACGCCNGNTAATTTTGGATTGGATCCCATCTANGCTGTGCATGACCCGGACTATGTTGATTTCTTTCGCACGGCCTACGATCGCTGGGTGGAGGNCACAGNGTATACGCATCCTGCCATCCCTAACTATCACANNGGCCGGCGNANTAGCCGCGTACCAAATGGCNTCATAGGCAAACTAGGCTACTACGCCACTGACACATCGTGTCCGGTCATGAGAGGCACCTGGGACGCCATNTACTNGTCCGCCCAATGTGCCGTCGACGCGNCGCGCCNCNTGGCCGCCGGCGANGGTCCAGCCTACGCTCTTTGTCGTCNTCCGGGGCACCATGCATCCCGGGACGCGTCGAATGGNTTCTGCTTCTTCAACAACGCTGCCGTGGCAGCGCAGGAACTGCGGGGGACGTTTGCCGAGGTGGCCATCTTGGACATGGACACGCATGCTGGCAACGGAACGGAAGATATCTTTTATGATAGAAGCGACGTGTTTANCACNTCAATGCATACNGACCCGAGCAATTATCCGCCGTACTTCGCCGGATACGATGACGAGCGTGGCGAGGGCTCTCACTTGAATGTAGTGTTAAGGCCGGGGAACGATGAGGCGCAAATCTTGATGCGGGCTAATGAGATGGTGACGGCAATCGAAATTTTTGGCGCCGGGGCTCTGGTGGTCTCTTTGGGCCTCGACATGAGATCAGATGCCCCCCTGTCTGAGGACGGTATGACCGCCATAGGCTTCGCTGAAATGGCCAGGCGTATTGCGGCGATGGACCTGCCAACGGCATATATAAAAAAAGGGGGATACATGGGACCGTCCTTAATTGACAACGCGCAGGCGNTTTTTCGACGGCGGCATTTGACAATTAGGTGACCGCTTTGCTCTTCTGACCTGATTCTGCAAAGAGCCAATCCCGAAAGGCGGCGATTTTCGGGCGCTCGGCCATACGTTCGGGNGTGACTATCCAGTAGGCGGAATGGGATGGCAGCGAGATGTCGAAGGGCGCGACTAATCGGCCCGCCTCCAGATCTTCCTCGACCGAAATCTTTGAGACAAGGACCACCCCGCCGCCAGAAATAGCGACCTGGATNGCGAGGTTTTCGACGGTGAAGCTGTCGCCGCGCCGCACNTCNACNCCCTCGACNCANGCTAATTTGAGCCATTGTTTGAAGCTCGGTGGGTTGTGGANGCCACCCCAGTCNACATGTAAGAGCCGATGATGCNTGAGNTTATCNGGTGTCACTAGGGGGTNCTGCCCTTCCATGAGGAGCGGACTACACACTAGTATTACGTCTTCATCCATGAACCAGTCCGAGCGCATGCCTGGATATTTTCCTGCGCCTAAACGGATGCCGATATGCACGCCTTCGCGTTCAAAGTCGACGAGGCCAAGACTGGCGTCGATGCGCACGTTAAGATCTGGATAGAGCTCGTTGAAGTGAGCTAGGCGTGGCACGAGCCATTTGGCTGCGAAGGTCGGAGCGGCTGTGACGGTTAGAACGCCGGTTTCATCGTCGTCAGTCAGGCGTTGTACCCCTTCGGCCAGCTTGTCGAAGCCTTCTGTGATTAGCGGCAACGCCTTTTGACCCGCGTCTGTCAAACGAATCTCTCGGGTTAGGCGACGGAACAGCTGTACTTGTAGCCAATCCTCTAACTGCCGGACTTGCTGGCTGACGGCAGCAGGGGTGACGAACAGCTCCTCCGAAGCCTTGGAAAAACTTAAATGGCGCGCAGTTGCCTCAAAACACTGAAGCGATTTTAAGGTTGGAAGTTTCCTCATAACCTAATGGGTAATACATGATTCTNTAGTTTAGTAAATCTAAATCATAAGAAGACAAAATATCGTTTGCGCAGAGGAATATTTGTGTTGGTTATGGGGACCTAAACCAAAACGGTTGTCACCTAATTCTAAAGTTGGATGGATGAAAGTTAGATGTTGAAAGATCTGTTGGAATCCTGGCTAGGCTCACGGAACGAAGCATCCAGGTTGAACGAGATATACATAGGAGGTTTACTTCGCTTCCCACGTTTGTACATTGGATCACGCCCAAGATTTGACAGAAGCCGATCATGAACCCGCACACGCAACTTACCGGACACGATACGAATGTTGACTTAAGCTGGCAAATGTTGGTCTCAGAAGCTGCTTATAAAGTGGTCACTCTAATTGAGAGAGTTTTTCGCCTCTAGTTGGCGCCTTCGATCCGCTAACCCCCACCGTGAAGTGTGAGAATGGGAGGGCAGGCGAGACCGGTGTTTCTCCATCCGATTGTTTTCAATTGGGGTTGGAAGAGGCCCTGAGCGTGAAATGCCNTGTAGTGGTAGGAGCAATTTACGAATGTTAAATAAAGGCATGAGTATATCTCCTCCCAGCACTCTCCTGAGCGTGGAGCCGCTCTCTGGCTCCATTGGGGCTGAACTCTCCAATGTAGACCTGAGTGCCGATCTCAGCGATGCATTAATCGTCGCGATTCGACAGGCGCTTCTGGACCACGGCGTGATCTTCTTTCATGACCAGAACTTGGACACTGACGCACACAAGCGTCTAGCCTTGCGGTTTGGCGACATATTTATCCATCCATTTTTCGACACGCGCGGCCAGGATCCAGAAATTGTCATGATTCATCGTGAGCCCGGCGACACCCATATCGTTGGTGAGGATTGGCACTCGGATACCGCCATGGCCGAGGCTCCACCCATGGGAGCGATCCTTTTCGCTATCGAGGTGCCTGACTATGGCGGAGATACCCTGTTCGCGAGTCAGGTCCACGCCTACGACGCCCTATCCGAGGGCATGAAGCGGCTGATCGCAGATCTGAAGGTGGTTAATTCTGATATCCGAGTCGCTGGGCCCACCACCACGCGGAATGAGAACCGAACCACAAAATCCCGCATGGACTCCGACTGGGTTGCCACGGAGACAGCGCACCCAATNGTTAGAACTCATCCCGAAACGGGTCGCAAAAGTTTATACTGCGACCGGTCATACTCTATCCGCTTCGAAGGTATGACCGAAGAGGAGAGCACACCGCTGCTAGACTATCTTATGGATTGGGGTACTCGGCCCGAATTCNCCTGCCGTTTCCGTTGGCGAAATGGATCGGTGGCGTTTTGGGATAATCGNTGCACTAAACACATCGCTGTNGATGACAGCCACCGAACGCGCCGCATTATGCGGCGCATTCAGATTGCGGGCGATCGTCCTTTCTGACATTTTTCCGCCATGTTGAGCGTCGTTATCCCTACCCAGAATGAGGCTGCTGTCATCGGCGCACGCCTTGATGAGATTGAGGCCTCCTTAAGCGTCAACGAGATCATTGTTGCCGACGGTGGCTCTGTAGACGGAACGCAGGCTATCGTGGAGCGACGCGGCGTGCGACTCATCGAGGGGTTTTCGGGGCGCGGCGGGCAATTGGCGGCCGGCGCGCGGGCCGCTACTGGCAACTGGCTTTTGTTCTTACATGCCGACACGAAACTCGGGCCCGGTTGGTCAACCGAGATTATGAAGTTCGTGGATGAGCCGGAGAACCGATTCCGCGCCGGTTATTTCCGGTTTGCCCTGGACGATATTCAACCGGCAGCGCGGCGTCTTGAACAGATTGTCCATTGGCGCTGCCAGCTGTTAAACCTGCCCTATGGGGACCAGGGTTTATTGATAAATGTTGACTATTATGATCGCCTGGGAGGCTTTCCGGCAATCCCACTATTCGAAGACGTTGCCTTGATTCGAAAGATCCCTCGCCATCGGCTGCAGGAGTTGCCTTGCGACGCGATTACNTCAGCCGTGCGTTATCNGCGGGATGGTTACCTCATAAGACCCCTNAANAACCTCTCTCTGCTTGCGCTCTATAGCNTGGGGTTTCCGCCGANCTATCTGGCAACACTGTACAAGTGAGGGTGATGGCAATTAATCGAAATTTGGTGGTCATGGTTAAGTCGCCGCGTATCGGCCGAGTAATGACGCGGCTCGGCCGCGATATTGGTTACGTCTCTGCCTGGGCTTTCTATCGGCAGATGCTGCGCAACGTTTTGCGGCCATTAGCTCGGGATCGTCGGTGGACCACCTGGTTAGCCGTGTCGCCGGACGGGGCGCTGCGTAACGAACATATCTGGCCGATCCGAACCCCACGTGTCAGGCAAGGAGGTGGCGATTTGGGCGATCGCATGGGCCGGGTTATGGTAGTGATGCCGCCTGGGTCTGTGGTAATCATAGGCATGGATATTCCCGGTATACGTCCGCGCCATATCGAGCAAGCGTTTAGGGAGTTGGGCGCCCACGATGTGGTGTTCGGTCCTGCAGACGATGGTGGGTATTGGCTAGTGGGGCTCAAGCGTCGGCCGGCGCTCAAGGAGATTTTCGCGCGCGTTCGCTGGTCTAGTGAACACACCCTGGCGGACACACGCGTCAACCTGCCGGCTCATTGGCGCATTGCTGAATTAGAAATCTTGACGGATGTGGACGATGGCGGCACCTATTCGGCGCTGAAATCGAAAAGAGGGAAATTATGAGCATGCGTGATCGGGTTGGCGCCTTCATTGAAGCGCCTCGTGTTCAGATTTTTATCATGGTGCTGATTGTTCTAAACGCGATCTCGTTGGGGCTCGAAACTTCGCCAGACGTGCGTATGCGTATGGGTAACATTTTGGCAACCATCGATTTGATTGTGCTGACCATCTTCGTTGTTGAGATCGTGATGAAGCTGTTCGCGAGGCGCCTCGCTTTTTTTAAAAATGGATGGAACGTCTTTGATTTTATTATTGTCAGCATCGCCTTGGTGCCGGCGGCGGGCCCCCTATATATACTACGTGCGTTGCGGATTCTGCGCGTGTTGCGTCTGATTTCCGTGGTCCCGCAAATGCGCCGTGTGGTGCAGGCCCTGGGTACGGCGATCCCTGGCCTGTTAAGTATCGTCGCACTAATTTCGCTGATATTCTATGTCTCGGCTGTCCTGGCGACCAATCTGTTCGGGTCCTCATTTGAGGAATGGTTTGGCACCATCGGTGCATCGATGTATTCGCTGTTCCAGATCATGACCTTGGAAAGCTGGTCTATGGGAATCGTTCGACCCGTAATGAATGTCTATCCCTACGCCTGGATTTTTTTCGTGCCGTTTATCATGGTCACCAGCTTTGCTGTCATCAACCTATTCATTGGTGTGATTGTTGACTCTATGCAGACGGTACAGGAAGAATTGGTCGAAGAGGTCCATGCGGATGCCCAAAATATTGAAGAAAAGCTAAATAACGTGGAAAAGGAGCTGGCGGAACTTCGTCGGATGCTTCGCGAACGACACTAGTAGCTTACGCTGTTAAATCTTCGATAATAACTTGCCTTTCTACATCACCAATCTTTTTCACGAGGTTTTCGCTTAAAAGTTCATCTTGGTATGACATTAATCATGGGTGCAAAACAGAGTTAGAGACAGCCTAAACTGACGTATGGCGGAGAGCCTCCGCCATGTGACAAGTTTATCGCGCTAGCTACCAAGACAGCGTCGGATAAAGGCCACTGCCTCTGGTGAGTCCCATTCGGCGATGCCCGTGACCCGACCAACCTCTTGACCCCTCTTGTTGAAAAGAACCGTTGTTGGAAGTCCGCGTCCTCTCAACGACCGGATCAGTTTGCTACCCTTGTCGATCAAGATTTCCAGGTCATAAAGCTTGTTGGTGGCGTAGAACTTCTTTACCAAGGAAGCACCCTGGCGGTCCTGAGAGATAGCCAATACATCAATGCCATTGCCGGATACCAGACCCTTCAGGCGATCTAACTGTGGCATCTCTCGTACACATGGCGCGCACCAAGTAGCCCAGAAGTTGACTACGATACCACGACCACGCAGGTCCGTCAGGCGGTGTTCGGTTCCAACCTCGTCGAAATACACCGTATCGGGGGCAGCTGCGGCCTCATTTGGTGTCTGAAAGGCACCCAGCACGCGGTCTTCTATTTCACACGCCTTGGCCTCAGCTTTAGGGGCGACCATTAAATAACTGGCTACCGACGAGAAAAGAGCCACAACGATCACCGCCCAAACCACCATTTTTCCTGTACTTGCGTGCCGTTCGGACATATACGAGAACTCTCCTGAGAAGGCTGGGCTGAGGTGATGACGGACGATAAGACACAACCGCCGGTAGAGACCAGTACCATTTGGGGCGGCCGCTTTTCTACTGGCCCCGACAAGATCATGGAAGCGATCAACGCGTCTATTGACTTTGATCAACGGATGTATGCTCAAGATATTTCCGCGTCAATGGCACACGCTAAGATGTTGGCAGACAAGGAGATCATTTCCGCAGCTGATGCGGATACCATTTTGTCTGGCCTGGAAACGATCCGGGATGAGATCGAGAGAGGTGATTTTAAATTCAGCCGTGTGCTCGAGGACATTCATATGAACATCGAGAACCGCCTTTCCACACTGATTGGCGACGCTGCCGGGCGCCTTCACACGGCGCGGTCCCGAAACGATCAGGTGGCTACCGATTTCCGTCTTTGGGTACGGGACGCACTTGATTACTTGGATGGGAACATGAAGGATCTACAGGCCGCGCTTTTGCAACAGGCCCATACCCATTCTGGTTCTGTGATGCCGGGTTTCACGCATATGCAGACGGCGCAGCCCGTAACCCTGGGGCATCATTTGATGGCGTACGTGGAAATGATTGGGCGCGATCGGGGGCGTGCCGCTGATTGTCGTGCGCGCCTGAATGAGAGCCCTCTTGGTGCTGCCGCACTGGCCGGCACCAGCTTCCCCATTGATCGCGAGGCGACGGCCTCGGCGTTAGGCTTTTGTTCGCCCATGGCTAACTCCATGGATGCGGTTTCAGACAGGGATTTCGCGTTGGAGTTTCTAGCCTTCGCATCGATCTTGGCTGTGCATTTGTCCCGCTTAGCGGAAGAATACGTGATCTGGAGCTCCCAGCAGTTCGCCTACGTTAAGTTGGGTGATGCCTATACTACGGGTTCGTCGATTATGCCGCAGAAGAAAAACCCGGATGCCGCAGAACTGATCCGCGGAAAAGCTGGCCGCGTAATCGGGGCTTTGAACGCCTTGCTGATCGTTCTTAAGGGTATGCCAATGACCTACGGCAAGGATATGCAAGAGGATAAAGAGCCTTGCTTCGAGGTCGCTGATACTCTGCAGCTCTGTCTGGTGGCCATGGCCGGTATGCTAACTGACACTACCTTTGACGTAGAACGCATGTCAACGGATGCGGGTAAAGGTTTTTCGACGGCCACCGACTTGGCCGATTGGCTTGTCCGGGTGCTAGGTTTGCCATTTCGTCGGGCTCACCATGTTACTGGTGCTATCGTCAAGCTAGCCGAAGACAAGGGCTGTGGCCTGGAAGACCTAACCGTAGAGGATATGCGAACAGTGGAGGCCGGTATTACGGCTGAGGTTTTCGCTGTCCTGGGCGCTGACAATTCAGTAGCCAGTCGTGTAAGCCTGGGCGGGACGGCGCCGGCAAATGTGCGTCAAGCCGTGGCGGCGGCTCACAAAAGATTTCTGGACGATGGCTGAGAGGTTATGTTTTAGGCTATGAACATGTCTCACACCCTCCGACCGGTAATCGTGATGACACTGATTGGGCTTACCATATCTGCCTGCGGGGTCAAGTCATCGCCGCAGTATCCGGCTGATATTACTTATCCGCAGCATTATCCAGCGGCCGATGGGGCTGTGCCGGTGATCTTAAATAGTGATAAAACCCGGGAATCCATTCGAAGCCGTGCGGGTTCATCCAGCGGTATCTATCATTATCCGAATTCACCTGCCTACATGCCGCCGGGAAAATAGACGCGGCGGAGCACCCGAAAATGGATCATTTCAGTTACCGGGACGGCGAGCTCTACGCCGAGGATGTAGCCCTTCGCGAACTAGCAGATCGTGTGGGCACCCCCTTTTTTTGCTATTCTACTGCCACCTTTGAACGCCATTATAACGCCTTTGCCGAGGCAGTTTCAGGCCTGACCGCAGAGATTTGCTATGCTGTAAAGGCCAATTCGAATGTTGCGGTGATCGCGTTGTTAGCTAGGATGGGCGCGGGTGCGGACGTGGTTTCGGGCGGCGAATTGCGGCGCGCGTTGGCAGCCGGCGTGCCTCCTAATAAGATTGTTTTTTCTGGCGTCGGCAAAACTAAAGAGGAACTATCTGAGGCGCTTATGGCCGGGGTTACACGGATCAACGTGGAATCCGACCCTGAATTAGACATGCTGTCTAAGGTGGCCTCTGGCTTGGGAATCACGGCGGACATCGCAGTTCGGATTAATCCTGACGTGGACGCGAAGACCCATGAGAAGATTACGACGGGCAAAAGTGAGAACAAGTTCGGTATTGATCTGGCTGTAGCTCTTGAAGTTTATAAGCGCGCCGCACAGTTGCCTGGGGTCAACGTCTGCGGCATCGCCCTCCATATAGGCTCTCAGTTGACCGACCTGGCGCCATACCGAGAGGCTTACGGCCGAGCTGTCGACTTCGTGCACGTGTTGCGCGCTGAAGGGATAGGTATAGATCATCTCGACTTGGGTGGTGGTTTGGGCATCACCTATGACGACGAAACCGCGCCGTCGCCCGCCGAGTATGGCGCCATGGTGGCAGAGGTGGTAGGAAAATTGGACGTCAAAGTGATATTTGAACCGGGTCGTGTTATTGCCGGGAATGCGGGCGTTCTCGTAACCCGCGTCCTGTTTGTAAAGGAAGGAGTGGCGAAGAGATTTTGCATCATTGACGGGGCTATGAACGATTTGATACGCCCCACGCTTTACAGCGCACATCATGAGATCGTGCCAGTTCTTAAAACGCCGGTAGGCTTGCCCCAAGTCGTTATGGATGTGGTTGGTCCAATCTGCGAGTCAGGCGATTATATCGCTAAGGACCGGCAGTTGCCTTTGGTGGNTGCGGGCGATTTATTAGCGGTCCGGACAGCGGGGGCCTATGCAGCGGTAATGGGTTCGACATANAATACNAGGCCGTTGGCACCCGAAGTNCTGGTTAACGGTGACGCCTTTGCCGTNATTCGACGCCGNTTTACAGCAGAGGACATGCTCGAATTGGAGAGCTTTCCCNACTGGCTTGATGACNAAGCGCCCCNTCGATTANAGGGNACCAAANAGTGACTGACGNCCGAGATCCCNTCGAACGGAACCCNCTNAACGGNTGGAGNGTCCGCTTGTTGACCTGGGNTGCTTCGTTCAATTTGTTCTGGGAGAAACTTTGGCCCCAAATGTTACCCCCTTTGGCTGTGTGTGGCCTTTTCCTGGCGGTTGTCCTGTTCGACTTCTTGCCTATGTTGCCGTTATGGTTGCATATCTCAGCCTTGGTCGTGTTCGCGGTCATCCTTAGTTATAGCGTCTGGGGGCTGGTCCGAGGGGATTATCATGTTGGTCGGCTGGATGCCCGGCGTCGGGTGGAAATGGACAGCGGTGTGGCGCACCGGCCGTTGGAGGCCTTAAACGATGAACTTATCCTGCATAGGGCTGATGCCAGCGAAATGTGGGTTCTGCACAAGGCGCGCATGGCGGCGCTGTTGTCTCAGCTAAAAGTAGGCTTGCCGTCACCGGGTATGGCACGCCGCGATCCCTTTGGTTTCCGGGCTGCTTTGCTGATGATTCTGGTGATTGCCAGTGCGGCCGGCGTCGGCGATGCCCGCGCTCGTCTGGAACGCGCACTGATTCCCAAACAAGCGGCAATAAAGGAAGTGGGACTGACCATTAGTCTATGGATTACACCGCCGGCCTACACGGGCTTAGCGCCTATTTTCCTTGAAAATACCGCCACCAAGCAGGTCGTATTCGCGGAGGCCATGACGGCGCCAGGAACGGCGTCCCAGCCAACCGTGACCCGCGTACCTGTTGGCAGCACATTTCTGGCCCAATTGAGCTTGGGTGATAAACAGGCAGCCTTCTTGGTCGGCAATCGCGAAGCGCCATTCAAGGCGCTAGACCCGATCGTGCCCGAAGCTGGTGCAAGTGCGGAGGGCGTCTTCGTGGCCGCTGACGCCGCCGCTACAGTGCTCACGGTCAGTGTCGATGGCCATGTTGTCGCATCGTGGCCTGTGCGAATCGAGGTCGATGTAGCGCCGGAAGTGGAGTTTACCCAGCCCCCTAAGAACCAGGGACGAGGCCTGCTGCGCGTGGAATTCGAGGCCAAAGACGACTTCGGATTGGCGAATGTGGATATGATTATGCTGAAGCCAGAAGGCTGGCCCGTGCCGGGCGGCGAGAAGCAACTTAAGTTAGGTCTGCCCGTACCTAATCATAGAACCACCATGGTCAAGGGAGCTTCATCCCAGGACTTTACAGCGCATCCCTGGGCGGGGACAGCGGTAGAGTTGCTTTTGGATGCGACCGATTTGGTTGGCCAGAAAGGCACCAGCGATTCCATTGTCATTGTCCTTCCGGAGCGCACCTTCAATCATCCAGTTGCCCGCGCCATCATCGCGACACGCAAGAAATTGAATGGCTTAGAACGCAAGGTGGTCCGGGAAGTAGTGAGCGACATCGAGCAGATTGCTGAGCGACCGGCACACTTCTATGAAGATACGGTCGTGTTCTTGGCCCTAGTGATTGCGCGCTCACGTCTGCTCCATGATGCTAGTCCGGAGTCCGTTGGTGCCGTGCAGAGGCTCTTGTGGGATGCCGCGCTTCGCATCGAGGACGGTGAGTTCGCCATAGCCGATCGAGCTTTGGAAGACGCCCAGCGCCGCGTTATGGAGGCACTCCGAAACCACAAAATGACAAAACATCAATTGGACCGGTTGTTGGACCAGTTACAGAAGGCCATGAATGAATACACTAGGACCTTGTCAAAACACCTGCAGCGCGAAGGGCTTCAGGGCACGCCCCAAGTACCGTCAACAGAGGTGATAGAAAGCGGCGATCTCCAGCGCATGATGGATCGGACCCGCGAGCTCATGCAAACCGGATCCATCGATGCGGCGAAACAAATGTTGACACAGCTTAACCAGATGTTGGAGGCCCTTCGCCACGGCGCAAGGACGGCCCATCAGCAGCGAGGTCCAAGCCAGGGGCGAAAGATGCTCCAAAATTTGCGTAACCTGGTGAAACGTCAGCAAGAACTCTTGGAGCTGACTTTCCGCAGCCCTCGGCGTCACCAGAGTCCGATGGGCCAGGGTCAGCAGCGTGGGCAAGGCCAGATGGGGCAGAAGCAGGACGACCTTCAGGCTGACGAATTGGCCAGTCAACAGGATGAATTGCGGCGGGTGCTGGAGAAGCTGGCTCTGCAGATGGATGAATTTCTGAATAACATTCCGCCGGCCATGGGCAAGGCTGACCGTGCTATGAGAGATGCGGGGCAATCTCTGGATCGTGGTGACCGTGCTGGCGCTGTTCCGCAACAGACTGAAGCCTTGGAAAATTTGCGTCAGACCTCGGAAGGCTTAGCTGAACAGCTGGGGCGGCTAATGCAGAGCCAGCAGGGTATGTTCACCGGTCGCCATGGCAAACGGTCCCTCCAAAATCGAGACCCCTTCGGCAGGCGCCGCGGCGACCGCGCCAGTGGCAATTATAACAATGGTGCGGTTAAGATACCCGACGGCCAAGAAATCCTGCGGTCGCGGAGAATTTTGGATGAGTTGCGTGTGAGGTCGGGAGATCGAGGCCGTCCGGCACTCGAGCTAGAATATATCGACCGCTTGCTAAGGCAGTTCTGAGAAATCTAAAAAAGCTGAGTCCAGCTCGCATACCATCCGCTATTGGCCAAATAAGTGGCTCCAGAGGGAAAAGTTACGGAGCTGAGCTGGTCACCCCATTACTTAGCTTTTAAGTCCTCGGGCTTGGAGAAAATTACAGCTATGCTGCGTGCTCGCGGAGATGGTTTGACCACGGTTATCTTGTAGCGCATCCGTTCGCCGACTGGCAGCTCGTTTCGCACTGGGGGCGCGACCTTTGTCTGGATGTCTTTCTTGTTTGAGTCCCTCAAAATCACCTTGAGCATGGGAACAGGCCGTGTGTCCTCTGACACGTTTGTAATAACGCCCTGAACCACCAGGATGGGTGTATCTTCCTCCGTGCCATAGTCAAGTTTTGGTTTACTCAGGCTCAGTCCGGCGCCGACTTTATCACTCAAACCAATGGTCTCGTATATTGCCTTGGTAACTGGCAGAAGGTCCATAACAATGCCGCGTGCAAAGAACAGGGCCGCTAAAATGGCAATAAGGAAGATCCCAATAAAGATAACGATGATTTTGCCTATGCCGCTTTTTTGCTGTTTCGAACCGCTAGAAGCGTTTGGCGAGTACATTGTTGGCACTGGATCCGGATCAGGTAAATCCTCGATATTGATGTCGTCGTCAGGCTCATCATCATTCCCGTTATCCATGATTGACGTAACGGGGTCTATGTCTTCTACGTCGTTGAGCATATTGTCTATTTCGGGAGTAGTAACGGGACCCGTGTCTGACGCGTGGTCAATTATCCCCTCCTCAGTGCCGCTATTATTTTTGGCCACGTCACTATCGTTAGGGATATTAACATTGCCGTCTGCACCTGAGCCATCCGAGGAGCCCTTTGGTCTTGGCTCGGGCTCGTTTTGCGGCGGCGGCATAGGCGCTACTGGGGCCTGGAAGGCGGACATTTGTGGCTGCGGCGGTGGTTGCATGGGAGGCGGCGGCGGCGATACGACGGGTGACTGATGCCACGAATGGCCGCAATTGTAACAGCGGGTCGATCGACCGTTTCCGATAAGCACCGGTTGCACGTTGTACCTGGTCGCGCAGTTCGGGCAGGTAATGATCATTTGTCGCCGGACCCTGAAAAAGTTTCACCATTTATAGGGTTTGCAGGAATCGAACGCAACCCGGCGAAGTTATCTAGCGGGTTTTGACTTTGCTGAACAGATATCCTAGACGGATAAGGTCTTCCCATGGCATGGTACAAATCTCTTGGAACGACAGGCGGTCCGGTAGTGAACGCCCCAGCTTGGAAAGCAGAGGAAGCGTGATTCCGGAGAATATAGAGCATATCGTTCGCTTTAAAAACATCGGTCTTCGATATGGGCTGGGCCGTGAGGTGCTCCTGGACGTTTCTTTCGCCCTTAAACCCGGGTCTTTTCACTTCCTGGTTGGCGAGAGTGGTGCTGGAAAATCATCGCTCCTGAAATTGATTTATCTCGCCCTTCGTCCGACCCGAGGTAGCATTTCCCTATTTGGCCATGAAATCGCATCGACGTCTCGTGATGATCTACCAGCGCTTCGGCGCAAAGTAGGCGTGGTGTTTCAAGAGTTCAAGTTACTCAATCACTTATCGGCTTTTGACAACGTAGCCCTGCCCATGCGGGTGGCCGGCGCAAGGCGTAAGGATGTGGACCGCCACGTGACTGAATTGCTCAATTGGGTAGGCTTGAAGGACCACATGCAAGCCCGACCACCTACCCTGTCGGGTGGACAACAGCAACGCGTAGCTATCGCTCGCGCGGTGATCTCACGGCCCAGTCTGCTGCTAGCTGACGAACCTACAGGCAATATTGATGATCAAATGGGCCTTCGCTTAATCCACTTGTTTGAAGAATTGAACCGGTTGGGTACGACCGTCATTATTGCTACCCACTCTCAGCAGTTGGTGGAGCGATTGGGTTATGCACAGCTGCAGCTCACTAACGGGCAGCTAGCCATTATCCCCGGCCGTGCCGAGATCGAACCGGCTGCGACCGCGACAGAGACAGAGAAAACTATTGCTGAGGGCGGAGACATACAAAATGGGCATCCCGATTCGCATGGGGTCGCCGGCGAGGAACACAGTTCTGTCAAAGTGTCGAGTGTGGAGAGCAATTTTTGATTTTGACAGCGCGCTCCGATTTGCCACTGGACAAGGATGAACATAGCCGTTTTTTGCCGTGGCTGATCGCCTTCATGGTGTTCCTCTCGATTCTTGCCGTGGCGGGTATGCTTGTTCTCAATGCTACAGCGTCACGCTGGGACACCGGTGTTCGCGGCAACCTCACGATCCAGGTTGTTCCCACCGACGATGCCGCTGTCGACGAAGCGCGACTTAATGAGTTGCTGACGGTTCTAGCAACGACGCCAGAGGTGGCTAGATACAATGCCTTGGATGAGATGCGGCTTATTAGTCTCTTGGAACCCTGGGTCGGGCCAAGTGCCGTGAAGGGAGATTTGCCTCTGCCACGTCTCATTGACGTAGGGCTTAAACACGCAACAGACTTCACAGCGGAAGACCTTGGTGCGCTTCTCGGTGGACGGGTTAAAGGTGTTGCGATTGACGATCACCGAGTCTGGCTCGACCGCCTCGTGCGGATAATTGAGACTTTTGAAGTCTTGGCCTTGGTTGTTCTTCTGTTCATCGTCATGGCTACGGCCGGCACAGTGGTATTCACCACCCGAACCGGCCTGGCTATACATCGTGAAGCCATTGAGGTTCTTCACCTGATCGGCGCTCATGACGACTATATCGCTCGCCAGTTTGCCAAACGCGCTTTGAGTCTGGGTATTCACGGCGGGCTACTCGGATTGGTTCTGGCATTGCCGACGCTTTGGATGCTGACTCATCTCGCTTCCAGTCTGGATGAGCGTTTGCTGCCTGATATTGGATTTGGTCCCTGGCATTGGGTCCTTGTGTTGGCGATGCCCGTCTCCGTGGCATTAATCGCCATGACCACGGCAAAGGTTACCGTAATGAGAAATCTAGCGAGGATGCTTTAAGGGTATGCGGCGACGCGGTAAAATTGTTGTGGGGGCGTTTTGGATTAACCTGCTGTTGCTGGTACTTTTTCTGGCTGGTCTATGGGGCATCGGTCTGGTTCGGTTTGTTGGCGATATTCCTGTTCAGGTGGAAGACACCACGACGAAGACCGACGCAATCGTTGTGCTAACTGGTGGCAGCGGGAGAGTTAACGAAGGCCTAGCGTTGTTAGACAAAGACCTTGCAGCAAAACTATTTGTTTCCGGTGTATATCGCGGTTTGGATGTGCGCAAGCTTCTACAATTGGCGCGGCGAAACCCCTCGGATTTGGAGGCTCGCATCGGCATCGGTAATGCCGTGGATACCATCGAGAACGCCTCGGAAACCGCCGCTTGGTCGTTACGCCATCGCATTTCTTCGTTGCGTCTGGTGACTGCAGCCTATCATATGCCACGGAGTATGTTAGAGTTCCATCATGCGA
This sequence comes from Magnetovibrio sp., assembly GCA_002709525.1. GTDB lineage: Bacteria > Pseudomonadota > Alphaproteobacteria > Rhodospirillales > Casp-alpha2 > UBA3470. The sequence goes on along the minus strand of PARE01000039.1, from coordinate 6,673 downwards.
TACCGGGTATACGAGTCGTCTCTCACCCGGTCTTTCCGGACCACGTGAAGCAGGACGAATGGTGGGTGTGGCCCGGGACCACTACGTTATTTATCAGCGAATACAATAAGTTTCTGATGGCTTGGGTCCGACTGCGTAGCAAGCAGTTCTTCGGTGGCGCCGGTAAACAGCGCGCGTTCTCAGCGGCGAACTGAGAGCGCCAGCGATCGTTCATTGCGAGTGTGGATCAATTTATGAATAACTTGGATACAACGTTATCCTACTAGTGCAAGTTATTGTCCTCAAAGCGAAATATTATCGTCACCATTATTGCTGTGTATCACGTGGATATGTGGAAACATAAAGAGAACAAATAGATTGACGGTGCCACCCTGAACACCTACGGTTACTGAGATATCATATATTTACGGGGATCTTGCTGGAGTTTTCATACCTTTTCCCCGGAAACATACAAACGACAACTTAGATGCTGGAATAAAGTATTGCGAATGGTCGAGCTTTCGCCTGTGTCTCAGCAGATTTGGGATATGAAGTACCGCTTGAAAAGAGTGGATGGCCAGCCTGTAGATAAAACCATCGTAGACACTTGGCGTCGCGTTGCGCATGCACTGGCAGCAAGCGAAGATGAACCGTCTTATTGGGAGGAAAAATTTTTTGATGCCATGGCCGATTTCCGGTTCTTGCCGGCGGGCCGCATTATCTCGGGCGCGGGTTCTGACCGAGAAGTGACTTTGTTCAACTGTTTCGTCATGGGCGACGTGCCCGATGATATCGCTGGTATTTTTGACGGACTGAAGGAAGCGGCCTTGACCATGCAGCAGGGTGGTGGCATTGGCTATGATTTCTCGACCATCCGTCCAAAGGGCGCGCCGGTGAAGGGAGTAGGGGCGGACGCCTCCGGGCCGCTCAGTTTCATGGACGTCTGGGATTCTATGTGTAAAACCATCATGAGCGCCGGTTCACGTCGTGGTGCTATGATGGGGGTGCTCCGCTGTGACCATCCCGATATCGAGGCCTTCATTGCGGCAAAACGTGATCCAGGTCGGCTTCGTATGTTCAACCTATCGATTTTGGTAACGGATGCCTTCATGGCAGCAGTTAAAGCCGATTCGCCGTGGGAGCTGACCTTCGGCGGCACCACCTACATGAGCCTGCCAGCGCGTGAACTGTGGGACAAGATTATGCGGGCAACCTACGCCTACGCCGAACCCGGCGTGATCTTCATTGACCGTATCAATGCGCGTAACAATCTGAATTATTGTGAGAGTATTCACGGTACCAATCCCTGCGGCGAACAGCCTCTGCCGGCCTACGGGGCTTGTCTGTTGGGATCAATCAACTTGGCCCGGCTGGTCAATTCACCTTTTGAGGACGATGCGCATATCGATCTGGACGCTCTGAGCGATCTTGTCACCACAGCGGTTCGGATGATGGATAATGTAGTCGATGTGTCCAATTTCCCGCTTGAGTCCCAGCGCCAAGAGGCCCGGGCAAAGCGCCGTATCGGTCTTGGCGTAACGGGACTGGCCGACGCCTTGATAATGTGCGGCACGCGCTACGGCGGTGTCCGCGCGGTCGAACTGACTGAGACGTGGATGCACCGATTGCAGCGGGCTGCCTATATGGCCTCCGTAGATTTGGCGAGGGAGAAAGGCGCCTTTCCCCTGTTAGATTTTGACAAGTACATGACCGGCGAAACTATCCAGAACTTAGACGAGGATGTAAGGAACGCTATTGCCCAAAATGGTATCCGTAACGCACTCCTAACCTCTGTCGCGCCCACCGGAACGATTTCCCTGTTTGCTGACAACGTGTCATCTGGGCTGGAGCCCGTTTTTAGCTTCGATTACACCCGCCACGTCCTGATGCCTGACGGTGAACGGCGAGAGGAGCAGGTTTCTGATTACGCCTATCGCCTGTTCAAGCGTCTTAAAGGAGAGAATTCGCCACTGACCGATGCCTTCGTCTCAGCTCAGGATTTAAGCCCCTATGACCACCTCGTCATGCAGGGCGCCGTGCAGAAATTTATAGACAGTTCTATCTCGAAGACCATCAATGTTCCTGAAGACATTGATTTTGAGGACTTCAAGCACGTTTACCTTCAGGCCTACGACATCGGCTGCAAAGGCTGTACCACGTACCGCCCAAACGATGTGACGGGCGCTGTTTTGGAAGCCCGCGAGGCAAAGAAGTCAGCTAACGATGATGAGCCGGAACTGCCCTTGGAAAGTCCAGTTAAGAAGGCGACTACCAGGGGTTCAGGCGATACAGGAGGTGTGGTGCATCAGATGTATAAGCCCTTGGGCCGGCCCGGAGAACTGCCCGGCAAGACCTACAAATTGCAATGGCCGGAGAGCGACCACGCTATTTATATCACTCTTAATGACATTGTTGATGATTTGGGGCGAGTGCGGCCCTTTGAGATATTCATCAACTCCAAGAATATGGAGCATTTCGCTTGGACTGTCGCCTTGACCCGAATGATCTCTGCCGTATTCCGGCGCGGCGGCAATATTTCTTTCGTGGTTGAAGAATTAAAAGCCGTGTTCGACCCGCGTGGCAGACAATGGATGCAGGGCAAGTACGTGCCCTCGCTGTTGGCGGCATTGGGTGGTGTTATCGAGACCCATTTGATCGACATTGGCTTCTTAAAGTCGCCCGGCGAATTGGCCGATCCAAGCGCCGCGGAGGCGCAGATTGTCGCGATCGGCGGTGGAGGAGGCTTGGAAGAGGTTGGACTCTCCAAGGGAGAGGGTTCTGGCCCATCGTCCATATTTCGCCAATGCCCCAAGTGCGGTCAGCCGAACCTGATCCGCCAGGAAGGCTGTGACACTTGTACCTCTTGTGGCTACTCGAGGTGTGGGTGACGAGACGAGGAACAGCACCTCAGCATTGTTTCCTCTAGATACAATGGCGATGCCGTTTCGATGGCTTGGTGGAATTAGCCCTCCGCTATGCCATAGGCTCCGCCCCCGGGCGTCTCCATGATGAAGCAATCGCCGGGTGCCATGTCCGTCTCGTCGTTGCCGAGGAGTTCTTCAACATGCCCGTTAGTGCGGCGTACCGCATTGCGGCCGCGGGCGCCCGGTTCACCGCCAGCTAGCCCATAAGGATCAGTGTGACGGTGGCTAGTCAGCAGGGTCACTTTCATGTCCTCCAGAAAAGTAACTTCTCGGACGATGCCATCACCGCCGGGAAACCTACCCTGACCTCCGGAACCGTGGCGGATGGAGAAGCTGTCGACCCGGACTGGGAAGCGTTGCTCGAGGACTTCCGGGTCGGTCATTTTGGTGTTGGTCATGTGGCTATGGACGGCGGATGCACCGGGATGATCCGGCCCAGCTCCGGTTCCACCGCATATTGTCTCGTAGTTCTGGTAGACATCGTTGCCATAGACGAAATTGTTCACTGTCCCTTGGGAAGAGGCTAATGTGCCCAGTGCACCGAATAGCGCATCGGTGATGCATTGGCCCACTTCAGTGTTGCCGGCGATCACCGCGGCCGGGTATTCGGGAGAGATGATTGATCGCTTTGGCACTGTCACCTTCAGAGGCTTCAGGCACCCTTCGTTCAAGGGAATCGTGTCATTGACCAGGCAGCGGAAGACGTAGAGCACGGCAGCGAGACATACGGCCGTTGGCGCGTTGTAGTTGCCATGGAACTGGGGAGAGGTGCCTGTGAAATCGATGTCGGCCTCGCGGGCCCTGTGATCAACGGTAATCTTCACCTGAATTTGGCATCCGTTGTCCATGGGATAAATGAATTCACCATCGGCCAATTTGTCGAGGACCCGACGGACGCTCTCTTCGGCGTTGTCCTGGACGTGTTGCATGTAGGCTTGAACCACGTCCAAACCAAATTGGTCGATCATTTTCATGACCTCGAAGCGACCCGTGTTGTTGGCCGCGATTTGGGCTTCCAGGTCTGCCATATTCTGGTCTGGGTTGCGGCATGGATATTCGCCGGACGTGAGTAATTCCAGTGTCGCCCTTTCGCGAAGGATGCCGTTTTCGACCATCAGGAAGTTGTCGATTAAGACGCCCTCCTCGTGAATGGAGACGCTGTCAGGAGGTGCCGAGCCAGGCGTACGTCCGCCGATGTCGGCGTGATGGCCGCGCGACGCCACGTAAAAGAGGATCTCGGTGCCACCGGAGTCGAATACGGGGCTGATCACCGTCACGTCGGGGAGGTGCGTGCCCCCGTTGTATGGTGCGTTGATGACGTAGGCGTCGCCCGGTTTCATTTTACCTGTGTTCTCCCGAATCACGGTCTTAATGGACGCGCCCATGGACCCAAGGTGCACAGGTACATGAGGTGCGTTCGCGACCAGCGATCCATCCGGGGCGAAGATAGCGCAGGAGAAATCATAGCGCTCCTTTATGTTCACGGAGTATGCCGTATTAGCCAGCGTCGCACCCATCTGTTCGGCGATTGACATAAACAGGTTGTTGAATACTTCCAGCATTACTGGATCGGCTTGGGTGCCAATGGCCTCCCGTTGCGGGCGGGCTATAACCCGGGTTAAAACGCAATCGCCTAACGCGGTCAGTTCGGCTTGCCAACCGGGCTCGATGACGGTGGTCGCGGTGGCCTCGGTGATGATAGCCGGGCCATTTACCGTCTGTCCCGCCTTCATGGTTTCGCGGGCTAAGATAGGCACGTCCTGCCATGCTCCATTGGCGAACATAGAAACGCAGCCGGCCGTCTTATCGTCGGTACCCACACCAAGGTGAGCTTGGGAGATGTCAGCGTCTTCCTCGTTGGATCCGATCGCCTCTACGGAGATGGCCTCTGCTACCAGGGTCCGGTCCGGCGCGATATAGCCGTAACGAGCCTGGTGGGTCTCTTCGAAGCGCTGCGTCATTACCGTTGGATCCTCGTCTGGATCGATGAGCAGCGGGTTGTCCGTTCCCGCATACCGGAGGTGAACCTTCCGTACGAGGCGAATGCGATCCGCTGGATGTTCTTGCTCCAGCAGGTCGGTCTGGGCTTGTTCACTGGTTTCCCTGAACGCCTTATCCAGAGTCGGCCAGGCATCGTTGGAAAGTGTCACGTCCAACTGCTTCTCACGGATTGCGCGCACGTCTGCCAAACCCATGCCATAGGCCGAGAGGACACCAGCAAAGGGATGAAGCAAAACCGTATCCATTCCCAAGCTATCGGCCACCATACAGGCGTGTTGCCCGCCCGCGCCGCCAAAAGAATTTAATGTATAACCGGTAATGTCATAACCTCGCTCCACAGAGATCTTTTTGATCGCATTGGCCATGTTTTCTACGGCAATTCTCAGGAACCCCTCGGCCACAGCCTCGGGGGTTTGTTGAGGTTGGCCGGTGGCGTCCGCGATCTCTCTAGTTAAGGCCGCAAACTTTTTGCGCACAATTTTAACGTCCATTGGCTGGTTACCTTTGGGACCGAAAACAGCAGGGAAATGTTCCGGCTGCAGTTTTCCTAGAAGCACGTTGCAGTCCGTAACCGTCAGTGGCCCACCCCGCCGGTAACAGGCGGGGCCCGGGTTCGCTCCAGCGCTGTCTGGTCCCACCCTGTAGCGTGAGCCGTCGAAGTGAAGAATCGAGCCGCCGCCTGCAGCCACCGTGTGGATATGCATCATGGGCGCGCGCAGTCGAACGCCGGCAACCATAGTCTCGAAGCTGCGTTCGAATTCACCGTTGAAATGAGACACGTCCGTAGATGTGCCACCCATGTCGAAGCCGATTGTCTTATCGAAGCCGGCTATGCCCGCCGTGCGTGCCATACCAACCACGCCGCCGGCGGGGCCGGACAGGATTGCATCTTTGCCCTGGAAGCGATGCGCGTCAGTGAGACCGCCATTCGATTGCATGAACATGAGCCGACAGCCCTCACCGTCGCCTGACTGAAGCTCCTCCGCCACTTGATCTACGTAACGACGAAGGATTGGAGACAGATATGCATCTACTACCGCAGTATCGCCCCGGCTGATCAGTTTCATCATGGGGCTGACCTGATGCGAGGCAGAGATTTGTGTAAACCCGATCTCTGCCGCAATGGTGGCAACCCGGACCTCGTGATCGATGTATTTAAACCCGTGCACAAACGCGATGGCGACAGCCCGGATGCCGTCGTCGTAGGCGGCCTGCAGGCCGGTCCTGGCCGCGTCCTCGTCGAGCGCCATTACTATTTCGCCGTCGACGCCAATCCGCTCGGGGACCTGAACGACCTGTTCATATAGAAGCTCTGGGAGTTCGATATTAAGCGCAAACAGATAGGGCCGGGTTTGATAACCGATGCGGAGCGCGTCGCCGAAGCCATTAGAAATCGCCAAAACGGTGCGGTCGCCCTTGCGTTCCAAAAGCGCGTTGGTGGCCACCGTAGTGCCCATCTTCACGTTCTGGATACTGCCGGGTGGTATTGCGTCGGTTGCTGTTAGTCCAAGAAGATCGCGAATTCCCTGGACGGCTGCATCCTTGTAACGTTCTGGATTCTCGGACAAGAGCTTGTGAGTAATCAGGGCGCCGTCGGGACGCCGGGCCACTAGGTCTGTGAATGTGCCGCCCCTGTCAATCCAAAACTGCCAGCCACTATCGTTATCTACCTGATTTTGTTTATTTTTTGTCATTGCGATGTGTATTTTTTATGTGTATTTTTAGGTTTTTATTAGGTTAGAGTAATGACTTGTGCTACCCCTTAGATA
>PARE01000038.1 GCA_002709525.1 Magnetovibrio sp. | reverse complement strand
TTTTAACCTTTGAACTCCAACTCTCACTAGTTCTATGAAGTGTATATCTTGTAACAAACAAACCCTTACACCCATATGTGGTAGTATTTGGGCGGGCTATTCCGGTTTAAGTCTATGATGAAGTGGGACGAAACTTTTGATGTAATATGCGTAGGTTATGGCTTCGCGGGAGCTGTTGCTGCAGTTACGGCTCATGATGCCGGGGCGCGGGTGTTACTTTTGGAAAAAATGCCTGATCCAGGAGGTATCTCTATCTGTTCCGCAGGCGGAGTGCGGATCTCTCGCGATGCGGATGCCAGTTTTGAATATTTAAAGACTACAAATGCTGCTACGACGCCAGATCACCTGCTACGGGGATTGGCAGATGAAATGACAACTATTGCAGATTTCATTCACGAAATGGCTGCTGTCAACGACGCCGAGGTCCTTATCACTTGGGTAAAGGCTAACTATCCATTCGAAGGTGGAGACAGTTTTGGTTTCGCCTCCATCAAGGATATTCCAGGCTATGATCCAGAAGAGGCCTTCTCCTGGGGCCGAGGTCTCAGGGGTGGGACGCGCCTTTTCAAAGTAATGGTGGATAACGTGGAAAAGCGCGATATCGATGTGCGCTTATCGACAGCCGTAGACGATCTTATCACCCAAAATGGCAAAGTTGTTGGCGTGACGGCGGCTGGCGAAGCTATTCAGGCCCGAGGTGGCGTCATATTAGCTTGCGGTGGCTTCGAGGCCGGTACAGACATGCAGGCTCAGTTCTGGCAAGAAAAACCTGTCCTCTCAGGTGCCTTTGCAGGGAATACGGGAGACGGTATTCGCATGGCTCAGAAGTTGGGCGCTGATTTATGGCACATGTGGCACTATCACGGCACTTATGGTTTTCGTCATCCGAATACCTCGGAATTTCCATACGGAATACGATTGCATCGCCTACCCGACTGGGTGCCAGGACTGGACGGGGCTGAGGCAGAAGTTCAGAACTTTCTTGCCGGTTACGATGACACACTGATGCCATGGATCATCGTGGATCAGTTTGGCCGGCGCTTCATGAACGAATACCCTCCCTACTTGCAGGATACCGGTCATCGTCCACTAACCACTTTTGACCCAGTAAGCCAGACTTACCCTCGTATACCCTCCTGGCTAATCGTCGATGTGGACGGGCTAGCCCGTGGGCCGCTTGGCTTCCCTACTTATAACGACCGCCACGTGAGTTTTCATTGGAGCGCCGATAACCAGGCTGAAATCGATATAGGCATTCTAGATCAGGCCAACAGTGTGGAGGAAATCGCTGTGTTCATAGGTTGCGAGGCGGATATCTTGACTGAGACAATTGAGCGCTGGAATGAGTTCTGCCTCTCAGGACATGATCGAGACCAGGGTCGATTGGCTGCAACCATGATGCCAATCGTAAAGCCGCCCTTTACCTTTGGGCAGGTTTGGCCCCTATGCGCCAACACCCAGGGCGGTCCAGTGCACGATAATCAACAACGCATCATTCGGTCTGATGGCAACCCAATCCCGAACCTCTATTCCGCTGGCGAGATAGGTAGCCTATTNGGTCACCTTTATATTTCAGGCGGAAACCTGGCTGAGTGTTTCATTGGTGGCCGCCGAGCGGGGCGGGAAGCGGCTTTAACCATTCAAAAAACCGCATAGCAACGCCTTTGCATTGGCTGGTTTTTCAACTTGCCCAATGACCGGCCCCCGGGGATGANNCCAATTTTTGTATTTNATAANATATCGCTCTAGCTTGTGCGGCNTGCTAGCCCGTAATCCANCTCAATAACCCAGGGGTACTANAGTTAGCCCCTCATCGGCCTTACAGATTTGGATCAAAGGGCGGGNAGTTATATAGTCCATGGTAGCGGCGCTGGTGGCTGGATTGATTTGTCATTTANAGCCCNAGCCGCAGTGAACCAGTCTCGAATATCGACAAAAGAAACAGAAAATTTAGCATTACAATAAAAATGATTGAGATATGAAGTCTGAAAAAATTTCAAAAATCACTCTTTGGCAATTAAAGCTGCCATTAAAAGTACCGTATGTATTGTCTTATAATACCTTCGTCGACTTTGAGCCAATAGTTACAAAAGTCCAATTATCAAATGGAAAAGTAGGTTGGGGTGAGGCTCATATCTCGCCAGGGTCAAGCTCGGAGACACGATCTGGCGGTTGGAATTTCGTAAAATCAATATCAAAAGAACTNGTTGGTACAACTCCAAACCNNGCAATCGCCAANATACTTAACTCTNCGCCCTACTCGCCTGTCGCTAAAACCTCTCTTGCAGTGGCNATAGAAATGGCCACGAATTACAAATCACTAATCCAAGCCGAGGATATAGTTTTCCCTTTGCTCACCCCTTTCAATGCANCAGATCCAGGCTCCATTGAAACAGANATAGAGGAACGGTTAGCGCTAGGCTTCAAGACTTTCAAAGTAAAAGTTGGAAAAGACGTGGAGAAAGACCTGCAGCGCATAACCGCTATTCAAAAGGGCCTCTCCGGAAGAGCCACGTTAAGACTGGACGCTAATCGCGCATATTCTAGAACGGACGCGCTTAAATTCGCGAAAAAACTAAATGCTGAGCAGATCNAATTATTTGAACAACCTTGCAATGCTGATGACTGGAGTGCAAATGCTGATGTAGCTCGTGTCTCTCCAGTTCCAGTTATGCTCGATGAGCCTATTTGCAGTATTGCAGATATCGATCGAGCAAGCACAATTCCAAATGTCGGTTTTTGCAAGCTGAAACTGAAACGTTTTTCCAGTATAGCTCAATTAGAACAGGGCCTTAGACGTGTAAAAGAACATGGTATGCAGGCCGTTCTTGGTGATGGGTTGGGTGGAGATATATCGTGTTGGATGGAAGCATGNGTGGGACAAAGGCTTGTAGATAATGCTGGTGAATTTAATGGATACTTGAAAATGGATAAAAGCATCCTCTCAAACCCACTTGAGTTTGCCAACGGTGCTATACACATTCCCAAGAATTATTGGCCAAATATTAATTTAGACTACTTGGAGACACGGATTACTGAGCGCNTTTCATTCTGATATCGATCATACTAATTACTATTCCGATATATTTCAGAAAGTGATCATAGTAATAAAATCTATATTTATTGCGTTTGTTCTGAGATAGGACTGCCAACATCCCACAAACAATTAAGGGGCGGACTTNAAAATGAATTTTGATTTGAACGGTAAAGTTGCCATAGTCACAGGNGGAGGCCGAGGAATTGGAAAAGCGATTTCACTAGCACTCGCTCGGAATGGCGCTGATGTTGTGTTATGTGGTCGTACCCAGAAATCCCTTGATGAAACCGCTGATGAAATTCGGGAATTCGGTCGAGCGGCCTTTCCNGTAGTCGCGGACATCAGAGAATATCAGAATATAAAAAGGCTAATTACTCAAGCCAGCGAAGCAGCTAAGAGAATTGATATACTCGTCAACAACGCTGTTTTTTCAGTTGGAGCCCCCTTTGATGAACAGACGGATGATGACTGGCAACAGCATATCAACGTTAAGCTTATGTCCTACATTCGATGTAGTCGCGAGGTTATCCCTCATATGAAAGCCGTAGGCGGAGGGCAAATTATAAATATTGCCGGCATGACAGCCAGAATTGTAGCAACCTTGCGCCCGACAAATGGGGTGGTAAATGCAGGAGTGACGAACTTTACCAAATCCCTAGCCAACCACCTAGGTTCATCGAATNTCACAGTTAATTGTATCCATCCGGGAATGACGGTCACCGACCGCATGAAAGCTCTTTTTGAGAGGCGGGCTCTTGACGCGGACGTTAGTTACCAGGAAATAGAAGCAGAGACCGTGTCAGAGATACCAATGGGGAAACTGATTTTACCGGAGGACATAGCTGATAGCGTTCTGTTTTTTTGTTCGCCTCTGGCAAAAATGATTACAGGACAAGCCATCGCGGTTGATGGAGGTTCCGGTACAGCGGTAAATTATTAATATCGTGCAATAAAACTATACAAATACTGACGGGTTATATTCATAACNTTTAAAATNTTNTCACTAAANTCTGTTAACGCTTGAGCAAAGCCTAAATACCATAAGACTTCCCTCCATCGACTGGTATTACGGTACCTGTTATGTAACTTGCTCGTGGTGAAGCAAGAAAAGTCACCAAGTCAGCTACTTCCTCGGGTTCACCAAAACGACCCATCGGGATAAAATTATCTATATATCTTTGTTTTTCATTAGGATCAGGGTGAATCCGCTCTCTGACTTGTTCACTATCAATTCGTCCCGGCGATACAGAATTTATTGTAATATCCTCTGCGGCTAAATCACGTGATAAACCTTTTGCCCAGGTATGTGCTGCAGCACAAGCGGTCAAGGCAGCGTTCGTACCGTGCGGTTCAACACTGCCTGTTATATTTATAATCCGTCCCCATTTATTAACTCTCATCTCTGGAAGAAAGACATTCGTCAACCTGCGTACTGCGGTAAATTTTAAATCAAATCCATGGTTCCATTCTACATCGGATGAGATTGGATCCGATTTAGCTGATTGTCCCGCGTTATTCACAAGTATATCAAGCCTGCCCAACGAAGCAGTCAGCTCTTTTTTTACCTGCTCAGGCGATTCTGGATCCATTAGGTCCGCCTGAACAATAATTGGGGACTGCTTACTAGTTTTCTGAATTTCACAAGCGAGCGTCTCGAGTAGCTCTCGTCGTCTGGCCAATATCGCAAGCTTAACGCCTTCTTGCGCCATAACCCGTGCTATCGCCGCGCCGATACCGGCACTTGCCCCAGTGATCAAACATNTCTTTCCATCAAGATTTAATTCCATCGAATAAACTCACTAAATCATTAATTGGGGAAGTAATCCAAGCGAGGGGCGGAGATAAAAGGCCTAGCTTGCAGTGCACTGAGTGACACCTTTTACACGAAGACGAGCAGTTTCTGATGCGTCAACCGCCATGGGCGAACCGGAAATCACGACACCAAACATCTCTTGCGCTTGCACGATCGTATAGCGCTCCAGCTGCACGTCTTCCAGTACGGCTTCAGGATCACGAGCGAGNGGATCGCCGTACCCACCGCCTCCGGGCGTACAGACATGGACCCGGTCGCCAGGGCCGAGGGGAATATCCTGCTCTTTGGAGAGATGCTGGGGGATGTAAGGTTCGCCGTCTTGCCAGACGGTCACCTGATTTGGCGCACCTTCGGCGCCGCCGAGGGCTCCTTGCGGACCGAAACGGCCATGATCCATAACGAAGCTGGCCCGGGCCTCGCCCCGCCGCAGCTCCACCTCGTATTCCAAACCGAAACCACCGCGCTTTTCACCCGCGCCACCGGAACCCTCGCGAAGCGCATACTTGCGGTACAGGACAGGAAAGGCCTGTTCCATGATTTCGACGGGTGGTGCCTTGGAAATGCCGATGGTGGAGCACCCGTTGGCAAGACCGTCATGGTCTGCATTGCCGCCGTAACCACCGCCAGAAATCTGGTACATGACGTAGTCGCGGGCCCGAGCCGGGTCGTACCCCCCCAATGCAAAATTGCCGCTAGTGCCGGCGGGTGCAGCCGTCACCCGGTCGGGCAGCGCCTTGGCCAGAGCCGCAAATACCGCTTCGGCAATTCGCTGGGAAACTTCCGCCGCACATCCCGATACAGGGCGCGGATAGACTGCATCCAAGAAGGTGCCCTCGGGCCGGATTACGTTGAGCGGCTCGAAAGCCCCGGCACTGATTGGCACTTCTGGGAAAATGTGACGCATGGCGAGATAGACAGAACTTAAGGTCGTCGCTAGAACCGAGTTCATAGGCCCCATGCAAGGCGGACTAGACCCGTCGAAGTCGAAGGTCAGTTCATCCCCAACCTTGGTGATAGCCAGGTTGATCTTCAACGGCTTGTTGACGACGCCGTCACTATCCACATAAGCGGTGGACGGATAGGTCCCGTCAGGAATCTCTGAGATAAACGCCCGCATTTGGGTGCTAGCGCGAAGACGGAGTTCGGCAATGGCGGCTNTTACAGTCTCATCACCATAGCGATCCATGAGAAGGTTTAAGCGGTCTTCACCAACCATTAGTGCCGCGGCCTGAGCCTTCACATCACCGATGCGCTGATCGGCGACACGTATGTTAGACGAGATAATCGAAAAAATTTCCTCATCCATTTCTCCTTCCTTAAACAATCTGACAGGTGGAAGCCGCAACCCCTCCTGCTCAACCGCCGTGGCCGAGGCGGAAAAGCCTCCTGGTACTGAACCACCCGTATCCGGCCAGTGTCCCGTATTCGACAGCCAACAAAAGATCTCACNGTTTCGGTAAAACGGCCTTGCGAAACGAACATCCATGAGATGGGTTCCGCCTAGGTAGGGGTCATTGACGATGTAGATATCGTCAGGCTTAGGCGCTGGCGCTCGACCCTCATTGATCATCTGTATTAGAGTTCGAGTAGAGTACTGCATGGTTCCAACGAACACGGGTAATCCTTGAGCCCCCTGGGCAATAAGGGAGCCATCATTCGCCGCATAAATGCCATCCGAACGGTCGTTCGCTTCCGCAATGACAGGAGAAAAGGCTGCGCGCGAGAAGCTCAAATCCATTTCATCGCAGACCTGCTGCAAACCGGATTGGATTACGCTCAACGTGATCGGGTCTAACTTCATCTCAAAGCCCTCCCACTCCAATAATAATGTTGCCATCGGCATCGCCTCNGGCCTTATCGCCGGGTTCCACTAGTGTCGTACAGTCCATCTGTTCGATGATCGCTGGGCCATCAATTTCCATGTTGATGGGCAGATAGTCCCGCCAATAGACGGGTGTTTCATGAGGTCCATCATTGAACACCACAGTGCGACGACCGGTTTCGGCATCAGCAACAGTGTCCTTGCGGCCTTCTGGATCGATCAATGTAGAGAGATTCATCTCTGCGCGCTGGCCGATTACCGAAGTATTGACGTTCACAAGATTCGCATGGATGTTCGCTAGTTGAACACGGAACCGGTTGAAGTAAGCCTCTTCGAAAAGGTGGCGCAGGCTCTCCCTCGACGGATTAGAATCCGGAAGATTAACTCGAAGTAAATGCGTTTGACCAACGAACTGCATGTCTACGCTGTAAAGATGTTTCACATCCATTACCTCAACAGGTTCCTTGGCGATCAAACGCTCCCCTTCTCCATTTTGCGCGACAAAAATTCCATGGATCTGATCCATGTCGACGCTCTCCAGGGAGCGGTTCACCGTGTTGACGAAATCATGGCGTAGATCCGCAACGACGCAACCCAAGGCGTTGGTAATTCCTGGCCGACACGGAATGACGACCCTGGGCACGCCCATTTCGCGCGCCAAAGACACGGCATGAAGTGGTCCCGCGCCGCCAAAAGCGAACAAGGCGAAATCACGCGGATCCATGCCCAATGACAATGATACCATACGAATTGCGCCGGCCATCTTGGTATTGGCTATGCGGATGACTGCCGCTGCGGCGGCAGTCACATCAAGCCCTAAAGGCGCTGCCAATTCGCTCGCAAAAATATCTGCCACGTGATCTGTCGCAGACGATGCATCCAACGATTTGAAACCAGCTGGGTTCAATCGCCCAAGCAGCAGGTTGGCGTCGGAAATTGTTGGCAAATTGCCGCCGCGTCCGTAGCAGATTGGTCCCGGATGAGCCCCAGCACTCGCTGGCCCGACTTCCAACAAACCGCCCGCATTAACCCGCGCGATGGAGCCACCGCCGGCGCCTACTGTGCGCACATCAACCATGGGTACATGAATGGGCATGGCATATTCGACCTCGATCTCATTGGAGACCGCCGGTTCGGCTCCCAAAATCAGCGCCACATCTGTGGACGTACCGCCCATATCGTAAGTCAAAAGGTTGGTGATACCGGCCTGCCGTCCTGTGTAGGCCGCTGCCATCACGCCAGATGCCGGACCGGACATAACTGTCTTCGCAGCCTCCCGTGCCACATCCTTCGCCGACACCATGCCGCCATTACCGTTCATTACCAACACTTCCCCGCCGTAACCTTGGCCAGACAATTCGTCTGTCAATCTTCGCAAATATCGCCCCAGGAGAGGTTGAACGGAGGCGTTCACAGCCGCCGTCACGCCGCGCTCGAATTCCCGGCTTTCAGATAACAACGCGTGGCCAACGGTGACATGGTCGTTGGGCCAGACGCTGGAGACGATTTCGGCGGCGCGTTTCTCATGATCGGGATTGGCGTAGGCGTGCAGAAAGTGAATGACCACCGACTCACAACCCATGGCCAGCAGGTCCTTGGCGGCGGTCCGCACACCGGCCTCATCCAGGGGGGTTACTACGTCGCCAGCCGCATCCATGCGTTCCAGCACCTCAAGACGAAGATCGCGCGGGATCACCGGCGTAAAAGTCCCAGTCATGCCATAGGCCTGAGGTCGTGTGCGCCGGCCCAGCTCTAAAACATCACGAAAGCCCTGCGTGGTGATCAGGCCTGTCTTTGAGAACTTGCGCTCCAGAACGGCGTTCGTGGTCGTCGTGGTTCCATGGATAATCAGGTCAAGGTTGGAATAATCAGCTTTAGCTTCGTCAAGTGCAGCAAGAACACCAAAAGCCTGATTCTCCATGGTGCTTGGCACTTTTGCGAGGCGAACTGTGCCGTCCACTTGATCCAATACAACCAAATCGGTGAACGTTCCGCCGACATCGACGCCAACAACCTGACCAGAAGGGGCATCCTTCATGAAAATGGCTCCACCTACTTCAACTTCGATAACAAACGCAAGAACTGGTCCTGCTCTTTCTTCGTCAAAGGCTCTAGGGTCTTCGCTGTGATATCACTGGCCACCGTCACCAAATCAGCAAACACGCGTTCGCCGCGGGCGCTTGGCGATAGGATGAGACGACGATGATCACGCTGGTCGGGCTTGGTCTCCAAATATCCCCTCTTGCGCAAACGATCTACCACACCCTTGATTGTCGAAGCGTCCATGGATGTCTGGCGTCCCAATTCGTTTTGCGAAATGGATCGCCATTCACAAAGTTTGGCCAAGGCCGCAAATTGGGTCGGCGTCATATCTGTGATCTGATCAGAAAAAATTACCATGTGGCGCTGGTTAACCTGTCTTAGGATGTATCCCACCTGCTCGAAAAGCTTATAACCAGTGTCATTCGCCGGCACCCGTTGAAGACGTGTTTTCACCAACTAATTACCTCGCCAATTATACATCGCTATCATCACAAAGCACGTTGACAGTAAATATTTCTCAATGCAAAATTTATTTGTATACAAATGACTTTCGCATTGAGAAACTTTGACTGCCGTGACCTATTTCCGCCCCACCGAATTGGGTTCCGCGCTAGATTGGCTATCCAGCCATACAGGCCATATCGCCGCCGGCTGCACGGACCTATTCCCAAGCACAGATCGCCCTGCCCTCCCAGGCCCTATACTGGATGTCACAGCCATTGATGGCTTACGTGGCGTTCATGCCTCGGAAACTGGCTGGCATATTGGTGCCACTACCACTTGGACGGATATTATTCGCGCGGACCTACCGCCCTCCTTTGACGCCCTCAAATTGGCCGCGAGGGAAGTAGGGTCGAAGCAGATCCAGAATACTGGAACCATCGCTGGCAACCTGTGCAACGCCTCCCCCGCCGCTGATGGGACCCCTTGCCTCCGCGCCTTGGATGCCATCGTCGAGTTGGCATCAGCCGACGCAACCAGGACCATGGCCCTCTCAGATTTCATTTTAGGACCAGGTAAAACGGCGCTTCGCCCAAACGAAATACTGACGGCAATCGATATTCCCCGTGACTCCGGCCAGGGACGATCGCATTTCTTAAAACTAGGTGCACGCAAGTACCTAGTGATTTCGATCGCGATGGTCGCGGCCCGCATCGCGGCCAAAGACGGTGTTATTACGCAGGCAGCCCTCTCGGTTGGCGCGTGTAGCGCCGTCGCAGTCCGGCTTGCCGAAGTCGAGGCGGCGCTGATCGGTCAGCCATTGCAGGCGGATACACTTTTGGCAATATCCGATTCCATGGTAACCATGGCCCTTGCCCCCATCGATGACATCAGATCTGACGCAGACTATCGACTGACAGCAGCGGCTGAATTGGCCCGCCGGACACTGCGGCCACTCCTTACGGAAGATCATAAGGAGGCTGCGTGAAAAACAACACGATGCCCCTGGCGGCTCGGGTTAACGGTCGAGACGTGACATTCCTGTCGTCACCGGCACACCGCCTCAGCGAAACCTTGCGCGATGAACTCGGCCTGACCGGCACCAAGGTGGGCTGCGATGCCGGCGATTGCGGCGCCTGCACCGTGCTGTTGGACGGTGTGCCTGTATGCGCCTGCTTGACCCCGCTTGCGCAGATCGAAAACAGCGACGTGACTACAGTCGAAGGCCTCGCCAACGACGGTAAACTGAGTGCCCTACAAACATCGTTTCTCCGCCACGGCGCTACCCAATGCGGCATCTGCACACCTGGCATGTTGATGGCCGCGGCAGCACTGCTTACCATCACCCCTCAGCCCAGCCGTGACGAAGCAAAAGAGGCCCTGGGCGGCGTTTTGTGCCGATGTACTGGGTACCAGAAGATCATCGATGCAGTCTGCGACGCGCATAGCCCTGACTACTTCCAACCCCTGCCCGCTGCCGGAGGAGCAATCGGTCAAAGCCTTCGCCGTCTGGATGGACCTGCCAAGGTGGACGGCGGTGAACTGTTTGGTGCCGATCAGGTCCCAGCCAACGCGCTCCGGGTCCGCGCGATCCGCTCTCCCGTTGCCCGTGCCAAATTCAGCTTCGGCGACCTGGAGGCCTGGATTTCGGGTCGACCTGGCATTGAAACAGTTTGTACAGCTGCCGACATTGCAGGCTCCAATTGCTTCGGCGTGATCCCGCCCTTTGCCGATCAACCCGCATTGGCGGAGAGCAAGGTTCGGTTCAGGGGTGAAGCCGTTGCCATAGTCGTTGGCGACGCCGACATGATAGCCACTTTGGATTTATCCGATTTTCCTGTGGACTGGATGCCTGAGACAGCGACCGTTGATCTTGCAACAGCAACCAAGAGCGCGGAGGTACATGAAAATATCCCAAAAAATCAGCTGACTATCGGCCGCGTGGTTACTGGCGATGTCGATGCCGCACTTGCCAATGCTGTTCATGTGGCAAAAGGCACATTCGAAACAGCCTACGTGGAGCATGCGTATATCGAACCGGAAGCCGGCGCAGCGTGGATGGATGGCAATATCTTGGTGATCCAGGTCTGCACGCAGGCTCCTTATATGAACCGCGACGACGTAGCCAATGTACTCGGTCTCAATCATGACGCGGTTCGGATTATACCAGCGTCCACGGGCGGGGGCTTTGGCTCAAAACTCGACGTCACCCTACAACCGCTGTTAGGACTGGCGGTGCTGAAGACAGGCAAACCCTGTAAGATGGTATTTACCCGGAGTGAGTCTCTTCAGGCGTCAACTAAGCGGCATCCGGCACGGATGCGCGCCTGCGCCGGAATTGATGCCAAAGGCAAGATCGTTGGCATGGTCTTTGATGGTGATTTCAATACCGGTGCTTATGCAAGTTGGGGGCCAACGGTGGCCAACCGGGTACCCGTCCATGCCTCTGGTCCTTACCAAACACCGAATTACCGAGCCATCGGGCGCGCCATCCACACCAACGGTCCAGTTTCTGGGGCCTTTCGTGGATTTGGTGTGCCGCAAGGGGCGTTAATCCAAGAAACATTGTACGATGATCTTGCTGTTATGGCTGGTCAGGATCGGCTCGCGTTTCGACAAAAAAATGCCCTGAAAGACGGCGACTTATCCGTCTGCGGACAGGTCATGGAAAGTGTCGGCATCGTTGAGTGCCTGGACGCGCTGGAACCGCGTTGGCATGACGCCTTGGCAGAAGCCAAAGCCTTCAACGCCGGGTCTGAAACATTAAAGCGTGGCGTTGGTATTGCGTCATGCTGGTACGGATGCGGTAACACGGCCATGTCTAACCCGTCGACAATTCGCTTGGGCATCACAGCGGACGGACGCTTGGTCCTACATCAAGGTGCAGTAGATATTGGCCAGGGTTCCAACACAGTCATTCCACAAGTTTGTGCCGACGCGTTGGGCATCGGTCTTGAAAAATTTACTTACGTGGGCGGCGACACCGCCTTGACACCAGACTGCGGCAAAACATCGGGATCACGCCAGACGGTGGTCACGGGCAACGCCGCCGCCATGGCCGGCCGCGCCCTTAGAGAGACGATCTTGCGTCAATCTAACATGGGACCAAACTCGGACCTACAGCTGGATGGCGACCGATTAATCATTACCCACGAAGAAGCCAGTCACGTCATCGACCTAACGAGCCTGCCTGCCAACACCCACGGCTATGTTTTGTCGGCGGAAGAAACCTATGATCCGCCCACAACACCCCTTGACGAAAACGGTCAGGGAAAACCTTATGCAGTCTATGGTTACGGTGCCCACGTAGCGGAGGTGGAGGTGGACCGCCAATTGGGAACGATCAAGGTGATCCGCATTACGGCCGCACACGATGTAGGTCGCGCCATCAACCCGCTGTTGGCGGAAGGTCAGATCGAGGGGGGTATAGCCCAGGGCCTCGGCATGGCGCTTATGGAAGAATATATACCTCAAAAGACCGAAGACCTGCACAACTACCTGATTCCGACTGTGGGCGACATGCCCGAGATTCACTCGATCCTCATCGAGAAGACTGACCCCGAGGGCCCCATGGGCGCTAAAGGCCTGGGTGAGCATGTGTTAATCCCGACGGCGCCTGCGATCCTGAACGCCATCCGGCACGCTTCTGGCGCCCGTCTGACGCGCGTGCCGGCGTTGCCACACCGAGTGCGAGCAGCAATACAGCAAGCGGAGGACAATAATGCCTGACGCCATGCAACCAAAACCGGAGAAGATCCGTTGCGACGCCTGCCCAGTCATGTGCTACATCGCCGATGGCAAATCTGGAGCCTGCGACCGGTATGCCAACGAAGGCGGAGAGCTAATACGCGTCGACCCACTGACGCTACTAGACCGCACTATCGCTGCTGGCGGCGAGATTATTCCTTTTAACAAGGAAAACTGGGATGGCCGGATTATAAATGGCGATGAAGTCTTCGTAACTGCTATCGGCGCCGGCACCACCTACCCCGACTACAAGCCAGCTCCATTTATCGTCAGCCGTGAAGTCGACACCGCTGATTTTGTCACCGTCGTATCAGAGGCTATTTTTTCTTACTGCGGTGTAAAGGTGAAAATCGACACCGACCGTCACATCGGCCACGAGACCGCCACGGTGCGCGCTAACGGCGAGGCCATCGGTCACGTCTCCACAGGCGAATACGGTTCTCAAATGCTGTCTCTTGGCGGGGTCAATCACCTAACAGGCGGGTCCAAGGCAGAAGGCTTAGCGACTTGCAACGCGCTCATGAACCTCTGCAATAAAGAGGCCGTCGAATTAACCATCGACGGAGGCTCATCCGTCGTGATCCAGGCCGGCCGTGGCCCGGTAGTCGACGGTCAACCCGAGGAACTCATGCGGGTTGGTTGCGGCTCGGCGACAATCGGCATGTTCGCGTCCCAATGGAAGGGGCTGGTTGACGAAGTGGTAGTAGTTGACGACCACATCACCGGCGTCGTTTCCGAACACCAAGCTGGTAAGGTTTTGGATTGGCCAGAAACAGGAATTCGCATCAAGGGGCGTAAATCCACTCCTGGCCGGTATTTCCAGGTGGCAGAGCCTGGACTTGGCTGGGGTGGGACGGATATCGATGACCCCCGCGTCATTCTCGACAAGTGGAACCCTAAAAAAGGTGCAAGGCCGGGTTTGACTATGCTAATGGTATCGACTACCGGAGAGCAATTTGCATACTACGTTCTCAACGAGGATCTGGTGGCTCAGCCGATGCCCCTGCCCGAGCAGTTGGAATCCACGGTTGACCTAATCGCCGAGAATTGCGAACCGGCACGCTGCACAGTGATGTTCATGGGGGGCGCAGGCGGATCATTGCGCGCCGGCGTCACAAAAAATCCAGTGAAACTGACCCGCTCCGTTCAAGCCTTCAAGACTCAAGTAAGCGTTGGTGGCGCCCCCGCCTACGTCTGGCCCGGCGGCGGTATCACAATAATGGTAGACGTAACGAAGACGCCGGATAACTCGTTCGGTTACGTGCCGACCCCAGCGATCGTCGCACCCCTGGAATTCACCATTGCGCGCGAGGACTACCTTTTGCTCGGCGGCCACGACGGTGTGATCCGATCCGTCACCGACATCTTGGAAAATGGCGGTGAGTATGGGGACGGGTCCCGGGCGGTAGCACCGCCGGTGGGGAGCGGATTTGCGGTTGCCGCGGACGCCTAGTGTGCACGCACCACAATCATCCCTATTACCCGATGGCCGACGGTTGCACCTGCACCATGGCCCCATTGACCTGATCATTGAAGTTTGGGGTCAGAATCGTTCCGGCGCTTACGCGGCAGCAACTGAACGCTTTCAAACGATCCTGCAGGAATTGGTGGACGAACTACCTACGCTGAGAACAAAAGTAGACGCAACCACGGCACTCGAAAGCCCCACCGCCAAACGAATGCAGTGCGCCGTCACACCCTACGCCGCGAACATATTCGTAACCCCCATGGCCGCCGTTGCCGGCGCTGTTGCCGATGAGATTTTGGCCGCCATGGCCGGCGCAACCACCTTCAACAAAGGCTACGTTAACAATGGCGGTGACACCGCCTTCCATCTGGAGGACGATGCACATATTGACGCGCTTATCGCTGCGCCCATCCCTGGCCATATCAGAGTTGCTGCTGACGATCCCTGCCGGGGTGTGGCCACATCGGGCTGGCAAGGACGTTCGCACTCACTTGGAATCGCTGATTCGGTTAGCGTTGTCGCATCAAATGCAGCCGCAGCAGACGTGGCAGCGACACTGATAGCCAATGCCGTTGACCTGCCCGGGCATCCCGCGATAACGCGCACGCCAGCGTCCCACCTTTCACCCGATAGCGACTTGAGTGATCGTCTCGTGACCACCGATGTCGGGCACCTACCCGCGACGGATGTGGATGCGGCCCTGGATGCCGGTATGGAATTTGCGCAAGGCGCTTTAAATGCGGACCGGATCGCCGGTGCGCTTCTCATCCTGCAATGTCAAGCCCGCCATGTCGGTGTGGCAGATCAGATCGCTTTTCCGGAAAGGAATTTTTTTAATGGCTGACTTTACTCTCCGAAAGACCATGACCTTCGTGGAGGACATACATCATGAGAACGGCCCGGCCCCGGGCCAACCCCGCCGTCGCGCGGCAATCGTTGCCATCGTCCAGAACCCGTTCGCGGGTGTTTATGCCGATGATTTACAAAGTGCCATGGACGACCTTAAGCCGTTAGGCCTAACCATGACGGATATGCTTATCGACACCATGGGCGGTTCGGCTGGTATCGACGGCTACGGCAAGGCCGCCATGGCTGGCGAAGGCGGAGAATTAGAACATACGGCGCTTTGGCACGTTCCCGGCGGATATGCCATGCGTGAGCGCCTCGGCGAGGCCAGGGCCATAGTTCCCTCCGCCATGAAAGTCGGCGGCCCGGGGACCCGTGTCGATGTGCCTCTGGGGCACATCAACGCCGCCTATGTACGAAGCCACTTTGACGCCATGGAAGTTGGCGTTCCCGACGCTCCAAGGGCCGGAGAACTGATGTTCGCGCTGGCCATGAGCCGCGGGCCACGCATCCATAATCGCATGGGTGGATTGGCCAGCGCAGACGTCAAAGGTGAAGACGGACTTCGCTAACATCCTCGGATCAAATTTTTGAAACCTGCGGCCACGGGAATCAACGCAAGGTTGACTTACTTCCTATCATCGAGAGGGAACCATCATGTTCCCTTCGAACGAACACGATTTCTCCTGACGCGGGCGTATATCCTANTAGNGAAGTTATNTTAACTTGATGGCTGACTANCACTGTCGGGGTTCGCAAAGTCACAGTNTTNATCCACCGCTTTATTTCCTNAGTTTGAGATGGACCTCTCTCAAAGTCTTGGAAAAANGAGTTCAGCGCAGGAAGTTCGGACACCTGCCCAAGGCCAAGTAACCTCGCAGTCTCAAGGCATCTGCACCATTGACTGGAAAATATTAANGCACTGGCAATTCCATTNAAACGAAAGAGGTCNCCAATACCCTNTGATTGGCGGCGTCCATTATCGTTCAGGTTGCGCTGCGTTTTNCAATCTTCAACCTTAAAATGATCCGGGTCACCGTANCCGGGCGCCAAAGAGTGGCGTATNAGAACAAAATGGTCACGCGACTTCAACGCGCTCCATAGGTTGTCTGCGTGTCCAACCCCATCAATCATCACGAGAANAATTATGCTAAGANTAAGTGCTCTGAGTAGAATTTTCATTNAAACCGATTCATTTTCCTCNNTTAAGAATNCTTTTNAATGTTTCACCCTNGNAATTCTTAATAATTTATCTANTTATGTCCTGATATGAAAAATTTCTTTTTTCTAAGTTGACACTAGATTGAACANGTTTGTTCTTACAGGANTCNTTGTNANCGTGACNGTTTATTAGTTCTATAAATTTCTAAATAAAACTTCGACGACCAAGAAAAAATTTGAAATGGATAGGTACTAGAAGGTTGAAAAAATAAAACCGTAAAACTTAAGAATAATTATCTCTGAGAGCCTCAAAATAGCTTCATTGACTACAAACAATCTTTAAAATTGATTCATTCAACGAATTAGAACGCGGATAGTTCCATTTTATATTTTTGGGTTGATAGACATCCCCAGGACCCTGGGCCATATTTTTTTTGTATTGAACAAAACGAAGGTTCCTAAATCGAAACGAGTTACAATCACCTTGTCTATATGTTTCAGTAGAAAAATCTCCCCATTTCGTGGGTATTAAAAAATCACTTAACGTCCAATAAGAAACATAGCCATCGTGTTGGCGTATTCGTTTATAATCCAAATAAAACGTATCCCCATTCACACTTCTGGACAGCTCTGTCCATCCAGAAAAACTCGTTGATGGGGTCGTTACGCTAAATATAAGAATAAATATAGAGATTATATTTTTCATCTTCCAGAAAGTCGCCGACCATTTTATCGATTGATACTGCATATCATAGGTTTGTTAATCGTAACTCTTTTGCAAAGTTCTACCCTCCATACCTCCACCTCGTACTTCTTTTGGGGTAAACGAGACATCAGGAAATCTTCATCAAGGTTACTCAAGAGCAAGTGTCCCTCTTAATCTGATCCACGTCAGCTCGTCATTAACTGCCCTCTCCCCATCGATCTCTCACCACTGTAACTCAGGCACTGCCTCATCATACATGTACATTTATGTAAGATTATATCCTGTCCGTCCCCACCGCAAACTCTGTCAACAATCGGCGTTACATGGAAAGATTAGATCAAGCTCCGAAGTCATTCCTATTAGACAACGCGAAACTCGGCAGAGACGGGCTCAACGCGATCGTAAACTCGAATTTCAAAACACCTGTGGAAGCTGGTACACTCTAGCTAAACTGACTTTCTGTAACTGTTAAACTTTGAAATCATATAACATACTTGGACGGTATGCAGAGAGAAAACACGATATTTCGTAGTTAACGGGACATACCACGGCTGTATTTGATATATTAATTGTTCAATATAACATCTAATTTGGTCTTTCTATTTATTGGAGGTGATCATGAGGAGGTCAATGAGATGGACCGAGAGGGTAAGGTCTGTGTTTAACACGTTGACGCTCAAAAAGGCAGGACCAGATGAGATGGAGCAAAAAACTCCAAAGTTTTCCGACTGGATACCAAATGTCCCATACCTTGAGTTAGTCGAGTGTTACTCGGGCATTGAGATTTATCGTGGGGAGGGAAAATTTTGGGTTGAGGGCGAGGCGGTATCGAGCTTGATAAAAGCTCGAAGATTAGCTCAGGCCATTTCAAAACACACTAAGTGGCTAAAAGCTGGAATGCAGTCGTGAAAATGTCAATTCGACCGGTATTTTTGTTTTCACGACACAGCCGATAGCATGCCGATATGCAAAGTCACAACCTCACTTTTTAAGACGCCTAAAGCTAATTCAATCTCACGAGTTTCGCTGAAACAATATATCCTAAATGACTTAAAACATTTGGGTCACATCATTACCCAGTCACGGGTCACCGCGCCGCAAGTATGCAGCCGAGAAGAATTTGCTCGCTGATATAACCTCACAACAACTTCCTGTAAGGGTCTCGCGTAGAAAAACGCCTGAAGACGGCTGAGTAGGCAACTCAGCAGCTGTTACCTTTTAAAAATGAAGTGGCTAATGGACGGGGGTGAATAGAATGAGCCTTAGCCAACCCATCTGATTTTGTAGAACAAGGGGAAACATGATGTACGCTTTAGACGTAGTACATAACCACCATAATGCCATTAATACTCAGAATGAACGCATGTATCTCGATAGTGTGAAGTTTCCTTTTACCTATCAGAATTATAACGGCGTCTCGATCACGATTCAAAATGAAGAGGATTATCGAGAAAATTATCAAATGCCATGGGATATCATAAAAGATACAGAACCGAATTGGACGTATACAGAATTGGATGAAATCGTGGAGATAGCTCGCTCCGCTTCATCTGTGGTGTACAAGTATTTAGGTCGAAGAATAAATAAATCAGGTAATACTGATATTATCATTCAAGCAATATGGATTGCCGTTTACACAAAAAGTGAATGGGGAATACAATTTAGGCATAACCTTGGCACACCTGCATAGATAAAATGGTGCACTGCTTCCTTTCTAGGCAACGCTTATAATGAGAATTATCGAATTGTTTCTGCATCCAAATATGAAGTTGGATATCAAATATCACATCATAGGAGTTCAAAATGTCAACGATCGATAAAAAAAATATACACTCCCGAATTGAAGAACGAAAAAAGATTATATCCACAGTAAAAGGACCAGTGGCATTTATGAGGCCAGAGGATATAGGAAATGTAGTGGTTCGAAGCTCTTCGATTTCGGGCTACCTACCGATCACACCGAGCTATGCCACCAATGAAGTCGGCGTCGACTCGATCAAGGTGCTAATGGCAACCGATAGTCTAATATGTTTTGAGTCCTTCCGACCGCAAGGAGCAATTGATGCGGCCCACTCCCACCCTGATCATCACTCAATAGCGTATCAAAAGCAGGGTCGTGTTAAGATGAAGATAGGATCTGAGATTTTTACAATTGAGGAGGGCGATACATATTTTCATCCTCTGGGCATTATTCACCAACACGAAGCTATAGAAGATTCGATCCGGATCGAGACAAAAATCTTTCCTAATGGTGGAGCTATAGCCTCATGGAATAGCCTTGTCGGCCTAAATTAACATCGGAGAGATGCTGATAATGACTGTGATGACTTGGTCAATTATATTAATCAACATAACCGGCCTCATCGTTTATGATGACGCGATCAATCATTCTTAAGCTCCCCGATTTCCTCAGCCGCTGGCTCAACAAAGTCGACAGTGGGGTCACCCGTGCGTCCATACCCACACCAAACGCGAAAGCCGAGAAGTTCTTTAAGCCGCTCCGAAGCCCCAGAAAGAACCTCCGAGCGTATCCCAATCGTGTAGTTTTCTTGTGGACGGTATTGTGGACCGCAATAAGTGATCAAAATGGCGTTGCGATCCGTGTCGGTTCGGTTCGCTCCAGTGCCATGCCAAATACGTCCGTCGGTGATGATAGCGCACCCAGGTGGACCCTCTGCACTAATTGTGTTGACCTCCGCGTCCAAGACCTTGTCTGGGTGGCGTCCAGCGAGATGGCTGCCTGGAACTAGACGGGTACCGCCATTCGCTTCTGTCATCGCGTCGAGCATAATTAACACGTTAGATACTGCAGGCGGTGCGAGCATGGCAGGAGGAGCCTTTTGGGGGCCATCAATATTGAAGCGCTCGCGTGTGAAAGATCCAACAGGCAAATACTTATTTCCTCTTGACGTCGGCTCTGGTGACCACCATTGGTCAATATGCAAAGGCATCGCCATACCGCCAGGTTTCGCAATGTTGGCAGTATAACTATGAATGATGAATTTGTCGCCGAGCACATGCCCAATTATATCATCCCATAAGTCGAATTCGAGCAGGTCTAAGAAGGCCTGGCCCTTGTTGGCTAGCATCCAGACCCTCTGGTTAATGCCACCGTTTTCTGCACGAAAGGCTTCGGGGCGCACCCGGCCGTTATGATCCTTAAAGTCGCCCCATTGCTGGTCCTTGCCACCGTCCTCGAACGCGAGGCCTCGCTCCTTTTCCGCCGCAGCTTGCTCTCGAAGCCTGTAACGGCAACGCTCGACGACCGACATTGGAACAGCATCTTTCAAAAGACAGTAGCCCCATACGTCAACATCAGCCTTGGCACGGCCTAAGTCCTTCGTTGGCTTGGGAAGGTCATCCAGTGTCCATGTTGGCAGATAGTGCATGCTATGATCCGGCAACGATTATATTCTTTGAGATAGTCTATCAAATACTACACTAACTGCGAACCATTACGGCTTTTGAATCCGGTAGAGCGTGAGAGCAGTCAATACTCCTTAATCTGAGACACATTAAAGCGAGGGAGATTATTGACCAATCCAAGGCGATCAATAACCTATTCCCGTCGCCTTTAACGAGGCAGGAAAGGCAGAAAAAATCGTGCTCCTTATAAGCGATATTCCATTAAAGCCCAAATCATAGCCAACGGATATCGGTCTACCTCAAAGCCATCCATTTAGTAGGTGACAGCGCTGGTTTGGTCACTTAAAAGCCTGTTTTCCGCTTCGTTCAAGTTCACCCGCTGGTTTAACGGAGATTTCGACATCGGAAACGATGTTTTGCACCGTTTAATGCTCGCCATGGCTCGAGCGCAAAACATATTTTTTGCATACTCAACTTCAAGACATTAGGTTCGCCTGATCTTGAAATTGTAGTTTTGCTAATGATGGCAATGTTTTCTTTAGGCTTTCCGCAACGAAGCACTGCGGCCACCGCAAATTGGCAAAAGGCTGAGCCATCCCGCCGAAAAGCCACGATTGCCAAACAGGTACGCTAACGGTTTGCAGACGTTTTAGACTCGATAAGTAAGACAAAGATTGCGGCACACCGCTCCACGCCGCAAGCCGAGCCGTTTTAAGGTTGAACTCCGGTCAACTTTACTGGCTTGGCTGCTCTGGTGGAGCAGCAAACCACAACACCACAGCCGCGGCGAAGAGTGAAATATAAGCTCTCATTCAAGTCACCGTGCCGCCGTTTGAGGATTGTCGACCGACAGACTGCTAACTGTTTTAGCTTCCGCGATCAGGGCTCGAATTTCCGTCTCGGTCAGGGGAGCGGCGATTTGTAGGTTTGCATCAACTACCTCTTTGTCACAACCTGCAATTCCCTGACCTGCAAAACATAGTGACATAGCCAAGAAGGTTAATGTTGTAGCGAAAAAGTGTTTCATAATATGACCTCCATTATTTCCTACGAGACCATTGATTGGTCAGATCACAGTTTTTTTGATTGTTGCATGGAGGGGGAAAACCTGACCTAACAAGACCCTAGCCGGAGAACTGAGCCCGTGAGTTCGGACCATGTGCACAATTAGCCGAACAATAATGTTACAAGGGCTTATAGAACGATCACCATTGACACTCCGACCTAGGCCTAGCCCCTGAAGGCACAGCATCAGCTTTATTTGATACCCGGCATGTTTGAGTGTTGCTGACAGAACCGTGAGAAACATGAAATCCAATACACGGTCATTACCTGTAGATGGCGCGTCGAATTTCTCCAGATTTCTCGAAGGAAGCCCAGATTCCTGGGCACACCTACTTCCAACGACCATCAATTGCATTTTAAAGGGAATTCTGACGACTATCTGCGGGCAGAAATTTGTTTCATTGGATCGGGACCCTGAATAACGGCTGAGTCATGCTTCCAAGAATAATGTTAAAAGTGTAAGTCGTAGTAAAAACCCCTCTCCAACGTGTTTCGTTAGATCAGAGATAAAACAATAAGATACCTGTGAAGTGTATCATAAAAAGAATAAGTACGCTTAAGCTAAGCGAAGTTCGCATAACTCTCTGATCATCTCCAGGCAATCGATGAGGTAGGGCTGCTAATAAAATTGCACTAACCGGGAGTGCCGCCATCGCCGTGTGCCCTGCAGAACTATGTTGGAGAGAAGAAAACAATGCGGTTGAGTCAAAATTCAGACCTGTAGCTGCCGCACTCGTCATAAACAGCGCGTTCCCCGCGACACCACTCCCAGTTACAAAGCCGCTCAGAGCTCCAAGTACTATCACTGCCGAGAGTGACGTAATTGCTCCAGATGAGGAAATAACACCAGAAAGTTCATGCGTGGCGCCAATTTCCACTAATAAACGAGCGCCCAATAAGAACAAAAAAATAGTAACCAGAGGACGCCATGACCGTTGAACAATAATTGGGGAAATTGATAATTTTGTTTGTTCTTTAACCTCATTTTTCAAAAGTAAAAATGAGATCAAGACCGCACTCAACAAAGATAAACCTGGGGACGCCAAGGGCAAAAACATCACCCGACCGCTTGATATTTCGAGAAGTCTCTCGGGAAGCGGCAAAAAAACCATAACAAATTTCTGTGTTAAGACCAGAACAATCAACAGGTAGTAAGGAAGTAATTTACGGTTAGACAACTTCGTCCAAAACTCCGGTTGACGGGGCGAAGTTAGGGCAATTAGTACAATAACCAGAATACCACCGATAGCGCCGGCAATCTCAATACCGCCGTAATAACTTGCGATACCGATACCGCCGCTGAGAAAAAGCCCAGCGCATAAAGCAAGCCAGACATCTGACAAACTTCTCGAAGGAACAAAAAAAAGGCATAACGCGGGAAGAATTAGAGCAATCGGGCCACTGACAGCCCATATCATCATCGAAAAATTGTCGATATTGAGATTTGCTAACTCCGATCCTAAATGTGCTGCTACGCCCAACGCTCCCCAAGGCATCAAACACATTCCAATCAAAGCAAGTCCAATGATTTGATGTCTCTTAAAACGTCTCGATAACAATGGCACCGTAACGAGGAGAGAGACACCAAATCCGGTTAATGACTCGACGAGAACGCCCACCCCCGTCGAGATCACAATTGCGGCGGATACTGGATCCAAGTTTAGTTCCTCAATAGTTTCCGCCATTGCAGCGGGCGCCCCAATCCGTTCGCAATATTCCACAAAGAAAAGCCCGGGAAGCATGATCGCCGCGACCATAATTTGTAGGATTAATGTATCGAACAACGCATTCCCAATTTGGGAGAAATTTGGGGAAGAAAAATGTCCTAATGCCCACAGAAGGACCGCTACCGACGCACCTGCTAATGCAGCTCGAACTGCAGTTTGTCGTAATATTAATATCGCAAGGACAATAGTGGCACAGGGTAATAACGCAGAAAAAGCAATCATCAGTATATGGATGTCCAGAAAACCATCAAAAATCTCCAATATTGCTTAAAATTAGAGAATTTAAGGTAGTTCCATTCTCTATAAAGTTCTTCTTCCACTTTCTAATTTAAAGCTTCCACGTTGTTTCTTTTATAAAAAATTAATTGGGGTGAGGCCTAAGTCGAGACAGATTGTCTTCGGTATCCTCCGTTGTCATTGAGTTGGCGTCTTAGCAATTACATTTCTCTATAATACGTACCTTATTTATGTTTTTTGGTTCTCCCTTATGTAAATGTAAAGACCGCTACTGATGATTATTGCAGATCCAACCATTGTTTCCGCGTCTGGCAATTCATTGAAAAACCAGAAACCGAATATCAGTGCCCATATTAGCGATGTATAGGAAAATGGCGTGAGTGCTGATGCTGGCGCCTTTTGAAAAGCTTTTATCAAAAAAAAGTGGCCCAAAGCGGCTGAGAAGCCAAGAGCGATCATCAAGATCCAGTCAATTAGCTTAATCGGTTGCCAGTCGATCCAGACTATTGATGAGCAAATAATTGTTCCCAGCGCTGAGGTATAAAAAAGCGTAACATATGCGTGATCGGATTTGCCCAACTGTCTGGTGGCAAGTTGATACAATGCGCCTGTGATGGCTGCAGCAACAAAATACAATGACTCTAGTGAAAAATCATCAAAACCAGGCCGGATGATTAATAGTGCGCCTACACAACCTGTTAAAACGCCTATCGACCGCCTCACGCCGACACGTTCTCCAAGTAGTGGGATTGCTAAGACCGTAACTAGAATAGGACTTAGAAAAAATATGGAATGAGCAGTCGCCAAACCGATTACATAAATTCCTGTAAAAAAGAAGGATGTGGTCGCGATCAATAGTAAAGATCGAATTAATTGCAACTTAATACTTTTTGTTTTGGATAATTTAAAATATTTCTTTGGGCCAAAAAAAATAATTAATGCGAGAGAATGGAATATAAAGCGAGCCCAAATCACTTGGTTGGTTGTAACATCGAAAACTAATTTTTTTGCAATTGCATCAATGATTAGAGCGAAAAGTGAGTATGCTAACATCAATACGATACCAGATTGGATATTCTCTGGATAGACCCGCGGCCTAGTAAACAATTCGTCGTTCCTCTATCCACATGTATTTGCTTAAGATAGTTTATACTCGATATTTTGCTCTATAGCCCAGATGAATCAAGCTTTGGAAGAGGTGCTGGGCTTCATTCCAGATGATCCGGAGAGGGCCTTAGACGACCCCTTCAGGCCATACACAAAAACAAAACAAATAGGCTACCTAGACCAGCTTCTGGGCAATGCTGAGCCGTACGACAGCCCTCGGCATCAACAGACCCTGAAGTTATTTTTGGAGTGGAAGGAAGGGAAAGATAAATACCCTTAGTAATGTAAATGAGTGATCAAAGTACCTGTATGCTCAATGTCTATTATCAATAATTATTATTTCTTATAATCAGTGCCTTATGTGTTTATATGGCTACTGTTCTAGATATACAGATGTTGATATTTTTTATATAAAACAGTAGGTCAGAGGATATTTTTATATACATAAGCTACCTTTTGGTTGTGTGCCCATCGTCACTCATTGCCATCACCAACCACAATGCCTCTTACCTCACCGTCATATACGTCATACTCAATCCTGTTAGGATTGCAGCACACGACGCAGTCATAAATCTCA
>PARE01000037.1 GCA_002709525.1 Magnetovibrio sp. | reverse complement strand
TTGCATCCGTTTTTAAACTAAGGCTTGGTGAATCCATGCCTCTTCGCTCTCCATACCCCCTTGTAATTGTTGCGTGCTAGCTATGATGCTCCATGTTTCTTCGCGAGATGCACCCTGCCCGGGAACTGAGCAAGGTAACCAAGCGATCCAAAACCACCGCGACAACATCTAACGTCTTGCACCGATTATAAGTGGGAACTCAGAATTCGGCCCATTCGGGTTTCTTGGGGGCCACGGCAGCACCGTCGGCGGTGAAGGTCGCGTCTATGTGCTGAAGATGCTCGAGACGCATCAGCGCTAACGCCCGGTCGTCTCGGCCGGAGCGCACCTCGCCCACTTCCTTGCTTTCCAGCATGACTGGTGTCCCCGCGGNGGGCAACGCTCCCTCAATAGTGACCGGGACTAGACGTTTTTTGACCAAGCCGCGGTATTTAGTCCGAGCCGTTAACTCCTGGCCCATGTAACAGCCCTTGTTCCAGTCTATCCCGTGCAGTTCGTCGAAACCGCTTTCCAATAGAATGGCTTTCTCTAAAACAAGGTCGCGGCTGCCGTCCGGCAAACCGAGTATCAAGCGATGGATGTCGTAATCGGCAGACGTGGCCAAATCGCCGGGCAGGTCGGGGCTGCTGCCCGACGGAACTAGGGCACGTACGCCCGCTGCCGCGAGCCGCGGATCAACGGCCACTAGACCGCTTCGCCAAGCCGCGGTAGTGCCGGGAGAATCCGTTAAGCCTAACGCCGTCGGCGCCTCCAACCCCCAGANAGCGNTCACGCACCAGGCGTCACTCACATCCT
The DNA here is from genome assembly GCA_002709525.1 of Magnetovibrio sp. Taxonomy (GTDB): domain Bacteria; phylum Pseudomonadota; class Alphaproteobacteria; order Rhodospirillales; family Casp-alpha2; genus UBA3470. Next base: position 75,854 of record PARE01000037.1, on the reverse strand, counting down.
CCAGCTCTACTTGGGCTCGCAGCTTGAACATCGAGAGCTTCTTGGCGAGATCGGCCACCCNATCTCGCTCTGTCTCCATTAAAATGGCGTCGCCTTGTCCATAGAGAAAAAAGTCGAAAAGGAACTTACCTTGTGGTGTAAGTAATGCTGCGTAAATTGTCCGGTCATCGGCGACGTTGGACACATCGTTAGAAATTAGACCCTGCAGGAAAGTTACAGTGTCGATACCGGACACCCGCAGTACGCCGCGGTTCTCAAGGGTGGCTTGATGAAGGTTAGTCATGGAATCTCCATTTGACCTATCTATTGTAGATTGGGTCGTTTCGATAGGTAAATCAAGCCTCTCTGGTCGCGTGCATTGCTTTTCATTGGCGTTGGACGGTCTTATAACTGCCCGATGCGTATCTTGTTTGTCTCCTCGACGCGTGTGGGTGATGCGGTTCTGTCGACGGGGCTCCTCGATCACTTGATCAAGGTCCATCCGGGGGCACGAATTACCGTCGCCTGCGGCCCAGCTGCGGCTGATTTATTTCGCGCTGTGCCCGGGCTTGAGCGTGTTATTTCGCTGGAGAAGATGGTGGGTTCTCTCCANTGGTTGCGGCTTTGGGCGCTTGCNGTGACCACATGGTGGGATTTGGTGGTGGATTTGCGGAACGCGCCNGTGACCTATCTGCTGCCGGCGCGTCGTCAGCGCCATTTAAGGCGCAGCCGCCAGACNGAACACCGTTTGATCGAGGTGTCCAGAGTGCTCGACCTTGGAGACGAGCCTCCAGCGCCTCGGCTGTGGTCATCGGCCGCGGACCGAGCATTAGCTGCTACATTGATTCCTGATGGCTCGCCTGTGCTGGCTATCGGTCCTACAGCTAACTGGCGAGCCAAAACCTGGCGGGCGGAACGGTTTGCGGAACTGGCACTGCGGGTGACTGCGGCAGACGGTTTGTTCCCGGACGGCCGAATAGCTTTGTTTGGTCGTGACGATGAACGCCCCCAAGTCATTCAATTGATCGAGTCGCTGCCGAGGGAGCGCTGTCTGGATTTGATCGGTGTTCCGAACCTATTGGAGATATATGCTTGCTTGCAAAGGTGCGATCTTTATGTTGGCAACGATTCTGGCCTAATGCACATTGCGGCAGCGGCGGGGGTGCCGACGTTAGGCCTATTTGGACCAAGTAAGGAAGCACTGTATGCGCCGTGGGGGCCACATTGCGCACCTGTTCGCACACCGCAATCCTTTGACACTATTCATCCAGAGGGCTTNAACCACATCACATCGGANAGNCTAATGGATGGNCTCACTGTGGATACGGTGGCGATCGCTCTAGCCGATGTTTGGGNTCGGCGNCCGGAGGTGGTTCAATGAGCAAAGCCTNGTTAAAGTTATCGGCGGTGATCAGCGTNCACAACGAAGAGAGTCAATTGGCGGAGTGCCTGAAGACCCTGGAATTCGCGGACGAGATCGTGGTGCTGTTGGATAAGTGCACGGATGGATCTGAAGTCGTTGCTAGGAAATTCACAAACCGGATCGTCCCTGGGGCATGGCCAAAGGAAGGCTCTCGGCGGAACGCTGGGATTGAGGCCTGCACCGGCGATTGGGTTTTTGAGATCGACGCCGATGAGAGGGTTCCTGAAGCCCTGTCCCGGGAAATTCGCCACGTTGTCGAGACATCGAGTGCAGATTGGCATGAGGTGCCGGTCGATAACTACATTGGGGAACGCTTGATTCGTTGGGGATGGGGGGCGTCTTTTGGGAAGGCGGCTTATCCGGGCCTTTTNCGTCGCGGCGTCAAGGTNTGGGGAGATCAGCGCGTGCACCCAAACCTCTCTTGGTCCGGGCGCAAGGGAGCTATGTTGGACAACCGTCTAGTGCATTATTTAGATCGCAATATATCCGACATGATCATGCGTCTGGACAGCTACTCTTCGGCGCGGGCTCGGGACATTCGCGACAGTGGCCAGATTGGGTCTACGGCCAATAANTTNCGGCGTTTCTTCTCGCGATTCATCAAATGCTATTTTCTTCGAAAGGGGTATCGGGAAGGAGGCTTCGGCCTGGTGATTGCTATCTGCGCCGGACTTTANCCGTTGCTCGCGCACNTGAAGGCAAAGTTGGAGAACGAATAGGTGGCGCGNATNCTTATTGCGGATGACGGCATTGTCTTCGATGGCCGAAGCTTAGAGGCGGCGCCCCTGGGCGGCGTCGAGTCGTCCATCGTCAATCTTATGAACGAACTGGCGAAGCGAGGACACGATGTGCATGTGCGCAACAACTGTGCCCAGGCCCTGGATTACAAGGGTGTGTCTTGGCGACCAATTGGCGAGGCCTGGCCCGACAACGTGGACCTCTATATTGCTAACCGGGGCGACAAANTGATCCATAGCCTGCCCCATGCTGGCCGTACGGTGTTCTGGATCCACAATCCAGCGGGCTACCTNATGAAGTGGCGCTACCTTTCAAAGCTTTGGCAGACGAAACCCGCCATTATTTTTATTGGTCGGGTGCACGAATCCACTTATCCTTCATGGGCCCCCGGTGGCGAGCGGATTGTCATTCCCTATGGTATCTCAGAAGATTTCTGCTCGGTAGTGCCAANGGATATGATGCCGGCGCCNCGGGCCGTATTCTCTTCTAACCCGCTCCGGTCCTTGGATTGGTTGTTGGACCGTTGGGCCCAGGATGTACAACCTCACGTGCCCAAAGCAGAGCTGCACTTGTTTACAGGCGCGGCGACATATGGCTCGGCCGGGGACGCTAAAATGAANCAGATAACGACGGTCTTAGCACGNGCCAACGCGCTCAAGGATCAAGGGGTGGTTGTGCGCGGTCCAGTGCCGAAATCTCAGCTAATTGAAGAGTTTCGGGAGGCCCGCTGCATGCTTTACCGCGGTGATATCAACGAGACCTTCTGNTTGGCNGTGGGNGAGGCCCAGGCNATGGGGGTTCCGGCGGTNGTGCAGAATTACGGTTCCGTGGTCGAGAGGGTTATCGATGGGGAAACGGGTTACGTGGCNGAAGATGACGGGGCTTTCGCTGAGGCNGCCATNAAGCTACTNTCTGACGATCAGNTGTGGATTCGCCAACATCGCAAGGCATTGGTAAAGCAGCGATCGTGGCGCTGGCAGGATGCGGCTGCGGCCTTTGAGAGCTTGATCGGGTGAGACACCATGCGGGTTGCGCAAATTATGGCTGGAGCAAAGTACGGCGGGGCGGAAACATTTTTCATTCGCCTGACGCTGGCCCTAAGTAGGGCGGGGCTCGACCAGAAGGTAATTATCCGCACTCATGCGAATAGGGTCGAGAGTCTGCGTCGAGGTGGTATCGAGCCATTGGAGGCGAAGTTCGGGGGAGCCTTTGACTTCGCCACGCCACGGCTACTGAAACGCGAATTGCTGGCTTACAAGCCGGATATTGTTCTGACCTGGATGAACCGTGCGTCCAGCATGTGNCCCAAGGGAGATTGGGTGCAGGTCGGGCGTCAGGGCGGCTATTACGATCTNAAGTACTACAAGGCCTGCAATCACATTATAGGCAACACTCGGGATATAACNGATAACTTAGTCAAGGAGGGATGGCCCAAGCAGNGTGCCCANTACTTNCCCAATTTTGTCACTGAAGAGAAGGTTCGGCCNATTCCGCGTCAGACNTTTTTNACNCCTNATACNGTGCCGCTGATCCTGGGCGTNGGGCGGCTGCACGAGAACAAGGCCTTCGACNTTCTNCTTGAGGCCTTAGTCCGGGTACCTAACGCCTATCTATGGATCGCTGGCGAGGGGCCGCGTCGCGAGGATTTAGAAAAGATGGCGGAAAACTTGGCTGTTAAACCGCGGGTCCGGTTCCTGGGCTGGCGCGATGATGTGGCTGCCTTGTTGCAGGCGGCAGATTTGTTTGTCTGTCCATCCCGGCACGAGCCGCTGGGCAACGTGGTTTTGGAGGCCTGGGCCCAAAGTGTGCCAGTGGTCGCCGCTGACAGCTATGGCCCTGGGACACTGATCGAGCATTTAGTGTCAGGGGTATTGGTTCCCATTGATGATTCAATGATGCTGGCGAAGGCGATCCGCCTGGTAATCGAAGATGACCGTTTGAGTGCTGATATATCTCGCCAAGGCCGTGCCGCTTATGAGGCGGAATTTACAGAGACCGCGGTGGTGAGCCGATACATGCAATTCTTTCAGGAAATTCTTGCCTAATGTGTGGCATAGCTGGGGTCATGACCAAGGCCGGGCATGCGCCTGATTTAGCTATTCTCGACAGCATGGAAACCGCACTGGCCCATCGCGGGCCGGACGGGAGCGGTCGGTATGCTCAAGGCGACACAGTGATTCTGCAGACGCGCCTCGCCATCATCGATCTGGAAACCGGTGACCAGCCCTTTGTGTTACAAGGGAATCGGGGCTCCAAGGCTTTGGTCGCCAATGGCGAGATCTTTAATTATCGTGAACTTTACAGCGCGTTGTCGGGAGTCAAGTTTTCTACTGCATCTGATTGCGAGGTTCCGCTACATCTCTATGATCGTGATGGTACTAGGTATGCGGAAGCACTCAGGGGTATGTACGCTGTCGCTATTCACGATGCCTCTACGGAGCATCTGGTGCTGACCCGCGATCCGTTCGGGATTAAACCACTTTACTATGTGGAGACGGATACCGCCTTTGCATTCGCGTCCGAGCCGCAGGCTTTGATCCGTTCTGGTCTGGTGACGGTGGAGGAAAATGCTAACGCGCTTCACGAGTTGTTCCAATTGCAGTTCACCTGCCAGCGTGAGACTGTTTTTTCAGGTATTCAGCGAGTCTTACCTGGTGAGACCTTGGTCGTTTGCGCTGGACAAATTGTCGAGCGCATTCATCGGGTAGCCCTTCCTCTCGCGCCGCCGGAGGTTTGGGAGAGCCAGGACGCCATGGCCCACTTGGATCAGGTGTTCATGGATTCTGTCGATATCCATCAGCGTTCCGATGTGCCCTACGGCATGTTTCTCTCCGGGGGTATAGATTCATCCGCCCTCTTGGCCATGATGGCCCGACTCAATGAAAAGCCCGTACAGGCGTTTACCATTGGGTTTGATGGGGCTGGCGTCCATGACGAGCGCGAACATGCCCGTGTGGTAGCCGCAGCTGCAGGCGCGACGCACGAGGAAGTTTCTTTTGGAGAGTCTGATTTTTGGGATCTTTTACCCACGGTTGCCAAGGCCGTCGATGACCCCACAGCGGATTATGCCGTTCTTCCTACCTACAAGTTGGCGAGAGCCGCCCGAAACGCGGGCCTAAAGGTAGTGCTTAGTGGTGAAGGCGGAGACGAGATGTTCGCAGGTTATGGCCGCTATCGACGTGCTGCCCGATCGCGTTTGTTGGGGGGTCGAAACATGCGTGCCGCCGGACAGTTAGAGGGTTTGGGTGTGTTGCGGCGAGCAGGTCGTGACTGGCGTCAAGGCATTGCCGAACTGGAAGCAGACTTGCCGGGTGACCTCAGTCAATTGCAGAGGGCTCAGGCGATTGATTGTACCCACTGGCTGCCTAACGATTTGCTTACCAAACTCGACCGATGTCTTATGGCGCACGGAGTAGAGGGGCGGGTACCGTTCGTGGACCCGGTTCTGGCCGCTTTCGCTTTCCGCCTGCCCGACGCCTTGAAGGTCAATAAACGGTTCGGCAAAACACTTTTACGGTCCTGGCTAGTCGAGACATTGCCGGCAAGTAAGCCATTCACGAAAAAGCGCGGCTTCACTGTTCCTGTTGGCGAATGGATCGCTGCTAAGGGAAGAGCTTTGGGCCCCCTGGTCGCAGCGCAGTCGGGTGTTGCGCGCTACTGCGATCCAGACACCGTGAACCGGTTGTTCCAAACCACTGGCAAGCGAGAGAGCCAAGCCCAATGGACGTTGTTGTTTTTCGCGCTTTGGCACGGGCATTATGTGGAAGGAAAATTCAACGATGGTGGGGTTTTCGACGCGCTGACGGCCTAAAGGCAATAAAGGAGTATCTTTGAGCAATATCATTACCATTCGCCGACCCGACGATTGGCACGTTCATTTCCGCGATGGTGCAATGCTGAAATCTGCGGTGCCTTTCACCGCAGATCAATTTAGGCGCGCCATCGTTATGCCGAATTTGGTTCCGCCGGTGACCACTGTGGATGCGGCACGCGCCTACCGTGATCGTATCCGATTGGCGGTGCCCAATGGTGTTGATTTTGAGCCCCTTATGACAGCCTATCTCACGGATACCATTGACGCTGACGAATTGATCCGAGGCGCCGAAGAGGGGGTATTCGTCGCGGTCAAGATGTATCCGGCTGGGGCCACAACTAATTCCGACAGTGGCGTGACAGACTTGAAAAAAGTTAGGAGGGTCCTGGAACGCATGCAGGCTATCGGGCTACCACTTTTGCTTCATGGAGAGGTAACTGACCCAGAAGTTGANATTTTTGACCGTGAAGCCCGNTTTATTGAGGAAAAACTTATAGGTATCCGCGCCGACTTTCCTGAACTTAAGGTTGTATTCGAGCANGCNACCACAAAAGAGGCGGTAGATTACGTTCTTTCTCAAGATAGCCGAATGGGCTGCACTATCACCGCCCACCATCTGGTCATCAACCGCACGGATATCTTNAAAGGAGGCATCCGTCCGCACCTTTATTGTCTCCCTATCGCTAAGCGTGAGGTGCATCGGCAGGCGCTTCGGGCTGCCGTCACATCTGGAGACAAACGCTTCTTTCTTGGGACTGACACGGCTCCGCACCCCTCGCACGAGAAGGAATCAGATTGCGGTTGTGCGGGCATTTTTTCCGCGCCGACGGCCATGCAAGTTTACACTCAGGTATTCGATGAAGAGGGTGCCCTTGANAAGTTGGAGGCTTTCGCGTCGACCAATGGGCCCNNCTTCTATGGTCTTGCAGTCAACGAAGGGACGGTAACACTGGTTCGCGAGGTTGCGGACGCTCCTGAACGTATNGAGACCTCCGATGGCGAGTCAATTATGGTGTTCCGTCCGGACGCAGGCCTGAACTGGCGAATGACGGCCTAACNGATCGTCTNANTGGGCGCGAGTCACGCCGCAGTGCATCACGTTGACGCTTGGAATGGTGAGCCTATAGTGGCGNAAATCTGTGTATACTGGAGTCCCTTGCAATGAGCGCTGATGAATTTGATTGCCTTCTTTTGGAGAGCCAGGACGGCAAGGCCGTCACCTGTTCTATTCAGACCCTCGATAACGGCCGCCTGCCCATTGGAGATGTTACCGTAGCCATCAAGTATTCGACGCTNAATTATAAAGATGGGATGATCATNAACGGCCTTGGGCGGCTTGTGCGTGAGTATCCACATGTGCCAGGNATCGATTTTTGCGGGGTGGTGGANGAGAGCGCCTCTCCTGATTATAAGCCGGGCGATGAGGTGATTCTGACGGGNTGGCGTGTCGGTGAAATTCATTGGGGCGGATTTGCACAGCGCGCCCGGGTGAAATCGGAATGGTTGGTGCCGGTGCCGGAAGCACTCTCCCTAAAGCAGGCCATGGTCATTGGTACAGCCGGGCTTACGGCCATGTTGGCGGTGATGACATTGGAAGAACATGGCCTGAGCACGGATACGAACAAAGAAGTCCTGGTTACTGGTGCTGCGGGTGGAGTTGGTTCGTGCGCCGTTTCAATACTTTCAAGCCTCGGCTACACTGTGGCCGCTGGCACTGGTCGGGCGGAGACCCACAACTATCTTCGCGATCTGGGCGCTACCACTTTCATCGGGCGCGATGAGCTTTTGGAACCGCAAAAGGGACCCCTAGGTCGGGAGGCCTGGGCCGGAGTGATCGACAACGTGGGTGGCGTCATGCTTGGCAACTTATTGCCGTCGGTGGCTTACTGGGGAACCGTCGCGTCTGTTGGCAATGCTGGCGGGATCGAGTTCTCCTCCAATGTGCTTCCGTTCCTTCTGCGCGGCATCAATCTTTGCGGTATTGATTCCAACACCTGTCCGAGGGAGCGTCGGTTGAGAGCTTGGAGCCGGTTGACGAGAGATCTTCCGCTGGACAAGTTGGAGGCTATGACCAACGAGGCGTGTCTCTCTGATCTCCCGGATTTGTCTAGAAAGATACTTGAGGGTCAAGTACGCGGGCGCATGGTGATTGACGTAAACAGCTGAGCGACAACTATCCCATCAAGCGCGGTTGCCGGTGTCGAGTCTCATGGATGTTTGGCTTCTGTCAGAAGTGCCACAGGGGCTGTAGACCACTCAAGGACGCGCTTGACACCCGCTAAGCTACAGCTTAAGACGCCGGGGTTTTGATTGGTGCCTGAGGCGCGGTTCTGTGGCGGAGNAGCTCAGGTGGTTAGAGCAGCGGAATCATAATCCGCGTGTCGGGGGTTCGAGTCCCTCCTCCGCTACCAAAAATTGTCCTGCAACGTTAGAAAGTTGCAGGACAATTTTTGCCAATAAATGCCTTGTACGACTTTGGCCTCGTTGGACTCCCGAGGTAGGTACCTTAGACCCCCATTTCGGTAACAAACTTTGTTCGCAGGAAGGCGTCTAAACCCTCGATACCTCCCTCAGAACCGTAACCCGACTCGTTTACGCCGCCGAATGGCGTTTCAGGTGTAGCCACCATCGGATGATTAACACCGACCAGTCCGGTATCCAGAGCCTGACTTATTTTCGTAGCCTTGCCGCCATCAGACGTGAAGACATAGGAAGCCAAACCAAAAGGCAGAGAATTAGCCCGTTCGACTACCTCATCAAACGTATTGAACTGTGTCATCGGAGCAAGCGGACCGAAAGGCTCATCGTTCATGATCTTTGCCTCATCTGGCACATCTGAGAGCACTGTAGGTGCGTAAAAATAACCTTGATTGCCAATTCGCTCGCCGCCAGTCACTACTTTTGCACCATGGTTACGTGCATCTGCGACGAAATCTTCCATGACTGGCAGACGTCTCTCGTCGATCAGCGGGCCCATTTGGACTCCATCATCCATGCCGTTCCCCACTTTGATCGCTTGTGCGCGCTCAGCAAAACCATCAACAAATGATTTGTATGCTTTATCCTGAACAAAAAAGCGGGTTGGCGATATGCAAACCTGGCCGGCATTTCGATACTTAAAGCCGGCCGCCATATTCAACGCATTTTCCACATCCGCATCGTCAAATACAATAACGGGGGAGTGTCCGCCAAGTTCCATGGTGCAACGCTTCATGGTATCTGCAGCAAGTTTTTGAAGGTGCTTTCCAACAGGAATTGAACCGGTAAATGACATCTTTCTGGGGACCCAAGAACCTAGAACTTTGCGTGAGACCTCATCGGGCACTCCAAACACGACATTCAGGACTCCGTCCGGTAGGCCGGCGTCTTGAAAACAACGTGCGATTGCAACGGCTGTGCCCGGAGTTTCCTCGCTTGGTTTAATCAACATCGAGCAACCCGCTGCTAGGGCCCCTGCAACCTTGCGGATGACATTTGTGCCCGGAAAATTCCAGGCTACGAAAGCGCAGGCTGGCCCCACTGGTTCTTTTACGACCATCTGCCGCGAACCCGGCACGCGCGCTGGCACCAACCGGCCATAGGCTCGTTTCCCCTCCTCGCCATACCAACGGGTGACGTCGATGACGAAGCTCATCTCGACCTTCGCTTCTGCAAGGGGCTTGCCCATTTCCAGGGTCAAAGTCTTGGCGATGTCGTCGATGCGGTCTTCCATCAAACGCGCTGCTTTTTCCATAATGGCTTGGCGGTCCAGCGGCGTGACATTGCGCCAGATCTTGAAACCGTTGGCGCTTGCGTGGATGGCCTCTTCTAAATCTGCGTCAGAAGCATGTGGAACATCCGTCAATACTTCCTCTGTCGCTGGATTGAACAATGGTTGAGTTTTCCCCTCGCTACCCTGACACCAACGGCCATTAATCAACATTTCGATTTTTTCGTTATACATGACGTGTTCCTTTTTTCCGCCGGACCCGAAAACTATATCGGGCATTTGGCCTGCGAATGACTCTTAACTTTTGAATCAGACTTCGACAACCGGATTTCGATAATAGATCAAAATTTTGTGTGCTTTGGCTGGGCCTTGAGCAAGAAAATCACGAAAAGTAAGCAAAATAGTGTTGCGAATGCTTGTCATTCGCATTATAGGCAATCATGGAGGTTGATCGATGATGTCAGACTCAATTGTTTACAACACGCTTGCTGCCGAAGAGATATCCCTCGTCAACTCGATGAGACAATTTACGTTTCAAGAAGAACGGGATGGATACTTGTTACGGAATCAACACGTGTACAGCGCCGTCGATGCTCCTATCCGCCGTCTGCTGGGACTTTTGTGGGAATACGACCCGTTTGTTGTCGACTTGTACGGACCTGGTGACCCGAGTGTAAGTGTTTTTGAACTGCAACTTCTATATGCGATCGCCGCTCGACGTGCAGGACATTCAACGATCGTTAGTGAAGTTCTCGCATGGTGGTTGCCACAACGCGCTTTGACCGGCGCGAAGAGAGAATTGTCAACGATTGCCTGCATCCTGGATCAGGTAGGCATGTCAGCCCAGTCAATTGAACGTTTGAAGGCCCACATCCTCGCGCTGACATCAACACGTCGTCGCAACCACCGTCTTTTCATCGTCAATAGTCAGTCGTCAACTGCTGGCTGCCGGGTTGTTCATTAGGGAAAGAAAAGATGAAAAACGATGTACTTGTTGAAGTCGATAATCTGCATGTCAATTTCCCAACGGTAGGTAAGCACGTAGAAGCGGTTCGAGGTGTGAGCTTTGAAATTCGCAAGGGTGAAACGCTTGGCGTGGTTGGCGAGTCAGGTTCTGGCAAATCGGTCACATCAATGTCCATGTTGCGTCTCAACGATATGGCCGGCGCGTATGTGCCCGCAGGTGGTATTTATCTTAACAGCGAACGCTTGGGCCGGCTGGAATTAACGGCTTTGGATGAAGGGACTATCGGTCAAATTCGTGGTCGCGAAATATCGATGATCTTCCAGGAACCAATGACCTGTCTAAATCCCGTCTTAGACCTACGTTTGCAATTGACCGAGCATCTTTTCCAGCATCTAGACATGAACCAGGAGGAAGCAGAACAGCGGGTTTTGAGCCTTCTGAGAAAGGTGCGCATTCCGGACCCGGAGGGAAAGCTTAACCAGTATCCTCATAACCTCTCAGGCGGCATGCGCCAACGTGTGATGATTGCTATGGCTCTGGCGTGCGGGCCTTCACTTTTGATCGCGGATGAACCGACCACTGCTTTGGACGTGACCATCCAGGCGCAAATTCTCGATCTGATCAAAGATATCCAAGACGAGTTGGGAATGTCGGTTCTTTTTATCACGCATGATATGGCGGTGATTGCAGAAATGGCCGACCGGGTTGTTGTGATGTTTGACGGCAAGATTGTTGAGCAAGGAACGGTTGAACAAATTTTCCACGACCCCCAGCACAATTACACAAAAAAATTGATCAGTGCAGTGCCTCGGATCGGCTCAATGAACGGGATGACTGCGCCGGAGAAGTTTCCTGCCATTGTCGACCAAACATAAATAACGTCTAACTTTGGGTTGCCGGAGTATATCATGTTAGAAACTTTGAGCCTTCTTGAAGTGAAAAATTTAACGACGCGCTTCGATCTGAATGAGGGCATCCTCAGCCGGCCGTACGCTCGTGTTCACGCTGTTGAGAATATCTCTTTTGAGATCAAACGTGGCGAAACCCTAAGCCTGGTCGGAGAGAGCGGTTGTGGCAAAACCACGACCGGCCGCACTATTCTTGGACTGGAGAAAGCAACCGCTGGCGATATTATATTCGAAGGGAAATCTGTCCTGAATTACACTCGCCAGGAACGCCAGGAGTTTTGCCGTTCTGTTCAGATGATCTTCCAAGATCCTTATTCATCTCTAAACCCAAGGATGTCGGTTCGAGATATATTATCCGAACCGATTCATGTTCACAAACTTTACGCAGGTAAGGCCATCGAAAGCCGGGTCTCTGATCTTCTTCGACACGTAAACCTGGACCCAGAGTTTGCTAGTCGATATCCACATGAATTCAGTGGCGGTCAACGCCAGAGGATTTCCATTGCTCGTGCATTGGCGTTAGACCCAAAGCTAATTGTCTGTGACGAGGCTGTTTCGGCCCTTGACGTAACAATCAAGGCACAGGTTATCAACCTACTGATGGATCTTCAGTCCGAGTTTAACCTTTCCTTTCTGTTCATCAGTCATGACATGGCTGTTGTTGAACGGATTAGTCACCGGGTCGCTGTTATGTATTTGGGACGCATCGTGGAGATTGGTCCGCGCAAAGCGATTTTTGAAAACCCGACCCACGACTACACCAAGAAATTGTTGTCAGCTGTCCCAGTTGCCGACCCCAATCTTCGCCGGACTGAGCGAACTCTGGCAACAGATGAAATCCCGAGTGCCGTCCGCCCGCTAGACTATGCGCCGCCTTCTGTCACTTATGAGGAAGTGGCGGCCGGACATTTTGTCGCAATTGAAACCGCTTGACACCGATGCGCAGCCCACAGGATCCAAGACTATGAAATGGCGGGCCTTTTGAACCACTACCTTGATGGCCGTTGGGCTTGTTGCGTATCGAGTGCCTTTCCCTATCTTTTATCGCGGCATGTCAGGTTGGAAGGACAGGTGCAGCCAAATCATACGCTCTTGCGTTGCTTGGCCAAGGCTTTGGCATCGATCACGTGGTCGCAGTTTAAGTCGCAATCGTGCGGATTTTCTCCAAAAATTGGATCAATTTGCACATGAACGCTATCGCAAATGTGATTGTGCAGACTTTAATTTGGACAGACCGGTAACAAGAGAAACCAGATGCTATGAATATAAATATTGATCCATTATCAAATATCTCTCTCGGAAATGCCAAGGTGGTGAGCGACTTTCTCAAAGTTCTCGGAAACGAAAATCGTCTTATTATATTGTGCGCATTATCAAAGCATGAGCTTAAGGTTGGAGAGATGGAACATTTGCTTGGCATCCGCCAACCAACATTGTCTCAACAGCTTGCTAGGCTGCGAGCTACAGACCTTGTGAACACTCGGAGAGTGGCAAAAGAAATTTTTTACAGTCTCGCAAGCAATGACGCTCGAAGAACAATTGAATTTCTTTGTGAGCTTTTTGGGAACCAGAATTTTGACTTAAAAAGTAAACGGGCGAACACGGTCTGAGTATAGCTCAACGAGTTGGGTTGTAATAAATAGTTTTAGACCGCTGCGTCCAAAGTTCCCCGTGAACTAGAATTAAGGCTAGAGTGATTGTCCCTGATCTGTCGAGGGACTAGCTGTCAACCTCGAGACAATTGTACTGACTGCGGAGGCGATGAATGTGGATGGGTTTGATCCTCCACACCAGTCGCGATAGCACCCTATCTCTTGCAATCATGCCCGTCGCATACGGATCAATTGAACTCGAGGCGGCACCGATCAAACGGACGCCGCTTGGCGAAAGAGCCATAACATATTTTACAATCAGGCCCAGGTCTGGATGATCTACCAGGACGATTTCACCGATGGAGAGATGCGCCTCCCGAGTTAGGCGCTTGGCGATCGCAAAGTCCCCGTTTTCGAGCGCAGGGGACATACTGCGACCTCTGATGCGTAAGACGGTCCAGCCAAACATGGTAGGGTATTCGGTATTGTTCAAAGAGATGGATAGACGATTTCCAGAGAGGGAGGGTAAGGACATATCCGTCGAACCGTTTTTACCTCTTTGGTGTGCCAGAATATTTCCGCAAAATTATTAACTAGATTAACCAGATCATGTCCGTCCTCGCGATGAATGCCCTGTTTGCATGCGCTGGCTTTCTGCATGATTTGGTGAGTTAAGTCATCAATCTCACCATATTCTTTAAAATGTGGAGTTTTAAAATAGTCACCCCAGATGATGCGGATTTCTTGTTTGACCCTTTCGGCTTCTTCCTCCTTTCGCATAACGCAACGTGCGATCGTATTTTGTGTCTGGAGTGCTTCTGGCTCAGCCGCGGACGCCTCGGTCATGATGTCTATAAGCCTGACAACGGAGAGCGCGGCGAGCTGAGCCGAAACCGGATCATAAATCTTACATGGTATGTCGCAGTGCGCATGGGCTTGCGGAAGCTTTTTGGCGTGATCGAGGGCGTCAAGAATTTGATAGATCATAAATGCTTCTCCAAAGCTTGAGGAAAATTGCGGCGCCACACTGTCGCGCCATGATGCTCATACGGGCTTTGATAGAGGTGCGGCTGCTAATCCTTTTTCACAGATTTCTCATTTGCATCAGTATCGTGTAGGACCCTTATCGCCGCGTTACCAACGACGAACATGATTAGGAAACCCGTACTCAAAAAACCCACAGCGAAAATCATCCCACCAGGCTCAATGAGTGAGACGTGTGAGCCGCTAGAGAGAAGAAAGAAAGGTATGGCTGCCATGCAGAGGCCCACGGATCGCCGCCAACTGCCGGCTAGACTGGCAAATAGCCCGGTCAATATACCGAGGAAAAAGAACCCCGAGAAGTGCTCGCCATTGGAGAGTATGTGTAGTGCGGCGGAACTAACGCGATCGACATCGTGGGCAATGGCAGATGGCGTAAATCCCGTCAATATGGTCAGCGCCACGACAGAGTTTTTGGGCAGACTCATTTGGCATATCCTTTTTTCACGAGGTTAGACCGAGATTTCGTAACAACTGTTCTATTCTGCGTATTATATTGAGAATGACTCTCATTCTCAATAACAAAAGGAGCGATATTTTCCCAATTTTTATTTATTGGGCCGGTGTGTGCTCATGTTATACGCAAATGAATACGACTCGTTACGTGCCTGCCAGCAGGAGATCGCGCCGCCGAGCGAAGTTTTCGTGATCCAATCTCTAAAAACCTCCGTACATTCAGGTATACACTTTTGGAGACAGACACATGTTCAGTCGCGCATACTCGTTAATCATGAACCCAGAGTCGAACGCCTTGTTTCGGCTTCCGAAAATAGTTCGCTTTCAACTGATGACTGTCTTGGCCCTGATGTGGTCAGTTATCTTTAGCGTTTGGATCGGAGCGATTTCGATGATTGGTCCGTCAATGGCGGCTCACTCAATCTTACTTCTCGGTGTGTTTTTCACCGCCGATATCTTTAGACGGTCAAACAAAGGTCGAACCTTGGACCACAGAAGCCACTACAAAGATCAGAAAGACGGATGTGCACGTTACGACGACCTCTGGGGAGGATGAAATACTGTTCTTTCGTGTAAAGGGGTCACATATTTGCTCAGTAGAAGTTTGGTAGCGATTACTCCCTTCAATTGATACAGTGACGGATCGCGTTATGGGTTGTAAAACTCATCGTTACCGTAGCTATCTTGTGAGATTTTTCAGTGTTCAAATTCATTCTTTATATCAGTAAGGTTTCGGAGCAGTGTGACGATCGTCAGATGACCAATATTCTAGTTACGTCACGCTCAAATAACGCTAGAAACGCCGTGACGGGAATGCTCGTGCGGTCAGACAGCGCCTTTCTTCAATACATCGAGGGTTCTGAAGAAACCATTGATAAACTATTTTGGACGATAGAGCGTGACAAAAGGCATCACTCCGTAAAAACAATAACCGATGGTTTGATAGAGGACAGGGTATTCTTCGATTGGGAGATGGGTTTTGCCAACGAGGCCAATCTCCAACCGCTTCAGTGGAAATGGCAACTAGACAAAATTTCAATGTTTTCCCTAGCGGACAATGCTTCCGACTGCCTAGACTTTGTTAAGGCGTTTCTGGCAACTCCCGATTTAGCGCACAATTTACCCGCAACCTGAGCGACACAAGACGTTGATATCGAGATTGGTATTTTCCAAGGCTAGTTCTCCAAGTCTTCACTTGCTTTAAGCGGAGCCAAGCCAAAAATTGGCACTTAAGCTATATAATCACGACATAAAAGTTGGGGTATACTAAACCGAAATACCAAGTAGAGCGTGGCCGTCGTCTTATCGATCGCCAAAGCGTTCACAGTATCACTGCAGACGTTAATAAGGTAGTTCAGAACCATCCCACGATAAAAGCTTGCCTGAATCTGCGGCACTGACATCATCAACTATACGTAACATGCACTCAGCAGATTGATCGGGGCTAAATAGCCGACTTTTGGCCACACCCCCTTGGAATGGCTTCGACAAGCCGGTATCTGTGGTACCTGGGTGGAGGGCAAGCACCACAGCCTCATGATTTTTCCGCGCAATTTCGATTGAGGTCGTACGGACAATTTGATTGACCGCTGCTTTTGATGCCCGATAGGCGTACCACCCCCCGAGAAAATTGTCTGAGATGGATCCTACGCGCGCCGAAACCACCGCAACTACCGTCTTGCCAGAGCACGGCATCAAAGGTGCAAAATGCTTGATAATCAGAGCAGGTCCGATGGCATTGACGGCCATCGCCCTCGCGAAATTGTCTTTATCAATTTGACGCAATGCCTTTTCAGGCTTCATAGCTTTATCGTGCAAAAGACCTGAGGCGACGATGACAAGTTGAATGTCGCCAAAAACTCTCTTTGCAAACCGGGCTGCAAACTCGATACTTCTCTCTTCCTCGAGGTCGATGAAATGATTAGTAACCTTGTTGGTGCTTTCGATAGGTGTTCGGGACAATGCACAGATGCGGCGAATATTCTCCATACCTGCCAATTGAGATGTAATGCTCCGCCCTATCCCGCCACTGGCGCCGACGACCACGGCGTTAATGGTCCTGCCGAATGAGCTTAGCTGGGTTAACGATGATGTCATCTGTAACGATTATCTCTAAATAGGCTAAACACTTAAAGTACGATCAATTCACTGTCTCGGTTTCACGATTGCTAAAAAATTTGATCTATTTTGGGTTAATCTGAGTACTAAAGTGAAAAAAATAAAAAACGGTAACAGTAGTACTAGCCTTATTGAAAAAATTCATCTTAATACGCATTTGGTTAGACTATCAGTGGAACAATGAGAGGGATCCATCGGCCTTCAAGCGCGAGTGTTAGGCTTGGCACTTCGATACACTCAATGTCAGAGCGTTCAACCGGCATTTGAAACGCGTGTACCTAATTTAACTATGACCTCAGGTCTTCTCGGAGAACTATTATCAATGCGGCACGTGACACTATTAGATGGCGGGATGGGACAAGAACTTTTTCTTCGTAGTAAAAAGCTAGCGACGCCTTTGTTCTCGGCGCAAGCCATGCTTGATGACCCTGAGATGGTCATTCAACTTCATAGTGATTTTATTGAGGCTGGTGCTGAGGTGATTTGCTTGAACGCATATGCAGCGACACCCGAACGCATGACCCGAGATGCGGATCCCTCATTTTTTGAGATGATCCAGAAAGCAGCAGTCAAGGCGGCGCTTGCTGCCCGGAAAAACACACGCAAAGCGGTGCGCATTGCGGGATGCTTGCCGCCGCTTGTCGCAAGTTACCGTTCTGAATTAATCCCGCCAAAAGATCAGGCGATGAGGAGCTATGAGCTTATTGCCCATCAACAAGTGCACTCAGTGGACTTGTTTATTGCAGAAACCATGTCATCCGTTGCCGAGGCACGTTACGTCTGTCATGCGGTGGATAGAACAGATAAACCGATATGGGTGTCTTTCACCGTCGACGATGCAGACGGCACCTGCTTGCGGTCCGGTGAACAGCTTCTGGATGGTGTCGAGGAGGCTGCTGCAGGGGGAGCTGAGGCCATTCTGGTGAACTGCTCAACTCCAGAAGCTGTTGGACAGGCAATGGCAATTTTATCGAAGCAAGACCTTCCATTTGGCGGCATGGCGAACGGGTATGTGGCAGCCGCCAAGCTCAAACCTGGTGATACTGTCGATAAGCTCGCTACAAGAGATGATCTTGATCCAAATGGCTATGCAAATTATGCAATGAATTGGACTGAGCAGGGGGCCACTATAATTGGTGGCTGCTGTGGTATTAGTCCTGCACACATTGCTGAATTACGTCGCCGAATAGATGTGTCCCAGGAATATTTGGCATAGATTTATTTGTTTTGAGGGGGTGGAAATAGTTTGGGCATGGCGTTCGGTCCGCGAGAGACGCTTATCAGGTTTCGATTGGTGTGCAGCGCAAGCCGGAAAAGCGTGAAGTGTTATCTCTGTCCAGATACTGTTACTTTTATCTCCAACGGACGACTACTTGACGGATAAAAATGTTTGAAGGTTTCGAAATACGGCGTCTTTCCGCGGCCGGCGCCGACATACATTTAAGGTTTGGTGGAGTTGGTGAACCAGTGCTGTTATTGCACGGTTATCCACAAACGCATGTGTGTTGGCATCTCGTCGCTCCTGCATTAGCGCGAGACTTTACGGTCGTCTTAGCGGACCTTCGGGGCTACGGAGACAGTTCGTGTCCGGATGCCGGTGTTGATCACAGTGGCTACGCCAAGCGGGCTATGGCTGCAGATATGGTTTCGGCCATGTCGGCCCTTGGGTTTGAGAATTTCGCTATTATCGGACATGACCGGGGGGCACGAGTGGCCTACCGTATGGCTCTGGATTATCCAAAGGTCGTGACTCGGCTGATATCCCTCGATGTGGTGCCGACGCTGGACATGTGGGAGGGAACAGATAAGGCCCGGGCGATAGGTGGATTCCATTGGCCATTTTTAGCGCAACCAGCACCGTTGCCTGAGAAGATGATTGGTGCTGACCCAGAATTTTTTGCTGCTTGGTTGATGCAGAGCTGGGCCGCTCCTGGGTTCGAATTTCATCCCGAGGCCATGTCGGAGTATCTGCGTTGTTTTACAAAACCCGAAGTTATCCGTGCGACGTGTGATGATTACCGCGCCGGTGCGACGATCGATCATGATTTAGATCAGCAAGATTTTGACAGTAATCGACGCATAACCTGCCCTGTCCATTTTTTATGGGGTGAAAATCGGGGACTCGGAGGTCCGCAGGGTGGTAAAGACCCGTTAGCCGTTTGGCGCCGTTGGGCTGATCAAGTTAGTGGTGCCGCTGTAAACTGCGGACACTTTCTCCCGGAGGAGGCTCCTGACCGGGTGATCCTCGAAGCACGTAGTTTTCTCACTATTGGCTGATAAAAATTAAAAACCGCCGATCAAAGGCTTAAGGGTATCGTCCCTTTTTTGCGGCTTGGACCGTCTTAAAGTTCATGGATTTCTGCGCCTAGATGCTTGGAAACCTGGGCCACCCCATATGGGTGATTGTTTGGGCTCAGTTCCCAGTTAGTTTTTCATGCTTACGCAGCTGATACTAATGGCTGACGGGGCACTCTTTACTTGGCCGTAACGTTTGCCGTCGAGAGCCTTCTGGGTGCGAAAGACCGACGGCGTTCCCAGAAAAGCCGTCCCTGGTGTCGATCTATCACTGTGAAGTGCCCGCGCGATGGGCTTGTTTTGGATTGGCTTCCAAGGCGGCCCGGATATCGATGGGTATTTCAATGGTGCTGCGGCTCTCGACTTCGAAAAAAATAGTCACCGACTCCCCTGTTGCCACGCAAAGCGAGTCTTTAAATAGACCGTATCCGGTAGTCACAGACTTAGTGCCAAGTGCCAGGATGCGAGAACCGACCTCTATAATTCCAGGGTAGTATGACTCCCGGATGTAGTTAATGACAACGCGAGCCAAGATGAAATCAATGCCTGGGTGGATATCGCGATTGAGAAGCCCGCTCAAGAACTGGACCCTTCCGGCTTCTACGTAGGCAACGTATGAACAATTGTTAATATGACCGAGTTCATCTTGATCCGAATACCGGGTGGTCACATTGGTGAAGTAAGCGAAGTTGTCGCGGTTTGTGAGGTCGATGTCAGGCATGGTTAATTATGTTCCTTTGAATTCAGGGAGGCGTTTCTCGGCAAAGGCGCGCTGGCCCTCCTGATAGTCGTTACTTTCGTGGCAAGCGTCGACAAGGGCCTGGCAAAGTAACGTGTCGCGATGTGCTGTTTCCTTGGAGGCCTCAGCCACGATAATCTTGGCGGCTTTGACGGAAAGAGGGGCGTTGGCAGCAATTTCGTGGGCATAGCTCTCGACGATCTCATCCAAGTCATGTTCCGCCACAACTCGATTAACCAGCCCCCATCGGAGTGCGTCATCAGCCGGGAACTGGCGTGCGGTTAACAGCATTTCCTTTGCGACCTTAGCGCCAACGTTGTCGGTCAGAAGTTGAACATCGTTGAGTTTGTACCCGAGCCCTAACTTTGCGGGTGTAACGCCAAAGGTGGCTGTATCGGCGGCGATTTGGATATCGCAAAGCTGCGCCATTTCCAGTCCGCCACCGATACAAAACCCGGCAATTCGGGCAATGGTTGGTTTCGGCACCGCCTTGAATAGGGCGTAGGCACGATCCGTGACAGCGGTGTAGTTGGCGATGTTCTCCGGCGAAGACCGCAACTCGGCGAATTCGGAAATATCATTACCGGCGCAAAAGCATTGTTCGCCCGCGCCGCGAACTATGATCACCCGCACTTCTGGGTCGTCGGCCCAAGCCGCGAATACGTCGCCCATGCGCTGCCACATGGACAAAGTCATGCAGTTTCGTTTGGCCGCATTGTTAATCGTGAACCGTCCAATAAAACCGTCCACTTCGGTAAGAATTTGATCGTTCGCTGACATTCGTTCGTTCCGTATCTAAATATTCTAGTGAAATTTAGCTGTGTCCGCGCGGCTTGGAAACGGAATTAAGTGAAATTGCAAGGCGGCGGGTCTCTCACTCCAAACGCATGTTTTCATCCCTGGGAAAAACCAAAATGAGTTACCGCTTGATTGAATTTCTTATCTTTGAGACAGACACGCACAGAGAGGCCGTGGGAATAAGAATTATTAGTTGCTCAAAAAATAGCCCAAAAGGTTAGGTCCTTGTGAGCGTTGCGAGAATATGCGCCTTGACCCTATAGTTTATCCTGCGGTGGAGAGGAGATTAATGTGAATGAGATCAATACCTGGACGGCCTCGCAGATGGCTGACGCCATCAACCAGGGAGACGTTTCCGCTGAGGAAGTGACTCAATCGTGCATAGAGCGAATTTCTGAGCGAGAGGATATTGTTAAGGCCTGGGCCTTTTGGGATCCAGACCTAGCCCTTAAGCAGGCTCGGGCCTGTGATGAACACAGGGCCGCCGGCAACCCGTTGGATCTGTTGCATGGCGTGCCGGTTGGGTTGAAGGACATCATCGACACTGCTGATATGCCGACGGAGAGCGGCTCTGATCAACTAAAGGGGCGCCGACCAAGCCGTGATGCGACGTCAACAGCCCTGTTGCGGGCAGCGGGCGCAATAATTTTGGGCAAGACAGTCACCACAGAGTTTGCCATGACTGGGCAGCGTGGCACCCACAATCCTCATGATACAGCGCGCACGCCGGGCGGATCGTCTAGCGGCTCCGGCGCCGGGGTAGCGGATTTCATGGTGCCCCTCGCCTTAGGATCTCAGACTGGCGGGTCCATGCTGCGGCCTGCGTCTTTTTGTGGCGTCCACGGCTACAAGCCCACCTATGGAAGCATTTCCCGTCACGGCGTGTTTATCCTGGCTCGCGCCCTTGATCATTTGGGTATTTATGCCCGTAGCCTCAAGGATGTGGCCATGGCTGGAGATGTCTTGATGGTCCGTGACCCGAGAGATTTTGACATGCGAGCCCATCCCAACGCGGGATTGTTAAAGGCCCTTGCAGGAACAGATGATTCACCCCTGCGATTGGCCTTCATCAAGGGCCCGCCCTGGGCGTTCGCCGAACCCTACATGGATGAATTGTTTGGGGCCTACATCGATGGTCTTGGCGATATTCCCGAGGTGACTTTGGGAGGGATCTTCGATGGCGCCTTGGAGGCTCAGGCAATAGTTATGAACGCGAACGTATGGATGAACCTTCGCGAATACGTCGATAATCACGAGGATCAGCTGCAGGTAGAAACTGTGCGCCGTATCGTTGCCGGACGCGATATTCTTGCGGCGGATTATATAGCAGCGCGTGAGTTAACCGATTCCCTGATTGCCGCCCTGGATGGCTTATTCGAGCACTACGATGCGCTGATCACCGCGGCGGCGCCGGGTGAGGCGCCTGTAGGGCTAGAGTCCACCGGTAACGCTGCGTTCCAGCGAATTTGGACATTGACCGGGTTGCCAACTATGTCGCTGCCGCTTCTTAAGGGGCCGAACGGCATGCCCATAGGGGTTCAGGTAATAGGTAAGCGAGGAAGAGACGCAGATTTGATGCGCGCGGTGCGCTGGGTTGAGGAGAAAAGTGCATGAGTGACGTGACAGCCCCCCGAATTGACGGGGATCGGCAATGGCAATCCCATATGGAAATGGCGAAGATAGGGGCCACCTCGGGTGGCGGCGTCTGCCGTCTGTCTCTCAGCGACGAGGATAAGGCATCCCGCGATCTCTTCGTTTCTTGGGCGAAGAACGCAGGCTGTCAAGTGCGGGTCGATACGGTGGGCAATATCTTCGTTCGCCGTCCTGGTACGGAACTGGATCTGCCGCCGGTGATGACCGGCAGCCATTTGGATACTCAGCCCCTTGGTGGTCGTTTCGATGGAGCTTATGGAGTGCTAGCAGGGCTTGAGGTGGTTCGTGCGCTTAATGATGCCGACATTCGCACCCGACATTCCTTGGATATCGTCGTCTGGACGGATGAGGAAGGCTGCCGATTCACTACCAAAACCATGGGCTCCGCCGTGTTTGCGGGTCTACGCCCGGAAGCAGAAGTTCTGGACGGCGTTGACCCTAACGGCATCCGGTTTGGAGACGAACTGGTGCGCATTGGATATGCTGGGCTTGAGCGCTGCGGCGGCTTTCCGATTAAGGCCTATTTCGAGAATCACATCGAGCAGGGGCCAATATTAGAAAACGAGGAGCTACCAATAGGGGTGGTCCTCGGCGCCCAGGGTCAACGGGCTTTCCAGATTACTGTTACTGGCGAAGAGGGGCACGCGGGAACGCTGCCTATGAACCTTCGCAAGGACGCGTTTTTGGGCGCGGCGCGGATGACCAATGCGTTAAACGCTGTGGCCTTCAACCATGAGCCTTGGCCCGTCATCACGGTGGGTCACGTGCGGTTGCGACCGAACTCCCGTAACACCATCCCCGGCCAGACGGTTTTCACCATCGATAGTCGCCATCCCAACGCGGAAACTTTGGCCGCGGTGAAGGTAGAGATGATCAGCGTCTGCGAGGCTATTGCCGCTGATATGAACCTAGAATTGGAAATCCTGGAAACTAACTACTCTGAGGTAGCCACATTTGATGCGGATCTAGTGCAATCAATCCGAGAGGCAGCCGCGCGCTGGAATTTTTCGTGCCGGGATATGTTTTCAGGCGCTGGTCACGATGCCTGCAAGATTGCCAATGTTGCGCCGACGGCGATGATCTTCGTGCCATGCAAGGATGGCGTTAGCCACACAGAACGAGAAGACGCTGCGCCAGAAGACCTGGCTGCCGGGACTCAGGTTCTGGCGCAGGTAATGTTGGACTCGGCGGAGGCAGTTTAGGCTGGGTGGCGAAAGATGAGGGCGACACGATGTTGCCGTTTCGTCAGCATCGACTGGTCGCGGAGCGCTAGGCCGAGATCCGGGCAGCAACAGCCAAGATTCGCCTCATTTCTCGGAGAACCGGTTTTTCAATTAGCTTGCCGTCGATGACCACGAGCCCGGTGTCGGCTTCCGCGAAGGCCTCGGTCACTCGTTTGGCGTGAGCGACTTCCTCGGCGCTTGGGGTAAAGACGTCATTTAGAATTGCAATTTGTCTCGGATGGATCGAGCCCTTTCCGCTGAAGCCTAGGTCCCGGACCAGTTCCGCTTCCCGTGCCATGCCGTCCGTGTCATTGAGGTCGAGGAATGGCACATCGATGGCGTCGATCCCGGCTCCGGCGGCGGCATGGGCGACACGAGAGCGCGCATAGAGAAGGGGTTCCCAGGCGTTCTGGCATCGGAGCTCCGCTGCCATGTCGACGCCGCCGAAGAACAGGGCGTCGATGCGCGGGCTGGATCGGGCGATGTCATAGGCCGCCTCAAGACCTGCATTAGTCTCGATGATGATGTGTAGGCGCGTCTCGTGTCCGCGCTCTGTAAGTAGGTTGTCAAGCCAGGTCACTTCATCAGGGGTCATGACCTTCGGCAGCATGAGGGCCGGTGGTGGCGTATCCGTATCAAGTATCGCCTGTACATCCTTGATGCCGAAGCCTGATCGAAGGCAGTTTATACGGACAATACGTTCGACACAGTCGTCTTCTTGGCGTTCGGCGAACAATGCCAAGGCATTGGCGCGCGCCGTGTCCTTGTCTTTGGGTGCGATCCCGTCCTCCAACTCGACACATACTATATCGGCTCCAGACGCGAGCGCTTTCGGATACATCTCGGGTTTCAGACCTGGCGCGAAGATGAAACTGCGGCGAGGTATGACGGGATGGTCAAAAGGCATTAAAATCTCTTCAGTATCTGGCGATCGGTTATAATTTGCATGATGCGCCCGCCTAACAGGAAAGCTCAATAGTGAATTGACCCTTAATTGCACCCTGATTCGATCAGCTCGGGAAGGTCTTTAAAACACGACAACTTATGCGGTGGCTCCGCAAGATTATGGCTGTGATGTCATACAAAGACCTCAATTGGTCTGTTTCAGCCGGACCGATTTACGACCGTGTTTAAAATTAAGCGAATTGGGTCTTCGTCAGCGGTGCCATGGGTGAAAATTCTTGTCTGGGAGACAAATTTATCTTGGCTCAAGATTCCTATCGAAAGTATCTGCGGACGACAGACATGGACCCAACAAAATAATTCGGGGAGAGCCGAACGCCCAGGTTGATCAAACTATATAGAGAAGTTGTATGGCGACGGACAAGTTGAGATTGGAATTTATCGCAGCGCTCTTGGAAACGGTTGAGGACTTTAATGATGCAATGGACGATTATATGTCATTTACAGATGAACTGGTAGGCAAACTGTTGACGACAGCAGAGGTCGATCCCGATTTTGCCAGGGGTTATTTTTTGACAGGATGTTTGCGCCTCTTTGGCGGCCTTAGTTCGGCGAATCTTGCGGTAACCCGTGAGTTGCCCACTGCGCAGGCACACAAATTGGGCGTGACACTCCGTGAATAGGCGCCCATCGACGTTTTTGCGTGAGCGGCGTCTGGCGAGATTACTGCAGCGGTGATGAAATGGGATGCCATTCTGGCAGAGTATCCACATCAACGGAGAATGTAGGTTATAAACTGGAACGGGGTAAAAATTTGGGATAGGTGATCCGAAGTGAGACTGTCCCCGTATATTAATCGTCCCCTGAGTTCAACAAGCGCAGTCTCCCCTGTTTTTTGCAACTTGTTGGACCGAGAGCAGCCCAGCCGGTCGTCCCCCCCCTTGACCGGTTGGGCTTTTTCCTGCCGCTTTTGGGGAATTACAGAGTTGTCAATCGTCGAGCCAATGGTCCGCTGCCTTAGAAAATTGGAGCAGCTACTTTAAAATTTCACTGAGATACCGATGGTTTTGCGTGTCGCAGCGGCTGCGCCGCCACTCAATGGGCATGCCATCGACAGCCTCGGCGACCCGGTCAATCTCAAGGAGAGGAGTGCCCTGTTTAACCCCAAGGTGTTCAGCTTCACGAGCGCCAGCGGCAATCGCGCGCAGATGTTCCACTGCCCGATGGACAGTCATTCCAAAACGCTGCTCATAAAACTGATAGAGTTCGTTTGGTGGATCGTCTTCCTGGGTTAGGCTGGGGAAGAGTTTGGCGGCCAGGGTGATATGCTCGGATATCACCGGTTTCCCGCCCAAATCTCGGACCCGTTGTATGTCGACCACATAGGCGTTGATGGATAAATTTAGACGCTCCATGTCGTTGCGGCTTGCCCGACGACTGGTTACGCCAATCAGACGACTTGTTACTGGGAGTTGGCGAACGCCACCCGGGGCTTCCAGGTGGAAGAAATGGAAAAGCTCGCGCTGGGAGGTATGGGAGGCCACGAAAGTGCCACGACCTTGATGGCGCACAACCATATTTTCATCTGCCAGATCGTTCAATGCCTTACGAACGGTGCCCTGAGAAACTCCGAACTCATCGGCTAAATCCCACTCGCTTGGGAGGCGTTGGCCCGGCTCCCAAGCACCGTCAGCGATGCGACGGATTATTAGGTCGCGAGTTTGGCGGTAGAGTGGCCCTTGGCCCGTCACGGGTCGGATCATGATGTGATTTTCATTTAAATTCCTATATAACACATATAAGAGTATATTGACTCGTTCAAGGCGCGGATGTACGACGATTGGCCTTCGTCGCTAACGGTTCCATGAGGATGGGAAGCACGGTATGCGCATCACGGCAATTCGAGAAACCACAACATCTCTCTCGTCGCCCATGCGTAATGCGTTTATCGATTTCTCGGGGATGACGAATAGTGTCGTCGCCGTAGAAATGGATGTGATCCGGGACGGCAGACCCGTGGTCGGGTTCGGGTTCAATTCCAACGGCCGCTATGCCCAAGGGGGTGTGCTCCGGGAACGTCTGATCCCGCGTCTTCTCGAAGCGGATCCGCAGAGCCTATTGGATGCCACCGGACACAACCTAGACCCGGCCCGCATCCAGGCTTGCATGATGACTAATGAGAAGCCGGGTGGACATGGCGAGCGCGCGTTCGCCGTCGGTGCAATTGACATGGCGATTTGGGATGTGGTTGCTAAGATCGAGGAGCGACCCTTGTATAGGGTGATCGCCGATCGGTTTAATAATGGTAACTATGATGCAAAGGTGCCCGTCTATCCCGGCGGCGGTTATTACGATCCAGTCAAGGGCCTCGATGGACTGCGAACTGAAATGCAGGGCTACCGCGATAGCGGCTACACGCTGATGAAAATGAAGATCGGTGGTGGATCCATCGATGAGGATATGTTGCGGATCCAAACCGCTTTGGAAGTTGCCCGAGACGGTGAAAACCTCGCCGTCGACGCTAACGCTGCCCTAGATCTGGACACTGCGATGAATTACGCGAGCGCCATGGCCCAATATGACCTTGCGTGGTTTGAGGAGCCGGTGGATCCTCTTGATTACGAGGCCTATTCAGAGATGGCCAAAGTTTGCACTATGCCCATCGCCACGGCGGAGAACCTATATTCGCGCGGGGATGCGCTCAATCTCATCCGGCACGGCGGGTTGCGGCGTGACAAGGATTGGTTGCAGTTCGACCCATCGCTCTGCTATGGCCCAAGCGAGTTCATCTCAATTGTGAGGATGGCGGAGGGCATGGGCTGGGCAACGCGCCGTCACGGCCCTCACGGTGGACAGCAGCTAGGATTACATCTGGCGGCTGGCTTACAGTTGGGCGGCACGGAGACCTATCCGCTGGTTTTTCAGCCATTCGGCGGGTTTGGTGACGAGACGGTCATCGAAAACGGTCTGGTTCAGCCGCCTGAGGCACCAGGACTTGGCGTGGAGACAAAATCAAAACTCTACAACATGGTATTGAAGCCATTGATCGATGGCTAACAGAGAGGAAACAGTAATGTCAGACGGTATTTCGCAACGAGTCGTTGGCGATCTGATCCAGGGGGGTGTTGACTTTGTCACCACCGTCCCTTGCAAGCAATTGGCGGGCGTCATCGATGAGCTCGACAAGAACGGTCAGATCCACCATGTGCCTTCGAACAAGGAAGACGAGGGCATGGGGCTTTGCGCGGGCGCCTATATGGGTGGCAAGACGCCCTGCATCATCATGCAGAATACAGCCTTGGGTGTGACTATCAACACCCTGGCGACTCTGATCCAATTCTACCAAATCCCTCTCCCCATGCTGATTAGCTTCCGTGGTGAGCTCGGTGAACCGGTAGCCTGTCAAGTGGAGATGGCTATTCACACTAAACCGCTGTTGCAGCAACTTGGAATCCCGACCTTCCACTTCCACAAGCGTGAGGACGTCGAGGAACTTCCGGAAATCCTGAAATACACGCTAATGTGCGCGAAACCGACGGCAATCCTAACCGACGCCACTTTCTGGAGGGGCCTCCTATGATCCGCAGCGAAGTTTTGAAATCTATCGTCCCGGTAATCACGGACGAGCTAGTAATTTGCAACATTGGTCTGCCCTCGCAGGAATTGCACATGTGGGATGACCAGCCAACCAACTTTTACATGCTGGGTACCATGGGTCTTTGTTCGTCAATTGGACTAGGTTTGGCCATAGCGCAACACGAAAAAGTGGTCGCCATTGACGGTGATGGATCGATCTTGACTAACTTTGGGACTCTGCCGACGATCGCCAATAATGTGGCGGATAACTTCGTGCTTTTGATCATCGACAACGGCAGCTATGGCTCCACCGGCGACCAGCCGACCTATACAGGCAAGAAGACGTCATTGGCCAAGGTAGCTGAGGCGTGCGGTTGCGACAACGTTGTTGAGTGCCAGGCGGAAGAAACGGCAAACATTTTGAAGGCGGCCCTTGAAGGAAACAAGATGACTATTATTGTCTGCAAGTGTGAGTCGGGGAACGTTCCGGTGCCAAACATCACTATTCCGCCAGTCGTGATTCGCGACCGGTTCATGAACGAAGTGGCGAAACGCAATCGCTAGAAGTGTTGCCGATCATACGGGTAGGCTGAGCCTTTTGAGGGCCTGGTCACCAGAGCATTATGATACCCGTAAGTTGTTGAGTAAGGGCTACCATACCACGCATGTTTGAATTGGCTTTGAAGGGGCTAGTGCTTTTTCTCATAATTTTGAATTGGGTAGTAGCCGCAGAAGATACCCAGTTAACGAGAAAGACTAACCATAAGGTCCGTTAACTTGATAAATAGGTTAAGAAGCACGTTCAAATCCAAATAGAAACGATTCAACCCGAAGTCCTGCCGAGGGGGCACCTAGGGTTATGCACAGCACGAGTTTGCAGTTCATCTGGTCCGGCGGCACGGCGTCGGTCAGTTCATCATCACGGCACTCAGGCCTCTCAGCGCTTCGTCGACATCCGCAGCGCTAATATCAATATGGGTCACCGCGCGGAAGCGTTGAGCTCCGGAAACACCAATGCGGATCCCATGATCGGCCCAAAGCTTCTCGTGAAGTTCCTGAGCAGTCATGCGGTCTTTGGCGACATTGAAGTAGACCATGTTGGTTTGAGGCAAGCCAAACTCCAGAGAAAGACCTTTCGTGTTGGCGATGCCCTCCGCTAATTTTCGGGCGTTAGCGTGGTCCTCGGCCATCCGCTCAACGTTATTCTCCAGCGCGTAAACGCCTGCCGCCGCAATGATTCCGGCCTGACGCATTGCGCCGCCAAACTGGTGCTTGAAACGCCGGGCGCGATGGATGAAGTCGGCACTGCCTGCGAGAACGGCCCCTACAGGGCATCCAAGTCCCTTGGATAGGTCAATCCACAGGCTATCGCACTGCGCAGCATAGGCCTCAGCCGAGATGTTCGTGGCGACCACGGCATTGAGTAGGCGTGCGCCGTCCATATGAAGGGTCAAATTATGCGCATCGGCGACTGCGCCAACATCTTCGATGCTTCTCAAGGGCCAAATGGCACCGCCACCAGCGTTTGCCGTTTGCTCGATAGAGACCATCACCGATTGAGGCACATTGTAGCGGCCCAAGGGCCGAATGGCGGCTTCAACTTGTTTCCCGGTAAAGACTCCCTCGGTTCCGTCCAAGATACGGGTCATGACGCCGGAAAGAGCTGCTGGCCCGCCGGCTTCTGAGTGCAGTACATGGCAGGTCTTGTCGAGGATAACTTCCTGGCCGGGCTCGACCCAAACGCGATATGCGATGGCATTACCCATGGTGCCCGACGGGAGGAATAGGGAGGCCTCTTTACCCAGAAGTTCGCAGGTCATTTCTTGGAGTTTGCGAACAGTGGGATCCTCGTCACGCTGCTCGTCACCGACATCGGCATTTGCGATGGCCTTGCGCATGCCCGGCGATGGTTTCGATTTGGTATCCGAATAAAGATCGATGCGCGGCGGCGGCAAGATTGATGGCATCAGGAGCTCCTCAGATTATCGACTATATCGAGAGTGTATCTAATGTCACTTAGTCTTAACAGACTTAGGCAGCGACGGAATGGTCTTTAGCGTCTTCAATAATCATGTCGGAGGCCTTTTCCGCAATCATGATTGTTGGTGCATTGGTATTGCCGGACACGATGGTCGGCATTATCGAGGCATCTACTACACGTAATCCTGCGATTCCATGGACCCGCAGCCGTTCGTCGACTACTGATGTAACGTCGGATCCCATTTTGCAGGTGCTGGTTGGATGGTAGATAGTCTGAGCGATATTGCGGGCGCTATCCAAGAGATCTTCGTCGGTTTTGATTCTCGGGCCGGGAAGCTGCTTTCGAATAATATAGGGTCTTAGGGCTTCTGTTTCGGCCAAACGACGCGTGAATTTTAGGGAGTCGACGACCGTCTGTTGATCCGACGGTGTCGCCAGATAGTTGGGGTGAATTGCTGGATAGGTTTTCGGGTCAGGTGATATGATCTGGACCCGACCCTTGCTCTCAGGACGTAACTGGCAGACTGAAAGAGTGATGCCCGGAAAGGAGTGCATTTCAATACCCGGTTTTTCGGCGCTAAGGGGCTGGAAATGGAATTGTATATCGGGCGTATCGAGGCCGGGCCGCGAACGCGCGAAAATGCCGACTTGTGAGGCCCCCATGCTCATTGGGCCGCTACGAGAGAATACGTATTGTAATCCGATCTTCATGCGACCGACGAGGCTGTTAATTTCCTCGTTAAAGGTGGGGACGTTTACCTCGTAGACTGAGCGAATCTGAAGATGATCTTGCAGGTTTTCGCCAACGCCAGCCAAGTCTTTGATGATGGGAATTCCAAGGCCTTGCAGTAAGTCCCCGGGGCCGATTCCGGATAGCTGCAGGATTTGCGGTGAGCCAATGGCCCCCGCGGAGAGGATAACCTCGCCGCCAGAGTTCAATCCAAATGTGTGAGAACTCCCTTTTACCGAGATGCCAATGCCTGTTGAACGATCATCTTTGACCAGGATTTTCTCTACTAGGGCGTGGGTAATTATATCGAGATTCGGTCGGTTTTTGACTGGATTGAGGAAGCCTACTGCCGTGGAGCAGCGCCGGCCATTGCGCGCGGTCTGTTGAAAATAGCCAACACCCTCCTGTTTCGCACCGTTGAAGTCATCGTTACGCGGCACACCGATTTCTTCTGCGGCGGCAATCAAGGCCTCGGAAATATCCCGCTTGGCGCGCATGTTTTCGACGGACAGACCGCCGCCGCAGCCGTGGAATTTATCAATCCCGTTTTGAAAGTCTTCCGAGCGTATAAAATAGGGCAGTAAGTCGTCGAAGGCCCAACCCGTATTGCCCAGTTGGCGCCAGTGGTCGTAATCCTCGCGTTGGCCGCGGATATAGAGGAGACCATTGATTGAACTCGAACCACCCAACGTTTTGCCTCGAGGCCAATCTATGACCCTGCCGTTCAAGCCCGGGTCTGGCTCAGTCTTGAAGTTCCAATCCGTGATCGGGTTATGCAGGGTTTTGAAATAGCCAACGGGAATGTGGATCCAAGGATACCAATCTCGCCCACCAGCTTCTAAGAGCAGAACCCTCTTCGCGGGATCGGCGGACAATCGATTGGCCAAAACGCATCCCGCGGACCCAGCACCCGCAACAACATAGTCGTATTGCTCAAAAGCGGATAGCATGCTCTTGCATTTCAAATACTGCGATGAGACCGTTCTCTTAGCCTACTTTCCTTCGAGGAGACAATAGTGTATCGATGAATTATTTTATCAATATCGATAAAATGTAGTTCCTCAAATGATAAAAATCTAATAAATGAAATAGCTTTTGTGTCATACCATCAATATCTGTGGTGGTGATTTTCTTCTACCCTAGGCAGTCTATAACAACCACAGGGGGAATGTCCGATGGCATCGTTCGAGCGAATGGTGAAGGCAGCATTGCCAGTGATTTGTCTGGTTGTGGGCTTAACTGTCGGTGTAGGTAATGCGGCGGCGGATAATAACCATGTCACTGTAGACGCTCGCAAATTCGTCACAAAGGTTGCCGAACGTACTATCCAATCCTTGACGGCGCAGAATATTAGCAAGGCCGAACGCAGGAGTCGTTTCCGTAAATTAATGTTGGAATACTTTGCTTTTAAGGGAATCGCAAAGTGGGTCTTAGGGCGATATTGGCGGCGCGCCAATGCACGCCAACGTGAAGAATTTCTGAGGTTGTTTGAAGATTTGATGGTTGTTATTTACGCCGATAGATTCGCCAAGTATTCTGGTGAAAAGCTGGACGTTGGCCGGTCAGAAATTCGCGGTAAGAACGATATTTTGGTTCATTCCTTGATCAACCGCTCGGTGGGATTAAAACCTGTCGCAGTTATTTGGCGCATTAGCCACAAGGATGAAAACTTCAAGATTGTCGATTTGATGGTTGAAGGCCTGAGCATGGGGCTTACTCAGCAAAAAGAATTTGCTTCTGTCATTCGGAAGAATGGGGGCAAGATCGAGGGCCTATTAAGCGAATTGAGGAAACGTCTGGCGGCGAATTCTTGAACCTGGAGCCCCCTCGTTTTAGACAACGTTATGAATAAAAGTTGCCAACCGAGTGTTGAAACGCCGTCCGGTAAAAATGCGGCTTATGAAAATTTCCCGGTTGGGTCATGGTTGCTCCCGGCGGCCTTAAGGCCACATGTTGCGACTTTTTATCGGTTTGCCCGCGCCATTGACGACATTGCCGATAATCCGGAACTGGAACCCGAAGATAAAGTTACACGCCTTGATGGCTTCGCGGCGGCTTTGGAGGGCGGTCGCGATGTGGGCGGCGCGTTCGAAATTGGCTTGCGAATGCGTGCCAGCCTTGAGGAGACAGATATCCCCAACAGGCACTGTCTAGACCTCATAGACGCCTTTAAGCAAGACGCGGTGAAGAACCGTTACGACGATTGGCCTGACCTTATGGAGTATTGCTCTCGCTCTGCCTCCCCCGTAGGACGATACCTAATCGATCTGCACGGGGGATCCGATAACGGGTATGGTCCGTCAGATGCATTGTGTAATGCACTGCAGGTGATCAATCATCTCCAGGATTGCAAAGACGATTTTCTCACACTAAACCGCGTATATTTGCCGGGCGATTGGATGGGCGAAGAAGGCATGGGTGTGGTTGAATTGGCCGGAGAACAATCCTCGCCGCAGGTGCGTCAGGTCTTAAATCGGACATTGTCAGCGACTGAGGATCTCATGGGCGAGGCGAGGAGTTTGCCGGTTGGTGTTAGGTGCTGGCGATTAGCGATGGAATCGGCAGCGATTCTTAATATCGCCGAGCGTTTGATCGCGCGGCTGCGGATTGAGGACCCCCTTGCGACCCGTGTAGCCCTCACGAAGCCTGGATATGCTTGGCAATGTATCCGGGGAGTTATCCCCGTTGCCCTTGGGGTTTTGCTGCAGCGCCGCCCCATATAATTTAGGTGGCGAGGAATAATTTTGGTCGCCGATATGATGATGCCGTTGGCTGGATTTTCCTTGGCTATCTGGCTCGTTCTGGAATTCTTCCGAGGCGGGTTTTGGCGGGCCGATCAACGACTTTTGGAGAGCGGTCGACAATCTTACAGGCCTGGCGTCATCGCCATCATTCCGGCAAGGAATGAAGCACCGACTATTGGGCGAACCGTTGCGTCGCTGATGCGACAGAATTACGCCGGCCAAATCCATGTCATTGTCGTTGACGATGGCAGCGATGATGGCACCGCTGATGCTGCTGGTGATTGGCAGGACTTGCGTATAGTTTCTGGCAGTCTCTTGCCAGTCGGCTGGACCGGTAAGCTTTGGGCCATCCATCAGGGACTGACACAGGCGAATCTCCATCTTCCTGATGCCGAATATATCTTGATGACTGATGCAGACATCGAACACGGACCTGATAACATCGCCCAATTAGTCAACAAGGCGGAAAGTGAAAACCGGCACTTAGTATCTTTGATGGTCAAACTTAGGGCTCAGAGCTTTTGGGAGAAATTTCTGATTCCTGCGTTCGTGTTCTTTTTCCAGAAGTTGTATCCATTTCCATGGGTGAACGATCCGGTTAGCCCGACCGCAGCGGCTGCTGGGGGGTGTATGCTAATCCGGCGCGAAACCCTCCGGCTTGCTGGTGGCGTCGAGCCAATTCGAGATCAACTCATTGATGATTGCGCCATGGCTAGGTTGATAAAAGTGCACGGGGCCATCTGGCTCGGTTTGACAGACAAGACCTGTAGTCTTCGGGCATACGATACGCTGGGCGATATTTGGGATATGGTCGCGCGAACAGCGTTCGTGCAGCTGGATTACTCATTTATATCGCTTATCGGAACACTGGCCGGTATGGTTATTGTTTATCTAGTCCCACCGACAGCCGTATTTTATGGCCTTGCTTCTGGACATTCCGACATTGCACTTACTGGCGGTGTATCCTGGGCAATCATGGCCTTCTCCTATTGGCCTACCTTAAAGCTTTACGGCGAACCCATGTGGCGTGCCGCTTGGCTGCCTTTTGCTGCTTTATTTTTCAGCATGATGACGATTTCGTCGTCTCTGCGCCATTTGCAGGGTAAAGGTGGGGGCTGGAAGGGACGGCACTATAGCTGATGACGTCGCCCGTGCGGTCGTGTATCCATTAGCACCATGACAAAACAAACGGTCATTCATAAATCAGTCGTACCCCCCTCCACGCGGTCGGATATTCATGTTGAGAGTATCGTCAAGGCTTCCGGCACGTCTTTTTACTGGGCGATGCGGCGTTTGCCGCCGGCAAAGCGCGCGGCTATGTATGCAATCTATGCATTTTGCCGGGAAGTCGACGACATAGCCGATGACATTGGCGAACCTGGAGCCGAAGCTGCGAAACTCGAGAAGCTGGACGAATGGCGGGATGAGATCGGTCGTCTGTTTGCCGGCAACACACGCTCCGTCGTTGGACACGCGCTGTTGCCGGCAGTAGAAACCTTCCATCTGCGTCAAGAAGATTTCAATGCCATCATTGCCGGCATGGAGATGGATACCCGAGATCGTGTGCGAATTAAGGATCTCGAAGAACTGATATTCTACTGTGATTGTGTGGCATCGGCTGTTGGCCGGCTGTCGACGCGGGTGTTCGGACTTGACGCGTACACAGGCGACCGTCTTGCCTTTGCCCAGGGCCAAGCTCTGCAAATGACCAATATTCTCCGCGATGTGGATGAAGACGCCGAACGAGATAGGCTCTATCTACCCGCCGATGTTCTCTCGAAGCACGGCATTACGAGGATCGAGGACCTGGCGGCAGTCATGTGCGACCCGCGCCTACACGATGTTTGCAAGGAACTGGCTGACAGGGCGGCCCAACACTTTCACGAGGCATTGGCGATTATCGAAACCTGTGACAGGGAAGACGTACGTCCTGCGGTGATGATGCTTGAGGTCTACAGACGAATTTTGACGGCATTAATTCAAACAGGTTGGATGCCGCCCCGCCGCCGCGTGAGACTATCACCTATGGTACGACTTTGGGTGATGTTCTGGTACGGCATGTTGTGAGTGGTCGGGCGCATATCATCGGCGCTGGTCTGGCGGGACTGTCAGCTGCTGTACAATTGGTCGGGCATGGCATTTCTGTTATTGTTCATGAAGCCGCCGGTTATGCCGGCGGGCGTTGCCGATCCTTTTTTGATCACAAATTAGAGTGCGAGATAGACAATGGCAATCACCTCGTCCTCAGCGGAAATCACGCTACACGAGATTTTCTGCGCCTGATTGGGGCTGATAATACCATCGATGTTCACTCGCCGGCAGATATTCCGTTCGTTGATCTAGCCGACGGAACTCGGTGGTCCGTACGACCCGACAAGGGTCGGATCCCCTGGTCTTTGATGTCCTCTCGGAATCGCGTCCCAGGTGCTTCGCTTTCAGATTATCTTCAAAGCTGTCGGATCATGTGGGCCAAGGATAACCAGTCAGTCAAGGACGTGATATCGACGGGCGGCGTCCTGTGGCGGCGGTTTTGGGCGCCGGTCATTGTTGCAGTAACAAATACGGATCCAGCAGCAGCCGGTGCCGTTCCAATGCGACAGGTCTTTGCAGAGACATTCGCTAAGGGAGAGGCTGCATGTCGGCCCGTTTTTTTTCCGCAGGGATTGGGCCGGTCATTGGTTTTACCTGCGGTTGATTTCGTGACAGCCATGAGCGGGGAGCTGCGTTTCAATCATCGCCTTACAGGTGTTCATAAAATCAATGATAAGGTGGCGGCGCTGGAGTTTGGAAAGGACCGGATCGACCTCTCTGAAAATGATTGTGTGATCAGTGCCGTTCCTGCCGCTGTCGCCCAAAAGATGTTTGACGGTATCGACGGCCCAAATGCTTTCTCGCCGATTGTAAATGGACATTTTAGAGTCAACCAAGTCTTTAATGTGCTTCCGCTTCTGGGGGTAGTTGGAGGAACCGCCGAGTGGCTATTTTCTCGCGGTGATGTGGTCTCAGTCACCGCTAGTGCGGCTACGTCGTTGGTGAACCTGCCATCGGCGACAGTCGCGGTGCGGTTTTGGAGGGACATTCAGGCTGCCTATGGTCTCGTGGATGTTCCGATGCCGTCGTTTCGCATAGTCAAAGAGAAGCGTGCCACATTCCTCCAGACTCCCGACCAGCTGAGCCGGCGGCCAGATCGGCGAACCCAGTGGCATAATCTCTACCTTGCAGGTGACTGGACCGACACGGGTCTTCCAGCAACGATCGAGGGTAGTATCCGGTCTGGTGCTTCTGCCGCGTCCGCCGCTCTGGTTAAAATGAATAAAATGGGTGGAAATACTTGAAATCGCGATAGTTTTTTGACACAAAATGACAAGGTTTAAGATTATGGAAAGGGTCGCCACCTACATTTAAACCGTGGCGATCCAATCCGGAAGAGCGACGCGAATATGGAAATTTTAACTGGAAAAATTCGACCAACAGACGAGAGTGAAGCGTCGGATGTACGCGAGATTGATGGGGTCATTGAAGAAGTAAATAAGTGGCTCGGCAGCCAACAGGCCGCGGATGGCCATTGGGCATTCGAGCTCGAAGCCGATGCGACGATTCCCGCTGAATACATATTTCTAAACCATTTTCTTGGCACGATTGATGATGAGGTTGAGGCGAAGCTCGCCAATTATCTTCGGTGTATCCAAGAGAAGCACGGCGGATGGCCTCTTTATCACGATGGGGACTTTAATATGAGTGCCTCCGTGAAGGCGTACTTTGCCCTGAAGATGGTCGGTGACGATACCAATGCACCTCACATGGTTCGGGCGCGCAATGCAATTTTGGCGGAAGGCGGTGCTGCGAAGGCAAATGTGTTCACCCGGATTACGCTCGCCCTATTCGAACAGGTTCCATGGCGAGCGGTGCCGGTCATTCGTATAGAAGCGCTGCTTTTGCCAAAATGGACATTGTTCCATACGAGCAAGGTGTCTTATTGGTCGCGTACCGTGATGATCCCGCTGTTGATACTTACCGCTCTGAAGCCGGCTGCTATCAACCCGCGGTGCGTCAAAATCGATGAATTATTCGTTACACCTGCGGAAGAGGAAACTTCCTACATGGTTAATCCCACGGGCCACTGGCTGGGAGATGTATTTCTAGTCGCTGACCGGTTGATACGCCCACTTGAATCGCTAATACCCACTTGGCTGACGAAACGGGCTATAGAGAAGGCTCTGGTTTTCATCAAGGAGCGCCTGAACAGTGAGGATGGCCTGGGTGCCATTTTCCCGGCAATGGCGAATACGGTAATGTCATATCATGCTCTTGGATATGGAAAGGACCATCCGGACTATCAGATCGCCCGCAAATCTATCGACAAGTTGTTAGTATTCCGTGAAGACTGGGGTTACTGCCAGCCATGCCTTTCGCCCGTGTGGGATACCGGCCTGGCAGCGCATGCGGTCATGGAAGCTGGTGTCGAAGAAGGGGATCCAATTCTTGAAAAGACGGCCGATTGGCTGATAAAGCGCCAAATTTTGGACGTCCGCGGCGACTGGGTTGAGAAAGCCCCAAATCTTCGTCCCGGTGGTTGGGCCTTTCAATATTGGAACGATCATTATCCGGATGTCGATGATACTGCCGTGGTTGTCATGGCGCTGCATCGTGCGGACCCGCAAAAATATCGCAAGGCTATCGAACGTGGCGTTGAATGGATTATCGGCATGCAGAGCTCTAACGGTGGCTGGGGCGCCTTTGATGTGGATAATGATCACAACATCCTTCAACACATTCCTTTCGCTGATCATGGCGCGTTGTTGGACCCTCCTACGGCAGACGTGAGCGCGCGTTGCCTCGGCATGCTGGCACAATGCGGTTACGGCCGTGAGTATTCGGTGGTTCGTCGGGCCATTGACTATTTGAAGCAAGAACAGGAGGAAGATGGGTCATGGTTCGGCCGATGGGGGAACAATTATGTTTATGGGACCTGGTCTGTATTGTGTGCGTTCAACGCCGTCGGCGAAGATATGCAGGCTACCTACATTCGTAGGGCCGTCGATTGGCTAAAGGGTCGCCAGCAAGCGGATGGCGGCTGGGGTGAGGACTGCGCCAGCTATTGGCAGCATCGTCGCGATGAAGTGAAGACTTCGACACCGTCGCAAACGTCGTGGGCTGTCCTGGCCTTAATGGCGGCTGGCGAGATAGACAGTGTTGCTGTCAAAGGGGGCGTTGAGTTTCTTTTGAGGGCCCCTCGGGAGGAGGGTAAATGGCAAGAGGAATATTTTAACGCGGTTGGCTTCCCGCGCGTCTTCTATCTTCGTTATCACGGTTACAGCGCGTTCTTTCCGCTTTGGGCTTTGGCGCGTTATCGGAATTTGCAAAAGAGAAATTTCAAGTATCCTACGCACGGGATCTAAGTTGTGAAGATTGGTGTCATCAGTGGTTTACCACGTGAGTCGGCTTGCCTCGATACTATTAAACGCGTGCCAGGGGATTTTGAAACATCTTCAGGTGTCGGGCCGGAGCGTGCCGCACATGGTGCGAAAGCGTTCATTGACGCAGGCGCTAGCGGCTTGTTGAGCTTTGGCGTCGCTGGCGGTTTGACGGAGGGCGCGCCGGCAGGCGCGATTATCCTGGCGGACGATGTCATTGATGGAGATCAGCGCTACCTCTCAGACATAGGATGGCGAAACAAGATAAGCGGGTCGATTTCAGACGTATGTGAGGTTGTTTCGGGCAGTCTGGTAGGCACAGACCGGTTGATTTCGACACGTGATGGGAAAAAGAGGCTCCAACAGCGCTCAGCGGCTGTCGCCTGTGACATGGAAAGTCACGCGGTCGCCCGGGTAGCAGCTAGTCATGGTGTACCGTTCGTAGTCATTCGGGCTATTTCTGATCCACATGACC
Organism: Magnetovibrio sp.; assembly: GCA_002709525.1. Taxonomy (GTDB): domain Bacteria; phylum Pseudomonadota; class Alphaproteobacteria; order Rhodospirillales; family Casp-alpha2; genus UBA3470. Next base: position 36,579 of record PARE01000037.1, on the reverse strand, counting down.
AGTTTGTACCGCCATGGTTGCTTCGATGCTTGACGCCGGCGGGTGAGCTGCGGATCTGGAAACTTCTGTGGCAGGCTGTCCAACGGCCCGGGTCGTGGGGGGAGCTGGCTGGTCTGAGCAGAGATGCGAAAAGCGCTTTCGAAAGTCTACGCGGCGTTGCTCTCAGATTGGGGCCCGGGCTTCAATTTTAGGCGGGTTTCTTCTTCTTCGCGTTTCTGGGTCATGGTCTTTACCAGTCCCTCGAAGACAAATTCCGCGGGCCGCTGATTGTGCAATGGAATCTCGGGAGCCATATCTCCATCCGTCTTGACTCCACGCAAGAAAACCCTAAGGGCTTTTAAGGGATGGGCAACCGTGTCGGTAACGGCCGTCGCCTCGTATCCGCAATGCACCATACAGTCGGCGCATTTCTCATAATTTCCTGTGCCGTAGTTGTCCCAGTTAGTTTCTTCCATTAGGGATTTGAAGCTATCAGCGTAACCTTCACCCAGCAGGTAACATGGCCGTTGCCATCCGAATACATTGCGCGCCGGATTGCCCCAAGGAGTGCACTTGTAGCTTTGATTACCTGCCAGGAAATCTAAAAATAGTGTGGACTGGCTGAACCGCCAGGTCTTCGCGTCTGGTTTGGCGAAGATATCTCGGAATAACTGCTTGGTCTTGCGCCGGCTCAGGAAATGCTTTTGATCAGGGGCACGCTCGTAGGCGTAACCCGGCGAAATGGTCACGCCCTCGACTTGCAGATCGTTAGTGCAGAAGTTAAAAAACTCAGCCGCTTCACCCGCGTCCAATTGGTCGAAAAGAGTGCACGCCACGTTGACCCGGAACCCTAGATCCTTGGCCTTGCGTATGGCTCGAACAGCGATATCAAAGGTCCCAGCCTGATCTACCGCACGGTCGTGATGATCCTTCAAACCGTCGAGATGAACGGAAAAGGTGAGGTACGGTGATGGCGTAAACCTGTCAATCCGTTTCTCAAGGAGCAGACCGTTGGTGCAAAGATATACGAATTTCTTGCGCGCGATGATTCCTTCGACAATCGGAACGATATCTTTATGGATAAGCGGTTCACCGCCGGGGATNGACACAACCGGGGCGCCGCATTCTTCAACAGCTTTAAGACATTCGTCGATGCTTAAACGCTTATTCAGAACNTTGTCCTCATAATCAATCTTACCGCAGCCAGGGCAAGCNAAATTGCAGCGAAACANNGGCTCTANCATNAGGACCAGCGGATATTTATCGATNCCNAGTAGCTTNTGTTTAAGGATATAGGTGCCNACGCGCCACTGCTGAATAANGGGNACAGCCATGGTGTTTCTCCCTATGTGACCGAGGGCGGTATTGGTGAGTCCAATAGCTCGCGTGGCAATTTGAAGGTGATATTTTCCTCAACCTTTGAGATAGCACTTACTTTGACTTCACCAAAGTTGCTAAGACGCGTGATGACGCCTTGGACCAGTTCTTCAGGCGCGGAAGCGCCGGCCGAAATACCGACAGTTTCTACACCGACAAGCCAACTGGGCTTCATGTCATCGGCGGAGGCGATTAGGTGGCTTTCAATGCCCATCGCAGCACCCAAATCTCGAAGGCGGTTGGAGTTGGAGCTGTAATGCGCGCCGACAACCAATAGTAATTCGACCTTAGGAGCCAACTCTCGAACGGCGTCCTGGCGGTTCTGGGTGGCGTAGCAGATATCTTTCACGTCGGGTCCGACGATATTTGGAAACCGTTTCCGCAGTGCCGTTATTACATCTCGTGTATCGTCCACGCTCAAAGTGGTTTGGGTCACGTATGCCAGTTGATCCGGGTCATCTACACGGAGCTTTGCAACATCGGCGGGATCGGTAACCAAAAGCACGCCACCAGGAATCTGGCCTTGTGTTCCCTCGACCTCAGGATGGCCCGCGTGCCCAATCAGGATAACCTGACGGCCTTTGCCCACATGGTTCTGTCCTTCCTTATGAACCTTGGAGACAAGAGGGCATGTCGCGTCGATGATCTCCAGGCCCCTATCTGCTGCGGCTTTAACGACAGACGCGGAGACTCCGTGGGCACTAAAGATCGCATGTGCGCCCGCAGGAATATCATCCACTTCCTCCACGAATATCGCGCCCTTTTCGCGCAGCGATTCGACGACATGCTTATTATGGACGATTTCATGATGAACATAAACGGGCGGTCCATAGAGCTCGATCGCACGCTCCACTATCTCGATCGCGCGTTCTACACCAGCGCAGAACCCCCGGGGGCTGGCTAGTAATACGTTGAACTGCTTGCCCATGAATTTCTCCGCTTAAAATTGGCGATGATGCGCCAATGCTTTGACCTTAATGTTGGAAATTATGCTCATCGTTGAAAATAGGCATTAAACCGTTAAAGATTAATCTTAGATTGATAATTTCTAAAAGAATTTATCGGGAAAGGCCAGTTCGGAAGCAACATGTATCTGGTAACCGGGGCGACGGGGTTTGTGGGATCGGCGGTTACGCGTCAATTGTTGGCGCGGGGTGAAAATGTCCGTGTTTTATCGCGGGCCGGAAGCGATCAAACAAACATCCGCGACTTGCATGTCGAGGTGGTGGAGGGCGATCTTCTAAAGCCGGAAACTCTTCGTAGTGCCGTCGAAGGATGTGACGGTGTATTCCATGTGGCCGCCGACTACCGCTTGTGGACTAGAAATCCCGAAACCATGTTTCGAACTAATGTGGATGGGTCACGGGCTATTGTTCGCGCGGCGCTGTCGGCCGGTGTGGGCCGTATTGTCTATACTAGTAGCGTTGCCGTCCTCGGCAATGTGCCCGGTGGGGTCGCAGACGAGGATACCCCGGTAACTTATGCTGACATGATTGGCCCCTATAAACAGTCCAAGTTTCGCGCCGATGAGGCTGTGCGGCAGCTGATCGAGGAAAAGGGTGCTCCCGTGGTCATCGTCAACCCATCTACGCCCATTGGCCCGCGTGACGTCAAGCCGACGCCGACTGGCCGGGTGATAGTCGAAGCCGCAAGTGGTAAAATGCCTGCGTATGTGGACACGGGCCTCAATGTTGCCCACGTGGATGACGTGGCGGCAGGTCACCTACTGGCCTTGGATAAAGGTTCTATTGGTGAAAGCTACATCCTCGGCGGTGACGATATGCCGCTTGCGGATATTTTAGCTGTCGTGGCGCGTCACACGAGCAGTCGGCCGCCGTTCGTAAAACTTCCCCATAGCGCGATCATGCCTATTGCCCATTTAGCCGAGATGTGGACCTCAATAACGGGTGGAGATGAGCCGTTCGTGACCGTCGATGGCGTCCGCATGGCTCGAAAGAAGATGTTTTTCAGTTCGGCCAAGGCTGAGCGGGAGCTGGGATACTCCCACCGCTCCGCAGATCAGGCTCTGGGTGATGCAGTGACGTGGTTTAACGACAACGGTTATCTGAGGTGACAGTCTTGCTCCTGCTAAGGTGCTCAACTAAAAGGTGGCTCGATAGTTCATTGTGATGAAACGGAGCGGCCATGAAAGCGCTCATGTTGGCAGCTGGTGTGGGGCGACGCCTGTATGGTAACGAAAACGACGACCTACCGAAGGCTCTATTGTCTTTTGGCGGCAAAAGCCTGTTCCAACGTAATATAGAGATCCTCAAGGACTGTGCTGTTGAGCAGCTTTTTTTGGTTGTTGGGCACCGGAGTGAAGACCTCATAGCTGAATCGAATCGAATCGCACCAGATGGCTTCGTCAAAACTATTTTCAATCCCCGCTACCGAGAAGGGCCGATCCTATCCCTGGCCTGCGGCAGCCCGGTTTTGCGATCTGGAAGCCCAATGGTTTTCATGGATGCAGATGTATTGTATCATCCCGAAATTCTTTATCGGCTGGTGGGTTCTCCGCATGAGACCTGTTTCGTATTTGATCGTGAGTTTCAATCCACGGACGATTTTGTCAAACTTTGTCTGCTTGATGGCAAGGTCGTGGACTTTGGTAAGGCCCTGATTCGCGAACATGATACAATCTGCGAATGGCCCGGTTTTATGAAGATGTCACCTGATATTGCCGCTAAGATAGCGGACTATGCCGACCATATTGTCATGTCAGGTGAGATCGAAGGCGCCTATGAACGTGCCATAAGTGCCGTACTTTATAACGAGCCAATGGGAACATTCGGGTGCGAGGATATCACCGGTATCCCATGGGTAGAGATCGATTACGAAAGCGATTTGAAAAAGGCGGTTACTCAGATCATTCCGCGCATCACCAGGTTCGGATAAGATAGCCCAGAGAAAGCCTAAACTTGGAACACGTAGTTCGTGCACGCGTCTCGGTCGATGTCGGGTGGATAGTTCTTATGCTTGTCGGCGTAGTACTGTGCCATATGATTGCCGTCCGATGCACGATTGTAGGTCACGTAATAGATGCGGCGTGGCACATCGCTTGTATTAGGTGCTGACTGGTGCGGCGTGTAACAGTCGAAAAACACTACATCGCCAGGTTCGGTTGGCACGGGACGGAAGTTCATACCTTGCATGTCCGCTTCAGACAACGGTTCCCAGGACTTAAAGAGACCCTGTTGGTGATGGCCCGCGCATAGCTCCAGACAGCCATTCTCGATGGTCGCCGCGTCGATACTGACGAGCGCGCTGATGAAGTAATCTGTGTAAATGTCCCAGCCGGCTTGCGAATCCTGATGCGGCTTGAAGCCAGCACCGCCCGGCATTTTGAAATTTATCTTTTCTTTGAATAGGACGGCTTCTTCGCCCAAAAGTTTGCCGACCGGATCGCGCAGAGCCTCNGTCAAGTCNCGAAACCCGTTGTGAAAAGGCGAAATNTTCTCTANNCGGCTTACCAGTTCGNAACCGTNGTNTNNCAGGCNTNTCTCATNATAAACCCAGTGTTTGCCGGACTCTTCNGGCCGGGCNAGCATTTCATCNGACCACCCAGAGATCAGGNCCATTTGCTCAGCGCTGAACAGGCCGCGTGCTATTAAAAAACCGTCGTCTTTGAAGGCTTGCAGTTGATCGTCAGAGAGAGCCAGATCGGACAACATGGATGTATACTTCCGCGGGCGTTCGAGAGATTCCAGAGTTTAAAACGGATCCCTGTACCCGCGATACGGATGATACTAGAAAATTACAATAAAAATTTCTTTTCAAACAATGCCGTCACTACCCCGTCCACAAACAATTGCCGCCACCTGCTGATCTTGGTGAACCCGCAGTGCCCCTGTCTGTAGGGCGGCCACAGCTGCCGCACCGGAAAGTTCTGCGGCAACCCCCATTTCATCGAAGAGCCATTGCGATGCCGAACGCATCGCATTGTCATCCACAAGCACGATTTCGTCGACGAGACGGCTGATGATATCCACGTTTACCGCCGCGCTTTGTCTGGGCGCCAGAGTGATAGCGTCGGTCTCAATTCTCTCGAGTGTCGTGACCACGCCGGTTTCGATGCTGGTTTTTAATGTCGGCGCACCTGTCGGTTCGACACCGATAATACGCACTTCGGGCTTAATCGCTTTAGCCGCCGATGCAACACCGGATATCAAGCCGCCGCCTCCGATGCCGACAACGAATACATCGATTTGCGGTTCTTGTTTCAACATCTCTCGAGCTAACGTCGCTTGACCAGTAATGACGGTTTGGTCGGCGAAGGGGTGGATATAGGTAAGGCCATCTTGTTCCGCGCGTTTCAGAGCAGCAACGTTCGCATCATCCCAGAAATCACCTATTAACACTACCTCCGCACCCCAGCTTTCCAAAGTCTTAATCTTCGCAGCATCGGCGCGTTTCGGCAGGTAGACGACAGTCTTCACCTTAGAGGCATGACCGGCATAGGCGACGGCCGTTCCGTGGTTGCCACCGGACGCGGTAATTATACCGCGATCGAGGGCATCATCGTTGAGGCTTAATACGGCATTGTTCGCGCCACGAGCCTTGAACGACCCCGTCACCTGTAGGCTCTCCATTTTCAGCATTAGGTTGCGGTGAATTGGATTACGGATGAATCGTGTCCTCAGGCAGGGCGTGCGGCGCACCCGGTCCTTGATCCGTTCTGCCGCCACATCGACGGCATCCAGTGTGATATTAAGAGGTGGGATTACCGTTGTCATGTTGACGGTCCCATGATGTAGGGTTTGATAACCGAATAAAGTGCGTCGTTCGTTGGCGTGGGGATGCCGTGCTGTCGACCCATGTCGCAGACCGTGCCGGTCAACCAGGGCGCCTCTAGTCGGCGGCCATTCTCTAGATCGATGGCTTGCGATGCCTTCATGGCAGGGGGCATTTTTTGCATAAATGCTGTCAAATTTTCCACCGTGTCGCCGGGGAGGTTGACTCCCTGTGCTCGGCCAATGGCTGCGACTTCCGCCATGCAAGAACGAGCGGCAGCTAATCCCTCAGGTTCAGCGATTAGCGTCCTCATGGGAAGACGCCCCGCTGTGGTCATGCCGCTGACGGTAACAAGGAGAACATACTTTTGCCAAAGGGCACGGAAAATATCCCGAGGAATATCAGCCTCGATACCGGCGCGTTTACAAACAGCTAAGAAGGCCTCCATGCGCGGAGACCGTTTGCCATCGGCCTCTGCGAACGCAAGTGAGGCAAAGCTGCCGACCTGCCGAATGACGCCGGGGGCTTCGATGGAGGCGGAGACACGAGATAATCCGCGTNCCGTATGNGCTTCGCTNATAACCTTNGAGATGGTTTCTGTTGAGGCGACTCCGTTTTGGAATGGAATGAGCACTGTATTGGGACCAAGCATAGGTTTGCAGAACGTCGCAGCACTCTCCGTGTCCCATAGCTTTACCGCNAACATGACGACGTCGACTGGACCGACAGCCTCCGGGTTGTCAGTGATTTGAACGTTTTCAAGGACCTGGTCTCCATTATCACCGGCGATGGTAAGGCCGTTCTTCCGAATGGCTTCCAGGTGGGCGCCCCGCGCTATGAAGGTGACGTCTTCCCCGGCTTGAGTTAGTTTTGCGCCAAAAACGCCGCCTACACCGCCCGTTGCCATGACTGCAATCTTCATGGTTTTTCGCATCCTTAANTATAAAAATAANAACACCTTANCCGGCAAGGCCCGAGCGGACCACTGGGAATTAACACATGCCAAATGGTNAATGTTATAGACGGCACTTATTACCAGACGCCGACCGATATAGGCTCACGGGTTGTCGATTTGTTCAAGAAAAACGGCGAAGACCTTGCAGCGTCGTACTAATCGAAAAACGCAATCGGTCGGATATGGCCTTTTCGGCGTTTGCTTCTTGTTTGGTTCATTGGCCTTGCCAATTCAGCGAACAAGGATTTCTTATGCGCTAAATTGAGNTGGATCACCAGTGAGTCAAATTCATTCGAGGTATGCAGACAGCAAGGGGTCTCAGAACGTCAATTTACCACTTACGAATTTATGTTTACTTTTAGCTGCGTCGGGAAGCCAAACAATAGCTATGACCGTGCGTCTCTCATTCTTAATTTAGCCCAATCGAGACGAGAACAGTCATTGGAGACGACAATCCCCTCGCCATGGCAGCTTATGCAAGTCCTGCTGCATCAGAGAGAAAAGCGAAACCAGAGACGAAATGGGCGGTTGCTGCAGGTACGCGTTCCTTGTGACTAAATGGCAATGGATAGCAGACAGGTTGGATGATATCGTATAATATGGCGTTCGTTTGTTGAACGGCGTCACAGTCGGTCCAATACAATTGATATTCCATAAGACCTAAAATAAAAGGAGCGCCGCCATGTCAGTGGTCCATGTCGTTGCTATTATTTCGGCAAAGCCAGGTAAACGCGATGACGTTCTTGAGGCTTTTCATGCTAACATTCCGAACGTCCATGCTGAAGAAGGTTGCATTGAGTACGCTCCTGTTATCGATATTAAGGGTGTTGGCGGCATTCAAACGGAAATAGGACCTGATTCGTTTATTGTCATTGAGAAGTGGGAGAGCCTTGATTGTTTGAAGGCGCACGCAGCCTCACCTCACATGGCTGAGTATGCGAAGAAAGTCAAAGCTATGCTCGAGAGCCGCGTTGTTCATGTTCTTTCGCCAGCTTAATGCGATGGGTATTGTTACCTGATTTAACNGGGAAGGGAGTTTTTATCACCGGTGCGGCTGGCGGCATCGGTCGCATACTTGTCGACGCGTTTTTGTCTACTGGNGCATCCGTTACCGCCACTGATATTTCGGATGATGGATTGAATGATTTGGCCGCGATCCATGCTGGCGACCGTTTAAGAGTAAGTGTTTTGGATGTTGGGAGTTCATTGGACTGTCAAGGGGCTATAAATGAGGCCGGACAAGTAGACATACTGATCAACAACGCGGGTGCTTCCATGGGGCTAATCCGTGATGACCATCTGAATCGGTTGGTGGATTTGGATGAAGTAACGCCGGAATTGTGGGATCACTTTGTTGGCACCAACCTCTCCGGACCCTGGTACCTGACAAAGGCTTGCGTACCCGACATGCGTTCTCGTAGGTGGGGCCGAATTATAAATGTCACCACCAGTTTCTTCACCATGTTGCGCCCCATGTTCCATCCTTACGGCCCGCCCAAAGCAGCGATGGAGGCTATGTCGGCTGGCCATGCTGGTGAGTTCGCAAAGCACGGCATCACTGTAAATGTTGTGGTACCGGGAGGCCCAACGGATACACCGATGGTACCTGCAGTCACCAAGTTAGATCGTGACTTGATGATCTCACCGAGCGCCATGGCTCCGCCCATGCTGTGGTTGTGCTCTTCCGATGCAGATGCGGTGACTGGCAAGAGGTATGTGGCGGCTAAATGGNATGATGCGGCCTCTATTATGGATGCCCGTGCTGCCTCAGAAGCGCCCATCGCGTGGCCAGAGCTAGCAGCTTCACCGATTTGGCCGGATGGAAATCCGGACATGNGATAGGAGATGTTCATATGTCGAGNTTAAATGGAAAAGTTGCGTTTATNACTGGCGGTGGTGGNGGTATTGGTCGCGCCACAGCAGAGCGCTTCGCGGAGGAAGGTGCGAAAGTTGTGATTGCCGAAATCAATCCGGATGTTGGCGTGCCAGCCGCCGAATCGGCTCGAATATTTGGCAGAAATTCCGGTGGTGACGCCCAATTTGTCAAAACTGACGTGAGCGATGCCAATAGTGTTCAGGCGGCGGTGGCAGCTACCGTGGACCTGTTCGGTCATCTTGACATTCTCCACAATAACGCCGGCGGATCGACCTTGCAGGACGGCCCTGTGACTGAGGCGCCCGTAGAGGAGTTCTGGCGTTGTATCAAACTGGACCTGTTTGGCACTTTTCTGTGCTCCAAATATGCAATCCCTTTCATTGCCGAGTCGGGGGGTGGTTCGGTCATCAATATGTCATCGAACGTGGCGCTTATGGCGCTACCAGGGCGCGACTGCTATACAGCGGCCAAGGGAGCAATCGCCGCCATGACACGCTCCATGGCGGTGGAGTATGCACCAGACAAAATTAGGGTCAACGCCATTGCTCCATCCGTGACTTTGTCCGATCGGGTGAAGAAACTATTGGATNCAAGTCCCGAAATCGAGGCGATTTCANAAACNCACTTGCTNGGGTTGGGNCAACCAATCGACATTGCGGANNTGGCTGTTTANCTGGCGGCTGATGAATCNTNGATCACAACNGGGCAGGTCATCTCAGTGGATAGCGGNGTNACAATTGTCTGAGGGATTAGTTTTGCNNCANTTATGTTATGCTTGGATTATCNNATTGTATGGGAGAGNNGANTGACNGATANGAAATCGAGGNATACTTGGAAATTNGTCCATGCCGAGGATAAGGATGCGGATTGGCAACCTGGTCTACGTGAGATTTTTGACTACCGTGATCTTGGTATTAAAGACGGCACCAATGGAGATTATGTCGCACACATTATCAAGGCTAACGGCAAGAAGCAGAGCGATGAGGTCCAGGAATGGCACCTCCATGAATGCACATTCCAGTTTGTTTTGGTGCTTAACGGCTGGGCGACCTTCGAATACGAGGGTGAGGGCGTACGCACTATCCGTAAGGGTGATGCTATCAATCAGCGCCCTTTGATCGCGCACCGGGAAATCCAATGCTCACCAGATTTCGAGGTTCTAGAAATTGTTGCCCCGGCGAACTTCACGACGCGAGTCGTTAAGGCCCCAGAGGGTCATGCAGACGCTGCGGAATAATAAGGCGCGCGATCATATTCGGGCATCCCGAGGCCACGAGCCGAGTGTTATTCAGGCTGAGGAGCCCCGGCAAGCGTTCTAAGCATGTGTGAAGGTTATTTTCTTGGCTATGATCAGCAAGGAAACGCTTAAACGCAGACTAGCGGCTCAAATTGACTGTGGGTCACTGTCCTTATCGGCTTCGCTCTGGGTAGGGGCGTCTCCAAAAACGGACTCNATGTTGACCTCTTGTTCTATTTGCATNGTNGGTGTNTCTGGAATAGCNATNTCGGNNGCCACCGTTNCNTCAGGCGTCGGCGNTGCCGGCTCCACTTCGTTGCGGGCTAGGATTCCGTCCGGCGCNGTTGCAGCGCCGGGTNNATGTGCCTTGCCGGCGCGNGCCCTTGCCACGGCGATGACCTTTTCCAAATCAGCGCCGCTGCACAGTCCTAAACCGACAGGGTTCTGTGGTTTAATGTTGGAGGTATTCCAATGCGAACGGTCGCGGATGGCGTTGATGGTCGGTTTGGTGGTACCAATTAGCCTGGAGATCTGCGCGTCGCTTAATTCCGGGTAATTCTTAAGCAGCCACGCGATAGCATTCGGTCGATCGCCCCGCTTGGAAACAGGAGTGTAGCGGGCACCCTTGGAACGCGCCCTTGGCTGCGGCGTGGTGACCTTTGCAATTTTTAGGTTCTTCGCCGGGTCTGCCTGACAGCGCTCGATTTCATCCATGGTCAATTCGCCGCGAGCGACCGGATCCAAGCCATACATACCCGGTGCTACTTCTCCGTCGGCGAGTGCTTGTATTTCTAACTCATGAAGGCCGCAAAACTCGGCAATCTGTTCAAACGTGAGAGTCGTATTATCTATCAACCACACGGCCGTCGCTTTTGGCATCAGGGGATGCACCATCGTTACCGTCCTTTTAAAATATCCGCCAGCGTTTTGACGGCCCCGGTTGTGAAAATCTGCGATGTTATACCCTTCGGCTAGGTGAATGGTCAAACAAGATGCATCTTAAACCGTGACCAATTTTGTCTAAAGGCTTTGCCATCAACTCTGCGGTCGCGGTCTTGTAGTTGATGTCGATGTCGATGGCGTCTGTATTCACATGAACCGAGTTAGGTCGTAAGGACAATCTTTCCGGCATGGCCGGCACGCTCCATGAGTGCATGGGCCTCTGGCGCTTGGGCTAGTGGTAGGGTAGTGTTTACGACAGGCTTCAAGGTGCCATCCTCGAAAAGTGGCCAAACCTTGGTCCACAGTTCTTTGGCAACTCTGGTTTTGTAAGCGTCGGGACGGCTTCGCAGCGTAGAGCCCGTGTAAGTCAGACGCTTCAGCATGACCGGCATAAGATTTACCTCAACCTTTGAACCCATAGCAAAAGCCAACTGAACGATCCGTGCGTCATGGCGTGCGGCCTTAATGTTGCGTTCAATATAGGGACCGCCAACTATATCCAGGATTACCTGGGCACTTCCGAATTCATCCCTAACTACATCGACAAAATCTTCTTTGTTGTAATCGATTACGCGATCCGCGCCTAGTTCCGTGCATATAACGCAGCGCTCTGTTGGGCTGTCGGTGGCAACCACAGTAGCCCCGAACGCCTTAGCAAGTTGGATCGATGTCGTTCCCAAACCGCCAGCGCCGCCATGAACTAGATAAACCTCATCAGGTAACAGTCTGGCGGTCATAAAGATGTTGCTCCAAATCGTAAAGTAGGTCTCCGGCAAAGACGCTGCGTTGATGACGTTTAGACCCGCTGGAATTGGCAAGCAATGGCTGGCGTTGACTGCCACAAACTCCGCATAACCGCCGCCATTCGTAAGCCCACAAATTGGATCGCCAACAGTCCAATTGGAAACGCCATCGCCAATCTCAGCAATCGTTCCCGCAACCTCAAGCCCTAGGAGGTCCGAGGCTCCCTTTGGGGGCGGGTAAAGGCCCTTGCGTTGCATGAGGTCAGGTCCGTTCACCCCGACCGCCGCGACCTTGATGACAACTTCGCCGAAGTCGGCCTTGGGCTTCGGCCGCGTCGCGGGTACTAAAACATCGGGGTCTCCTGGCTTCGCGATTTCGATGCAGGTCATTTCTGGGGTGGTGGTCATGGCGCGTCTCCGTTAGCGATTGATCGTCGCGTCCGGTATCTAGTATGTTGTCCAGACCCTGGCAAGGTTGAGGCCTTGCCCATTTGACGATGGAGCTTTCAGAGACTTAGTCATGGAATGGAATGATTTGGAGCCTCAAAAGGAAAAACCTAAACCGAAAAGTTTGACTGAGATGTCTATTGCCGACCTTGGAGAGTACATCGCCGAATTACAGGCGGAGATTGTGCGCGCCAAGGCTACGATTAGGTCGAAGGAGGCGGCGCGGGACGGCGCGGAGTCGGTTTTCAAGATTTAGCTGGTGAGCGGCTCTTTTGTTCTTCGGCGCCGGTGTCGGGCATGGATGAATAAGAACCAGCCTAATGGCCCCAGGAACAGCACCATGATGATCCAGCCGATCCGAGGGTTGAAAGGACACGAGCTGCCTTCCGGTCGAACCATAATATTACGTGTAAATGCGACGTGCCCGAGCGGTAATACGAAAGCGAAGAGAACTATACCCCAGGCTATGAATTGATTCATGACTATCTTTAATCTCCTTGGTGCGAACATCAACGTCACAGTGTAAACCAAGTAAAATTTACCTATCCTTAAGGCTTTATGGATAATGCTCAGGCAGTAAGCGAGCAAGTTCGTTTACGTTTATAAACTCAAATCCTCCCTGTTGATCACTGGTCGCTCCAACGTTGGGGCGACTTTTTTTGATGCTTTTATGCGGGAGGATTGAGACGGCGCCGTCGAAGAAGGTCGGCCGCTGACTCATCTATTGACGGGAAAAAACACCGCGATTAGGGTGGCGAATAGGAAAAATTGTCCGTGTGGTTTCACGCGAGTTTGACAGGATTGAGGCAAAGAATAACGGGGTCGTCCAATTAGGCGGCCCCTCTAATTTTGCTCCCTCACAATGCACAGAAGAGGATGTCACGGCCCATGTCGCTGCCAGTTGAGACCCGCGAAAACTACAAATATTTTCATCCCATACAGACACGTTGGAATGACAACGATATCTATGGACACGTCAACAATGTGGTCTATTACGCCTATTTTGACACCGTTGTGAACATGTTCATGGTAGATAACGCTGGCTTCGACCCCCATAACGCGGCGGCTATTGGCATTTGCCCTGAAACCCACTGCAACTATCATAAACCGGTTGCCTACCCGGATAGACTTGAGGCGGGCTTACGAATTGGCCGCCTTGGAAATTCCTCCGTCAGATATGAGATCGCGATCTTCATTCATGGCGATGAAGAGGCGGCCGCCACCGGACACTTTGTCCACGTTTTTGTTGACCGAGTGACCCGTAAGCCCGTTACGATTTCTAAGCCCATTCGGTGCGCCATGGAGGCCATTGTTGTGGATGCTGTATCTTCCGAGTTCGCTGAACAATGATAGTTCAGCCCAATGTGGGAAGCGGCTCTCAGTTAGAAGGTCAATGGTTAGAGCGCCGTCAAGTCACGGATGACGTTTCGGCCTAGCTGCAAGTGCTTGGGTTAATCCATCCAATTCGTTGATACGTCTTTCTGATGTGACGAGAAGTAAGCACCAATGCTTTAGCGGCGTTCCGTACAGGGAAGTGTATTCATAATATATTTGTAAAGTAGTAGTTCCTCAGCTCGAATATGGCACCACACTACCTTAACCCATTGGGAGCAACATTCGGCCTAGTGAAGCCCGCAGAAACACTGAAAGCCTGTGGAGATTACCCGACGCGCTATCTAAGGAAGAAGCATTCCAAAGCGTTCAATTCAGTCTTACCGCATCAATAACAGCGCACTCACCTAAGTATGGGTGTTTTGAAAATTTATTTGTAATTGCAAATTTGGCCTGACTAGCCGGAGTTATGGACGTATCAGCCCTTGAGGCCAAAATCCTTGAACCGCTTGTTGAACCTTGCCAGCTGACCGCCAGTGTCAACCAAACGGTGTGCACCACCTGTCCACGCTGGGTGGCTGTGTGGATCGACATCGAGTTTAATGGTGTCCCCGGCACTACCCCAAGTAGATCTGGTGGTAAAGGAACTCCCATCAGTCATTTCGACAGTGATTTCATGGTATTCCGGGTGTATCTCTTTCTTCATTTTATTGCTCCGAACAAGTCGCGGCTGTTTTACGGGATGGCGCAATGAGGGTCAAGGCTCGTTTCCGTCATTCGCGGCCCGTTGTATGTTGTCGCTGAGTTCTGCTCTGCGGAGCCAGACTAAGACCATCACTATCGCCATGCTGGCGGCGCCCGCATAGTAGGGCCAGTCCTTACCCATGCTGGCAAATAGCAACCCTGCCAGGACGGGACCAGCGACGCGTGCAAGGGTTGTCGCGGAACGCGTTACGCCCATCACCATGCCCTGGTTTTCTTCATCAACGCGAAGCGAAATTGCGCTGTTCAATGCTGGTGAGATGATAGAAAACCCATAGCCAGCCACCGTCATGGCGATAATAAGTACGGGCAAGGTTTCCGCAAAAGGTATTAACAGCACACCGACACACAGAGCGCCTGCGCCCTGAATAATCAAGCTGGTCTCTCCAAAACGCTTGACGAGGCGTCCAACAAGGCCGCCTTGAATAAAGGCACCAAGGATGCCGACATAGGCAAATAGATACCCGTTCTGTTCCGGCCCCCACCCGAATTGGCGGCGTGACCACATGGCGAACGTGGCTTCCAGCCCGGCGAAGGCGACGGTCGCTAGAAAGGACATGAGAATCAAAAAACTCAGGTTGGGGAAATGCAGGCTTCGACGAAACTGCGCCAGTCGAACTTTGTTCGTCCGGGCTTTCAAACGATCGCGAATTTCCCGCGAGAGGGATTCCTTTAAAAAGATGAATCCAAGTGCGAGGGCCATCATTGATAGACCCGCGGCGGCGAAGGCCGGGCTCTTATAATCAGCGTTGATAGGGTCAGGACCCGCCAAGATGCCTCCGACCGCTGGGCCAATTATGAAGCCGAGGCCAAAGGCCGCCCCAATCATCCCCATGCCCTTGGCGCGGTTTTTGGGCGTCGTTACGTCGGCCACGTAGGCAAAGGCGGCTGAAATGTTGCCAGCCATGAGCCCGCCCAATGCCCGTGCTGCGAAAAGCACCCATAATTCATCGGCAAAACCCAACCAAAAATAAGCCACTGCCGAACCAGCAAGGCTGACCAATAGGACTGGTCGGCGGCCGATGCGATCGCTCAATTGCCCCCAATAGGGTGCGGCTAGAAATTGAGTGAGCGAATAGGTCGCCATGATCAGGCCGACCGTGGCTGGATCCGCGTAGAAAAACTCAGCATAAAACGGCAGCAATGGAATGATGATGCCAAATCCGATTAGATCGACGACAACAATGAGAAAGAGGATCGGCATGTGGCCCGTTTGCTTTTGTCCGAAATGTAAAGAGGAGACGTCGCTCCCTCAGCGTTGCGTCAGCTTGAATTCAATACGCCGATTTCGCCGTTTGGCAATCTCGTCGGTTTTCTGGTCGATGGGTTGAAATTCCCCGAAGCCGGCGGCAACCTGGCGTTTGGGCGGTAAGACATTAGTGATCAGTGATTGCACGACCGAAATGGCGCGGGCTGAAGAGAGTTCCCAATTTGAAGGGAACCGTACTGTGCTAATGGGGTCGCTGTCAGTGTGGCCGTCAACGCGGAGCACCCAATCGATACCCTTTGGGATTTTTTGGGCAATGTTCCGTAGCGTCGCCGCAAGGGCGGCAACCTGCTCCTGGCCGGGTTTGCCAATCTCTGCTGATCCCTTATCGAAGAGTACCTCTGATTGAAAAACGAACCGGTCGCCAACTATTCGAATACCTTGCTGACGGCCCAAAACATCCCGCAATTGGCCAAAGAACTCCGAGCGATAGCGCGAGAGTTTCTGAAGTTTGGTGGCCAACGCTGCATTTAAGCGCTTACCCAAGTTGTAGATCTGCACCTTCTGTTCCTCACTGAGTGTTTCGGATACCTCCAGGGCTTGTTCTAAATTTGCCAACTGGCGACGCAGCGCCGACATCTGTTGGTTGAGCAATGCAATTTGCGCCTGCGCGCTCTTCGAAAGATTCCTTTCCTTAAGAAGTGTCGTACGAGCTGCATCAAGCGCCGATCTAGAGTCCCCTAACAGCTGATGTGATGTCTCTAATTCGTCCAATGTGGATTGACGCGCGGCCTGAGAGGCCTCGAGTTCCGCTTCGGTCTTGGCTTGCGCATGTTTGACCGCTTCAAGTTCCTCGACCGTGATGCTAATGGTACCTTTGGCGTCTGAGAGTTTTCGTTCAATGCTTGCGCGGACATCTCTCTCCTTGTTGATTGCATCGCGGAGCATGGCAGCCCGGGTTGCCAAGTTAGAGACTTGTGTTTCCAACTCGGCTCGGAGGGCGCGAAGGGCATCTACGTCTTGACCCAAGGAAGCGATTTCGAGTTCCTGACGGCGCAACTCCTCCTTATCTGAGAGGATTTGCCTGAACATCTTTTCCATCTTTACCTCTCTTTCGCCAAGGGTGGCGCGCAGCAAGCTAACCGTCGCGTTAAGATCATCGCGGTCGGCTACAGAGGACCGCAGTTGTTCGGATATTTGGGCAAGGTTCTCGGTCAAATTCTTATTGGCCAGCTTCTCCAAGGATAGGAGATCGGCTAGTTCGCTTACCTGACTTTCCAAACGTTGCAGGGCTGAGTCACGGCCCGATAGAGCTTGGCCGAGGAAAAATTGTGCGAGCACGAAAATTAACAAGAGGAAAATAATGACCATCAAGAGAGTCGCCAATGCATCGACGAATCCAGGCCAGATATTGATGCTACGTTCGTGTCGTCCAAACGACGCCATATCGGTTCCTTGGAAATCTACCTATCGTGATCTTCATTGGTCGCAGCAACCGTACGGGCCAGTAATTTGATCTCACTGCGGATTTGCTGGACTAAACTATCCCTGCCGGAGCGCAACTCGTCGGCCATGCGGCCCACATGCAAATCCAGATTTCGAATATGTGCCTGAGTTGCCTCGTCGACCCCACCACCCAATGGGCCTGCGTTGTCGGCGATCTGCTGAAGAATGGGCTTTATCGCTACCTGGGTCTCGGCCAGAGATTTAATGAGCGCTTGTTCCTTGCTCCTTTGATCAGTCAGG
Organism: Magnetovibrio sp.; assembly: GCA_002709525.1. Classification (GTDB taxonomy): domain Bacteria; phylum Pseudomonadota; class Alphaproteobacteria; order Rhodospirillales; family Casp-alpha2; genus UBA3470. Next base: position 19,245 of record PARE01000037.1, on the reverse strand, counting down.
ATCTCAATCTTGTTCGCGAGGGCATGTATGCCTGCGTCCGCATTGGCGCGACTTTCTTCACCGCGAGCTAGAGTCCGTTGCAGGTTCTCGAGGCTTTCGGCGGTCTGCTCCAAGAGTGCTTGGACATATGCAGGAACACCTTGTTCCCCATCACCACCAATGGCGCCACTGGAGAGACGCGTGACGCTGGAGAGCCATTCTTCTAGGTCGTTGTAGAACCGATTCTGGGCCTGCGCCGCTTGTAGGTCCAAAAAGCCCAAGACCAAAGAACCGGCCAGACCGAATAATGATGATGAGAACGCCGTAGCCATACCGGAGAGGGGTGTTTCCAGGCCTTGCTTCAGCGATGAGAAAACCGCGGCTGAATCGCCGCTTTCAACGCTCAACCCTCCGATAACATCACTGATCGATCCGACGGTTTCCAGCAAACCCCAAAATGTTCCAAGTAGACCCAGAAAAATCAGCAAGCCGATAGTGTAGCGCGAGAGATCTCGCGACTCATCGAGCCGGGCTCCGATCCCATCTAGAAGAGACCGAAGCGACATTGCCGAGAGGCTAAGGCTGTTGCGATTGGAGATCATCGCTGCCATGGGCGCAAGGAGCTGCGGGTTGCTGACGGGTTTTTGTACTGAGGGGTGGGATCCATCTTTATCCAGGCTACGGCGAAACTCCTCAATCCAGGCGACCTCCGGATATAGACGCGAAACCTGTCGAAAGTTATAAATGATGCCCAACAATAAGATGCCAACAATAAGTCCGTTCAACGCTATGTTAGCGAGAAAGAACGATCGCATAGGCAGAAACAAGATCACGCAAACGGCCCCCACGACCCCGAGAAGCAAAAACATTTTGATGAGATAAGAATGGGGGCGGGTCATTACCGGCCTCTGTTCGGATTTCTTAGGCGGCGATTGTCATGTGCGGATTGCGCCAATCAACGCTTGGTAAGGATAAGGTCAACGCGGTTGACAGGCTTTTCATTAGTTTTGCTGCCAAGGGCGCGCACATCAATTTGAGTGCTGCGTACGCCTTTGTCGATGAGAAAAGCTCGAACCGCAAGGGCACGCGACAGAGACATCCGTCGAGCTTTGCTTGTCGACAGATCCTGCCCACCGGCATAGGCTCGCAATTGCAATCGAAACCGCCTCCCTTCGCGCACAGCATTGGCGAGGTTTAAAAGTCTTGCCTTTCCCGCATCCGGAAGACGTGTTTCCGTTTCGTTGAACGCGATTTGCAGGGCCCGACCCGGTTTCATTTTTAACTTTGCTGGTAATCTGGCAACTTCGGGCTCAGAGGCCTCTAGCGGGGTCGCTGTCGGAGGGGGGGATTTTGTAACTTCCGGGGCCGCCGGTGGCTCCGATTTAATTTTCGGTGCAGGCGGCAACGGTGTTGTCACTGCCGGCGGAGGTGGTGGTGCTGCCGTGTTTATATTTGCGGCTGGCGATGGTGGGGGCGGAGCGGGGTTTGGGGTTGCCGCTCTCGCGGATTTAAGCGGTTTAGGTTTTGATGGCGGCGTCGTTGTTGTTTTCTTCTGTGCCGGCTTCAGATCCGTTTTTTTTGCTGGTTTTGTCGAGGTGTTTTTTCGTGCAACTGTGGGTGCTCTCAGCTCGAGCTTCTTTTTTGGTGCGATGTGAAGGGTGGATATCGGCGCGCGGGTCGGAGGTACAGTGAGAAAAATCGCGGCGCCGGTTTGGCCTCGACGTGCCTTGTTGTCTAACAAGCTCATGTCGACAAAAATACTAGATGTTGCTTGGGCCGAAGTCGTCTCGGCCATAGCCGCCTCGCTGGCACCGAAGACACCAGCCAAAATTCCCACGGCCAGACCTATATTTCTGCCCGTGCCAACAGAGAAACTATAACGTTCTTTGCACTTCAGATACATGGTTGCCAACAATCCTTCAGCGCCCTCGTTAGCATTGACTGACCGATAATCCCTCGACCACCTCACCATAACCAAGCCCCTGCTGGCGCACAACCGGATTCCGATGGTTGTTAGAATGTAATAGAGACACTATCTCGCGGCACTGAGAAGCTTCCGAAGGGATGTATGGAGTTCGCTGTTCGCCGCAACTATCTCGCCGGTTGCCAGCGCATTGTCGCGGCCTTTAAAGTCGCTGACAAAACCACCTGCCTCGCGGACGATTATCATGCCGGCGGCTATGTCCCAAGAGTTTAGGCCACGTTCCCAAAAACCTTCGTATCGACCTGCAGCCAAATAAGCCAAATCCAAGGCTGCGGCGCCAAATCGGCGGACACCGGCGGCGGCGGCCATAACATTTGCCAGTTCCCTTAAAAAAAGGGCGTGGCCCTCGCGACCTTTGAAGGGAATTCCAGTAGCGAACACAGATTCCGCGATGTCATGTCGGGTCGACACGCGAAGACGCCGTCCGTTCAGAAAGGCACCTCGGCCCCTTTCTGCCCAAAACATCTGATCGGAAATGGGTTCGTAGATTACACCGGCGCATATCTTACCATCACGTTCCAAGGCCACGGACACGCAGAAATGGGGGAGGCCATGAAGAAAGTTCAGGGTGCCATCCAGAGGATCAACAATCCATGTGTTGGATGTATCCTCGCCGGGAACGATGCCGCGTTCCTCCATCAGGAAGCCGTATTTTGGTCGCGCTTTTGATAGTTCGCGAAAGAGCGTTTCCTCCGCTCGCCGGTCGGCTTCACTAACGAAATCAGCCGGTCCCTTCTTTGTCACCTGGAGGGTTTCAATCTCGCCAAAACTGCGGACCAAGCCGCGGCCAGAGCGTTCTGCGGCCGCAATCATTACGTTGATAAGGGCCGAGCTGGCACCGGTGGTTCGATTAAAACGCACGCTGATGGCGCCTTTTCCTATGGTTAAAAGTTAGTCTTTAGCCCGTTCTACGTAAGATTGGTCCGCGGTGTTGACGACGATCCGCGTTCCGGCCTCGATGTGGGGTGGCACCATAACACGGACGCCATTCTCCATTACAGCGGGCTTGTAGGACGAGGATGCGGTTTGGCCTTTGACAACCGCATCTGCTTCAGTCACTTCCAGGATCACGGAGTTAGGTAATTGTGCGCCGAGAGGCGCGCCTTCATGACTTTCTAAGATGACTACCATGCCATCTTGAAGGAACGGAACTTGGTCTTCGCCCACGAGTTCTGTATTCAATTCCACTTGCTCATAGGTTTCGTTATCCATGAACGTGTGACTGTCGCCATTGGAAAATAGATACTGATGTTCCCGCTGCTCCAGCGTTGCGCGCTCAACTTTCTCGGAGGCACGGAACCGCTCATTGAGCTTCGTTTTTGAACGGATGTCTCTCAACTCCACCTGCATGTAAGCGCCACTCTTTCCCGGCTGGGTATGTTCGGTTTTCACCGCGCGCCAGAGGTTGCCCTTATGCTCAATGACCATCCCCGGCCGGATGGCGTTGCCGTCAATCTTCATCAGTATGGACCCAAAACCTTATTGGAACTCTCAAAGTTGCGCCGTTGTTTATCAGCTTGGCCCAGCGTAGGCAATGGTTCAAGCTCGAGACTCTGCCATCGCCCTATTGAACGCTATTACTGCGGCGGCGGGACCGTCTGGATGATCCCAGACAGCTGATACAACTGCCAGGAGATCAGCCCCTGCAGCCACAAGTGGCGGACAGTTTTTGATAGTTATTCCACCGATTGCGACGACGGGGAGGACCATCATTTCTGACCACCAAGTCAGCAATTCTGGTTCTGCGTTGTATTGCGTTTCTTTTGTTTGGGTCGGAAAGAAGGAGCCAAAAGCCACATAGTCGGCACCCTTCTCACCGGCAATCATTGCTAGGTGTTTTGAGTCATGACAGGTGACACCGACCACTCGGTCGTCTCCAACGGCGGCGCGAGCCGCCTCATAATTAGCGTCTTCCTGCCCGATATGGACGCCGTGGCACCCCATCTCTGCAGCTAAGTCAGGTCGATCATTCATGATGAATGGCACATCTTGAGCACAGGCGATGGGCAGCAGGATATCGGTTGCGCGTTTGATTTCGTCATCGCTAACATTCTTGAGCCGTAGTTGAATTGCCGCTACATCGCCCGCATCCAAGGTTGCCGCTAGGTGATCTCGGAAGACCAATGGATCGATCTTTGGGGGGGTAATAAGATAGAGGCGACAGCCTATATCGTCGATTTCATTCATCTAGCGCCCTTCCACGCAGAAATTGTTCTAGTAATGCCCTCGTCCGAACCTGGGTAATAAGTTTCCGGCTGTCGGTAGCGGCTGCGAGATCAAGGGCGTTATCGACTGGACCATGGAGGCGGGCAGATTGCGCTTGTGCTATGGCGGCAATTTTTGAATGGGTTTTGGCGGGAACATTGACGCAAATGTCTTTGCAACCTTGTCTAAGCGCAGCCATGGCCATCCCCGCGTTCGTCCCGCAATCGAGAATCATGACAGGTGCCGTAACAGGGTGAGTATGCGTCAGATCATCTGCGATTGCCTTGAAGACACCCGGGCCAAGAATGGTCGCGCCGTCGGGTGGGCTCCGCAGTTCTACCTGCGCGCCGATGGCATTGGCCTGAGTAACCGCTGCGCGAGCTTGGTACACGTCGTGGATAATGACCGAGAGGATTGACAAAAAAGGGCTCTATCTCTGTTGTTACGATATGCGGATACTAATGAGATATTTTAACGAATTTTTTTCGCGTCGGAAGACTGCGGGTCCTCAGGCGTATGTTCCGTCCCATTTTTCTGCAGAAGTGTTGGATACTGTGCCGTCTTCCGCGACGACAGGCCGGTTTAGAGTAAACATCGTATCCGGGTTCACTACTGTGTAATCCATATACCCCATGCGTGCGATGGGCCGCATGGCGCCGGTATCGACAATGCCGTCTTTGATATAGGCGTCGTCGATATATATGCCGACTACTTGACCGAAGACCACAAAATGACCGCTTTCCGAGCCCGTTTCCACGTCCGGCATTTCTAAGGTCCTCCATAATTTGCATTCCAGGGCGGCCGGCGCGTTTTTGACCCTTGGCGGGGCGACAAAGTTCGATGGTGAAGTTTCCAGGCCGGCGAGTTGAAATTCATCTGCGTCTGCTGGAACGGTCGCCGAGGAGATGTTCATGCCGTCAAGGGTGTCCCACGTCGACAATGAACAGGTGAATTCGCCGGTATCTTCAACATTATAAATGCTGTCCTTGCGGCCTGAAGAAACGAACATTACGTAATGCGGTTTGTCGCTGACGGCGTTGAAAAAACTATAGGGCGCGAGGTTCAGCACGCCGTCGGAGCTGAGTGAGGAAATCCATCCGATGGGCCGGGGTGTTACCAGGGCCTTGAACGGATCGTGTTTGAGGTTGTGGCGGTTTTCGATGGCGTCGTAGTACATGAGGTAACCTTTCGATTCGAGAGTGCGTGCGTTTCAGCATAAAAGTTACGTTTAAACGGTCACAACAAGACGCACCGCCGAAATGACGCGGCACCTAATGTTTAAGTGCTGACGAAAATTGGTCGGTTTTTTTTAGCTGGCGTTAGCTAGTGCCACAGCAGTATCCGACATTCGGTTGGAGAAGCCCCACTCATTGTCATACCAACTTAGCACACGGACGAAGTTGCCCTGTATGACCTGTGTCTGGGTGGCGTCGAAGGTGCTTGAGGCTGGATTATGGTTAAAGTCTATGGAGACTAGCGGGTCCTCGTTGAAGGCCAGCACGCCCTTGAGGCGACCGGCAGATGCCTCCTTAATGGCGGCATTAACCTCGTCCACGGCGGTATCACGGCTTGCGGTAAAGGTTAGGTCAATCATGGACACATTTGGCGTCGGAACACGAACCGAGGTGCCGTCTAGTTTGCCATTTAATTCCGGCAGAACCAAGCCGACGGCTTTGGCTGCGCCTGTGGATGTAGGTATCATGGACTGTGCCGCAGCTCGGGCCCGGCGTGGGTCTGTGTGAAGCGTATCGAGCACGGGCTGGTCGCCGGTGAAGGCGTGAACTGTGGTCATAAAACCTTTATCGATGCCGACGACTTTGTTCAGGACATCTGCAACTGGCGCCAAGCAGTTCGTAGTGCACGACGCGTTGGAGACGATGCTGTCATCGCCGCTAAGTGATTGGTGATTGACGCCAAAAACGATAGTTTTATCGACGTCGGTTCCTGGCGCGGAAATTAGAACCTTTCTCGCGCCGGCCGCGAGGTGTTTTTCGGCATCGTTGCGCTTGGTGAAGAGACCGGTACATTCCATCGCTACGTCGACGTTCAATTCTCGCCACGGAAGCCGAGCTGGGTCACGTTCAGCGGTCACCTTGATGGGGCCGGTCCCGGCATCCATATTGTCTCCGTCGACCGAGATCGCCATATCTAGATTCCCATGTACTGAGTCGTACTTTAGCAGGTGGCCATTCGTTTCTGGCGAGCCCAAGTCGTTTATGCCCACCACTTCCAAGTCGTTTCGGCGGCTTTCAAGGATAGCCCGTAGCACCAAACGCCCAATCCGACCGAAACCGTTAATAGCTACTCGTACCGCCATTTTGTCCTCCGTTCGCAGTAGCGGAAATGTTGATCGCCTGAACCTCAAGCAACACTGCCGCCAAGCACCGTCAAATGTCAATCTAGGGGACCCCGACAGCACCTCGTTGTTGGGGCAACATCGGACCAATGTCCAACAAGGTCAACGTGAATTTATATACAAAGCGTTAGAATTTCGTATGCACTCGATGATTTCCCATTGAATCAAATTGATTACGCCATTTTTTTACGAAGTTGGTTGACGTCCTGGACTCAGCGCGCCTATTGTCACGAATAGATTCGTTTTCGTCCGTCCTGGGAGGGCGTTTGTCGTGGATCAGCCGTACGCGTTGCATAAGCCAACTCGTCTTGAACAAGCTCAGAGTCGGCTAGATTTGGCCTTTGTGGCCTTGGAGCATGCTGTGGCAAAGGCGCCTGCAATAGGCGCTGTGGAGAATTCAACGCAGTTAACCTCGGAGCTTGAACGAGAAAACGCGGCGCTTAAGAAACGAAACAAAACACTGATAGACCTTAACGTTCGGATCGCAACTCGTCTGGACGGGGTGATTGCGCGGCTGCAGGCCGTTGTAGACGCCTGAGGATAGATTAAGACCGCTATGCCGCAAGTCACCGTTCAAATAAATAGCCGTGGATACCAAATTGCCTGTGACGATGGTCAAGAGGCGCATTTAGCTCGTCTCGGCAATTACATCGATAATCGTGTAAGGGAATTGATCGCTGCCGTTGGGCAGGTTGGTGATGCCCGTCTGTTGGTAATGGTGTCGCTTCTTCTGGCGGATGAGTTGTCGGATGCATATGCAGAACTCAAGGTCGCTAGGACTAATGATGGTGCGGCGGCGCGTCTGGATCGCGAGGAGAACCTCACGGTTGCATTGGAGAGCGTTGCTCAGCGTATCGAAACGATTGCCGAATCCCTCGAACGAACCTAGGTTTAGTAGCCCGCTGCGCTGTGCGTCAGGCTTTCAAACCCCGGGGCTGAATACTTCTAGGGAGCTGTCCCTGTCCGACCCTTGGGCCGGTTACACGGCACCCACCTGCACATGCAGGCCACGGAGGTTTTTCGAAGCCGACGGCAGTGCGGCGGCACCTTATGACGCCTGAAAGGCCGCCCAACCAAATGTCTCTAGATCGCGAGAAATCCGAGTTTCGGAAAACCAGCCTAGCATCACGCCGTTGGGCTGCTGAAAAGTCTAGTCCGGATGCCTCGGTAAGTTTGTCTGATCACCTGGTCGCGCAGTTTGGAGAGATGTCTGGCCAAATCGTTTCCGGCTATCTGGCGATTGGAACGGAGATCAATGTCGCACCGGCGATCGCGAGACTGGAGCAAGCTGGATTGGTTGCGACGTTGCCGGTTGTCACGGCGGCCGCGCAGCCGCTCAAGTTTCGACGTTGGACAGCCGGCACACAAATGGAGCCGGGTCCCCTGCGAACTTGCCATCCGGCTGCAAACTCTCCAGAGATGACACCGGACCTGTTAATCATTCCCATGCTGGCCTTTGATGCCGATGGTTATCGGATCGGATGGGGGGGCGGGTTTTATGATCGGACTCTCTGGAAACTGAGGGCCGAGAAAAAGGTAATTGCGATCGGCGCAGCGTTTGAGGCGCAGAGGGTGGAAAAAGTGCCCCGCGATGAACATGACGCTCGACTTGATTGGATCGCAACGGAGATGGGGTTGATTGAAATTACCCCGAGCAATTGAAACATAGGTCGTGAACGGAGTCACATGAACATACTTATCGTTGGCGATGTGGTTGGCAAGGCGGGCCGTGAGGCAGTCATCGAACATCTACCCGGCCTACGGGAGCAACTAAAGCTGGATTTTGTGGTCGTAAACGGCGAGAACGCGGCCCACGGTTTTGGGATCACAGACCGAATCTGCCAATCCCTCTACAAGCTGGGTGTCGACGTAATTACCACTGGCAACCACATCTGGGATCAACGCGAAATCATCAATTACATTGACAGCGATCCAAAATTGTTGCGGCCGTTAAACTTTCCAGAGGGTACGCCAGGAAGCGGCGTCGGAGAGTTCAAGACCGGTGATGGATCTAAGGTAGTGGTAATTCATCCGATGTGCCGTCTGTTCATGGATCCATTGGACGATCCGTTTTCCCGGACGGAGGCCGCTCTTGAGGGATATATACTAGGTTCGAATGCTCAGGCGATCCTGGTAGATTTTCACGGCGAGGCAACAAGTGAAAAACAAGCGTTAGGTCATTTACTGGACGGCCGGGTGTCAGCCGTTGTTGGTACCCACACGCATGTTCCTACAGCGGATCACCAGGTATTACCTGGTGGCACTGCGTATATGACAGACCTTGGGATGACAGGCGATTATGACTCGGTGATTGGCATGAAAAAGAGAGCGGCCATTGGTCGGTTCATGACAAAGATGCCGCAAGGCCGTCTGGAGCCGGCAGAGGGTCATGCGACTTTCTGCGCTGCTTTCATCGAGACGGATAAAACTACCGGTCAGGCGCGGCGGATCGAGCCCGTTCGGCTCGGTGGAAGGCTCTCCAAGATTAACCCAGGAGAAAGGCATTAGGAGTCGCCGATCGCACCTTCACATTTAGTCATTTTATTGCCATATTGCTCGAGTATCACTGACGAACGGTGCTCGCGTGTTCGCTGATTTTATATAGTTTGGATTATCACATAAAGATTAGGATATAGAGGCACCGAGGTATGGCTGGCCATTCAAAATTTAAGAACATCATGCACCGCAAAGGGCGACAGGATGCCAAGCGGGCAAAAATATTTGCGAAGTTGGGTAAGGAGCTATCGGTCGCTGCGCGCGGCGGAACGGATCCTGATTTCAACCCGCGTCTCAGATTGGCGATTGCCGCTGCGAAAGCACAGAATATGCCGAACGAAAATATTCAGCGCGCGATAAAACGAGCTGAAGGTAACGATAACGTCATATATGAAGAAGTTCGCTACGAAGGTTATGGTCCTGGCGGGGTTGCAGTGATTGTCGAATCCCTGACGGAAAATCGTAACCGGACAGCGTCAGAAGTGCGTGCCGCCTTCTCGAAGCACGGCGGAAATCTGGGTGAGACCGGGGCTGTTGCGTTCATGTTCGAACGCGTCGGGTTGATTGTGTATGGCGCCGACAAGGCAAGCCCCGATGAGATATTCGAGGCAGCCCTGGAGGCCGGTGCGCAAGATGTCGAGAGCGGCAAAGAGACCCATGAAATTACTTGTGAACCTGATGATTTCTCCACCGTCCGCGATGTACTGGTAGGGGCCTTTGGGGATCCCGACGACGCTCGACTTGATTGGAAGCCGCAAAATTCCGTTGCAGTTGATGAAGATACGGCCAGCACCCTGCTGAAACTTCTGGATATGTTGGAAGACAACGAAGACGTACAGCGCGTCGCGGCCAATTTCGATGTCGACGATAGCGTGCTTGAGCGCTTGAGCGCATGAGGATCGACCCGTTGGGAGCCAAAACCGCATGCGTCTGATTGGCTTGGATCCTGGACTGCGCAACACCGGCTGGGGGGTGATTGCGGTTCAGGGCAATCGTTTGTCGCACGTCGCCGATGGAGTTGTGAGGAGTAACGCGAAACGTCCCCTGGCGCAACGTTTGATGGAACTTCGCGATGGCTTGGCAGCCGTTATTCGGGAGCACCAACCGGATGAGGCTGCGGTCGAAGAAACCTTCGTGAACGCTAACCCGGCCTCTACTCTAAAGCTTGGGCAAGCACGGGGAATCGCATTACTTGTACCCGCGGAATTTGAGCTTCCCGTCGGCGAGTATCCGCCGAATCTCGTTAAGAAAACTGTGGTCGGGAGTGGCCACGCCGCCAAAGAACAGATCCAAATGATGGTTCAGGCCCTGTTACCTGGTTGCAAAGTCACATCAGCGGATGCGGCCGATGCCTTAGCGATTGCGATCTGCCACGCCCAGCACCGACGTGTGCCAATCGTTGCCGCGGCGATGGAGACGGCTAAATGATCCGGCGTTTGAGAGGGGTGCTCGACGAAATCGGTGACGACTGGGCGTTAATCGATGTGAATGGCGTTGGCTATCAGATCTTCTGCTCGTCGCGTACGCTGTCTCAGTTTGCTGTCGGCGAGGCTGCTGTGATTGAGATAGAGACCCACGTCCGCGAAGATCATATTCACCTCTATGGTTTTGCCGATGCCGAAGAACGGGATTGGTTCAAGCTGCTGACGACAGTGCAAGGCGTCGGCACCAAAGTGGGTTTAGCGATCCTGGGTGTCTTCGGCCCTGATGAGTTGATGCAGGTGTTAGCTTCCGCTGATAAAGCCGCAGTAAGTCGCGCACCGGGCGTCGGCCCAAAATTAGCGGCACGGATAGTCAGTGAACTCAAGGACAAGGTTAGCGCTGTGGCAATGGGCGAAGTCGCAAAATCGCTTGGCCCTCTAAATTCATCGTCGGCTGGAGCCGTGTCCGAGGCGGCGTCAGCTCTGGTAAATCTAGGATATGGCCTGTCAGAGGCGATGACGGCTGTATCACGTGCACTCGCTAATCTGAGCGACGACGCTAGTGTAGAGGATCTAATTCGCGAAGGTCTGAGAGAACTGGCGCCCGTCGACGCGCGGGCCGGAGGATAGTGGATGAGTGAAAAGCGGGTGGTCATGCCTGAAGCAAGCGACGATGATCTCGATGCGGACTTTGCCAATGATGGCACTCGTCCACTGAGATTCGATGACTTTATTGGCCAACGTCCCGTTTGTGATAATTTAAAGGTCTTCATCCAAGCTGCCCGCGGCCGAGGTGAAGCGATGGATCATGTATTGTTTCATGGGCCGCCGGGTCTCGGTAAGACAACATTGGCGCAAATTGTTGCGCATGAACTGGGTGTAGGATTTCGCGCCACGTCGGGACCGGTGATTGCGAAGGCGGGCGATTTGGCCGCCATCCTCACTAATTTGCAGCCCAACGACGTTTTGTTTATCGATGAGATACATCGACTCAACCCGGTGGTTGAGGAAATTCTCTATCCCGCGATGGAAGACCGGCAATTGGACCTTATAATCGGAGAAGGACCAGCAGCGCGGTCCGTGCGAATCGATTTGGCTCCCTTCACGCTGGTCGGCGCGACTACTCGATCCGGTCTGCTGACTACACCGTTGCGCGAGAGGTTCGGGATACCGTTACGCATGGTATTTTACGACCCTGAGGAATTGGAACTGATCATTAGCAGAGGCGCGCGGCTGCTTGGGTTCGATCTGACTAAGGACGGAGCCATTGAAATTGCTAGGCGCGCGCGCGGCACGCCACGTGTCGCTGGTCGGCTTCTGCGGCGAGTGAGGGATTTTGCGACTGTCGCGGACGCCGGAGCTGTGGATGCCGCAGCGGCGGATTTAACGTTGAACCGTCTGGATGTAGACCCTCGCGGCCTGGATGCGATGGATCGGCGCTATCTCATGTGTATTGCGGAAAATTACGGCGGCGGCCCAGTGGGCGTGGAAACGCTTGCAGCCGCCCTTTCGGAACAGCGCGACACCATCGAAGAGGTAATTGAACCCTATCTACTGCAGCAAGGATTCCTGATGCGTACGCCGCGCGGCCGTGCACTTGCGGCAGAGGGCTACCGGCATCTAGGTTTGCAGGCACCGATGAACATCACTCAGTTGAATTTAATTGAGAAGAAACCAGACGCAGAGGCTATGGATGGCTGAACCTAATGGAAGTCCCCATCGCTATGACTTGCGTATATATTATGAAGACACGGATGCTGGCGGCATAGTCTACTACGCTAATTATCTGGCCTACGCGGAACGGGCGCGCGCGGAAATGTTGCGCGAACTGGGTGTGGAGAGTTCGCGATTAATGCGGGACAATAACGTCGTCTTAGCGGTGCGTTGGTGCTCGGTTGACTATCTCAGGTCTGCTGTTCTCGATGACCATTTGGTTATCGAAACATCGTTGCAGCGGCTTGGTGGTGCGACGTTGGAAGTTACCCAAATCGTTCGGCGCCAGGAAATTGACCTGGTACGAATTGATCTCAAATTGGGCTGTGTGTCGTTATGCGGAGGTGCGGCACGCTTGCCTTTGGCCGTTCGCGAAAAGTTAGGCGGCCATCTAAATTCAAATCGGTCATAGACAGTTCCAGGGGACTTACATGGAAAACCAAATTGTGGATGCAGTAACTTTGGGTGGCTCGGTGGCGGATTTGGATTTCAGCATGATTTCTCTTTTCATGCGCGCCGACCTGGTCGTCAAGTCGGTGATTGTTCTTCTCCTCCTGGCGTCACTATGGTGTTGGGCGATAATTTTCGAAAAATTGATTGGCATGCGGCGTCTCAATAAACGCTCCAATGAATTCGAGCAAACTTTTTGGTCGGGAGCATCCCTTGACGATCTGTATGATCGCATTGCCGCGCAGCCTCATGATCCTATGTCCTTGGTATTTGTAGCGGCGATGCGCGAATGGCGGCGTGCGCCCGGTGCCGTCAATGGCAGCAGTGCTAATATTGGTCTCAGCGATCGGATCGACCGAGTAATGCAAATCACTCTGGCCCGCGAGATAGATCGCGCAGAGCGCTACATGACATTTTTGGCAACGACCGGTTCTACAGCCCCTTTTATTGGTCTGTTTGGAACCGTCTGGGGAATCATGAATAGCTTCCAACAAATCGCCATCTCTAAAAACACGAGCTTGGCAGTGGTAGCGCCAGGCATTGCCGAGGCTCTATTCGCGACTGCGCTCGGCCTTTTAGCTGCGATTCCTGCGGTGGTTGCCTATAACAAGCTTAACCGCGATCTCGATCGCTACGCTGGACGGCTCGAGAGTTTTGCGGGTGAATTTGCCGCAATCCTTAGTCGAGAGATGGATCAGGACACCCAGGATGGCCGTTAATTTCAAAACGGCACTCGGCCGCTCTGCGCTCCGACGGTCCGAGCCAATGAGCGAGATCAATGTAACGCCGTTCGTTGATGTGATGCTCGTTTTGCTCGTGATTTTTATGATTACGGCGCCCCTTCTTACTGTGGGGGTCCACGTGGATCTACCCGAAACCAAGGCATCCACCATAAAAGGTAACGATGAGCCGTTGGCAGTCAGCATCGATAAGATTGGCAAAGTTTACATCCAGGACAGCGAAACGGCTGTGGATGCCGTTGCGGCGAAGCTTCGTGCAATCAGCGGAAACAATTCCGATGTCCGTATTTTTGTGCGGGGAGATGCTGGCGTGAATTACGGTCGGATTATGGAGGTGATGGGGGTCATTAATGCGGCGGGCTTTCGAAAGGTCGCACTGATTGCCCGTCAACCATCTAGCCGCAAACCCAATTTCCGCCGTAAGGACCAGAAGGACAACTGAGGTCCATGCGGGGCGGCTTTTTCTTTTCTCTGGTGTTTCACGCGGCGGTAACGATTGTCGCTTACTTCGGTATGCCCTATCTGAAGTCCGAGCCTGAAATTACAGAGGCGGTAATTTTTGTTGATGTTGTTGACGCCGCTGAAAAATCTAACCCCCCGCCACCAAAGTCTGAACCAGAGCCCGAAAAGGTTAAGGCGCATGAACCGCCGCCACCATCGCCACCACCGTCGCAGGAACAGCCTCCTCCGCCGCTACTCAAGCCGGTGTCCGAGCCCGAGCCCGAGCCCGAGCCTGCTATGAAGCCCAAGCCCGTCGCAGAGCCGGAACCAAAGCCGAAGCCTACACCAAAACCGATGTTGGCGGGTATCCGTCCTCCAAAGAAACCAAAACCACCGGACGCCTTTGCGTCTGTTCTGAAAACTCTAACAGCGATGCAAAAGGACAAGCCGAAGCAGGCGAAAAAAACTAGTAAAAAGTCGGCGTTTGAAGAATCCATAACTGCTGCGCTGAAAGCCACCTCACAAAAACGCCACAATCCGTCGCTACCAGTATCGATCAGCGAGACAGATGCCATTCGCAAGCACTTCCAGCGTTGTTGGAATGTGCCGGCCGGGGCAAAGGATGCAGAGGGCATGGTGGTGGAATTGGAGATACGCTTTCAGCAAGATGGAACCGTCAGGTCTGTGCAAGTATTGGATTCCTTGCGAATGCGGAGCGATCCTTTTTTCCGAACTTCGGCGGAGGCTGCGCAAAGAGCAGTCTTGCATCCAAAATGCAATAAGCTCAGCATGCCAGAAGTTCGTTTTCCAGACTGGCAGGCTAAATACCAAAAATGGCAAAAAATGACGTTAGTCTTTGATCCAAAGGATATGTTTTGAGAATGAAAGTGTTTTTGATGCAGCGATTTTTTGACCGCGCCGCAAAGGTATTGGCGATTTGTCTTATCACGAGTTTGTTCGCCTCTGAAGTCTGCGCCGAATTGCGGATAGATATTACAAAAGGCGTTGTCGAACCAATCCCGATAGCAGTAACGGACATGGTTGGCCCCTCGGGCAAGTCGACCCAGTTTGGGGAGAACCTCTCGCGTTTGATTTCGGAGGATTTGGAACGCTCTGGTCTGTTCAAGCCTATCGATAGTAAGGCCTTCATTCAAAATAGCCGCGATATCAGAACGTTACCAAGGTTTGGAGATTGGCGTGTAATCAATGCTCAGGCGCTTATCCAAGTCCGAGCACACATCGTCACAGATGGCCGTCTTCGGGTCGAATTCCGGTTATGGGATGTTTTGGCTGAACAGCAGATGGTCGGGCTTGCTTATTTTACTAACCCCGACCATTGGCGGCGGGTCGCTCATATTATTGCCGATCAAATCTACAAACGTCTCACCGGTGAAAGCGGTTACTTCGATACGCGGATTGTCTACATCTCAGAATCGGGTCCGCTGACACAGCGCGTCAAACGCTTAGCCATCATGGACCAGGATGGGGCCAATCACCGGTTTTTGACAGATGGCAGCTCACTTGTCCTAACGCCACGGTTCTCGCCAACTCTACAGGAGATCACTTATCTTTCTTACTACGGCAACCTACCCCGAGTTTACATTTTCAATATAGATACTGGGCGCCAGGAGATCCTCGGGGATTTCCCGGGCATGACCTTCGCGCCCCGGTTCTCGCCGGACGGTCAAAGTGTAATTATGAGCATGTCCAAAAACGGCAACACTGAGATCTATGTCATGGATCTTCAGACCCGTGCCGTTCGGCAGTTGACCAAACATTCTGCCATCGATACTTCGCCTAGTTTCTCGCCAGATGCAAAGAGCGTGGTATTTAATTCTGACCGGGGCGGTACGCAACAGCTCTATGTCATGGAAGCTGATGGTTCAAAAGTCCGACGGATTAGTCACGGTAAGGGACGGTATGCGACGCCCGTATGGTCGCCGCGTGGGGACCTGATCGCTTTTACCAAAATGCTGAGCGGGTCTTTTTATATAGGCGTTATGCGGCCCGATGGGTCAGGCGAACGCCTCTTGGCACAGGATTTTCTGGTGGAGGCGCCGACTTGGGCTCCCAACGGTCGCGTTTTAATGTTTTTTCGCCAAGGTCGGACAACCAAGGACGGGAAGGGCGGCCGGTCGCGTTTGTGGTCCATCGACCTCACTGGGCATAACGAGCGCGAAATTTTGACGCCTATCGATGCTTCTGACCCTGCTTGGTCGCCGCTAATTCCATGATCTCCGTTTGTGACGAATTTGTCACATAGCTGGCATATCTCTGTGAATAAAAGATTTTCCATGGAAAAAACACTTGGAATTCTCGTGCTCCTCGTATAATACGGTCAAATCTGTATCCTAGAGGGTTCCGGACACGTTGGCGCTGTCGATAACGTCACGGTTTTGTGTTGGTGGCAGCGGCGATAATCAACGTAAAATCCCAATTAAAGGGGAGAGGTAATGCGTATCAAATTCTTTAGCATATTAGCCGCCGTCGCGCTCTTAGGCGCCTGTGAAACTGCGCCGACAGGCGATTCGGCCAGCAGCGGCGCCGGTACCACCACAGCTAAACCCGCGCCGACCACCTCCACTGCTGTGAAAAGCGTGAAGGCTGGATCCCAGGAAGATCTCGTAGTCAACGTCGGTGATCGAGTGTTCTTTGGTTTCGATCAATTTAGCTTGTCGAATGATGCCCGCTCGACCCTCGATAAACAGGCCGCATGGTTAAAAAACAATCCAGGGGTCACTATCCGTGTGGAAGGGCATTGCGACGAACGCGGCACACGTGAATACAATTTGGCTCTCGGCGAGCGCCGGGCAAATGCTGCGAAAGACTATTTGGTAACGAACGGTGTTAACCCCGAGCGAATTGTGACAATTTCGTGGGGGAAGGAAAAGCCCGTCGCCAATGGATCCAATGAAGCAGCTTGGCGTCAGAACCGCCGTGGTGTCACCCGTGTGATTGGCGGCGGTAGTTAACCTAGTCCCTTCGGGGCAGTTTGTGGCGCTTGTCCGGGCTTTGGCTATTTTGGGCAAGCGCCATAATTTTACCTGGAATTTGGGTGATCATCGGACAGGCTTAGAATTATCCTGTTGATGCAGTAACCTTGTTTTACGTCGACGGCCCAGAGGCATGGAGTGATGTCAATGATTTCTCCCTTCAAGTTGGTTTGGTGCGCTGCGATAGGGACGGGTGCCGCTTTGTATATATTGGCGTTCTCGGGAACCGGTTTTGCGCAAGACCTGGGCGCTGTCATCGATCGATTGGAGCGTCTGGAACGTGACATTCGAACTCTGAACATTCAGATTTCGCGCGGACCGAATTCAGCTGGCGCTAAAACTCCGATCTCTGCGGCTGGCAATAAGGAAAGTGTGGGGACTGGCGTCGTGCGGGTTACCCAGCGCCTTGATAATCTGGAACAGGACATCCGGAGTGCTACCGGTAGCATGGAGCAAGTAGGACATCAGATCCTCCAATTAACCGACCGTCTTGATAAATTGGTTGGCGATGTGGATTTCCGCCTCAGTGCGATTGAAGCCAGAATAGGTGGCGAGCCCTTGGCGGCCGCGTCACAAGCCACACCGCCGGGTGTGGCTGTCCCGAAAAACTCTGCGGGTACTTATGGCGATTTGCTTGGCGCTAAAGTCCCCGTCGCGTCAGCAACCCAATCGCCAGCGATGCCCGCGCAGGGACCGCGGACCCTGGGAACTGTGCCCGTTAAGGCCGTCGACGCCCTGCGCCAGCAGATGCCAAGGGTCGCTACTGCGGCTAAAAAGGAGAGGGCTTCGGGGGGGCTTCAGGTGGCAGCAACGACATCATTGCCTGCGGGAACACCTAAAGAACAATACACCTACGCACTCAAATTGCTTCGTCAAACGAATTATGAACAAGCAGAAATCGTGCTCGCCGAGTTTATCGCGACCCAAGGCCAGCACTCGCTGGCTGGAAACGCAAGATACTGGCTGGGTGAGACGTTTTATGTGCGTGCTGATTATGAGCAGGCGGCACAGACTTTCTTTCAGGGCTATCAGGCAAGTCCAACGAATGTAAAGGCCCCAGATATGCTGTTGAAATTGGGGATGTCGTTGGGTCAACTCAAAAAGGCGGCTGAGGCTTGTGCCACCTTTGATAAACTCTCAAATGATTTTCCAAAGGCCTCGAAACGGATCAATAGGGCCCTCAGCAGAGAACGGAAGAGGGCTGGCTGTTAAGCCGGCGCGGCGCGGGTCCATGTTCGCCAACTCTTATCCCTCATTTGATGCCGCCATGGCGGCACTCGCTCCCTATGAAGCGCGACCGCATCTTGCCGTTGCCGTGTCGGGCGGATCGGACAGCATGGCTCTAGCCATTTTGGCAAATGACTGGGCAAAAGCCCGGTGCGGACAGGTTACCGCAATTACTGTTGATCATGGTCTGCGCCCCGGATCTAATTTGGAAGCGGTGCAAGTTAAAAAATGGATGAGGGCCCGGGACATCAAACATGACATTATCAGGTGGACAGGACCCAAGCCGTTAACAGGCTGCCAGCGCCTGGCCCGGGACGCGCGATACGCGCTGATCAATAGTTGGTGCCAAAGGCGTCACATTCTTCATGTGCTTCTGGGACATACAGCAGATGACCAGGCGGAGACACACCTCATGCGGCTTCAGCGCCGCAGTCGGTTTGATGGGCTGGCGAGCATGTCCGCTGTCCGGGAGTTGCAACATTGCCGGTTGCTGCGCCCTCTTCTTGGTGTTTCGCGTGAGGATTTGCGCACCATGTTGCGTGCTAATGGCCAGAGTTGGATTGATGACCCCAGTAATGCTGATCTCCGTTTTGAGCGGACACAATTGCGCCGCTTGATCGCTGGCGGAAGTTTTTCCGCAAGCACCATGGTTGCAGACGCTAAAGTTTACGGACAAAAGCGATCCATTGCCGACCGTGCCGTAGATAAATTCCTTGCGTGCCATGCCCGCCTCCATCCCGCCGGGTTTCTTCATCTCGATCGGAGCCCATTGGTAAACTGCGATTGGGAAACGGCGATACGCGCCGTTGGCCGCGCGATAGCAACTATCGGGGGACGCTGGCATCTGCCGAGCTTTCAGTCGCTCGGCCGGGTCTTGGACTCATTGCAAAACGCATCGCCCACTTCCAAAACGCTTGGTGGATGTCGGGTGATTATCGCGGCAGAGGAGGTTATGATCTGCCGCGAAAGACGGAATTTACCGCATGAAATTGTTTTAGAAAACGACATGTCATTTGTTTGGGATCACCGAATTGCGGTTAGCGTGGGAAGCGTTCCCGATGGTAAATGGCAGCTAAAAGCCGGCGGCACGCAACCATGGTCGGATGAAGCACGCCAAGGTGCTGTTTATCGATGCTGGCGTAAATTACCAGTTTCTGTCCGTGATAGCATGCCAGTGGTTTCGGGTCCGTTGGGTGTCTTTTCAGCGCCACTTCTGGCGTTCAATCTCACTGGATCCGAG
>PARE01000036.1 GCA_002709525.1 Magnetovibrio sp. | reverse complement strand
TATTGAGTAATACCGGATCATTCAAAAAAATAACAGGGTCCGACTTATATACACCTCTTATAAACCTATGGACCGCACTGCGAGATAAACCTAAGGAAGTTATTGAACGTTATGATGTTTTATGGCGAAAACTTAGGCAAGAGGTATTACAAATTGATTTTGATAAAGACAAAGGGAAGAGCTACCCAAGAATATTCTACAAATGCCGGGTTGAGTTTAACAACACCAAAGATCCTTTGCTTTTGCTGTTCCTGACTAAAACCTGCTTGAATGGAATGATAAGGTTTTCTAAGAGCGGGAATTTTAACAATTCGTTTCATCATGGAAGACTTGGCCAAAAACCTGACACATTTAAAAAATGTGTCATGAGGGTCACGGAAGTCATCAAGGATGTCAATTTTGTGTCAGGAGATGCCTTGGAGGTAGTTCAAAATGTCATCGGGAATGATTTTGTCTTTCTGGAGCCACCGTATTCTTCGTCAACAAATAGATATATCGAAAATTATAGTCTCGAGAAATTAGAAATATTATTGGAACATCTAAATAGTAAGGGTGCGAAGTGGATATGCACGTATGACTCAATAAATAATGTCAAGTTGCACCCTAGTTTGTTTCGTCACAGACTAACCAGTNGTTCCTACCAGTCACGAATAAGAAGGACTGGCGGTCANGGTGCTCAAAGNATTTCGGAAGCTATCTACATGAATTATTAATCCTAAGTACGGCTCTACACCTATTCCCCATAGTCTTGCATGCCAATATTTAGTCTAGAAACAACTTATCCATTCGTTGTTTCCAAGTGTGAGTGTCAGGGATATGACGTGCATAAAGGAGTGTATTTTGTCCAATCAAATCAGACCAGAGTATTACATTACAAACAAAACACATTCCGTTCTTCATCTTGGTGAAATAGCGCTTGCCTCCTGCAGCTTTCTCGTTAGCATTAATGAATGTTCAATAACGGAAAGGAGGTGATCCAATGTCGAGTGATTTTAGTGCATGTTCGCACGGACAGAGTGTCCGACTTGGTTTATGGAGTAGCCTTCACGCCCTTGTCTGACGCTAGATTATCAAATCACTGACTGATGCGAACGCACGGTCACGGAAGGGAGGCTTAGCCTCCCTTCTTTGTTTGTAGGCAGACGGGCTCTGCGTCCCACAAATTAGGCTTATGCCCTATCCTTGGTGGTGCTTCCAAGAAGCGCCGATGATCCCGATACCATCGAACGGGTATTTCTAAAGTGGAAACAATTTTCCTATTTTTTTCGCGAAGTTATATTGAAGACGTCTTGAGCAGCGCCCAGAAATTCAACAATTAGTGTGGGTAATGTCCGCAATTAGAAATCATTAAACCTATTCCTCAAGCGTTGTCCCTCTTCCTTGAACTCGAGTTTGGCGTAATCGTCTTCGGTATTTGTCAGCGTCGTACCCACTGCCACGATGGAGCAGACACCTATTGTCCCATATCACTAAATCACCCGGCGCCCATTTATGCTCATAAACGTGCTTCGCCTTCGTTGAGCGTGTTAACAAATCATCCAATAAATTGCGGCTTTCTGAAAACCTCCACCCTTCAATTTCTCGGGCATGAGAGCCAACATAAAAGTTCCTTCTGCCCGTGGCTGGGTTTCTTCTCACCAACTTCTGGCGAACGGGTGGTAACGAATTTGCGTGAGACGAACTCACTGCATCATCACCGACCTTCGAACGGGAAAAAACGTAATCGTGAATCGTTATTAGCGGCGCAATATCTAGCTGAATTTTTGCAGGTAACCGATCAAAGGCTGTTCGTTGGCTGACGAACTGTGTCGTGCCCCCCTCNTNCGGCACCTCATAAGCACACATGATCGATACATAAGTNGGAACCTTGCGGAAAGATGAGTCCGAGTGCCACATATTATTGCCGGTCAAGAAACGTGTCTTCGGATGTTTATTGTCGANAACACTTCCATCATCTTGAACATTACCGATNGTGATGAAGTATTCGATTNTNCCCTCTTGCCCNAGTTTGACGTGGTTCGGCTCGGCATCCCCNAATAACCGTGTAAATGCTAGTTGCATGTCATCAGAGATTGATTGGTCGGGGAACCATAATAATGAATAATCATCAATAGCTCGCTCGATAGNAGATACTGAAGCTGCGGATAATNCCTCTNCGAGATTTAGCCCCGTGACCTTTGCTCCAAATTCAGAATGTAATGGTTCAAAATTCGGTGAGTTCATCGGTTGCCTACCTTCTCATCGCGCCTTTGGATTGAAGCTCAGACACGAAGTTAGCTGGAATAGGCCAACTGACCAATTCTTTATCTGAGGAACTTTGACAATCGCAAAAGCAACAGCCAGTCAAAGGCTGATTAAGCTGCGAAAAACGAGAAACAAGACCTAGCAATATATTAGCTCTCTTACCCGATAGCTCCAAAACGGTATCGAGAGTAATCGCGCGGCCCCTTTGATTGACCGACTTTCCCATCGACAAGTGACAAAATAAATCTTTCCAACCAGGATAAAGATCTAAATCCATTCCAGGAACGCTGGCCTCAAATACATCTGTTTATTTTGGCTAAGAACTAAGTAGCGGAGCGCGCTGGAGATGCCAATTGGTGGTTGACTGATAGACCGCACCTATTCTCAACAACTGCCCTTCTCGCCAATGCTTGGCGGTAATCTGTACACCGACAGGCAGCCCATTTGGAGTGAACCCGCACGGCAAAGAAATACTCGGCACGCCTGCCCAAGAAAACGGGAAAGTGAAAGCTGTCAGGCGATGTGTTGTCGCCACCATATCAGCGCTCTCTTCCGCAAGTGGCGCGGCGACGGGAGTCGTTGGACAGAGCAGGACGTCCGCAGACCGCAATGCCCGGTCCAGCGTCCGATTCCAATGCTCCCGATGGCGCAGCGCGGCAGCATAATCCGCCCCTGTGATTCCCTCGCCGAGCAAAATCCGGCCGAGCACGTCTTCGCCAAACATGTCAGCATGGGTCTCNACCCTTTCACGATGAAAATTATAGAGATCGGCCCATACCATCGGCATGACTTGACTGTGGATGTCCTCCGCACNTTCGAGATATAACGGCACCAATATGGCACCAAGGCTNTCCAATTGTTNCGCCGCACCGCGCACGGCCGCCTCGACGCCGGGTGCGAGATCATCAAAAAAGTAATTTTCCGGCACGCCAATGCGTAAACCGTCAATACCATCGTCAAGTCGGGCGAGGTAGTTTTCCCATTCGCACNCAACGGACGTCGGATCGGCATCATCATAAAAGGCCATTACTGCAAACAACCGGGCCAGATCCCGCGCCGAGCGNGCCATCGGCCCGACCGTATCAATGGCGGGGGAGAGCTGCGTTTTGGAGCCGCTCATAGGGATAGCGCCGAGAGTTGGTCGAAGAGCGGAAACGCCAACCACGGCGGCAGGAACCCTTACAGAACCACCCGTATCCGACCCAACCGCGCCAATGCACATATCACCCGCCAGGGCTGCCGCCGCGCCGCCGCTTGATCCACTCGGAATTCGATCCAGATCCCACGGATTACGGGCAGATCCAAAGTGCGGATTTTGCGTGGTCGCGCCGTAGCAGAATTCATGAAGGTTGGTCTTGCCGATAATCACCGCGCCGGCGCGTTTCAAGGCCGCCACGATTGGNGCATCTTTATTCGGTACGTAATCTTCNAAAAAAAGACTACCATTTGTGCACGGCACGCCGGCAACATCTATGCAATCTTTAACCGACACGGGTAATCCGGCCAACAACCCGTCTGATTCACCGCGAGCGGCCGCGGCATCAATGGCGGCCGCTTGTTCCAGCGCCTGGTCCGCCATCACCGTGATATAAGCATTGGTTATCTCGTTGTAGCGTTCAATGTTGATGAGGCAGGCCTCGGTTTTAGCGACGGCATTGTTCATTGGGCAATTCTCAAAAATCAGAATATTTAAACCTTAAAAAGGCCTAGCNTTCCGCAAAACTACTTGGGTGCAGGAGTTGCGGGNTTAGATTTTACCATCAAGGTGCTTGTGGTGACGAAAACATCATCATTTTCTTGGTTGGTCAATGTCGCTGTATAACGAACAAAGCCTAATTCAGGCTTGCTTTTGGATACCCGGCTTTCCTTNATTTCGACAGTGCCCGACAGGCGATCTCCAGGCCGAACCGGTGTTGGCCAAAGCATCTCCTCGTGCCCGGGAGAACCCAGCACGGTCTCATAACACAAAAAGTGGCTGTGCATAAGCCGAAGCCATACTAATGCAGTCAACCAACCACTAGAAATGATCCCACCAAAAACCGTCGCCTTAGCGGCTTCATCATCTACATGAAACGGGAAGGGATCATATTTTTGCGCGAACTCTACAACTTCCTCGTGGGTAATCTCGAACTGACCAAGTTCGAACCTGTCGCCAGCCTTGTAATCCTCGACAAATTTCAGCTGCACTTAAACATACCCCCGTCATTCGTCTGTAGAACGCAACATCCCAAAATTAATTTTATGGCCTAGCAATAAATTAAATCCCGAGAAACATAGCTCAGTCCGTGAAACCGGCCTTGCGAAGGCCATCACCGAAGTGTTGCACATCCTTCTCTTGAGCATAGTGATGCAATGTCATGAGACTATTGATAGTGAGGTCAGGATTCTGACGCATTGCCGAGGCCACACAGTTTTTCGCCTCGGTGAGATCTTCAACCCAGGCATGGCTCGCTGCCAGAAAAGCTAACTGAAGAGTATCAGGGCTCTCAATGCGGCCGATCGCCGATATCGCCTCGTCGTAGCGTTTTGCGGTGTAGTAGGCGCGCGCCAAGTGCCCCCAAAACCGTGGCGGGTGCAACGGATTAAGCTCCATCGCCTGCTGGATCAGCTCTGCGCCTTCCTCCGGACGGCCTTGCCAGGTTAATAGCTCGCCCGATTGCACAACAACGATATCGTAATTTGGGTTCAACCGGTGCGCCTTGTGCTGATGATGCTGAGCCTGATCGAGATTATTACGGGCGATATGAATAGCCGCCAACACGCGGTGAATGTCTGCATCGTTCTCATCGAGCGCCTGTGCCTTATCCAGATCGCTCTGCACCTCGGCCAATGTCTCTTCCTTATCGCGGCTTGACCAGCCATAAGTTAAAGCCTGTCCAACGACGCATGCTCGCCATGCATGAGCATGAGCATAATTTGGATCCAATTCAATTGCCCGCTCCAGAAGCTTCGAAGCCTCAGCATTATCGAGTTTATTACTCTTATGATGCAAAATCTTGGCGGCCAAGACACACTCGTAAGCTGGCATGCTCTCAGTTGGGATACGCCGCGCACGGTCCGAATTATCCGCCTCGATACGACCTGGCACCATCGCAACAATCGCCGAGGTAATTTCATCCTGTAAGGCGAATATATCTTCAAGCTCCCGATCATAACGTTCTGCCCAAACATGTCGATCTGCGAGGCCATCGATCAGCTGAACATTGATCCGAACACGGTTGCCTGACTTACGAACGCTACCCTCTACTACGTAACGTGCATTGAGTTCCCGCGCCACATCCGTTGCCAGAGTTTTCTTTCCCTTAAATGTAAAGGTTGAATTACGAGATATTACAAAAAGACCGCTGAAACGAGACAATTCAGTGATAATATCCTCGGTAAGACCATCAACAAAAAATTCCTGCTCGGCATCCGAACTCATATTATCGAAAGGTAACACGGCAATAGAAGGCATTGTCGCCTCGCTGCCGCGATCATCGCCATCTTCTGCAATTGTCGCTGCCGGAGGTTCGCAGAGAATTCGGTAAACACGAATAGGATCCGCAATGTTTTTTACTAAAGTGTCGCCGATGTCCTCAAACTTGCAGGTCACCTTGTTACGGATCTGATCGTAAACATGTGAGGAGATACAAATCCCTGGTGCCTCAGCCAGGCCCTCAAGTCGCGCGGCAATATTTACGCCATCGCCATAGAAGTCATCATTGTCGACAGTAATTTCGCCAAGATTGATCCCCATACGAAAATTGAGATGACGCCCCTCCGGCCTATCTCTGTTCCGACCCATTAGCATCGACTGCAACGCGACGCTACATTCGACCGCACCACTTACCGTCGCAAACTCCGCCACAAAACCGTCGCCAGTATTCTTGAGAATGTTTCCCGAATGGCTTGCAATCGTCGGCTTGATCACTTCTTCGCGCGTTTCCTGCCAAGCCAATACGGTTCCCGGCTCGTCCTCATGCATTAACCGTGAATATTGTTCCATATCGGCAACCATTATTGCCGCAAGCCGTCGATCGATTGCACCCATAGTTTCAGCTAGTCCTCCAAGGCCGTTCAATCCTCACAAAAACCAAATTTGGCCTTAATTTGTTCATTTTTACCCATTTTATGAAATAAAAAAACATGAACCGTAAGTTCATCATTCCTGCCGGGCCCCCTTTGATCACTCCATCAGACGGAATACCCAGCGTTCTCCTGGAATAGTGGTCCGAAGAAACTTGGGGAGAAGAATAAACATCTGCGCAGCGGGACCGAAGCGATACACTATGCACCCGAGCCCCAGATGTTCGGATCGGTGAATTCCCAGTCCATGTACATAGGAGTATTAGTTTAGGGGCTGTCGATTATGCATTGTGTGCCATGGTTTACGCTAGAGCCCGTTACGAATAGTCTATCAGTCGTGCGGAAAGCTTAGGAGGCAATTACGCATCCGTTTAGACACCATGCATGGCAAGAGATCGAGAGGACAATCAAGACGATGCCGGACTTCTACAAACCCGACCTGGGAACCAACTCAGACGATCCCTTCGCCCGCGATGGAGACGGGAAACTCGTCAGACGGAGTTATTGGCTCGATATGAGTGACCGTTCCATCGTTATGGTGATGACAAACGGAATTGGGGCTCACGTTCCAAATGAACAAAAGCGGCTACATCTGAGGGATATTGGTAGAGGGCATTTGATCGATGACGTTTGCATCCAAGAAGTACTCCCACCAGAGGAATGATCGGAGCGTAAATTTTCTCCCGCCACTTCTTCGGTCTGGTCATTCTCCATATGTCAAACCTAGTTGAGATGGAACCATCTGTATTGACAGCTAAAGCCACCAATTGTCTGATCCCCGAGTATTTTAGCTCAGGACGCTCTCTGCAACTAATGACGCCTGAATAATTGGCGCGCTCCGCAGCTCCCTGTGATTATCCAATCGAGTTCATAATTATGACTAATTTACAGAAGATACTGCGTCGTACATAACACCCTTATTGGTATAATGACTTTGGCCACCGCGTAACCATGTATTGAAAATGGGTAAGCTACAGTTTGAATTTGACAACAGCTACGCAAAGCTCCCAGAGCGGTTCTATACCCGTATTATCCCCACCAAGGTAAAGAAACCTGGGCTTGTCATTATTAATGAGCCGCTGGCGAATTCCCTGGCGCTCAATCCGGATACGCTAGGTAGTGAGATGGGAGCGGAGATACTGGCTGGCAATCATGTTCCTGATGGCGCGGAGCCTCTGGCCATGGCCTACGCCGGCCACCAGTTTGGTGGATTTGTTCCACAGTTGGGCGATGGAAGGGCGATCCTGCTCGGAGAAATTATCGACTGTTATGGGGCCCGCCAGGATATCCATTTGAAAGGGGCAGGGCGCACTCCTTATTCACGCGGTGGCGATGGACGAGCTCCCCTAGGCCCCGTTCTTCGGGAATATATCGTTAGCAGTTTTATGGATTTGCTCAGCATCCCAACAACACGGTCTCTAGCGGTTGTCACGACCGGTGAAGAGGTCTTCCGGGAAAATGTTCTTCCTGGCGCAATATTAACACGTGTCGCGGAAAGTCACCTACGTATCGGAACTTTCGAGTATTTCGCCGTGCGCAGAGATCTCGAAGCTCTGAAGATCTTGACTATGTTCGCTATCGAGCGGCATTTCCCAGGAACCGTTGGGGACTCAAACCCTGCCAAAACGCTACTAGAGTGCGTGCTTAAACGTCAGTCGGCACTAGTAGCAAAATGGATGTCGGTTGGATTTGTTCATGGTGTAATGAACACTGATAACACTACTATTTCAGGCGAAACTATCGATTACGGCC
The DNA here is from genome assembly GCA_002709525.1 of Magnetovibrio sp. Lineage (GTDB taxonomy): Bacteria > Pseudomonadota > Alphaproteobacteria > Rhodospirillales > Casp-alpha2 > UBA3470. Next base: position 24,321 of record PARE01000036.1, on the reverse strand, counting down.
CTTGCGCGTTCATCGATACTTATCAGTCCGATAAAGTATTCAGTTCAATAGACCATGCCGGGCGATATGCTTTCAAAAACCAGCCCGACGTTTTGCAATGGAACCTTACCCAGCTTGCCCAATGTTTGCTTCCGTTAATTGATGAGAGAACAGACAGCGCAGTGTCCATTGCGAGAGAGATCATCAGCAGGTTTCCCGAGATATTTGCGGAAGATTTGGGACGAGAGTTCGCAAAAAAGCTGGGACTGTCATGCGATCCTGCTGCAGCTCTCCGTATTGCATTAGAGCTTCTGAAATTAATGTCGGATCATTCCGCCGACTTTACATTGACGTTTAGATATTTAGCCGACGCGGTGCTCGGCGATGAGACCACTGGATTATTTGAACAGCAGTTTGGTCAGCCAGCAGCGGTCAGTGAATGGCTTACCAAATGGCTTTCGCTTGTCACTCTGGAAAATGACTCTTTGGTAACGGCCAAAAAAAAATTGCTGGCAGCCAATCCCGCTATTGTCGCGAGGAACCATTTAGTAGAAGAGGTAATAAGAGCCGCTGAAGAAAATGGCGATTTTTCTCGCTTTCATCATCTTATGGCTGAACTTGCGGAACCATTTACAGAGAGGCCGGACCAATCCAAATATGCGAGGCCACCGAGCCCAGCTGAGGAAGTGACGATGACGTTTTGCGGCACCTGAGACGCCGGCCCCTGTTTGAAGCAAGTATGTGACGTATAGCCACGATTAATTCACGGACATTGCCGTCTATGCAAATGGCTTCTATTCGGAGTAATCAATTTGTCATGGCTCTTTATTCGCCTGGCACCATTTCACGGCAACCACACCACAAGATATTAAGTCATTTGGAGGCTCCACTAGGCTTAGCAAAATTATTGCGTCTGGCGAATCGTTTATCGCTACTTGAGGCGTACGATCAAAATGTAAGCCAGTACGGTAGAAATTTAGATGAAATTTTTTTTTTAAAATCTATCTAAAATAATAACAATATGTTTTTTTACAGTGCCTTATAGAATTATCTTACACTTAAATTTGCTGCAATGCAGCACATTTTTTTGTCATCTTAGCTGAAGAAAAATCGTAAAAGCATTTTCCGGAATAAATTCTCGGAGTAATTCTAGGAGGTAACCTATGGAAAAGAGTCTTATGCTGAATCCGGGCGATTACGTTGGAGTGTCATTTTGGATAATTAGTGCTGCTATGGTAGCAGCTACATTTTTCTTTTGGGTCGAGCGAGACCGTGCAGAAGGAAAATGGAAAACATCTCTGACAGTTGCCGCAATGGTAACCGGTATCGCTGCAATCCATTACTTCTACATGAGAGAAATTTGGGTTGTCGCCGGTGAGAGCCCGACGGTGTTTCGTTATGTCGACTGGCTATTAACCGTGCCACTTCAAATCATCGAATTCTTCCTGATCCTGTCAGCGATAGCTGTGGTCAGTGCTACATTGTTCTGGCGCTTGCTTATTGCATCGGTGGTCATGCTGGTCGCCGGATACCTTGGTGAGGTCGAACAGGGGGGCATGCTTTGGCCGATGTTCATCTTGGGAATGCTTGCTTGGATCTACATCATCTACGAAATTTTCGCGGGTGAAGCGAGTAAGATCAATGCAAGCTCCGGAACAGTGGCGTCAAAGAAAGCGTTCCATGCACTTCGGTTAATCGTTACCGTCGGTTGGGCGATCTATCCGATTGGATACTTCTTAGGCTACACTGGTGGCGCGGATCCTGGTGTCTTAAACATTGTTTACAACCTCGCAGACTTCGTAAACAAAATCGCTTTTGGCGTCGTCATTTGGGCGGCCGCCACATCTAGTAACGCTAACCAATCCGCGACCTAATCTGCAATCTGGAGCACCGGGCACTTTGCTCGGTGCTCCTCAGCAGAGGGGGGATGACACCTTGAACTTTTCGCGTATTGAGCCATCTGAAAATGTGCGACTGGCCGACGTGGAAATGGCCATGGCCAACTTGCTCCCGCAAAAAGACGATGTCATGACTTCGGCTGCCCTTTACCACCTAAGATCAGGTGGTGGGCGAGTACGAGCGGACCTTGCCCTTAAAAGTGCACGTGCACTTCGTTTATCCCGCCAAATCACTATCGCAATTTCAGCTGCTTGTGAGCTACTTCACAATGCCTCGCTGGTCCATGATGATCTTCAAGATGGTGATGCCTCTCGTCGCGGTGAAATTGCAGTCTGGAAAAAATTTGGCTCAAACACCGCCATTTGCCTCGGAGACCTAATGGTATCTGCCGCGTACTCTGCAATCGCGAGCGCATCGACCGATCACCTGCCAGAGTTAATTGTGCACATGCATCAACGTGTAAGTGATGTCATTAGTGGCCAGCATGCCGACCTGGAGTCAAATTGTGTATCCATTGACCAATACAATGATGTTGCTCGTATGAAGTCAGGTCCTTTGTTGGGTTTGCCGGTGGAATTAAGCCTAATTGCAGCGGGACTATCTGAGCAAGTCTTGACTGCGACGGCAGCTAGTGATGCCATCGCAATTGCATATCAAACCACTGACGATATTTCAGATGCCGAGCGTGACATCTCATCGGGCGGTTTGAATTTCATCGCTTTGGTACAGGGGGATATGGCAGCCCGCGTTAATGCGGCCCGCATGCATGCGACCAGCCACGCACGGGCAGCTATCAAGATTGCTACCACCCTTCCCCATAAATCGGGCGATGGATTTATCTCACTTGCGGAAAAATTTAATCCTGCTGCAGAAATGTTAGAGGCTATATGAGCCGTGCAGCAATTATTGGAGCTGGATTCGGCGGTATTGCTGCAGCTCTTAGATTACGCGCCAAGGCATACGAAGTAACTATCTTTGATCGCTGTGACCGTTTAGGGGGGCGGGCTCAGGTTTTCGAACGAGATGGCTTCCGATATGACGCTGGTCCAACAGTAATTACTGCCCCATTCCTCTTCGAAGAATTGTTCAACCTATTTGGCAAAGACATCAGAGACTATGTCGATATCGTTCCACTCGATGTCTGGTATCGGTTTCATTACGCTGATGGGAGCACCTTTGATTACGGTGGGTCAGTTGACGATATCCTTCGACAGATTAGGCATATATCCCCAGAAGACGAAACGGGCTACTTATCCCTGCTTGAGGAGTCACGACGTATCTATGAAATCGGTTACAAAAAACTCGCAGATCAACCATTCCACAATTTTTCAAATATGGCGAAAATTGCGCCACATATGCTCAATATGCGCGTTCATCGATCGGTCTGGGACCTCGTCGCTTCTCATCTTAAGCATGACAAGATCCGCCAGGCATTTTCTGTTCAACCCTTACTCGTCGGTGGCAATCCCTTCGACACGACATGTATTTATAATCTTATTCATTTTCTTGAACGGGCACACGGCGTTCATTTCGCAATGGGTGGCACCGGTGCTTTAGTAGATGGCTTATCAAAGTTGATGGCTGAAGAGGGCATCACGATCCGTCTCGGAGAAACTGTTGCGCGGTTAAACACAGAAAACTCGAAAATTACGGGCGTAGAATTAGAGAGCGGTGAGGTATTTGATTGCCATTTGGCTGTATCGAACGCTGATCCAGCGCATCTCTACACCAATTTGCTGCCACGTGCCGATGTCAAACTTTCCGCAAAAATAAAGGCGAAATATGCCAAGAAATCGATGGGCCTTTTCGTTCTCTTCTTCGGAACTGACACTAGGTACCCAAATGTTGAGCATCACACGATCTGGCTCGGTCCGAGGTACAAGTCTCTATTGCACGACATATTCAATCGCAAGGTACTAGCTGAGGATTTCTCTCTTTATCTGCATCGGCCGACGGCAACTGATCCAAGCTTTGCCCCTCAGGGATGCGACAGTTTCTATGCGCTTGTGCCAGTCCCTAACCTTCAGAGTGACATCGATTGGCGCACACAAGGTCCGGCTCTTCGCGATAGGGTTGTTAAAGCACTTCAAGAGACCCTTCTGCCAAATCTATCTTACCATCTTGTTCATGATTTTTGGATGACACCGGAAGACTTTGAGCAGAATTACCTTAGTCCCGCAGGCGCTGGATTCTCGATTGCGCCGAATTTCACGCAGTCAGCTTGGTTCCGATTTCACAACAAAGCAGAAGGGCCTGCAAACCTCTATTTAGTTGGTGCCGGCACCCATCCCGGGGCAGGGCTTCCAGGAGTAATTTCGTCAGCTAAGGTGCTAGAGCATCTGATTGAGCCAGCTGCAGGCAAAACTACAGAAATTCGTCACATGCAGGCAGCTGAGTAATTTCTTTAGCTATGTCGGCCTCATTAGAAAATTCTGCTGAGGAGATCCTTCGTCATAATGGGCGTTCATTCAACTTTGCTCGCGTGTTTCTAAGGGCATCTCATGGACAGCGTGCGGCCCGCCTCTATGCGTTCTGCCGGTATATTGATGACATTGCCGATGACGCAAGTGATGTGCACAAAGCTAAGAAAATTCTCGAAGAGATCAAATCACAGCTGATAGTTAACCTACCCCCTTCAACTTGTGTTGCCGACTTTATTAAATTGGCTCAAGACACGAATATCGATCCCGCGTTAGCTATAGAGTTGATTGATGGTGTCGCTTCAGATTTAGGGAGCGTTGCATTTGAGACGACCGCAGAACTCATACAATACGCTTACAGGGTAGCGGGCACGGTTGGCCTAATGATGTGTCGAGTTTTGGAAGTTGATAACCCTCGTGCGATGCCTTTTGCGATTGATCTAGGCGTGGCGATGCAGCTGACTAATATTGCTCGCGACATAAGGGAGGATGCCTTAAACGGGCGGCGCTATATTCCTGCTACTTGGCTAGCCGGTGTGACCGCTGCAGACATTGCGAACCCAAACACCTCGCTGAAACCAAGATTGCAGGCGGCCTCGCAGCGGTTAATTCAGCTTGCCGAACTCTACTATGAGAGCGCCTACAACGGTTTCGGATTTCTTCCTGGAAGATCAAGATTCGCTATCCTTATTGCCGCTCGTGTCTACCGTCAAATAGGCCTGAAGCTCAAACGTCGAGACTTCGCTGCGTGGCGCGGCCGCACGGTCGTAAGCACTGCTGAGAAGATCATGGTCGCCGGCGCTGCCACTACCGCTTATCTGACTGAGTTTCGTCTCCACCGATGCTCGCTCGAACACAATGCAGAATTACATGTTTCACTTCAGGGATTTGCTGGTGCCAACCAGCTCGTAAAATGAGCCAGACTTTTGATATTGCGATACTGGGCGGGGGTTGCGCAGGGCTATCGTTAGCCCGAGAACTTGCCAATCTGTCCTACTCGAAACGTGTGATTATTATCGAGCCGAGGACAGTTTATGAGCATGATCGAACATGGTGTTTTTGGGCAGATGCACAGCATGGCCTGTCAGAACTCGTCTCAAAAAAATGGTCGCATTGGCGGTTCTCAAGTCAAAATCAAAAAGTTGTGCACACCGGTGTTGGTTCTAGCTACCAACAAATCAGGTCCTCGGACTTCTATCAGGCATGTTTGGAAATAATCTCAACGCGACAGAACATTGAACTTCGTCAAGGACTTTACGCTAAAACCGTCTCAATCAGCGATAATCAGGTTTCAATAGAAACGGATAAAGGCCTATTTACAGCGGACCTTATCATCGATACGCGCCCACGACAGGCACACGATGACGCCGCAATGCTATGGCAGGTTTTCAGTGGTGCAGAGGTTGAAACAGAAGCGCCCTGCTTTGAGCCATTCACCGCCGGCTTAATGGAGAACATGAAGAGTGAGCCGAGAGGACTCAAGTTTACCTACGTCTTGCCAGCCACAACAAATCAGGCGCTTATCCAAACAACACGATTTTCTCCAACGAAATTGTCTCCCACACAACTTGACGATGAATTCCAGGCCGATTTAGATGGCCTTGTTCAATGCCCCGTCACGGTCAAACGTTGGGAGAGAGGCTGTCTTCCCATGGGACAGATCAAACGTCGTGCGACTTTTTCATCTAAAGTGATACCCGCCGGCCAAGCCGCAGGTGTGTTGCGCCCATCTTCAGGATACGGTTTCTTAAGAATCCAGGCCTGGGCGCGAGCTTCAGCCAGCGAGCTAGTCAAAGATAGCCCCCCCCTTGCCAAGCCGTTTGGATCGCGTTTAGAGCGGACAATGGATGCGACTTTCCTCGCTGCAATGTTACAGTCACCTCATTCAGCTGCGGACTGGTTTATCGGCATAGCAAAGTGTTTGAACGGCGATGAGTTTGGTCAATTCATGTCTGACTCACCAACTTTGAAATCTTGGCTTAAAGTCGTTTGCGCATTGCCAAAGACTGAGTTCGTGCACGCATTATTTAAAGTAACGTCTCAATTCGACAAAAAATATTATCAGGCGACGAAATGACTTCATCGGATGCGTCAGCGTGTTTTCTATTGGCAGGTATGTTTTTCTCAATCGTATTTTTGCTTGCTCCAAGTGTGAGCGTGACTGTCCAAATTATTGCTCTTGGAATAGCGGTCTCCGTTCTCGGTCTGCCTCATGGTGCAATCGATACCTATATTGCGCGGCAAAATGGATTATGGCTATCATCGAGCGGCCTTGCTACGTTTACCGGTGTTTACCTTTTGATCACATTTTTTGTTATCGGTGCATGGGTGGTTCTGCCGGTCCTTTCGCTGTCTGTATTCCTCATCATTTCAGCTTGGCATTTCGGTACAGACGCTAACGCCCAAAACTTTGCCGAGCGCTGGCTTTTTGGAAGTCTTGTATTTTGCTTGCCAGCACTTTTCCATCCAATCGATGTTGCCAACTTGTATGAAATACTGTCCGGCCCTTTGGCACGCAATATTGTATCTATCACTTGCGTGTGGGCGCCCATTTCAGCAATCATCGTAATCTTTATGATCTGCACTCAATTGTCGGATCGACCGCAACGAAGAAAAGATATCGCAACGATTTTAGGCTTGATAACTTTCGCCTGGGTATTGCCGCCTCTTGTTTATTTCGCGATCTATTTCTGCGCCTTGCATAGCCCCACCCACTTTTGTCGAGTGATCAAGCTGATCCCGGCATCTGATCGTCGACGTGCTATTATGCACACGATCGTATTTACCGTAATTACGCTTACCCTAGCTGGACTCTCACTTAATATGCTGTTTGGCGAGTTGCCAGTCGAGCAATCCGTAGTTCAGATAGTATTTGTTGGGCTGGCAGCATTGACTGTTCCGCATATGGTGCTGATTGATGGGATCTGTCGGTCAAAACTTGGCTAGTATTGAAGACCCGCGACTTGGCTCTATTGATTGCTCTGGCTGCAGTGTGTTAGGCGACCAGACGGCGCCTACAAAAGTCGCACCTCAAGGTATCGGTGGCCTTAATAAGTTCACGTTGCGACTCTAAAACGCTTTATGAAGACCGTAGAACTCTTCAAAGACGAATTCTTCTGTATTTTGGCTGAATTAGAATGTGGTCAGCACTCAAAATCGCACTTCAGGCTATACCTGTGGCGTTAGGCTCCGCGCACAGTAACCTTCTTCTCTCTCCATGAGAAAATGTTGGCTACTTGCCAATTTTAATTGCATCCCGTTAATCTACGCAATCTCACTAAAAAGCGAGGGATGGGAAATGTATAATATTCTCAAGTTAACAACGTTATGTTTAATCTCGTGTCTTCTCACCTCTTTAACCTTTAGTAGCGCGCATGCTGATGCCGAATTGCTGAAGAAAATAGCTGGGGCTGATATTGGATATGGCGAATATCTTGCCGGTGAATGTGTTACTTGCCACAAGAAGGAAGGTGCGAGTTCAGGCATACCTGTTATCGCAGGAATTAACGCAAAAAAATTCGTTGAGAAAATAACTGGTTACCGCAACAGAACCCTAAAAAATAAGGTGATGCAGATGGTCGCGAAGCGGCTAGACGAAGAACAAACGCTTTCCCTCGCCGCGTATTTTTCAAGCCTAAAATAAGGCCTATTGGGCTGCTCTTGGCTTTTATTTCTCAGGGGCGTTCAGAGCTGGAAATTTCGTTAGGAATCAGTTTTGGCACATGATACGGTTTTGTTCGGATTAGGATTGTCGAACTAAACAAAGTGAATAATTGGGAGGAATAAATGACATCAGTCTCGAGACGTAAATTCGGAGGCTTGCTTGGAGCATCCGCAGTTACTCTTGCGATGCCATCTATTGCATTTGGCGCAAAGCCAAAAGTAGTTGTAATAGGTGGTGGCGCGGGAGGCGCAACGGCAGCACGTTACTTAGCGAAAGACTCAAAAGGAGCTATTGACGTTACGCTAGTTGAAGCATCAAAACGTTATTACACATGTTTCTTTTCCAATCTGTATATCGGTGGCTTTAGAAAATACGGTTCTATTGGCCACAACTATTACGGACTTGCCGTAAATAATGGCATTAATGTCGTTCATGAGTGGGCTTCATCTGTCGATAATGCCGCCAAAAAAGTGAAGCTAGCATCAGGAAATACACTTTCCTACGATAAGCTTGTGCTATCGCCAGGGATTTCACTTAAATATGATTCTGTCCCCGGCTATTCACCTCAGGCCCAGACTAGAATGCCGCACGCATGGACTTCGGGTACTCAGGCTCAAGTACTGAGAAACCAAGTGTTAAACATGCGTAAGGGTGGTACTTTTGTGCTAGTCGCCCCTCCTAATCCGTATCGTTGTCCGCCAGGACCGTACGAGCGTGTTTCAATGATGGCTCATGTCCTCAAAGAGCGGAACCCAACTGCGAAGATCGTCGTTCTCGACCCAAAGCCAAAATTTTCAAAGATGGGCCTATTTACGGAAGGCTGGGAGAATCACTACCCTGGCATGGTCGAATGGATCGGACCTGAAATGCATGGTGGAATTAAGTCAGTCAACCATGAAACGATGGAGATCGTAACCGACCTGGATACCTTCAAGGCGGATGCTGCTTGCGTAATACCCGCGATGAGAGCAGGCGTAATCGCAGACACGGCGGGTGTGACAGACGGAGACTGGGCACCTATCGTTCCTGCAACCATGGCTTCAAAAGCTGATCCGAATATTCATGTCCTTGGAGACGCGTCCGTTGCGTCAGCAATGCCCAAGTCAGGCTTTTCAGCTAATAGCCAGGCGAAAGTTGCGGCAAATGCCATTCGCGGCGATCTAACAGGAAGTAAGATTTATCCTGCTCGATTCTCAAACACCTGCTGGAGCCTGGTCGCCACCAATGATGGTGTCAAGGTAGGGGCTAGTTACAAAGCCGGTGCTGAGAAAATTGAAGTTACTGGCAAGTTTGTCTCGAAAACTAAGGAGAGTGCAGAGCTTCGAAAAGCGACATATGAAGAGTCATTAGATTGGTATAGTGGTATCACTAGTGACATGTTCTCTTGATAGACCGCTTTAAGAACAGTAACAGTTCGTAAGATCAATTGGTCCCGATGGAGGGGATGGTTTAGCCGTAACTGGTATATGACACGCGCTAAATCATTTCTTCCCTCGTGGCTCGCAACAGGCAGAACCTCTGCCCTGCCTCGGCGCATTGATCGGTCGTATTAATGGCGAACTAGAAGAACCAATACAGAGCATTTCGGCCGCACAATGGGCAGACTTAAGCTTTCAACGCAATAAGCGTGGCCATTGAAAAAGCCCTTCCCAAAAAAAGCCTCTGGCAATATTTGCTCATGCGCCCGGCAACGGAGGTTACCAACTACGAATTGGTCTCTTTGAGAATGATAGCGACGCGGATCATGTTGAGCATGGCAATCCTCGCTCATGCCACAGATCAAAAACTAAATTAAAAATCAGATTTGGCTAAATCGACCGGAGTGACAGGCTGTGGTACAACTGTAACGTTGGAAACTTTGTTAGTCGTCAGCGACATGGGCCTTGGTTCGTGATGTTTCTTCGTACCCGCCTTCACGGCTAAAATAGCTCTGACAATATCCCTTGGCTTAAGTGCCCGCCAAAGAAACATCAGGTGGCACCTACGAGGTTTGGAGAGACAAAGGTCGTATCGCCGCACACTGGCTCATCGGCCTGATATTCGGCAATTGCACCGATGATCTCGCACTGACATTTCCCACACTGGGGCACATAGCCGTAATGGGCATGCACGTCCTTCCAGCGCGCCGCACCAGCTTTTACTGCTGCAGTAACCTGGCGTTCAGTGATCCCATTGCAGTTGCAGACGTACATGCTCAAACCTTCATTAAACGCGAACGACTCGCGTTTGCGATGATAATGATTATTAACCACGCTGCAATTTCCGCAAGCATTTTTTAAAATTTTCTATGACCAACATCACAATCGCTAAACAATGGATCGCGAATGCCTCGCATTCACAAAAAATTGTGTTGAAACAACTACTTAGCTGTACCAAATATGCATGGAAACATCTTTACAGAGAGAAAGGAGACGATCCATGAAAGGCGATGCAAGCGTTATTGAGCAACTAAATATCATCCTCAAGAACGAATTGACTGCTATCAATCAGTATTTTCTGCACTCTAGGATGTTGAAAGATTGGGGTTTTAACCGATTGGCGGACAAGGTTTATGAAGAGTCTATTGGCGAGATGAAACACGCCGATTATTTGATCGAACGGATTTTGACGCTAGATGGTCTTCCAAATCTGCAAGACTTGGGGAAGCTGAAGATAGGTGAAGATGTGCCGGAGATGCTGAACGCAGATTTATCCGTTGAAACGCTGAACCAAAGTTGCCTTAAGACAGCCATAGCAACTTGCGAGTCTGCACGAGATTATGTTTCGCGGGAAATCTTTGAGAATATCCTTGAAGATACTGAGGAGCATATCGATTGGATCGAGACGCAGCACACGCGGATTGAGCAAGCCGGCCTGCAGAATTATCTCCAAGAACACATGCACGAGGGGTCTACTGCATAAGCCCTTTAGCCGTTCGCTCAAAATTAAGAAAGTTTGATTTTCTGCTTAAATCCTGAACTTTTAATACCCTTGTTCTTTTGTTCGCCTAGATAAAAACGTGGGTAGACGTATTGTAGTTATAAATAATTCCCATGTTTCTTTTGCAGAGAACCGACACTCATGTGTAATGGATGAGGCGGGGAGTGCGGGGATTTGTCATAGCTTAGTTCTAAACACATATAATGAGGATGGAGTCGTGAGATAGCTGCGGAGAATAGTACAGCTAGGAGAATAAATTGCCAGAAGGCCACACCATCCATCGCGCAGCACGTGATCACCGCCGGTTGTTTTCTGGTCAAAAACTGAGTGTTTCATCACCACAGGGCCGGTTCGCTGAGGGAGCATCAGTTCTCAATGGCCAGCTTTGCACAGGTGTTGAGGCACTTGGGAAGCACCTTCTTTATACTTTCACAAATGATACTACATTGCATATACACCTCGGTCTTTTTGGGAAGATCCGAAAATGGAAATTGCCTCTGCGCGATCCTGAGGGTGCCGTGCGAATTCGTCTAATCAACGAGACGCATGTCGTAGATATAAATGGCCCCAACATTTGCCGGCTTTTGAATGGAAAAGAGGTGGAAAAGTTATTTAATCGCATAGGACCCGATGTGTTGCGTCCCGATGCAAACCCAGACCTCGCTTTTGATCGGATAAAAAAAAGCAAGATGCCGATAGGCCGTCTTATCATGGATCAGTCTATTATGGCAGGCATTGGCAATATCTATCGCTCAGAAATCTTATGGCGTCAGTCGGTCCATCCCGAAATACCCGGCAAAGATATTGATCGACAAACGTTCAATCAAATTTGGGATGACGCGAGGGCACTACTCACGCTTGGCGTAAAACGCAATGCCATTATTACAGTAGATGACGGGCAACCGTCGCAAACCCTATATCGTGAACGCGTCAATATATTCGCAAAAGACGANTGCCCCGCGTGCAAAGGGAAAATACGTCGTTTTGAAATTGATGGGCGTCGAGCGTTTGTCTGCGAAACCTGCCAGCCCATGAAAAGATAAGGTAAAACCCATTTAATAACCCAATAAACAACCCCGAAGGATATGGAGTAAGATTGGTTCAGCTTTATAAAATTGGCCCCTGAGTCCATTACCTTCGCAATGCCAAAGACGAAGAAACAGTATGCCTGCGGTCAATAGGGTGAGAGTACCAAAACACCGGCCTTGAAGTTGAGTGATGGTGATAGCCAAGCTTAATAAAGCAACGAAGCACTCAATAGTTTCCCTCAACACTCTCTTCCCGAACCCTTCCACACGAAAGGAGGTGAGAGGTTAGGCCTAAAACCAGAGCACAGGGAATCTGTCACGTTCAATTTTGATGCGATAAAGAGTCTACTACCGCCACCATTATTCTGCTGATTTTGATATCAGGGTCTTATTCTTGATAAACATATTATCAAGAAATGAGCCAGCTTTCCTTATAATGGATGTTGGATCACGCATGCAGACACCGCATTGGCAATTATCGCGAAAAGTAGCGCTATCTTGAGGTTTAAAAATGGTGTTCGTCATACCCCTATGCCTGCTATTTAAGAAACCAAAGTGCTATAATAATGAGGGTGTTGTAATCGGTTTTCATTAAACAACATCTGAGAGTTAACTTCGATTTCAGATTTCATTAAAAACAAAACATAGGAAAAATAATTTATGGCGTACCGCTGTCTCATTCTTGGCGCATCTTATGGATCATTGCTTGGTACCAAGTTGTTGATGGCAGGCCATGATGTAACTTTGGTCTGCCGCCGCAATACTGCTGACCTAATCAATGCAAATGGGACCGAGGTTCGAATCAAAATGAAAGGCGATTCCGAACATCGATCCATACGCTCAACTGAATTGCCGGGTGACTTAACTGCATGTACTCCGCAAAACGTTTTAGCCTCAGAGTATGACTTGATAGGGCTCGCCATGCAGGAGCCGCAGTATGCCCACCATACAATCCGGACATCACTGATCCGAATAGCCGAGGAGCAGGTTCCGTGCCTTTCAATTATGAATATGCCGCCATTGACTTATCTGAGGCGTATTCGAAATCTAGATACCAGTTCATTAGCTCCCAGTTATACCGACCCAACAGTTTGGGACCGCTTTGACCCAAATTTTATGACCTTNTGCAGTCCTGACCCTCAAGCGTTCCGTCCTCCGGAAGAAAAGGGAAATGTTTTGCATGTCGGCCTTCCCACTAACTTTAAGGCTGCCAAGTTCGAAGATCCTGCGGCCAATAAGATTCTTCATGACTTAGAGGAAAGTATAGCCAACGTGAGGCTTGATGATAGAGATGTACCGGTNAAGTTACGGGTTNACGATTCTATCTTCGTTCCCTTGGCGAAGTGGAGTATGCTGCTAACNGGGAACTATCGTAGCATAACCCAAGCCGAACCGCGCAGTATTNGCGACGCAGTNCACAGTGATNTCGAAAAATCTCGGGCTATATACGAATTTGTCGATAGTCTGGTNCAACGCCTGGGGGCTGCACCAACTGATGCGGTGCCATTCGACAAATATGCCAAAGCCGCACAAAACTTGTTAAAACCGTCTTCNGCGGCCCGAGCAGTTGCGGCGGGAGCTCCTTTCATTGAGCGTGTCGATGTTTTAGTGCAATTGATCGCAAAGGATCTGGGTATAGCTAGTNCNGATATTGACAAAACAGTNAGCNTTGTTGATGAGCAACTGGAATCCAATGTGCTTTAAATACCTCTACGTTTGATTGGCGGCGAANAGATATTAAACCTGTGACCCATAGGGTATGATTGACCCATTGGAACAGCGTTCCAGTGGGTCAATCTATTACACTATTTAGTCAGAGCTTTATTCCGGGCTTTAACATTGAATTTTGAGATCATCAGCTTTTGGATGCTGACCATTTGTCCCATGTAGGCACCCCATGACACGCCCTTACCACGCACATAATTGCCTTGCTTATCAATACCAACAACCTGATTGCCATCAGGCATTAANGGCCCAAAACCGACAAGACGATTTAGACTGGAAGCTGTGCCTCCAAGATTATTTTTGCCCGTCTGCAAAGCAAGGCTGAACCCCTTTAACTCACCCCAATGTTTGATATAGGCATTGAGTGCTTTTGAAACATTACCTTTTGCTTCAATGATCGTCTTAATTTTGTCCATGTCTTTGTAAACGGAGCCTGCATACTTAAATGTGGCTTCGGCAAGAACCTGCTCCCAATTTCTCCCAATGACCGAAGCAGCATCCTTTAGCTTATCACGCTGAGCATTGGTTAACTTNTTACCGCCTGCGNCAACTATCGTTTTCCTACCATCTACATATGCCTTGGTGATTGTATGTAGGTAATTGGTTTTTCCACTTCTGTCGAAGGCTGCAGCGTAATATGCCGGTCCAAATGCCATTTCTGATTTTAGATCGACGACACCATCGCCATCCCAGTCGGCAGCAGNCATNCCCGCTGGCTTACGCTTTGCGATGTTGTAGACGTCATCCGGAGTTAAGGTGAGAGTATGAGCCGGGGCACCAAAGTAACCAAAAGCCTCATCCCAGGAGTGTTCTTTACCAGTATAGTAGGCACCTTTCTTATAAGGTTTATCGTTNGGCTTGTTTTTTGCCTCGAGTTTCTCATCGAGGTAATTNTCTACTGCCTGATTGTAAGACACAGCCCCCATGATGAACTTTGATATGAGCTGCGGATAATTGAAGCCATTTACTTTATCGACGCCTTTGTTCGCAACAGCCGCTTTATCGATCCAAAACTCGACCAGCTCAACTCCGGTCATATTTCCGGGCATACCAGAAATTACGCCTTTATAAGTTTTGCCAGATAGGTTCTTCTTCTTGCTAATCTGATCAACATTTGTCTGCTTAATAACGAACGCNCCCTTGGATTTTGGCGCCAGAATTTCGCGCTTCTTAGTCTTTTGCCCGTAATACATCATCATCATGGATTTCAGGGCGTCATTCGAACTCCCATCACCTTGTCCAGCAAGGTTCTTCAGCGAGTCATGTAACACGTGTCTCGCTATTTGCCCCGTGTAAGCAACAGAGATCTCTTTGTCTCCAGCGTATCCAGAGAGCGTTACAGGATAATATTTATAGACATCTGTGCTAATCACCCCACTGCAACCCGAGATCGCAAAAGTCAGGGAAACCAGGGATGTCGCAGTTAAAATTTCTCGTCCGAACATCTCAAAAAACCTCATTACAGTGTTTGGTCACTGGGAAAGTTTACATATAGTGCGAATGACTCGCAATCACATTTATGCGGCCCTCGTCACTTGGCTAACGAAAACTGAACCATCCAAAGTGCGCACGTTNAAGTCCATCGCTTGACCNCATGCGACAAGACAAACNTCGATTTTTGGACCCATTACTTTAATCCCATGGCTCGCAGCGATGCCAATGTTACCAGCACCAATAACTAGCAATTCAGTATTTAAATCCTTTACTGCACTCTTATTTTTTCCTTTGGTGACTAAGATAACGACCTTGTTATTCACCTGTGCAATCTTAATGCGTTGAAAAACAACATTTCCAATCACACCTCCTGAATTACGCTTTCCCTATGACTGGCACATGTTAAACCCTTGTCCGCAGCACTCAAATCACCCCCCCCCAGCCTCCATTCTTTCAACCAAATCAAGACTTTATACTTGGAAAGCATAACGCTTGGCAAAGCGAGTTAGAGCCTTTTGGTTGACGAAGCACACCTTTTAATTGAACTATTTTGTTCTCAACAATCGCTATTGTGCGAAGGAGTACAAAATGAGCAGATCTGACAGACTGTACAATTCAGATTTAGCGCCAACGCCTAATGAGCAGAAGAATTGGGGTTGGTTCGAAATATTCAACGTCTGGGCCAATGATGTTCAAAGNCTTTTCGGCTATACCCTTGCTGCATCATTATTCTTATATTCAGGGCTTAATGGGTGGGCGGTATTTGCCGCTTTNATCCTNGCNGGATTTTTCATTTCTTGGCTNGTTAATCTTTCTGGTAAACCGAGCGTACAGCACGGTATTCCTTATCCAGTTTTCGCCCGAGTCAGTATGGGCGTTTTTGGGGCAAACTTTCCTGCCATGGCTCGAGGCCTGGTAGCCATGTTCTGGTATGGTGCCCAAACTTACGCGGCATCAACCGCTGTTGCACTTCTAATTACGGGAATCACTGGCGTTCAGGGAGAAGCAATCTTCCTGGGCATGAGTGGTGTAATGTGGGTTTCTTTCATTTTTGTATCAGTATTTCAAATTTACTTGTTCTGGCAGGGCGTTGATCTGATCAAGCGCTTCCTGAATTTCGCGGGGCCAGCCGTTTACCTTGTCATGATCGTCCTGATGATCGCTATATGGACGCAAGCGGGAGGTGGACTGCTCTCCGAGGTCGGCACTGTCTTTTCAGGTGGTGCTCGCTCCGGCGAATTTGAAGGCCTGAGTTCTCTTGGAGCGTTCGTTGCCGTTTTCTCGATTATGGTAGGTTATTTTGCGGCCGTCGTGATCAATTTTGGAGATTTTGCCCGATTCGTAAAGAATGAGGACGAAATGAANAAAGGTAATCTGTGGGGTCTAGTTGGCAATGTTGTCTTCTTTTCCTTCATTACTCTAATGATTACTGGTGGTACAATTGCCATTTTTGGTGAGTACATCGCTGAACCTACAGCCATGGTCGCAAAAGTTGACAATATTTTACTCACCATAATTGCAGCTTTTGCTTTCTTTGCTGCGACCGTCGGCATCAACATGGTGGCTAATTTCATTCCTCCCGCTTATGACCTAGCAAACTTAATCCCAAGCAAGATCAATTTCAGAACCGGTGGCCTAATAACTGCTGGTTTTGGTTTTGTAATTGGTGGTTTGTGGGTCTCTGTAATCACTCAAATGGGGCTCTTCCCATTTGTGAATACTTTGGGAGCTATCCTAGCACCGGTATTTGGCATCATGATTGCGGACTATTACTTAATCAAAAGGCAACAATTGAACGTTGATGCTTTATTCGACGATAGTCCAGAATCAGAATACCATTACAATGGAGGCTTCAATCGCAAAGCAATCATAGCTTGGCTTATTTCAGGCTATATAGCCGTAGGATCTGTATGGCCAAACATCCTTATTCTTGGATTGGGTGACTTCTTTGCAAACTTAGGTGGTGGAGGCGGATACGCCTGGATTATCGGGGCATCACTTGGTGCTTTAGTCCACCTCGGCATCTCCAAGAGATAACCTTTCACATCTAGAATAGAGGTAGCCCACCGATGACCTTTGGGTGGGCTACCTCAACACTTTACAACACATCATCGCTGCACGGTCACTTGGCCGCCAATTAAAAAATATTGAGCCTCTGATCACATCTCATTCTAACCCCTGAGAAAGCCTATCTAAGCGTATTCTATAGGCATTGAGCCTGCGTAAGATTTAAGCTTCCCAATAGTTGTGGGATCTTTGACTTCATCTGGAAAAAACCCTTTTTGGCATGGGGGTAGAAGGTGTAATCCCACTTTCTCTGGCTGATCAGAACCTTGATGCCGTGACCGGACAAAGTATTAAAAATTTGATCAATCTGGTCTGCAGTTTCCCCGATCGGCGCAAACGGGATTACCAATAAATCAAGTTTATGATCCTGTGCCCAAGTCAGCACCTCATCTCGTGATGAAACCCGGGTTACACCCCTTGAGACGGCTTGACTTATTCGTTCCGCACCATCCTCAACCAACTTGTCCAGGAACGCCTGCTTGAGGGGAAACATCGACTCTCGGGGGAAGAGCTTCAGTATGGCATGGGCAGACGCTGACACAGAGTCGGGATGGTCAATCGCACTCAAATCCTCATCATGTGCTAAGAAGCCTGTATTGCCCACAAGAATGTCTGGCTGATGGAATAGATCATCATTCTCAGTCAAGCGATCAACACTGCGCAATGGTTCAAGGGCAGGATGACCGCTTGATGGCAGCGAAATTGTCTCCAATGCAAGTTGCCCATGTGGATCAAATCGTCCTTTCGTATAGCGTGCAATATTATCGGCCCGCGCTGTGTAGGCCCTACCCAATGTTTGCACCCCAGCTACCCATCTCCAGGATAGTGTGTTCGACGCCGGATCCCCGTCTAGCAAATGGTCATAGAAAAAAGAGGCCCCAAGTTGCCAGGGCAAGTTTAGGGTGAAAATCCAGATACTCGCAAACCACATTCGAGCATGGTTGTGCAGCCATCCATGCTGCTTTAATTCTGCAGCCCAGAAATCGAAACAATCTATGCCAGTCTTCCCCTCTACCGCAGCATCATATTGCTTCAACAATGCGTTGTTATCCGCCAATTCACCATGCAGATCGTCAAGCGCAGAAATATAGGACCGCCAAACTGTGGGGTGATGTTCCAGCCAACCTTTCCAATAGGTCCGCCAAATAACCTCTTGAATAAACTTCTCTGCCTGATGCAGGCCGTGTTTTTGCAAAACAGCTGTCGTAACGCGCTCTTCAGTTAGAGTTCGATGGCGTATCCAGGGCGAGAGCATGGAAACATTAGACCGGTCGGTTGGTCCAAGGTCATAGTTTCGATTTGATGCATACTGCCGACCGGCGCGCGGTACAAATTCGGCAAGTTTTCCCAAAGCCGCATTTTGAGTCGCCGGCCAATTGCAATCTATCATGATATTTTCCAAGTTGAGCGGCTTTTTTCAGCCCCGTAACATACCTCAAAGATCAAAAGTCAGCTGCTTTGTCAGGGTTGTCGGCTTTACTTTTTGTCGGCTACTCACCCGTTTTATACCACTCCGACGGCTGCCATGCTTGACCTGAATGGCATTGGCGACGTCGCGATGGCCGGGTTGCCTCCGCACAGCCCATATCTTCTCTCGAGCGGCTTTCGCTGCATCCAGATGATCAATAACGGGAAAGGGATATATCTTGTCCAGTATCGATCCAGCGTCTTGCCAGAGCCAGGGCTGATGAAGGAAATCTAAGGGCACTCGACCAAGTTCAGGCACCCACCTACGAATGAATTTACCGGCCGGATCTTGATCCAAGCCCTGTTTGACTGGGTTATAAATACGCACTGTATTGATGCCTGTTGTCCCCGACTGCATTTGCATTTGGGACCAATGGATACCGGGCTCATAATCCGTGAAAAGGCGGGCCAGGAACGCGCCCGTATCCCGCCAGTCCAACCAAAGGTGATAACTCGCCACGGCAACCAACATGGCTCTCATCCGAAAGTTCATCCAGCCAGTTGTTATGAGGCAGCGCATACAGGCATCGACAAAAGGAAGACCTGTTTCGCCACTTTGCCATGCAGAGAGGAGCTGCGAGGTACTACTCCGAGTTCGAATATCGTTATAAGCAGGGTGGAGAGCTTTGAATTCGAGCGATGGCTGACTTTCCAGTTTCTGCATGAAGTGGCAATGCCAATGCAACCGTCCCTCGAAGGAGGAGAGCGAACCGCGCCATGCCCCTCCCCATCCTGCCCTTGCCTTGACCACCAAGCGTTGTTTGGCTGTTGCCTGCGCGACTTCTTGCAGGGAGAGAGCACCAAACGCCAAATAAGGAGAAATGCGGGAGCACGCGGCAAATCCTGTCACTGGGCTGGACATCTCACTCCGATAATTGAGGCCCCGGCACGTCAGAAAACTCTTCAGTGATTCAAGACCGGCCCGACGCCCCCCTTGCTGCCGCTCCGTGCAACCATCTTCTTTCATGCCCAGATCCCTCGCAGTCGGGATTTGACCCGGCTTGAGGTTGGGTAGAGGTTCAAGGCTGTGAGGGCCATCAGCCACAGGAGCCTGCATGCGCTGTGACCAGTTGCGGGCCCAGCCATCACGGTTTTTAAGACCGCGCAAAACCCCGTTTTGCCAGACTTCTATCCAGAGGACCCCCCTCTCTCGACACCAAGCTCGCACGGCCTTGTCACGCTCATAAGTCCAAGCATTGCCCGTTTCCTCATGGCTGAAGATCTGGTGGATTCGAAACTTGGCAGACAATTGGTCTAGGACGTCACGCGCTGCTCCGACACGAACGATCAAAGGTTGCCCGATTCTTGTCATATCATCCCGCAATTCAACCAGACATTCGGATATGAATTGGTAATGACGATAGGAGGCATCCAGTTGCAACCAATATTCCGGCTCGACAATATAAAGTGGCAACACGGGCCAGTCAGAACCCACTCCCAGCAATAGAGCATGGTTCATCTCAGAACGCAGGTCGCGCTTGAACCAGACAATACTTACAGACTTCTTTTGAAGACTTCTCATCTTGTGCCACCATATTTCACCATCTTTTGTACGAACCGAACATGCAAACAGGTCAGAGACAGATGCGAATGAGGATGATGGCCAAAGTGTAAGTTTATGATGGAAAAGCAAAACCCTCCCAACACAGGGGCTTACTTATCAATTTTATTGTTAATGTAAGAAGGGTTTGAACCGCAACTTCCGGACGTGCAATTGATTTTTCTGTGAAGCACAATGACTACTCTATCACGCGAATTCAGAGTACTAAAATTCTCTCCAGATCCAAGTAAACACAGTTATCCTGCCTATACTCAGCAGATTGTCACCCACAGGCAAACCAACAATAACCGGTCGGCTCAACACAAACGATACTAGAGTATTCGTCCCAAGTGATGGCCACCATGAATGGCCGCCATCAGGTTACGAGGCGACTGACAATCACCGACTAAATGCAGCTCGACGTCGCCATCTATTTCCTTAAACAACTTGTCATTTGCGCGGCGCGGCGCCGCATAAATGAAGGCATCAACGTCATCAAAAGTCCTATTTTCTCCAGTGAAAACATTTTCGCATGTGACTTTAGCACCATCAAAGCCAACGACATCATAAGCGGTGACAATTTCAACTTTCATCTGATGTAGGCGTCTGTGTACACCTATCGCGCTGCAGTAATTGACGTTTTGTGCAATTTGAGGCCTCGGTGTAACCAGAATAACGTGTTCAAATTTCTCTGCCATCAGGTCAACCGTGGCGTAAGCAGTCGGCCCATGATCCATGTCAAAGAAAAGGGCCACTCCACCTCCAAATGGTGCGTCAATATACGAAATTGCATCGACTCCCAAATTTCCCCCTTCCGCAAGAGCAGGCGGTGGGCTAATGGTGGAACCGGTGGCACAGACCACTACATCTGGGCTGCCACCGAGCGCAACAGTGGCGTCTGCGAACTTACCCAGCCTAAAATCAACACCATAAAGATCCGCCATGTGAGTTTGGTATTCGATTATCTTCAAAATTTCACATCGCCCCGGTAGTGCCGCATCGCGTCTTAATTTACCTCCCAATGCTGATGATCCATTATAGAGAGATACTTGATGGCCTCTGGCAGCGGCAACCCAAGCTGTCTCCAGCCCTCCAGGACCACCCCCAATGACCACAATTTCACGCGGGTTGAGGGCAGGCGGAAGCCGATCCTCAGCAAAGGCCTCACCAACTTCACCGAGGTAAGGGTTATGGTGCTCCTGTAAAGGTTTTCCCTGATGAACTTCGCCCCAACACCAATTATCAAACACAGATGGTCGGATTAATTTAGATCTACCTTTGAACGCTTTCTGCGGCCAAGCCGGGTCTGCTATTAGAGTTCTAGACGTTCCAACTATGTCTCCATAACCCTCAGCGATTACTCGTTCTGCCAACTCTGGCGAATCGACCCGGCCTAAAGCCATAACAGGCACGCCTCTAGCTGCTTCCCGCATCTTTTTGTGGATATTTAGAAAATGGCCTGGTTTGAAATGAATATCTGGAACATGGTTTTCAAGGCTCAAACTGAAATTTCCCTGACCATACGAGAAATAGTCAAAATTCTTGGTGCGGGCTAGATTGCTCGTTATGGCCAGCGCTTCCTCGCTATCGATACCACCCCTTACACCTTCATCACCCGGCATCTTTAAGCCAATTATAAAATCAGGGCTACAACTAGCACGTATCCCAGCTGCTATTTCAGTAACGAAACGGGCCCGGTCCGCAACCTCGCCACCATATCGATCATCCCGTTTATTAGACCAGGGAGACAGAAATTGGCCAATAAGGTACCCATGAGCACCATGCAATTCGACCCCCTCAAAACCGCATTTATGCAGGCGTTTTGCGGTGTTTACGTATGCTTGAATAATCCGTTGAACAGCGTCCACAGACATAACATGAGGAACAGTCCAGCTAAGAGCATCCGGCTGCTCCGAAACACCCATCGGTGCCTTTGTTGGATGCCATAACTGTTGCCGACCTGGATGCCATAACTGACCAACTAACAACGCGCCCTCTTTATGGACGGCTTCTGAGGTTTCTCTGAAACCAACTTCGTTGGTGTCATCAAAACCAGTGACGATTGCTTGCTGCGCAAGTGCCTCAGGGTCGACAGCAATAATCTCCGAAATTATAAGTCCAACCCCTCCCTTAGCCCGCTCTATAAGGAAATTCTTCCAGTGCTCTGTAATTTGGTTTCCTCTACCGTAATTGGTTAGGGTCGCAGGCAGAGCAACCCGATTTTTAAGAGTGCGGGATCCTACCCGGATTTCCGAAAAAAGGTGAGAATACATTTACACGTCATCCCATCTGACTCTCTACTAGTGGTTAGCGCCTTATTTTTGACTTCCCTTTCTTGCTTTGATGACGGCAAGAATAGCCATGCATATAAGAGCAGAAGCGTAGCATTGTTGCAAAAAGCAATCCCTTGTTAGCAGTTACTGTTCATAATCGACAAGATTGACCTTCGCAAAGTGTATAGAGTTGGTGAGATCATCTGTTACGACCCCGGCCATCAACCTCTCAGCATCTTACCTAATCGCTCGTTCGATGGTTTCATCTGTCTTGATGTAAAGAAACATTGTCCAGAAGAAGACTTGCCGTGGTTTGTAGACGAAATAATCGGCTATGCTCAAAAGTTTGCCCATTCCACCGTTGCATGTTTCGAAGCGGAAAAGCAGCTGCCAAACTGAGAAAATGCCCGCTGCGCTGTTCCACTGCGTTCATCAAGGAACATATCAGGTAGTGCCAATGAAAAGCTTGAGAGCTACACAGAATATTGCCGGCGCCTGGGCAAGGGCATCAACCGGATAGATTATTAGAGGTTTAACGCAATGTCTTTTGTTTCTGTAATGATTGTCGTAGTTGATTGCGCTGGTGACGTAATTTCATCGAGAGGACAGCTTAAATCATGCCAACAGTAATGATCACGGGGTCTAACCGGGGACTTGGTTTGGAGTGTGCACGCCAATATGCAGACGAGGGCTGGCGAGTTATCGCCACCTGTCGCAATCCTGGAAATGCCATTGAATTAGCCCGCCTAAAGGGTGAACTAGAAATCCACGCGCTAGATATTAGCGATCATGGACAAATTTTATCTTTGGCGGATAGCCTACGAGAAGAAGCCATTGACCTATTGTTCAATAACGCCGGTATTTTTGATCCAAGTCCATCACAGTTAGTTGATATCGACTATAAAGCTTGGGAGAATTTTATAAGTGTTAACGTGATGTCACCCCTAATGGTTTGTGCAACCTTCAGTGACCACGTCGCCGCGAGCGATTTAAAGAAAATTGCAATTATGTCCTCCAAGATGGGTTCCATAGACGATAATAATTCAGGTGGAAGCTATATTTATCGTTCTTCTAAGGCGGCCCTCAATGCGGTTATGAAGAGCCTGTCTATTGATTTGGCTCCACGTGGCATTTCAGTTGCTATTCTCCATCCTGGTTGGGTCAGAACAGATATGGGAGGCCCTAACGGATTGATCGACGCACCCGAGAGCGTTAATGGGTTACTTAAGGTCATTAAGGATTTAAATCTAAAAAATTCTGGCCGTTTCTATAGTTATGATGGCTCGGAAATAGCATGGTGAAGTGACCCGAGGAGATATCTCTGCTAATATCGTAAAAAGCCTAAATCAAGTGAACGAGAGGTAGAGGTTCTCAAAATCCTTTCAGACAGATGTAGGCATCCCCCTGAGCACCATGGCCATCATCTTGCGAGAACTCGCGGTGAGATATGCGTAGTTATTAAGAACACGTGACTTAAGTTAAAGGATATGACTGGATGTTAACTTCTAGATTTGGGCGCAAGTGAGCGGCGATTAAAATGATGGCGACATGTTCGACTATAGCCCAGACATTCTTTTCGGATGGCTTTGTTTGCCCAATTACGGTCATGTCTGAACCAAAGGCAAACGATTACCGAAGACAGCTTGAGAAAGCCGAACAGCGTTATGGTACTTGCGATGAGTTCGTACAGTGTTTGCGAAGATATCCGAATTTACTTTTACCTTTCGTTGATGAAATTACCCGAAATGCGGAAATTACGGACATAATAGCAGAGATTCTGGGCCCAAATTTACTCGTCCTGGATGCACCCTTTTTTATCAAGGAGCCTAAGAGCCCGAGTTTTGTATCGTGGCATCAGGATCTACATTATTGGGGACTGGAAACTGAGGATGAGGTTACAGCTTGG